>DASTFN010000068.1:0-29365 GCA_035719905.1 Allosphingosinicella sp.
TGAAAAACACTGCGCCTTTCGCCCCCCGGGGCCCCAGCCTTCGCTGGGGCGACGCGACCTAATCCTCGACCCGCATCAGCGCCTGCTTCACCGCCCGGGCCACCTGCCGGCCCGATCGCGCCAGCGCCTGCGGCGCCTCGCCGGCCGGGGCGCTGACGGCGATGCTCATCCTGATCTCGCGCACTCCGCCCCGCCCCGCCTCGATCCGGCCGCTGGCGGTCGGCACGAACAGCTCGGGCCCGCGCTCGCCGACCAGATAGGGCCGCCCCGGCGCCACCGACCCGCCGGTCGACCGTCCCGGAGCCCCGAGCAGGGCGCCCAGCACCTGCGCCGCCGCCGCGAACAGCCCGCCCTTGCCGCCTCCGGACGCGGCTTCGATGCCGCCCCGGATCGCCGCCGAGGCGATCTCCGCCATCGCCGCCAGGGCGACCCGCTTCAGATCCTCGAACCCCAGCTTGCCGGTCCTGACCGCCCGGATCAGCGCCGTCTCGAGCACCCGCCCGGCCCGCTCCAGCCCGTCGGCCAGCGGCCCTTCCAGCTGCCCCTTCATCTCCGCCACGTCCCGCGCAAACGCGCCGGTATCCGCCCGAACGCTGACCAGCAGCCGCTCAATCTCCTCGTCCATAAATCCTCCCCGAGCCGTCATTGCGACCCCTAATCCGGAAACCGCTCCATCAGCCGTTCGAGATCCGGCCGCCCGGCAGGCTCGGGATCCTCTCCCGCCATCGCCCCGAGCACCGCCCCGAGCTCCGCCGGAGTCGCTCTCCAGAACTCGTCCGGCCGCCACCCCAGAAGCGCCCCCGCCAGCCCCGCCAGCCGGGCCGCGCTCTCGCTAAACCTTTGGATCCCGCTCATCCTGAGCCTGTCGAAGCACCCTGGAGGATCTGCCCGAGCAGCCCCTTCAGCACCGGGGTCACCCCCGCCAGCCCCCGCTCGGCGACCGCTTCGCCGATCCGCTCCCGGGTCAGCCCCTCCGGTCGCCCCTCCGCGCAATGCCAGAACAGGGCCGCGATCTCGCTCAGGCGAAGCCCGCCCGCCGCCGCCCGCTCGACCAGGGCGAAGAGCGGACCCAGCTCCTCCTCGGCGGCGACCAGGGCCGCGAAGCTCGGCCGGAGCGTCAGCGCCTCGCCGCCGACGAGCAGCGCCGACTCGCCCCGCGCGGGGTTCGCCGGGGCGCTCACAGCGTCACCACCGCGCCCGAGCTTTCCAGGCTCAGGGCGTAATTGCGCTCGCCATTGTAATCGCCCGAATAATCGAGCCGGGTCACCAGGAAGCGGCCGCGCAGCCTTTCGCCGCTCTCGAAGCTCAATTCGTAATCGTCGATCTGCCCGGCCAGCGCGTTCGACTTGATCCGTATCTCAGCCGCGGATCCGGTGAAGATGCCGCTGGCTGCCACCGAGATCGAGCGCACGCCCGCTCCCGACAAAAGCTCGCGCCAGCCGCCCGAGTCCTTGCTGGTGACGTTGACCGCCTCGCCGTTTACCGACATCTGCGTCGTCCGCATCCCCGCCACGGTCGCGAAGACCGGCGGTTCTGCGCCGTTTCCGACTTTCAGCAAGAAAGCACTTCCCTTTTCCGCTCCCATCGATATTCTCCCGTCGTCTCAACTTGTTGCACTGGAATTCGGGATGATTTCACAAGTGCTGCTCATCGCCCTCATGGCGTCCGCCCAGGGCAATCTCGCTTCGGCCCGCACCAGCTATTCCAAATGTCTCGGCGGCTTCGCCCGGGCGCAGGTCAAGGAGGGCGCCGACGAGGCCGCCTTCCAGGCCAAGCTCGCCACCGCCTGCAAGGCCGAAGAGGCCGCCTTCCGCGCCGCCTCGATCTCCACCGACGTCGCCGCCAAGATCGCCCGAGCGACCGCCGAGCGGAACGCGACCGAAGAGATCGGCTACATCCACGAAAATGCGGTCGAGACCTTCAAGGCCAGCATGGAAACCCCGGCCCCGAAATGACTCCCCTCCCTGCAAGGGAGGGGCTGGGGGTGGGTAGGCGAGCGCAGCGAGACTGCTTGCGGACTCCGAGTTTCGGCCGCCTTCGGCGGACCCACCCCTGACCCCTCCCTTCCAGGGAGGGGAATTAGCCCTCCGCCAGCATCCGCGCCCGATAGTCGATCGCCACCGCCCAGCCGGCCCGGCCGCCGCGCCCTTCGGCGAGGGTCCGCCGTCGCACCAGCGCCAGGGTGACCAGCCGCCAGCCCTCGACGTCGAGCCCGGCCGCGAGCGCCGACTCGACGACGTCGGCGAAAGCCTGGGCCCGCTCCGGCCGCTCGCCGGAATCGCGCAGGATCACCGCCAGCCTGAGCTCGCGCCCGCTGCCGCTCTTGTGCCCCCAATCCGTCTCCGGCCCGCACTCGACGACGGCGTACGGATAAGCCGCCTGAAGCGGCGGCCCGGGATAGATTCCGCCCAGCCCGAGCGCTTCCAGGGCTTCGATCGCGGCGGCGCCGAGGGCCGCGCCCGCGCCGCTCACCGCCGCCTCCCCGAAACGAGCCAGCGCAGCTCCGGCTCGAGCGCGAAGCGGCGTGCAAGGCCGCGCCCCTCGAGCGCCACCCCCTCCTCCGCCTCGCCGACCCGGACGCCCTCGGGCGCCTCGTCGCGAAGCGCCTCGGCCAGCTCGGCCCGTCGCGCCCGGACGCCTTTCCGGGCCAGCGCCGCGCCGTGGAGCATCAGTCGTTCGAACATCGTCCCCTCCTCAACGCAGCCGAAGCCGGCGGAAGGGCCGCCACAGAGCGGCGACCGCCGCCGGCGGCTCGATCGGGCGCGATGCCTCCGTCGCCCGGTGGGTGTAGAAATGCGCCGCAAGCCGAAGCACGCCTTGCCTGAGCGCTGCCGGCAGATCCTCCCAGGCCGCGGCCAGGCCCGCCTGGTAGCCGACCCGGATCCGCCGAGCCTCGCCCGGCTCGATCAGCCTCACCCAGCCGTCGCCCGCGGAATCCACGTCGATCCCGTAGGCGGCGCTCGCCAGCGGCTGCGCCGGCCCGTCCGCCGGCAGAGCCTCGACCAGCGTGATCGCCCGTACCGGCGATCGGCCCAGCCGCTGCCACGCCCGGCTCGCCGGCAGAGTCTCGCTGAAGCCGCGGGTGAGCAGGGCCTGCCCGGTGAAGCCCTCGCAAAGCTCCGCCGCCGCCTCGACCAGCCCGGCGATCAGGCCGTCCTCGTCGGAGCGCTCGACCCGCAAATATCCCTTCGCCGCCCCCGCCGCCTCCGGCGGCAGGACCAGCGCCTCGCCCTCGATCATGATCTGTCTCCCGGGGGATTTGGGGACACGTACTTTTTCGCGAAAAAGTACGTGTCCCCCTTTTCGGTCAGGCCGCGAACTTCAGAAGCTTGATCGCCTCGCTGTTCACCACCTGCCCGCCCACGCGCCTGGTCGCGTAGAAATGGACGAACGGCTTGTTGGTATAGGGGTCGCGAAGGATCTGGGTCTCCGTCCGCTCGGCGATCAGATAGCCCGTCCGGAAATTGCCGAACGCGACCGACAGGCTGTCCGCCGCCACGTCGGGCATGTCCTCCGCCTCGACCACCGGATAGCCGAGCAACGTGTCGGGCTGCCCGGAGACCAGCCCCGGCTGCCACAGGAACGCCCCGTCCGCGGTCTTGAACTTGCGGATGGCCGACGCCGTCGCCGAGTTCATCACGAACGAGGCGCCCTGCCGGTAGGGCGGCCGGAGCGTCTGGACGAGGTCGATCAGTTTGTCGCCCGGATTGGCCCCGAACCCGCCGGCGGCGCCGGTGGCGAGGAACTGAAGGGTCCCGAAGGCGCGCAGAGGATCGCCCAGCGCCGAGTTCGGCGCCGCCAGGAAGCCCTTGGGCCGGTTGACCCCGTTGCCGGCGACGAAGGCCGAGCCTTCGGCCCGGGCGAACTCGGTCGCGATCTCCTGCGCCAGCCACGCCTCGACGTCGAAGGCGGCATCGTCGAGCATCGCCTGGCTCGCCGCCGGATTGGCGTAGAGCTCGCCGAACGGCGGAGCGACCTCGATGAAATTGGGAGTCGCCGTCTCCGGCCGGGCCGCCGTCTCGCTGACCCATCCCGACGGGGTCCCGCCCGCCGTCACCAGCTTGCGATAGCCGGCGCTTCCGACCTTGACGACGTTGGCGATCGCCCGGATCGGCGAGATCGCGGTCAGCAGCCGGCCGATCTCGGCATCGATCTCTTCGGGCACCGCATAGCCGCCGGCGGCGTCGGTCGTCCCGGCCAGCGCCTTGAGCTCGACCCCGCTCTCGAGCCCCTTCCTCAGATAGGCCTCGACGAAGGGCGAGCTCGAGCCCTTCGTCCCGCTCAGCGCCGGCCGGCCCGCCGCCACCGCCTGGGCGTCCATCCGCCCCTTCAGCTGCGCCATCTCCTCCCTGAGCTCGGCGATGTCGCCCTCCTCCCGCTCGAGCGCCTCGAACGACGCCTCCAGCGGATCCGCTTTCACTTCCAGCATGTCATTTCTCCTCTTCCCGATCGGACACACGTCCCCGTCATTCCCGTGCAAGCGGGAATCCCACTTCTTCCCTGTTCCCAATGGGCTATCCTCGCTCGATGCAGCGTAGGACGGCCTCCGCTTCTTCCTTGCCCCAGCGGCCTTTGTGCCTGACCGCGACCGTCACCGGCCGGGCCAGCATGGCCTTGACGTCGAATCGTTTGCCGGGGCCCAGATAACGGGCCGTCCTCAGCCGTTCGACGACCCAGACGAAATCGGGCGTCCCGTCGCAATTGACGAAATAAGGCTCGCGCATCCGCCGGCCGACGAAGGTCAGCAGGTAGGCGGCGCTGCCCAACCCCGGCGGCGGCGACTCCGCCACTCGGGCGAATTCCTCCGGGCTCAGCTCGATCTCGTTGCCGAAGCGCCGCGGATCGTTGCCGTCCGGGAGGGACTCATCCCCCTCGAAGAAGCTTCGCTCCTCGAAGGCGGTGATGAACACGCCTTTCATCTCCCGGGCCGGAAGCATCGGCTCGCAATGGCCGGTGCTTCTGTGCCAGCCGCCTCGCTCGCGCCGGGCGCACTCGTCCTGCCTCCAATAGCTCAGGCTGTCGGGGTCGGTCGTGAAGTCGAGCGAATAGCCGCCGTCGAGCGGCTCCGTCCTCCGGTCGCTCGCCGCCGCGAGCAGCCCGAGAGCAAGTGCCAGGATGGATCGGCCCATCGCCCCTCCTACCCCGCCGGCGCCGCTCCGGCCAGCGCATGGACCCGCGCTTTGGGCTGCATCGGCAGGGTCACCAGGCTGATTTCGACCAGCTCGACATCCTCGAGGGCGCGCGGCGCCGCCCCGCTCGCCCGGCGCACCCTGTAGCCGAAGCTCAGCCCCGCCACCGCGCCCTCCTTCAGCAAGGCCGCCGCCTCGCGCCCCGCCGACCCGCCCGAGAGCCGGGCGATGACCCTCAGCCCGCGCCGGTCCTCCTTCAGATATTCGATCCGCCCGACCGGCCGGGCCGGATCGTGCTGCCAAAGCAAAGGCACCGCCCCCGCCCCCCGCTTCAGGCTCCGCTCGAACGCCCCCGCCCGGACCACGTCCCCGCCCCGGTCGGGCCGGTCGAAGATCGCCGCATAGCCCGCAAACCTCATTTCAGGAGCTCCAGCAAACCCAGCCTGACGCTCATCCCGAGCACCAGCAGGGCGAGCAGGATCCTCACCATCCAGCTCACCACCGCCTGCCACGCCGATTTCTTGGCGTCGCGCCAGGCCTGGAGCAGCTCGCGAAGCTCGTCCATGTCGCGCCGGGCCTTGCCGTCGCTGAGCCCGAGCGCCGCCAGCGCCCGCGCCGCGCCGGCCTCGCTCGCCTCCTCGACCAGCGCCCGCACCGTCACCGCCCCGGCCCCCTGCCCCTCCGCCTGGGCGGCGAGCAAAGCGAGCATCCCGTTCCCCTGTTCAATCATCATCGGCTCCTTCGATTGTCGTCGCCCGGCCGCTCCCCGGCGGCCGGATTGGGGCTGGCGGACGCGCCGCCATGGAGCTATTCTCGGCCACGATCGGAGGCAGGACAGGCATGCCCAAAGTTACCGTCGACCTAAGCGAAGAAGACATCAAAGCCGTGCTCGCGCAGGCCAAGGCCCGCGGCGTCAGCGCGAACACCATCATTCAGGAAGCCGTCACCACCCAGAAGGTGATTTCGGAGAATGTCGGCGAAAAGGACGACCTCCTCATCAAGAAGGGCGATCGCTTCCAGAAAGTGGTGTTCAAGAAATAGCGGTTCCAAAAGGGGGGAGCGGCATGCCAGATCAGGGAACCGGCCAGACTCCCGGCCCCGGGGCGCCGAGCATCGACGATGCCGAGGCGGCTCTGGGCCTCGGCACCATCCCCGCCTCGACGCTTGGGCCCGGCGGCACCGGTTCCGGCGGCGGCCCGGTCGGGGTTGAGCCGGTCGAGCTCGGCAACACCCGCAAGACGATCGCCTTCTTCCTGCTCTGGATCCTGGTCGGGATCATCGTCGTCGTCGTCCTGGTGTCGCTCGTCTTCACCATCATGTGCTGGCTCGACGGCACCAAATGCGCCGCCGCCACGACCTCTCTCAACCTCCTCACGACCAGCGTGTCGCCGGTCTTCACCGCGATGGTGGGTCTGGTCGGCTCGGTCGTCGGCTTCTACTTCGGGTCCCGGCAGACCTAGGGTCCGTCCGACGGAGCGAACCCCAGCATCTCCCTTTTCTCCTCGCGACTGAGGAAGTCCGCCGCCGTCACCTGCGCCCACAGCCGCTCCCGGTCCTCGGCCAGCGCCGTCACCTGGTCGACGTCGAGCGCGAGCTTCAGCCCCGGCCACCAGGTCGAGAGCGCCGCCGCGATCCCGCCGAGCAATTTGTCGGCGAGCGGAAGCACGGTCAGCCGCCACAGCGCCCGGTTCGCCTCCCGGTAATTGGCATAGGTCGAATCCCCCGGCAGCCCGAGCAGCATCGGCGGCACCCCGAACGCCAAAGCGATCTCCCGCGCCGCCGCCGCCTTCATCCCGGCGAAGTCCATGTCGGCGGGGGTCAGGCTCATCGCCTGCCATTTCAGCCCGCCCTCGAGCAGCAGCGGCCGCCCGGCATTGGCGGTTCCGGCGAAATGAAGCTCCAGCTCGTCCCTCAGCCGGTCATATTGCTCGGCCGCCAGCGCCCCGTCGCCGCTTTCGAGGGTCAGCGCCCCGGAAGGCCGCGCCGCATTGTCGAGCAGGGCCTTGTTCCAGCGGGTCGCCGCATTGTGGATCGCCACCGCCCCCGCGGCGGCGCCGAGGCAGCCCAGCCCATAATGGTCGTCGAGCGGGTGCATCGCCTTGATATGGATGAGGCCCGGCCGCCCCAGCGCATCGCGCGCCGCGAGCCGCGCCTTCACCGTCCCGGCCCGGTAGACATAGGCCTCCGGCCAGCCGCCCGAATCCGCCTCGACCGTCACCCGCTCGGGGCGAAGCGCGAACAGCTCCGCCGGGGCCGCGTCGGAATCGAGCAGGATCTGGACGAAGGCGTTGCCGTGGAGAAGCAATTGCGCCGCCGCGGCATCGAGCAGCGGCGGGGCCGCCAGCTTCAGCGCCCGAGCCGAGGCCGCCGCCCCCACCTCCCCGTCGGCCGCATAGACGGGCGCCCAGGCGACGCTCTCCGCCACCAGCCGGACCGCCCTTTGCGCCACCGGATTGCCGAGATAGGCCTCGCGTACCTGCGCCTCGTAATGGCGCGGCCACTCCCCGACCCCCGCCGCCCCCGCATAGCCGCGATGAAGCAAAGGCCGCGCCGCCGGCGCCGCCTTCCGTCCGAACCACGATTTCATGATTTCCCTCCGCCAAATCTCCCTCCCTGCAAGGGAGGCGATTTCACCCAAAGCACCAAAGGACCAAAGAGCTCGGGGCGCTCGACGGCCCCGCTCGATCGGCCAGGCACCTGCAAAGGAGCGACAACGTCGCTCCCTCGAATTTCATCCGACGGTTCCGGACCCGAAGGGCGCCGCGGCCCCTTTGGTCCTTTGGTGCTTTGGGTGAAACCTTACCTTGCGCGGCACCGATGCCCGCACGCCCTACAGCCGCCTGATCCTCGGCTCCGCCCGCGGCTTGCCGAGCATCAGCTCGGTCATCGCCCAGACCATCGCGTCCGCCCGGTCGGGCGAGCGCCCCGGCCCCTCGTAGCCGCCGCCCTGGATCAGCCCGGCAAGCTCGTCCTCGAGCGCCGGGAAGGCCCCGGCGAACTTCGCCGCGCCGCGCTCGAACAGGGCCGCCACCGGCTCCGCCCGGGCCGCCTTGCCGATCGAGGCATGGACCATCCTCACCGGCAGGCCGACGTCGGCGGCCCTCAGCACGCTCGCCACCATCGCCCCGCCCTGATTGCCCTCGGCGATCACCCGGTCCGCGCTCCACTCCGCCGCCGCCCGGGCCACCGCCCGAGCCCAGCCCTCCGGGCTCAGCCCCGCGACGCTGGCATCGGCCAGAACGTAGCCGATCCCGTCGCCGCCCAGCCCGCAGACCACGATCCCGCACGAATCCCCCTCCGCCGAAGCCGGCGGGTCCACCCCGATCACGACCCGCCTGAGAAAATGGGGACAGTTACGAATTTGTGTTGCCGGCCCGCCGGCCGGATCCGCCTCTGCGGAAAATTCGTAACTGTCCCCATTTTCTCTTCCCGGGAGGGGAAGCGCCGCCCGGCACCTTTCGATCAGGTCCCGCGGCCACAGGCTGCCCTCGACGTCCTCGATCAGCTCCCCGTCCAGCTCCTGCCGGCCGAAGCGGGTGCCGCCATAATCGCGCTCGACGTCGGCGATGAACGCTCCGGCGAGGTGGAGCGCATTGTCGCCGGTCCGCCCCCGGGTCGTCGCCACCCCCGCCTGTGCGCAGAGCCTTCGCACCAGCGCCACCGGCCGCGGCGTCGTCGTCGCCATCGCCCGGGGCAGCGCGCCGCACCTGAGGCCGAGCATCAGATTGTCCCACGCCGCCGGGCCGAACGGCCATTTGGCGATCTCGTCGCACCAGGCGAAATGATGCTGCGGCCCGCGCAGGCTCTCAGGCTCCGCTGCCGAATAGATCTGGGCCCGGGCGCCGCCCGGCCAGCGCAGCCGGCCGAGGGACGGCTCCCAGACCGGCCGCTCATCGTCGGGGCAGATTGCGAGAATGCCGCTGGGCCCCTCCACCATCACCGACCGGGCTTCGGCCAGGGTCGCCCCGACCAGGGCGATCCTGACCCGCCCGTCGGTCCTGGCCATCCGCCGCACCCATTCGGCCCCCATCCGGGTCTTGCCGAAGCCGCGGCCGGCGAGCACCAGCCAAGTCCGCCAGGGCAGATCGGGCTCGCGCTGCTTCCGGCGCTCCCACACCGCCCAGACATAGCGGACGTGGGCGCGCTGCTCCGGGCTGAGATTGGCCAGCGCTCGCACCCGCTCTTCCGGGCCGAGGCTCGCAATCTGCTCGGCGATCGACTCTCCCTCAGGCGCCTTCATCTTCGGCCTTCCCGGGCTTCGCCGCCGCTTCTGCCCTGATCTCGGCCAGGCGCGCCGCCAGCTCCTCGAAGATCGCCGAGCCGTCGATCGCGTCGCTCTGATCCGCCGCCCGCATCGACTCGACGCTCTTGCGATGGAAGTGGAGCAGCCGGAGCGCCGTCGCGTCGTTCAGCACCCGGGTCGTCCCCGTCTTGCGCCCCTGGAAGAAGACGCTCCTCGGCGTTCCGAAACGGGCGCGTCGGATCATCTCCAGCTCGAGGCGGTCGTAACCCTCCCGCAACGCCTCGATCCACGCCGCCCGGAAGCCGGCGTCCCGCCGCTTCAGGTCGTAGAAAAGGCGAGCCAGTCGCCCGGCCTCGCGCGCCGCCTGGGAGATGTTGCAGGTCTCCGCGAGACTTGCGAGGAAGGTTTCGATCTGGGGCCCGGTCAGCGCCCTTTTATGCTTGCTTCGGATCTGCGGCCGGTCCTTCGCGCGCTCCCCCCGCCCCCGCTTCAGCTCCTTCCCGGCACCCGGCGGCTCCGCCCCGGCGCCCGGCGGCGCCGCAAATCGCCCGCGCTCGTCGCGCAGGGCATGCCTGTCCCCGCTCATCTCACCCCTCCCACGATGAAACGGCCGCCATGCCTTCGCCTCGAATCCTCCCCGGCCTTTGCCGGGGAGGGGGACCAGGCGAAGCCTGGTGGAGGGGTTCTTGGCGATCCCGAAGAACCCCTCCACCGCACTTCGTGCGGTCCCCCTCCCCCGGAAAACCGGGGGAGGATTTCTTGTCGCAAAAGACATGGCGGCCGAACCGCGCGCCCGCTCTTCGATCCGGGCCCGGCCTCGCCGGCGCCCGCGCGGCGCGCAAAGAAAAAGCCGCCGCGGATTGGCCCGCGCCGGCTGCTCGATCTTCTCCAGCTACAATTCTGCAGCGTGACTAAATAGTACCCCAGCAGCGTGACGCTGTCAAGCGCTTTGTACCGCTCCGGTCAAATCCTATTTTTATGACCCTCCAGCCATATTAAAACTGCGATTTTTCGAGCGCTCTACTTTCCTACACAAATCCTATTTTTCGCAGCCCTTTACGCAAAAACTTTATTTTTGGAGCCCGTTTTCGAGGCCGATTCGAGCAGTCCGGATCGCGTGCCGCGAATCGGCCGGCAGGCCTGCGCATCGCGCGTTTCTTTTCCGGCCGCAGGCCAGGCTTTTTGAGAGAAGGCGCAAAGGCGCGACGTAGAAGGGGGCGTCCCAGTTTGACCGCGGCGCTAGGGTCTTCGAAGAGAGGCGCTGCGCGCGAGGAAGACGCTCTACGTCGCGCCTTTGCGCCTTCTCTTGAAACTGAAAGGCGCGGCCTCAGGAGGCCGGCGGCGGGGTTCGACCCTTTCCGGCCTGGCGGTGCCTGTCGCCAGGACTGAAGGTGATGGTTCGAAGCTCCGGATTGGCCTCGACCAGCGCGACCTTCAGGCTCTCTCCCGCTTTGACCCCCTCGGCGGCCACCCGCGCCATCACGGGAAGCTCGCACAGCTGGATCCTGACCCCGCGCTCGTCGACCTCCGTGGCAACGGCTTGGAAAGTCTCCCCCTCCCGCCCGGCGAGCAGCACCGCCTCGGCGAGATCGATGGCGGCGCGTTCGATCCGGGCGCCGAGGGCGTCGGCCCGGGCCATGACCTTGGGAAGCCTCTCGAAGGCGTCGGCGACGGCCGGCGGCACCGGCCGGCCGTTCGCGATCGCGAGGGCGGCCCGGACCACGTAACGGTCGGCCAGTCGGCGCAGCGGCGCCGTGGCGTGGGCGTAGGTGGCGGCGACGGCGGAATGCCAGGGCGTCTCGCCCTTCCGGAACGGAATGTAGGAGGCGCCCTGGCCGGCGCGCTGGATGGCGAGCATGAAGGTGGCCTGCCTGGGATCGGCGGGATCCAGGCTTCGCTCGAGCTCGGCGAGCGGCGCCTTGGCCGGCCATGTCAGGCCGAGGCCTTTGGCCGCGTGGCGAAGGCGGGCGACGGCCCTTTCGTCCGGCTCGGCCATGATCCGGAACAGGCCGGTATGGTGGGCCTGGAGCAGGTCGGCGATCGCCAGGTTGGTCGCCAGCGACAGCGAGGCGTTGTGCACCTCCGACTCGAGCGGCGGCCGGAACAGCAGCTCGTAGCGGCCGTCGCCGATGGCGGCGAGCTCCTGGGCGGGCGGATTGACCCGGGCCGCCCCGCGCCGGGCCTCGGCGCTCTGGATGCGCCGGGCGAGCTCGGCGAAGCCGGGTGGCAGATCGGAGCTCCGGACTGTGTCGTAGGCGAGCTTGGCCCGGCTCCGGACGATCGCCCGTTCCGCTCCGTCGAGGCGCACCGCGCCGTCCTCTTTAATCCTCACGGTGAAGATGACGGCCGGCCGGGGCCCGTCGGGGAGCAGGCTCGCGGCCCCCTCGCTCAGCACCTGCGGGTAGAGCCCGGCCTTGCCGTCCGGCAGATATTGGGTCGTTCCGCGCCGCCACGCCTCCTGATCGATCGCGTCGCCGTCCTCGACGAACCAGGCGACGTCGGCGATCGCATAGCGAAGCAGCAGGTCCGCCCCGTCGCTCTCGATGGCGAAGGCCTGGTCGAGATCGGTCGACGAGGCCGGATCCAGGGTCACGAACGGCCAGCTCGTGCGATCGACATGCTCGGCCGGGGCGCGCCTCGACGCCTTCTCGGCGGCGGCGAGCACCGCCGGCGGGAAGGTCTCGGGAACCTGGAACTGGCTTCGGATCGAAGCGAGGCCTCGCCCGAGGGCGTTGCTGGGATCGGCGATCGCTCTCATCGGGGCCCTTCTTGTCTTCAGGCCCGTCTAAGGCCGTTGCTTCCACGGAACGACCTGTTTTTTGCAGCGTTGAAGCGGGATGACGGACATGGGCGGAAATGGGCTCGGCGGAGCCCCCTCGGACGGAAGCGTCGCCGCCATGATGCGCCGCGCGATGTCGCCTGCCGAAGCCCGCCTGATCACGACGAGCTGGGCAATGCCTCTCCGATCGCCGCGCCCTCCGGGAAAGCCGGGCTGATCCCGACCCCTTCTCCCGACCGCAGGTCCCGACTCATTTTTTGAGAAAAGGCGCAAAGGCGCAAAGGCGCGACGTTGAAAAGCGGCGCATGTCCTCGGCCATCGCGGTGCGTCTGCCGCCAAATGAATGCGCTGCGCGCGCCCGGGCACTCTACGTCGCGCCTTTGTGCCTTCTCTTGAAAATGAAAGGCGAGGCATCGGGATCGGCCAGGAAAGCCCGCCCCTTTCCGGCCAGCTGTCAGCGCGCTTTCGCCCTCCGGGTCAGCACCCGCCGCCAGATCGGGATGGTGATCAGCCCGGCCTGGGCGATTTGCGGAAGGACGAAGCCCAAAGCGACCGCGCAGGCCGAGCCGAGCAGGACGCTGAGCGAGCGCCGGCGCACGTAGACGATGTCCTCGGCGCTGGTGCGCGGGTCGACCATGTCGGGCCCGGTCGCGGTCCTGACCACCTTCACGTTGAACGCGGCCGCGGCCAGCATCGCTCCGCAATAGAGCAGGGCCGGCGGCCGGGCGTTGAGATTCTGGGCGAGCCAGGCGGTGACGAACGGCATGAACGCGATGGTGAGCAGAAGCCCCATGTTCCAGGGCAGGATCTTCGAATGGTAGCGGCCGGCCAGGGCGAAGGCGCGATGGTGGCCCATCCAGAACAGGCCGATGACGGCGAAGCTGACGAAATAGCCGAGCAGGCTCGGCCACAAATGGCCCAGCGCGCTCCAATAGGCTTGGTCGGGCGATCCGTAGGGCAGTTGCGGCGCGTGGATCTCGATGACCAAAAGGGTGATCGCGATCGCGAACACCGCATCGGAGAAGAAGACCAGGCGCTCCAGCGCATGGTCGGTCTTCACGCTCGCCGCCATCCTCTCCTCCCCCGGGTCCCCAAATCCCGGTCGGAGCATGCCACGGCTCGCGGCGAAGGGCCAGACGGGGGCGTCCCCGCCCCGCTCATGCATCCTTCCGCGGCTCTCGCGCGTTGGGCAAGGCGATGAAAAGATTTGGTTTTGCCTGCGTAACGTCGCTCTGCCTCGCCGCCTGCGCGGACGAGCCCGAAAGCCTCCCGCAGCCCGACCCCGCCCTGATCGAGCGCATCGCCCTCGCCAACACCGCCGAGCCCCAGGCTCCCGCGAAGCTCGAGAAAGCCGACAAGCTCGTCGGCGCCGTCGCTCGTGTCGAGCCCGCCCGGGTCGCCGGCGCCGCGGAAAAACTGCTCGCGCGCTAGAAAATCGGGACAGTTACGAATTTCGCGGGGCGGGCTGCGCTGCCGGCCCGAAATTCGTAACTGTCCCGAATTTCTAGAAGGGCCGCTCGCCCACCACGTTGCCGGCGGTCCGGTAGCGGCAGACCAGAACCTCCTCCTCCGCCCCGGCCGCGAGGGCGCAGCCGACCCGGTCGCTGTCGCGCCACATCAATTGCGTATAATGGCCGACGTCGGCGAAATCGCCGGTGACGCTGTTGTCGGGGAAGCGGCCGGGGCGGAAATGCCTCTTCTCCTCGATCCAGCCCTCGACCATCTCCTCGGGCGCATAAGCGCCGCGAGTCCCCGCCCACAGATTCTCGCCCTGCGGATCCTCCTCGTCCAGATCGTCCGAATGCTCGAATTCGCCGCTGGCGGCGAGCTCGCCGCCCCAGGCGGCGGCCTCGGCGGCCAGCGCCGGGTCCCAGGCCAGAGCGGGAATGCCGGCCGCGCTGCGCTCGCGATTATGCGCCGCCAGCAGCCTTTGATCGAGGCTGGTCAGCCGCCCGGTGCCGCCGATCAGCAAGGGCGCGGCCAGCGCCAGCGCCGCCGCCGCCGCGAGCCGGCCGGTCTTGAGGAACTGGATTTCGATCCGCGCCATGAATGGCGACACTGACGGATCGGGCTTAGCGCCGCCTTGCGGCTTAAGGTTTACGCGGCGTCAACGCGTCGCGGCTCGGATCCCGGCTCCGCCGACTGGTCCTCGCCCCCGAACAAGGGCGTCGGCGCCGGCGCCGCTTTCTGGGCCCTGGCGGCCCTGGCGCCGTCCTCGCCGCCGCGGCGGCGCTTGAAGCGGCCGTCGACCTCGGCGCCGGCGGCGACGCTGAGGCTCTCGTAGAGGACGTCCCCGGTCACCCGGGCGCTCGCCTCGAGGGTCAGGACGCCCGCCTCGACCGCTCCGTCGACCAGCCCCGACAGCCTCGCCTCGGCCGCCTTGATATTGCCCCTGACCTCGCCGCTCTGGCCCTGGGTCAGGGCGCCGCAGCAGACGTCGCCCACCACCTTGCCGTCGAGATGGATCTCGCTCTCGGTGGCGATGTCGCCGGTGACCGTGACCTCGCTTCCGATGTAGGAGAAAGTCCCGCCGCTCCGACCCGGCCCGCTGCCCGCCTTGCCGCCCTTCAGGAACATCGCCTCGCCCTCCCCTCGGCCCATCATGACATAATGGCGATGCGGATCAAGGGAGGCGGATTTCCGGCTCGGTGCGAACCCGTTTTTGAGAGAAGGCACGAAGGCACAGGAAAATCGAGTGGCCTCCGGCCGAAGGCCAACGATTCCTCCAAACGGCGGCATAAACGCCCCCACCGCCAAACCCGTCAGCCCCTTGTTCCTTGTACCTTCTCTCAAAAAATAATGCGGTCACCGCTTGCGAGAACAGGCGCCAGATGCGCCGGACCGGAGGCCGGGAATCATAATGGGGGCCGGTGTCGCCACCGGCCCCCACTTGTCCCAGCTTTGACTGCCGTCGCTGGGTGGCGAGGCCATCTCTCGCTGGGCGGCTTTGGATTGCGAGGCGGGCCCGAAGGCCCGCTTCGCTCTCCCCCGGATCCCGGAGCGAGGCGGTGAAGCCCCGTTCGGCACCCGGTGGGTCTCGGCAAAGAGGCCGTGAAGCCCCTCGCCGATCCCCGTCGGGTCGCTTGGGAAGGACCGAAGTCCTTACCCTCGCTTCCCTGGATCCGGCCCGGCCGAAGCCGGTCCGTCTCCTGAAGGCTCGCATCGAGGCCGAAGCCTTTCCGGTCGCCCTTCTCGAAAGGCGCTGGGCCGAAACCGTCCCGCCTTTTCGAAGGAATCTCTCGAAGCCGAAGCTCGTCGAAATCCCCTTTCGGATCGCGCCGCCGCCCGAAGGCCTTGCCGCTCTCCCGGAGCCCTTCTCCAAGGCCGAAGCCTCTTCGATGAACCCCGTTCGGGTCGCGGTTTCGGGCCGAAGCCCGTCCCCGTCTCCCTGGCTCGGACCGCGGGGCGATTCCCGCGGCCTTCGCCGGTTCGGCGCCGCCTTCGAAGCTCGCGAACGAGCTCTTCCGGCCTTGCCATGGAGGTTTCGTGAAATCCCGCCTGGCATGGGCTTGCGCTCATGAAGGCGCGGCTTCGTCCGCCTCCTGCCCTTCCGCTTCGGAGCGCCAGCGTCCTTGGGGGAGCGACGGCGCCTTCGGCCTGGGGCTGCGGCCTTCCGTGTGACGATCCGTTTCCGGTCCGCCGCCCTTCCGGCCACGTCTCGAAGCTGTCAGCTTTCGCCGATTCGGGAAAGGCGAATCCGCCTGTGGATAATGAGGATAACGGGGGTAAGTTTAACGTCGATCAGCCGTTGCCGACCTTGTGCGCCTCAGCGTCCTCACGCGGCTTGGAGTCGGCCGTTTCCCACGCGTCGAGGGTCCGCCGGGCCATGTCGAGCGCCAGCTTTCGAAGCGAATCGCCGAGCCCCGTCGCCTCCTGCCCGGCCCCGCCCGCCTTGGCGCCCGCCGCCCGCTTCGTCGCCGGCGGATCGCGCAAAGCCGCCGCCGCCGCGAGCAGCGCCGCCGCCACCGTTTCGCTCACCGCCGGCGACTCGGCCAGCTTGAACGCCGTCTTGCCCGCCTGCCGGACCGCCTTCGACACCTTGACCCCGGCGATCCGCTTGGGGACCTTGATCTTGTCCTTGCCCTTTTTGGCTTTCTTGTCGCCCTTGGCCATGGCTTTTAAAGCTCCCTACTCGACGATGATCCGGCCGCTCATGCCGAGCAGCCGGTGGAGGAAATTGGCGCCGGTCGCCCGGTAGCGGCCCGCCTTCGGGACCAGAACGACGGTCCGGGTCGACAGCGGCGGCACCGCGAGGCTTCCGCCCCTCACCAGGGCCGAATCCCGCCGCCGCAGCCGGGCGTTGCGGAAGAAGCCTCCGGCCGAGAAGGTCAGCCCCTGGTTGGTGTTGTTGACGAAGCGAAGCCGCACCGGCTCGCCCGCCTTCAGCCTGATCTCGCCCGGCTGGATGTCGTAGGTCGTCAGCAGCACGTCATATTCGGGCGCCATCCGCCAGTCCTGGGCGGCCGCGGGCGAAGCGAGGAGAAGGGCGAGAAGGAGGAGCAAGCGTCGCATTCGAAAAACCTAGCATGGTGGCCCGACCTTGTCCTCCCTGCCGCGAAGCGGTGGGGAGGGGGACCATGCGAAGCATGGTGGAGGGGTAATTGGCGCTGAGCCGAGAGGTTCCCGCGAAACCCTCTTGTCTCGCGGCAGCGACCCCTCCACCAGCTTGCAGCTAGTCCCCCTCCCCATCTGACGATGGGGAGGATAGATGGAGCCCCCATGAAACTCCTCACTCTCTTCGCTCTCGCCCTTTTCACCACCCCGGCCGCCGCGAAGCTCGCTCCCGCCGAGCAGAAGATCGTCCGGACCGTCGATTCCGAGCAGGCCCGAACCGTCGCTTTGCTCGAGCGGCTGGTGAACCAGAACAGCGGCTCGCTGAACCTCCCCGGGGTCGAGGCGGTCGGCAAGATGGTGCGCGCCGAGCTCGAGCCGCTCGGCTTCACCGTCCGCTGGGTGCCGATGGCCGAGGTCGGCCGGGCCGGCCATATAATCGCCACCCACAAAGGCAGCGGCCGAGGCAAGCGCCTGCTCCTCATCGGCCATCTCGACACGGTGTTCGAGCCCGACAGCCCCTTCCAGCGTTTCGCCCGCAAGGACGGCGACACGGCCGAGGGCCCCGGGATCGGCGACGACAAAGGCGGGATGGTCGTCATGGTCGCCGCCCTTCGCGCCATGCAGGCGGCGGGGACCCTGAAGGAAGCCGACATCGAGATCGTCCTCACCGGCGACGAGGAGGACAGCGGCAACCCGATCGCGATCGCCCGCCGCGACCTGATCGCCGCCGCCGGCCGGGCCGATCTCGCGCTCGACTTCGAGGGGCTCGCCCAGGAGCAGGGCCGCGACATGGGCTCGCTCGCCCGCCGCGGCTCCGCCTCCTGGCAGGTGATCGCGAAAGGACGGACCGGCCATTCGAGCGGGATCTTCAGCGCCTCGATGGGCAACGGCGCCATCTACGAGCTGACCCGGATCCTCACCGCCTTCCGGACCGAGCTTCCCGAGCCCAACCTCACCTTCAACGTCGGCCTCATCGCCGGCGGCGCCACCGCCGAGCTCGACCGCGACCTGATCCGCGCCACCGCCACCGGCAAGACCAACATCATCCCGCCCATCGCCATCGCCCGCGGCGACCTTCGCGCCTTGTCGCTCGACCAGCAGGACAGGGTGATGGCGAAGATGCGCGCGATCGTCGGCCGGCACCTCGCCGGAAGCAGCGCCGAGATCGCCTTCGACGACGGCGCCTATCCGCCGATGGCGCCGACGCAGGCGAGCCGGGCCCTCCTCGCCCGCCTCAACGCCGTCAACCGCGACCTCGGCCTCGCCGAAATGGGCGAGTTCGATCCGCTGAAGCGCGGCGCCGGCGACATCGGCTTCGTCGCCCACCTCATCCCCGGCCTGGTCGGCCTCGGCACCGGCGGCGAGGGCGCCCACGCCCCCGGCGAGACCGTCGACCTCGCCTCCATCCCCCGCCAGGCCAAGCGCGCCGCGATCCTGATGAGCCGTCTGGCCAGCGAGCCGCGCTAAGAATCCTCCCCCGGATTTCCGGGGGAGGGGGACCATGCGAAGCATGGTGGAGGGGTTCTTTGAGGCTCCGCAGAACCCCTCCACCGCGCTTCGCGCGGTCCCCTCCCCGACAAAAGTCGGGGAGGAATTTCGGCTAAAACGGCACCTTCACCGTCACCATGATCCTTTTGCTGATCCGTCCGTCGGGCATCACGACCTGCTGCAGCGCGGGCTCGACCCGCGATCCGCCGAGGTCGAAGCCGACAATTCCGCCCTCGTCTATCTCGATGCCCTTGGGCGGCTTCAATTCCTTGGCCCGATAATATTCGGAGCTTCGCCCGCACACGATTATCTCGCCCGCCGCGGCCGTCCGCCGGCAATCTTCCGGGACGATCCGAAGCGACACCGCCGCCGGCTTCAGCTCGAAATCGCTCGGCACGACCGCCGCCGGTTCGGCGGCGGCGAGAAGGAGGACCGGAATCAGCGCCAGGATCGTCGGCTCCGCGAGGAACGCGGAACCTAGCAGGGCGCCGGCTCTGCGCCAGCCCCGTCAGCGCAACCGGTAATGGTCGGCCAGCCGATCGAGCGCCATGGTCAGGACCAGCTTGCCGGCCCGGGCCGGCCAGCCGAGCGCACCCTCCGCCTCGCGCATGCCCTCGCCGGCGCACAGCACCCGCCAGGCGATGTCGCGAAGGCCCGGCCCGAGCGCCTTGATCGCGGCGTCGAAGCGGCGGCGGGCGGCGAGCTGAGCGTGGGTCGCCGCTATCGGCCCGGCCGGGCCGCGCGGGCCGCGGTCGGGGGGCGGCGAATCCCAGCACATCGTCACCCGCGGCGGCAGCCCGGACCGCTCCCAGTCGCCGCGCAATTGCTCGCCGGCGGCGAACTGGCACTCATCGACATGGCCACGCGAGCGCAGCCAGCCGAGCGGCGATTCCGCCAGATTCACCGTTACCGACCGCGCCGCGGCGCGCCGGCTCTTGCCCCTTTCCGCCCCGTCCCGCGGCACCGGCCGCTCGGCGAGCAGCCGGTTGCGTCTCACCCGCTCGATCTTCATACCATCCTCCCCGATTCGGTACATATCGGGAACACTTGCCATGTCGGCAAGTATGTAGGAAAGTGAAATCACGAATTCGCATGGGCTCGTAGGGAAATTGTTATGATCACGCGTATTCGCGACGTCCGTCGCGCCAAGAAGCTGACGCTTCAAGACGTGGCGGATCGCTGCGATCCCCCGACGACTCCGCAGACGATCGGCCGTCTCGAGACCGGCACCCGGACCGTCTCGCTCGCCTGGCTCAACCGGATCGCGGACGCGCTCGCCGTCGAGGCGAACGATCTGGTCGAATTCTCGGAGCGTGACGAGGACGTGCCGCTCGCCGCCCTGCTCGGCCAGGACGGCGCCCACGCGCCGCGCCGGGCGGACGTGGTCCTTCCGCCCCGGCCGGAGCCGGGCATGGTGGCGGTGGCGGTCCAGTCGAGCGTCGGCGACTATCGAAACGGCGACGAGATCTGGTGCCTCCGCCTCGAGCCCGAGGATTTCGGCCGAGCCCTCAACCGCGACGTCCTCGTCCCCCGGCCCGCCGGCCGCTTCCTGTTCGGCCGGCTGATCGGCCGCGAGGAAGGCAAGCTCCACCTCCTCCCATTGGGCGGCGGAAGGCGCCAGCTGGTCATCGCCGACCCCGCCTGGATGGGAATGGCGACGAAGCTGGTCCGCGGCCTCTAGCGTTTCGTCGCCCCAGCGAAGGCTGGGGCCCCCGCGGGTGAAGGGCGGCGGTGCCTTTCACCCCCTGGGATCCCAGCCTTCGCTGGGATGACGGCAAGGCTGGCTTGCCAGCCGTAGCTTCGGCGAAGGCTGGTGGGCGCTGACGGGCTCGAACCGCCGACATCTTCCGTGTAAAGGAAGCGCTCTACCAACTGAGCTAAGCGCCCGCGCCCGAGGCCTCTGCCATCGGCGGCGTGCCCGCACAAGCCCGGCCGCCGTTCAGGAAATGAGCTGGCCGAGGCGCTGCGCCGACTTCAGATAGGCCTCCATCCGCGCCGCACAGTCGCCGGACAGCTCGATGAACACCCGGCGGCCGTCCTCCGGGTCGGCGATCCGGACGAACAGGCCCTGGTCGCACAGGCCCTTGATCCAGCGCAGCGCCGTCGTCGGCGGAACCGCGGCGGCGATGCACAGGCTCGACACGGCGACCCGCTGCCTGTCCACCCGGGCCGCCATCAGGTCGAGAAGCATGTCCCAGGCGGGATCGGAGAACAGGTCGCTCCTGAAGAAAGAATCCCGAAGCCGCCGGGCCCGGATGATCGACCGGATGAAGCTCGCGTCGAGCGGTTCTGAGCCGTTGCCGGCGCCGCCCACCGCCGCCACCGCCGCGGCCGCGGCCTCATGCTCGGACAGGGCCGCGAGCACGTTGGCGATCCGCCCGACCTCTTCGCTCAATTGTTGGAGCCGCACCGTCGCCTGGGCCTTGCCGACCTCCGGACTCATCGCCGTCGCCATGATCATCCCTTCCGCCCCGGGGGGAGATTGCCGCCATTCCGGAGCAATGACAGGCGCACATTGGTCCATCTCGGATCATATTTGTGGCGTTCCCGAACAGACGCCCTCGCACCTTCGGCCAAGCGGCAGGGCCGCGCAGAGGGTCCCCCGGGCCCGAAACCCGCATGGTCAAGCCGACCGGAATCCTGTTTAGTCTATCCGCTGCGACTTTTCTGTCGGCGGATTACCTCCATTTCGGATTATTCGCCCAATATCCAGCGGGCGGCGGCGGCGGCGTGGAGCGCGGTCGTGTCGTAGACCGGGATGACGTTGGCGCCCGGGTCGACGAGAAGCACCAATTCGGTGCAGCCGAGGATCACCGCCTGCTGCCTCGACTTGCCCATTTCGGTCACGCAGGTCTTGAGCAGACGCTGCGAGCTTCGGCTGACCTGCCCCCGGGCCAGCTCCTCGAAGATGATCCGGTCGATATGGGCGGCCGTTTCCGCATCGGGCAAGGCGAGCGCGATCCCCCTCGATTCGAGGCGTTCGCGGAAGAAGCGCTCGCCCATGGTGAAGCGGGTGCCGATCAGGCCGGCCTTGTGGACCCCGTCGGCGGCGAGCCGGGCGGCGGTGACGTCGGCGATGTGAAGCAGGGGCACCCCGACCGCCGCCTCGACCGCGGGAGCGACCTTGTGGGTGGTGTTGCTGCACAGGATCAGCCCCTCGGCTCCGGCCGCCTCGAGCCTGGTCGCCGCGGCGGCGACGATCTCGCCCACCTTGTCCCATTCGCCGGCCAGCTCGAGCGCGGCGACCGGCGCGAGGTCGAGGCTCTCTAGGACGAGCGGCGCCGAGCTCAGCCCGCCCTTGGCCTTCGCCACCGCCTTGTTGATCTGCTCGTAATACATGGCGGTCGAGAACCAGCTCGTGCCGCCGATCATCCCCAGTTTGCGCAAGCTCGTTCCACCCGATCGTTGACCGGCCTCTCTGGGAGCCGGATCGCACGATATGCAAGGCCGCTTGCGCTGGACGACGGCTAATCGGGGCGACCTGTGGCGCGGCGGGAACAGGGACTCAGGCGAAGGTCTCCGCCAGCACGTCGACGTCCTCGGTAAGCTCGAGCGCCGCCGTGGCGACCGCTCCGCCGAACAAGGCGATTCCGAAGGCCGCGGCCGCCGCCGTGACGACCCAGCCGATCACATTGGCAAGCGTGATCGCCCCGAGATATTTCGCCATCTGGCGCTCGCCCGCCGCCTCGATGGCCTGGGGGTCGAACCCGCTCCTCGCAAGCTCGGCCAGATAGCTCCCGTTCGTCAGCAGGGCCGCCGCGATCCACACGACCAGAAGCAGCAGGGAGATCACCAAATAAGCGAGAAACAGGGTCCAGAATCGGCTTCGGGTGAGCCGCCACGCCTCGCCGATGACGATCCTGTCGCGCATCAGGGTGAGCGGGAAGGCGAGCGACAGCCGCACCTGAAGCCAGATCACGACCCCGAACATCGCGAGCATCTCGATCACGGCCAGCGGTATGGCCACGACCGGTCCGCCGGCGACGACGGCGAGGCCGGTGACGAGGGTCATGAGGATTATTGCGACGATCATTCCCACGTAGAAGACGATCGCGAAGACGATTGTGAGCCCGATCAGGCGAAGTTCGTCCAGGCCGAAGCGGAGAAAGGCGAAGCCCTGACGCTCGGGATCGAGAACCGCCCTTTGCGACGCCGCGAGGAGGGCGACGAGAAGCAGCATGGAGAAGAGCTGGAACAACAATATCACGCCCATCATCGCCGACAGGTCCGCCGCGGCCGGGCGGCCGCCGTCCAGCGCGCCGCCGAAGACCGGCCGCATGATAAAGGTCATTCCGACCGTCACCACCAGATAGAGCAGCGCCCAGACCGCGACCGCGCCGGGATGCTCGCGGATCAGCCGGAAGCCGCCGCTGATGATCGAACCCACCGTCATCTCTTGCCCCCTTTTTCCGCGCCCCCGCGGCTCAGCCCAGCGACTTCACTATTTCCTCGGTCATCTTCTTGGCGTCGCCCAGCAGCATCATCGTGTTGTCGCGGTAGAAGAGGTCGTTGTCGACCCCGGCATAGCCGACGCCGCCCATCGAGCGCTTGATGAACAGGACGGTCTTGGCCTTCTCGACGTCGAGCACCGGCATCCCGTAGATGGGCGAGGTCTTGTCGGTCTTGGCGGCCGGGTTGGTGACGTCGTTGGCGCCGATGACGAAGGCGATGTCGGTGCGGGCGAACTCGGAGTTGATGTCCTCGAGCTCGAACACCTCGTCATAGGGCACGTTGGCCTCGGCCAAGAGGACGTTCATATGGCCCGGCATCCGCCCGGCGACGGGGTGGATCGCATATTTGACGCTCACCCCCTCCTTCTTGAGCTGGTCGGCGAGCTCGCGGACCGCATGCTGGGCCTGCGCCACCGCCATCCCGTAGCCGGGGACGATGATCACCTGCTCGGCCTGGCTCATCAGGAAGGCCGCGTCCTCGGCCGATCCGCGCTTCCACGGCCGGTCCGAGGCCGCGCCGCCGCCGGCGATGGCGGTGTCGCCGCCGAAGCCGCCGGCGATCACCGAGATGAAGCTCCGGTTCATCGCCCGGCACATGATGTAGGAAAGGATCGCGCCCGACGAGCCGACCAGGGCCCCGGTGATGATCATCGCGCTGTTCTGGAGGGTGAAGCCCATCGCCGCCGCCGCCCAGCCCGAATAGCTGTTCAGCATGCTGACCACGACCGGCATGTCCGCACCGCCGATCGGGATGATCAGCAGGAAGCCGACGAGGAAGGCGAGGCCGGTCAGGGTGACGAACACCCACGGGCTTTGATCGGTGGTGAAATAGCCGACCAGCCCGATGATCGCCGCCATCGTGCCGAGGTTGATGAAATGCCTCAGCGGAAGCAGGATCGGCTTGCCCGACATGTTGCCGTTCAGCTTGAGGAAGGCGATCACCGAGCCCGAGAAGGTGACCGCGCCGATCGCCGCTCCGAGGCTCATCTCGACCCGGCTGACCGGGTGGATGATTCCGGCGACCGCGATCCCGAAAGCGTCCGGGTTGAGATAGGCCGCGCCCGCGACGAGCACCGCGGCAAGCCCGACCAAAGAGTGGAAGGCGGCCACCAGCTGCGGCATCGCCGTCATCGCGATCCGCCTCGCCGTCACCAGCCCGATGACGGCGCCGATCAGGATCGCGCCGCCGATCAGCATCAGCGAATCCCAGTCGACCGGTTCATGCCACTGCAGCACGAACTCTTCGTCCCGGGTCGGCATGTAATGGATGAGGGTCGTCGCCAGCGCGATCCCCATGCCGATGATCCCGGCCCGGTTGCCGCGCCTCGAGCTTGCGGGGCTGGACAGCCCGCGCAGCGCGAGGATGAAGCAGATGCCGGAAACGAGATAGGCGACCATCACCCAGGCCGGGGGCGCGACGGCCTCATGCATGGGCAATTCCGTCATTGCGAGCGAAGCGAAGCAATCCAGTCAGCGACGGTTGAGACGGGTAGGTTGCTTCGTCGCTGCGCTCCTCGCAATGACGCGGTTTCAGCAGCCTCACCCCTTCTTCTCCTTCTTCCGATACATGGCCAGCATCCGCGCCGTCACCGCGAAGCCGCCGAAGATGTTGACGCTGGCCAGCACCACCGCGGCAAGCCCGAGCCACTTGGCCCCCGGCACGCCCGCGGCGGCGGCGGCGATCAGCGCTCCGACGATGATCACGGACGAGATGGCGTTGGTCACCGACATGAGCGGCGTGTGCAGGGCCGGGGTCACCGACCAGACCACATAATAGCCGACGAAGCACGCCAGCACGAAGATCGACAGGATCGAGACGAAATCCACCCGGCACTCCCGGCTTGAGGCGGCCGCACCTTGGCGTCGCGCCCCGCCCTTGTCGAGGCCCTATCGCCCTTCGCCCCACGCTGTCGTGCCGGGCCTGATCCGGGATCCAGGGAAGCCCTCGGAAACCGTGCGAACCCATATTGGAACGCAACGACGCAACGACGCGACGAATCCCGCGAAGCGGCCCAAAGCCGCAGCTCCCGATCGCGCCTGCGGCCGCCACGCACAGCGGCGGAGGGACGCTCCGCGTCGTTGCGTCGTTGCGTCGTCGCGTTCAAAAAAACCGGCCCGCACCGCGCCGGAGACCGAGCCCGGTTGGCGCCGGCGCCTCTACAGGATGAAGTCCCCCGCCGCGAGCGGAGTCGGCCCCTGCAACGTCAGCGCGATGACCAGGTCGGCGACGCTGTCGCCGTTGGTGTCGCCCTCGACGAACCAGGTCCCGCCCTGCTCGTAGGCGCGAAGCTGCCCGGCCGAGCCGCTGAACGCGTTCGAACCGATCCAGCTGAACGCCTGGTCGCCCGCCGCGCCGCTGTTGGCATCGACCCGGCTGAGGTCGATGCTGTCGGAGCCCGGCGTGAAGTCGGAGATTTCATCCATTGTGGCGCTATTGGACTCCTCGACCGACTGATAGCGGAACGAATCCGCCCCGCCGTTGCCGGTCAGCTGGTCCGCGCCGAGATTGCCGTGGATGAGGTCGGCATTGGCGCCGCCCTTGAGCACATCGTTGGCCCGGCCGCCGAACAGGCGGAGCAGTCCGTCCGCTTCCTGGCTCGCATCGAGGATCATCGTCTCCGTCGCCATCAGCAGGGCCCCAGACACCGTCAGGGTCTCGCCGGGCTTCACGATCGCGTTGGAGAGGGTGAGGTTGTAATCGAACTCGGTGCCGCCGCCGCGGGCGTAGCGCTCGTCGGTGGCGGAGGTCAGGGTCAGGTTCTCGATGTTCGTGAACAGCCCGGTGTAACCCGGCGCATTGAAGTCGATCGTGTAATTCCCTCTCAGGAACATTCCGTCATAGCCCGGGCCGCCGTTGACCGTGTCGCCGGTCGCGAAACGCTCCTCCGGATAGTAGAAGATGTCGTTGCCGAGGCCGCCGGTGAGCGTGTCGACGCCCTTGCCGCCGTAGACGACCAGGTTCGCATTGGTCTCCGCCGAGCCGTCGAAGGTGAAGTCCTCGCCCGCGAGCAGGGCCGCGCCGTTGATCCGCGCCTGCACCCCCGCCGCGAAGTTCGCGTCGTTGATGGTCAGAGCATAATCGTAGCGGTTGGTGCCGGGCTCGCCGAAGTTGGTGTTGGAGCCGGCGAGAAGGGAGATGTTCTCGATCTGGGTGATGTTGGCGGTGAGCGTCAGCGCGCCGTAGGCGCCCTGCAGGACAAGCGTGTCCGTGTCCGAGCCGCCGTTCACCACATCCGCCGAAGTCAGCGAGCCGATGAAGAAGAGGCTGTCGTTGCCCGCGCCGCCGAAGACCGTGTCGTTGCCGCCGTCGTGGAGGCGGAGAATGTCGTTGCCCGCACCGCCCTCCAGGCTGTTGTCGCCGCCGTTGCCGCGAAGGTCGTCGGCGAGGTCGCTTGCGACGACATTCTCGATCCCGGCGACGGTTCCGACATTGCCGTAGCCGTCGCGCAGGGTGCCGGCGGCGAGGTCGACCTTCCAGCCGGCGGTCATCGCATCCCGGACCTCGGCGAGGCCGCTCTCGCCCGGAAGCAGCAATGCGCCTTCGATCCGGAGCAGGAGCGTGTCGGTCCCGTCGCCGCCGTCGGCCAGAGCCGCGGCGCCGTTCAGGTCGAGATAATCGGCGCCGCCGAAGCCGTAGAGGAAGTCGCCGATGCTTCCGAGCAGGGCGTTGGTGTCGTCGTTGCCGTAGAAGGTGTCGACGAAGGCGGTGCCGTTGCCCAGCGATTCGATGTTCACCATCGTCTCCGCATTGCCGAAGCCGTCGTTGGAGATGATCCCGGTCCGCAGATCCGCCACCGCGCCCTGGGTCGCGAACTGCTCGAAGAAGCTGACCTTGTCGCCGTACAGGCTGAACTCGCCGTTCAGCCCCTCGCCGCCGGTGCCGCCGTCGAAGCTGTCGACGCCGCGTCCGCCGCGCATGTTGTCGTTGCCCGAATCGCCGTACAATTGATCGTCGCCGTCCTCGCCCCTGATGTAGTCGTCGTCGTCGCCGCCGTGGACCAGGTCGTTGCCGGCGCCGCCCTGGACGAAGTCGTTGCCGGAGCCGCCGTCGACCAGATCGTCGCCCGCTTCGCCGGCCACGAAATCGTCGCCTTCGCCGCCGTCCAGATCGTCGTCGCCGCCGCGGCCGTAGAGGCGGTCATCGCCGCCCAGCCCTTCCAGCACGTCGTAAAGGCCGGTGCCGACGAGAATGTCGTCGCCCTCGGTGCCCGTCTGGGTCGCCGAGACGTTCGGATTGTCGATCTGGAGAAGGCCGGAGTCGGTGACGACGGTGAAATAGCGCATGTCCGGTCCGACGATGAGGCGGCTGCCGAAATCCCCCGCCGTGCTCGTGAGATTGGTGCCGACGGGGATGGAGCGCACCAGGCTCCAGTCGGACGTGTCCAGCTGGACGATCGCGTCGGCGTCCGTATCGAGGACGAACAGGAAGGCGCCGGTCGAATCGAAGGCGAGGGCGGCGACGCCGTCGATGAAGCCGGGATATTGAGTGGCGAGGTTGAGGCTGTAGTGAAGCGAGGAATCGTAGATGTGCAGCCCGTTCCCCGGGACGTGCTGGGCGACGAGATTGCCCGCCGCGCTCAGCGCCTGGGCCCCGTCGTTGAAGCCGTAGACGTCGTCCTGATAGAGGCTGTGCTGAGCCGTGAAGCCGGTTCCTGGCGTATAGATTCGGAGCGGAGCGTCGGAGGTATTGGATTCGCCGAGGAGCGCGATCTGCCCGGTCGGGGAATCTGACAGGGTCGTGTCCTGTTTGATGATCTCGTTGATCGTGGTGAAAGTGCCGGTCTGCGTGTCGAGCAATTCCGGATAGGCCCAGGCCGACCAGCCGGGCAGCACCTTGCCGGTGATCAGCGCATTGCCGTTGGTGAGGATGGCGACGTCGTGGAACGCCCATTCGAACCCGGTCGATTCGTGAAGGAAGGTGGTCACCGCGCCGGTCGCGGTGTCGACCTTGTGGGCGGCGACCGTGAAGCGGTTGTCCGGCCAATAGTTCGAATAGGTCGAGCTGATCGGCTCGGCCTCGAGGACGATCAGGAAGCTGCCGTCCGGCGACAGGTCGATCCCGCCGAGCTTCGCGCCGACCTGCCAGGTCGAGAGCAGCTCCCCGCTATCGGCGTCATAGACTCGGACCGCGCCGTCGGTGCCCGAAGTATAGATTCTCGATCCGTCGCCACTGACGACGACGTCGGCGGGACGGCTGCTTCCGAGCAATCCGTTGTGACGATTGGCAACCACGGCATGTGACATTCCGGTTCCTTACTCGTTTTGCATTTTCGTTTAGATTTGGAGACGACAGCTAGGGCAGGAAGTCCCCGGCCCCGAGCGGCGTCGCCCCCTGGAGGGTGAGCGCGATCACCAGGTCGGCGACGCTGTCGCCATTGGTGTCGCCCTCGACGAACCAGGTCCCGCTCTGCTCGTAGGCGCGAAGCTCGCCCGCCGAGCCGCTGAACGCGGAGGAGCCGATCCAGCTGAACGCCTGATCGCCCGCCGCGCCGCTGTTGGCATCGACCCGGCTGAGGTCGAGGCTGTCGGTCCCCGGCGTGAAATCGAGGATCTGGTCCATCGAGCCCGAGTTGGACTCATCGACCGACTGGTAACGGAACGAATCCGCCCCGCCGTTGCCGGTCAGCTGGTCGGCGCCGAGATTGCCGTGGATGAGGTCGGCATTGGCGCCGCCCTTCAGAGTGTCGTCGGCCCGGCCGCCGAACAGTCGGAGCAGTCCGTCCGCCTCCTGGCTTGCGTCGAGCACCATCGTCTCCGTCGCCATCAGCAGAGCCCCCGACACGGTCAGCGTCTCGCCCGGCTTCACGATCGCGTTGGAGAGGGTGAGGTTGTAATCGAACTCGGTGCCGCCGCCGCGGGCGTAGCGCTCGTCCGTCGCCGAGGTCAGGGTCAGATTTTCGATGTTGGTGAACAGGCCGGTGTAACCGGGCGCGTTGAAGTCGATCGTATAGTTCCCCCTCAGGAACATACCGTCATAGCCCGGGCCGCCGTTGACCGTGTCGCCGGTCGCGAACCGCTCCTCCGGGTAATAGAAGATGTCGTTGCCAAGACCGCCGGTGAGCGTGTCGACGCCCTTGCCGCCGTAGACGACCAGGTTCGCGTTGGTCTCGGCCGAGCCGTCGAAGGTGAAGTCCTCGCCCTCGAGCAGGGCCGCGCCGTTGATCCGCGCCTGGACTCCCGCCGCGAAGTTCGCGTCGTCGATGGTGAGGACGTAATCGTAGCGGTTGGTCCCGGGCTCGCCGAAATTGGTGTTCGAGCCGGCCAGGATCGAGATGTTCTCGATCTGGGTGATGTTGGCGGTGAGCGTCAGCGCGCCGTAGGCCCCTTGGAGGACAAGCGTGTCCGTGTCCGAGCCGCCGTTGACGATATCGGCCGCGGTCAGGGCGCCGATGATGAAGATGGTGTCGTTGCCGGCGCCGCCGAAGACGCTGTCGTCGCCGCCGTCGAAGAGGCGAAAGACGTCCCAGCCGGCGCCGCCGGTGATGACGTTGTTCGCCGCATTGCCGCGCAGGGCCTGCCCGGTCGAAGCGGTGCCGGTCAGATTCTCCACGTCGGGATGAGCGACGAGGCTGAAGCTGGCGAGCGAGGTGCGGATCTCGTCGATCCCCTCCCCCATATCCTCGACGACGACGTCGCCGGAATCGTCGACGACATAGATGTCATTATCCTCGCCGCCGGTCATCGTATCGGCGCCGCTGCCGCCGTCGAGCAGGTCGTTGCC
>DASTFN010000069.1:0-37568 GCA_035719905.1 Allosphingosinicella sp.
CCGTCGCCCCAGCGAAGGCTGGGGCCCCGTGGGGTGAAGAGCACTGGGCCTTTCACCCCCTGGGGTCCCAGCCTTCGCTGGGACGACGGATCAGCCCGTGGGATGGAAATAATCGTAAATGCCGCGGGCCATGGTCCTCGAGATGCCCGGCGCTTTCTCCAGATCCTCGAGCGCGGCGCCGCGCACCGCCTTGGCGGTGCCGAAATGCATGAGCAGGGCGCGCTTGCGGCTCGGGCCGATGCCGGGGACCTCGTCGAGCGGGCTGGCGGTCATGCTCTTGGCGCGCTTCTGGCGGTGGGCGCCGATGGCGAAGCGGTGGGCCTCGTCGCGAAGGCGCTGGATGTAGAACAGGACCGGGTTATTGGGCGGAAGCTGGAAATCGCGGCCGCCCGGCAGGTGAAGGGTCTCGCGGCCGGCATTGCGATCCGGGCCCTTGGAGACCCCGACGACGGGCACGTCGTGGATTCCGGCGCATTCGAGGGTCTCGACAACGGCGCTCAACTGCCCCTTGCCGCCGTCGATCAGAAGCAGGTCCGGCCATTCGCCGCGGCTTCGGTCCGGATCCTCCTTCTCGAGCCGGGCGAAGCGGCGGCCGAGCACCTCGCGCATCATCGCGAAATCGTCGCCGGGGGCGGTCTCCGGACGCTTGATGTTGAACTTGCGATAGGCGTTCTTGCGGAAGCCCTCCGGCCCGGCGACGATCATCGCCCCGACCGCGTTGGTGCCCATGACGTGGCTGTTGTCGTAGACCTCGATCCGCTCGGGCGGCTCGGCCAGCTCGAGGGTCTCGGTCAAGGCCCGCATCGTCTTCGCCTGGGTGCTGGTCTCGGCGAGGTGGCGGTCGAGCTCCTCCTCGGCGTTGCGCGAGGCCTGGCGGATCATCCGGACATGATCGCCGCGCTTCGGGACCCTGAGAATCACCTTCCTGTCGGAGCGTTCCGACAGCGCCTCGGCGAGCAGCTCCGCCTCTGGAACCTCGCGGTCGAGGAGCACCTGCTTCGGCGGCGGCACCTCCTCGTAAAATTGCATCAGGAAGCTGGCCAGCACCTCCGCCTCGGGCACGTCGGCGGTATGGGCCGGGAAGAAGCTCCTGTGCCCCCAATTGTTGCCGCCGCGGATGAAGAAGGCCTGGACGCACATCGTCCCGCCCTTGCAGGCGAGAGCGAAGATGTCGGCGTCGCCGAGCCCTTCGGCGGCGATCGCCTGCGAGCCCTGGATGAAGGTCAGCGAGCGCAGCCGGTCGCGGAACACGGCGGCGAGCTCGAAGTCCATCGCGTCGGAGGCCTGCTGCATCGCCGCGGCGAGCTTCTGCTGCACCTGGCTCGACTTGCCGCCGAGGAAGGCCTTCGCGTCCTCGACCAGCTCGGCATAGGCCTCGGGCGTGACCCGGCCGACGCAGGGGGCGGAGCAGCGGCGGATCTGGAAGAGCAGGCAGGGGCGCTTGCGGGTGGCGAGGAAGGTGTCGGTGCAGCTCCTCAGCAGGAACAATTTCTGGAGCGCGTTGAGGGTCCGGGTGACCGAGCCGGCGCTGGCGAAGGGCCCGTAATATTGCCCCTTGTGCCGGCGCGCGCCGCGATGCTTGCGGATCTGCGGGAAGGCATGGTCCTCGCGAAGGAGGATGAACGGGAAGCTTTTGTCGTCTCTCAGGAGGACGTTGTAGGGCGGCCGGTAGCGCTTGATCAGCTGCGCCTCGAGCAGCAGGGCCTCCGCCTCGGTGTTGGTGGTGACGATCTGCATCGAGCGGGTCTGCGAGACCATGCGCAGCAGCCGCTTGGTCAGCCGGGTCACCTGGGTGTAATTGGTCACCCGGTTCTTCAGCGCCCGGGCCTTGCCGACGTAGAGCACCTCGCCTTTGGCATCGAGCATCCGGTAGACTCCGGGGCGGACCGGAAGCTGCTTCACCGTCCTGCGGATGGCGGCGACGCCCGCCTCCAGGTCCGGCTGGTCGCTGCCGCGGACGGTGAAGGCGGATCTCTCCTCGTTGAAGCGGTCGGTGGGCGGCTCGGTCACAGGGCCGATCTAGATGCCGCGGCCGGTCATGTTAAGGTGAGCCATGCCGACTCCGGACGATTTCCGCCGAATCGCCCTCGCCTTCCCCGGCGCCGAGGAGGGCAGCCACATGGGCCATGCCGATTTCCGCGTCGGCGGGAAGATCTTCGCGACTCTGGGCTCGCCGGACGAGGCCTGGGGGATGGCGTCGCTGAGGCCCGAGCAGCAGGAGGATTTCATGACCTTGGCGCCCGAGGCGTTCAAGCCGGCGGCGGGGGCCTGGGGGCGCGGGGGAAGCACTTTGGTGCGGCTGGAGGCGGTGACGGAGGACTTGCTCGAGACGGCGCTGGCGGCGGCGTGGCGGAAGCGGGCGCCGGGAAAATGAGGCCCTCGGCATCGAGCGATTTCTTCGATGAATCAGTGCGAACTCAAATTTGAACGCAAAGACGCAAAGACGCGACGAATCCGCGAAGCGGGCAAAGGTCTCGCCCACCCAAGAAGCCGCGCCCGCCGCTAGCCGCCGCAGAAGAGGAGCGCTTCGCGCTCTTTGCGTCTTTGCGTTGAAAAAATCGACCGGCACCGGGGCGGCGGGTGGCGTCGGGGAGGCGCGGGCCGGCCGTCATCCCAGCAAACCCCGGGATGACGGTTCCCCTGCCCCTACATCTTGCAGAGCGGGCCGCAGGGCGCGCCGGCTAAAGCGGCCTTGACCTTGTCCGCCTCCGCCTTGTCGGCGTCGGGTAGCGTGGCCCGGACGGCGTCGACGCCGGCGCCGAGCTCCTGGCGCTGGGTGGGGCTGAGGATGATCGCGAAATTGGCGGCGTCGGCGCCGAGCTGGTCGACGATCCGGCGACGGCGAGCGGCGTCAAGGCTCGGGTCCCCGGCCATCTGGAGCAGCCCGCTCACCTGACCGTAGGCGCCGCTTCGGACCTGCTGAAGCGGCGCTGCCTTGGCGGCGACGTCGTCGCCGGCGTCCTTCTCGAGGAAGGGCATGTGCGCGGCGCTGCAATGGGCCGAGAAGAGCAGCGGAGTGAACAATTGATCGAGATACCGGGTGGCGTTGCGGTTCATCAGCTCGGCCTTCGAAGCCTCGGGCGCTTTGTCGACACCGATATTGACATAGGCCGCGACCAGGGTCGCGGTCTTGCCGCACAGATCTTCGTAGGAATCGAAGCCGCGCAGCGGCAGCGGCGGAGTGCCGAGGGTCTGAAGGGCCTTTCCGCTCTCCGCCTCGAAGGCCTTTACCGCGGGATCGGAAGCGGCGGGTGCGCCGGCCTTGAGCTTCGCGGACAGCGCATCGGCGGCGGCCGTGAAGGCGGCCGTGGTGTCGGCCGTGCTATCGGCGGGAGCGGACCCGCCTTTGTCGTCGCACGCGGCGAGAAGCAAGATGATGGCACAGGCGGTCGAGCGGAAAAGGCGCGATTTCATTGTGATATATTCCCCCTTTGAGAGCAGGGAGAAACTAAAGGCGGGAAGATGCGGGGTCTATGGAAAAAGAACGCGAAAAGTCCCGTTTTTTGTCACTCCAACGATCAGCGCGTTCCAAGCCCTTCGATCGTGCGGTCGACCAGCGGCTTGTCGGCGGCGGCGTCGAGCTTCTCGCGGATCAGGGTCTCGGCGGCGGCGGCGGCGGCCCTCGCGGCCTTGGCCCGGACCTGGTCGAGGGCGGCGCGTTCGGCGGCGGCGATCTTGTCCTCGGCCATCCGGCCGCGGCGCTCGACCAGGGCCGAGGCGTCGCTCTCGGCCTGGCGGACGATGCCTTCGGCTTCGGCCCGGGCGCGGTCGAGCAGGGTCGCGGCCTCGGCATCGGCCTGGGCCGACCGGGCCTCATATTCGGCCTTGATCGCCTCGGCCTCGGAGCGGAGCTGGGCGGCTTCGTCGAGCTGGGCCCGGATCGCGGCGATCTTGGTGTCGAGCGCCTTGCCGATCAGCGCCGGCACACGCTTCCAGATGAGGATGGCGAAGACCACCACCATCGCCAGGGCGATCCATTGCGGCGCGCCGAGCAGTCCGAAATTGGTCGGGTCCGGATGATGCTCGGCGGCGCCGACATGCTCGACCCCGGCGGCGCCGTCGCCCGGCGCCTCGCGGACGTGGATGTCCTTGGGGTGCGGCTCAGCCATTGGACATCGCCGCCTTCACCGCCCGGGCGGCCTCGTCGCTTCCGACCGGAATCCCGGCCAGCCGCTCGACCATCTCGCGCGCCGCCTCGGCGGCCACGCTCTCGATCTCGCCGAGGGTCGCCTCGGTGGCGGTGCGGATCCGGGCCTCGGCGGCCTCGACCTTCGCCCCGATCTCCGCGTTCGCCGTCTTCATCCTCTCCTCGGTCGCCTTGGCGCTGGTCTGCTTGGCCGCCTGGGCGACCTTCAGGGCCTCGCCGCGGGTGGAATCCATCCGGGCGCGATAGGCGGCTTCGATCTCCTCCGCGGAGACCCGCGCGGCCTGGGCCGCGGCGAGATCGCCGGCGATGCGCTGGTCGCGCAGGTCGACCGTCGACTGGATCTTCGGGAGCATCATCCGGCCGATGCCGAAATAGAGGATGGCGAGCACCAGCAGCAGCCAGAAGAACTGCGAGTAAGCGGCGTCGGCCAGCTGATTGATCTGGGGCATGGCTTAAATGGGGACACGTACTTTTTCGCGAAAAAGTACGTGTCCCCTCCTTATCCTAGCGGGCGTAGAGGATGATGATCGCGACGGCGAAGGCGATCAGGCCGAGCAGCTCGGCGGCGGCGAAGCCGATGAACAGGCGGCCCTGCTGGCTGTCGGCCGCGGCCGGGTTGCGGATCGCGCTCTCGAGGAACGAGCCGAAGACGTTGCCGACGCCGACGGCGGCAGCGCCGACTCCGATCGCCGCGAGACCGGCGCCGATGACCTGGGCAGATGCGAAATCCATGATATTCTCCTTGGGAAAAACGTCAAAAGCTAGTGAAGGTTGACCGCGTCGTTGATGTAGAGCGACGTCAGAAGGGCGAAGACATAGGCCTGGATCGCGCAGACCAGGATCTCCAGGGCCATCACTCCGACGATGAACACGAACGACAGGAGGCTGATCGCCGGGCCGAAGCCGCCGGCGTTGATCCCCTGGACGATGAAGCTCCCGAACACCTCGACCAGGAGGTGGCCCGCGATCATCGCGACGAACAGCCGGAGCGCGAGGCTGAACGGCCGCACCATGAAGGAGACGAACTCGATCGGCACGATCAGCAGCTTGAGCGCGAAGGGGGTGCCGTGCGGAACGAACAGAGAGAAGAAGTGGAAGCCGTGGCGCCAGAAGCCGGTGACGAGGACGATCCCGAAGCTGATGATCGCCATGATCCCGGTGACGGTGAACTGGCTGGTGACGGTGAAGGGCTGGGCGCCGACGAGGGCGAAGGGCATCAGGCCAAGCAAATTGGCGAACAGGATGAACATGAAGATGGTGAACACCCAGGGGATGTACTTGCGTCCCTCCGGGCCGATGTTGGTCGTCACCATCGAGCTGACGAAGCCGGTGATGCCCTCGACCATGACCTGCCAGCGGCCGGGCACGAGCTGGCGCTTCATCCCGCCCAGCATGAACAGCCAGATCAGGGCGAGGACGACGAGCATCCACAATGCGCTGTTGGTGAAGACGAACGGATTGCCGTCCAGATTGCCCGCCAGCGGGCTGATCTGGAACTGATGCATCGGGTCGATCTTGCTTTCGGCCGCCACTCTTTACGTCCCTTGGCCCGTCACTCGGGCTTCTGCTGCGAAATCTTCCAAACTTCCCACATGGCGGCGCCGAACCCGAGGAACAGCATCGCCACCCAGATCCCATGGGTGCCCGCGAAGCGGTCGATCACCCACCCGATCAGGGCGCTTCCCAGCGGGTAGCTCACCATCACCGAGAGGATGCGCATCCCCTGGCGCTGGCCAGTCTGCGGGGCGCGCTTCTGCGTCCCGCCGGTCCTCGCCGCTTCCGCCGCCTGCGCTTTGCCGAGCCGCTCATCGAGCGAGTCGAGCCGCGCGTCCGGGGGAAGCTTCGGGTCCTGCCGGGGCTCGTCTTCCGCCATGTCATTCTTCCATGGACAGCGGCGCTCGGGAGCGGGCTGATGAGGGTGCGAGGACATGCCGGCGAACGAACCCCGCCGAGGCGCCGCCCCTTTAGGAAAGGGGGTAGGTCAAGTCAACACACATGCTGCGGTGCGGCAAAGGGGGCGAATTGACCCTTGCCGGGCGAAGGCCTGCGCCATCCGAGCCAATCCGCGACCGCGGTGCCGGTCGATTTTTCAACGCAAAGACGCAAAGACGCAAAGAGCGCGAAGCGCTCCACCGTCGCCTCGGCTGGCGGAAGGCGTGGCATTATCGGACGGGCGGTGGAGTTCTTCCGCTTCGCGGAGTCTTTGCGTCTTTGCGTTCAAAAATGAGTTCGCACCGCGGTCGCGAGTGGGCTCCGCAGGCGCCAGTTGGCCGTCAGCCGCAATAGCCCGGCAGCGGGATCGGGGTGCCGCCGTCGCGCTGGCGCCAGACTCCGTCGGGGAGGCGGTAATATTGGCCGGCGCCGACCTTGGTCCGGAACAGCTCGCAGGCGGTGGTGGCGGCGACCTCCTCGATCTTGGCGCCGCGCTTGGCGGCGAGATCGGTGTAGTAAGCGCGGCGCTTGATGTTGACCGAATCGACCTGGGCGCGAACCGCGGCCGGAGCCGAGCCGACCAGGCCGAGATAGCCGTCGGCCTGCTCGCCGACCTGGCCCGAGGCGCGAAGCTGGGCGGAGGCGTCCTGCATCATGGCGTAAGCGGTGGTCGTGCCCAGGACGGCGGCCAGCCCGATTCCCGCGGCGAGGATCAGTTTCATTCGGCGGCTCATGTCAAAACACTCCCGGATTCTCTTTGATGAGGTCGCGCACGTCCTGTTGGAGACGGACGACGACCTCCTGCCTGATGTTGATATTGAGGTTGATCTCGATCGGCTTTTCCGGAGCGCTCACCTGAACGCACCCGACCGAGCCGAGAACAACCGGCGCGGCGAGGAGGATCTTCATCCGTCTCATCGCGCCCTGCGTCGCATCGCGAAGCATCAACGTCAACAACGACCGCTTCATCGCACTATCTCGCTTTCCTGGGGCTGAACGGGGGGCGGCACATCCGGCTTGCCCCGGATCAGGTCCGGAAGCGTCGACTGGATGAGCAGGGTGGGATCGTGGAGCGATCGCATCGTTCCGATCAGCGCCCGGAAGGGTCCGCGGACCTTGATGTTGAACTCGAACGGTATCTTGGCGAGCTGGCCCAGCGCCCGGCCGGCGACCATGCCCTTGAGCCCGCCCGACGGGGCGGACGTCAGCACCGGATCGCGAGCCACTCCGTCGAGCTCGATCCCGGCGACGAACTCGCCTTCGAGCGAGCCGTCGAGGTCGATGGTCAGCTTCGAGTAGCGCATCGATTTCAAGGCATCGAAGGCGAGCTTGCCGTAGACGCCTAGCTCCTTGTCGGTCAGCTCGCCTATGTAGGAGAGGGTGCCGCCCTCCGACCGGGCGACGAGGTGGCCGCCGTCGATCCGGCCGCCGCGCTCGTCGAAGATCATCGGGATTACGCCGTCGAACGTGCCGGTGGCGGTGATGTTGGCGAACTCCATCTTCTGGATGAAGAGGGCGGCGTCGAGGCCCTCGACCCGGAAGGTGAGGCGCTTGGCGGTCGGCTTGGAGAAATCGAGGATCGTCTCCTCGAGGATCAGAGTGCCGCCGGCGAACGGCCAGCGCCCGCTCTCGACCTTGACCTGGAGGCCGGGGAGGAGCTGGTAGCGGATCCGGCCGTCGAGCACGTCGATCCCCGCGCGGACGAGATCGACCTCCGCCTCCTGGCCGGGCGCGGTGACGAGGCCGAGCAGGTCGGTGAATTGGAGCGTCGTCGAGAGGCCCTCTACGGGTCCGAAGGCGGCGGCGAAGTCCATGTCGTCGGTCGAGAAACTGCCGGTCGAGCGCGAGCCGGCCGAATCCCAGCTGATCTCGCCCTGCCCTTTCAGGATGCCGTCGACCAAAGCGACCACCCCGGTGGTGAGGCGGGTGAGCTGCTCGGGCTGGTAATCCTTGTCGAAGCGTATGCCGGGGACGTCGAGGTTCGCGCGGCCGCGGCCGGTGGCGAGATCGTGGCCGATATCGGCATGGACGATCCGGGTTCCGGTCTCGGGATCGTCGAGCCAGCCGCCGGCGCGGATCCGGTTGTCGGCGAGGGTCAGCCGGAAATCGCGGGTGACGAGCGGGTAGAAGCGGGGCGGATCGACCTCGTCCGAGATTCGCATCTCGCCGGCCATCGACAGGTCGGAGCCCCGCATCTGCCAGGTGCCGCTTCCCTGGCTCATCAGAAGCGGCACGTTGCCGAGCTTGCCGGAGAGGCCGGAATAGCGGCCGGTGACCCCGCCTCTGCCGAAATCGCCGGTGAGCGAGGCGAGGTCGAGGCGGTTGTCGGCGAGCCGGATCTCGACGTCGGCGGCGGTGAAGTCCGGGCCGGCGAGCCCGAAGCGAAGCCGGCTTCCGGCGACATTCAGGGGCGAGGTGCCGAGCGTCCCGGCGAAGCGGGGCGAGTGCAGCTCGGCGCCGCCGGCGACCCGGCCTCCCGGCGTCTTCCAGACCAGGGCCCGGCCGGTCGGGCACAAAGGCAGGGCGGTCCGGCCCAGGCGCAGGCTCCCGACCTGCAGGGCCTCGAACCGCGCCGGCGTGCAGCTTTCCCCGAAGACGAAGCCGCCGCGGCCGTCCAGCCGGCCGGCGATCGGAACCACCAGCCCGCGCACCCAGCCGTTGTCGATCGGTCCGTCGATCGTCGCCACGCTCGAGACCCGGGTCTCGCCGCCGGGCGCGGCGGTGAAGCTTATTTCGCCGAGGGCCAAGCGCGAATTGCCCACCCGCATCGGCTGGATCCGCCCGACGCCTCTGATCGGCGCTCCGGGCCGGGGCTGGTCGAGGCTCAGCCGAAGCGCCGGGAAGCCGCCGCCCGCGACGCTGAGGTCGCCGTCGAGGCGGGTGAGCCCGCTCGGCCAGTAATAGGTCAGCCCCTGGCCTCCCCCCAGTTCGATCCTGGCGCCGCTCCGGGTCGATGCGCTCAACCGTTCGAAGCGCACTCCGCCGAAGCCGCGGCCGTTGACCAGCCGGAGCGAGGCCTCGGCGTCGAAGCCGGCGCCGGCGCGGGCGAGGGCGGCGGCCAAAGCGTCGCCCACCGGCCCCAGCGGAGTCCCGCCGGCCGAGCCGAGCGTGGCGACGGCGCCGGCCAGCGGCGCCCGGGCCGAAGCTCCCCGGATCGAGGCGTCTCCGAGCAGGGTGAAGCCGCCATTGGCCAGCGACAGGCCGTAGCGGCCCTCGACGGCGGCGCGGGCGGCGGTGAGCCCGCCGAGCCGAGCCGCCGCGGACGCGAGGTCGACGGCGCCGCGAGTCATCTGCGCGTTGCCGTCGAGGCCGAGGCGTCCGCTCAATCCGGTCAGCAAATTGGAGCCGGCCTGGAGACGCGCGGCGCGGACGGCGGTGCTTCCCGTCCAGCTGTCGAGGCCCGGAGCGAGGCGGACGTCGAGGTCGAGCCCGATCCCGTTCGCCGCCAGCCGGTCGCCGCAGCCGAGGCGCTCGGCCTGCGCCGGGCCGCGGAAGCGGGGCTTCAGGTCCGAAACGCCCACATCCCACCGTCCACTGATCCCGTCGATCCGGCAGCTGCCGAGGCTCAGCCGGGGCGCCGCCGCCGCCATCCGGCCGCGAAAGCCATTGGCGAGATTGCCTTTGCCTTTCAGCGCGATTCCGACCCGGCCGGCCGGGGTGTCGAAGCGGACCGAGGCGTCGGCGATGTCGACATCCTGGTCGGGCAGCCGGAACGGAAGGCCGGTCGGCGGCGGCAGAAGCCGGTCGATCTCGCCGAAGCTGATCCGGCCGTCCTTGCCGAGCCGGGCGTTGAGGCGGACTCCGCGCGCGGTGATCAGGCTCACTTTGGGCCGGCGAAGGCCCCAGCTCAGGCGCACCTCCACCCAGCGGGCGGTGAGGTCCGGGTTGCGGGGGTCGCCGATCACCAGATTTTCGAGGCGCTGGGTGCCAAAGCCGATCGTCTTCACCTCGTAGGTGGCGCGAACGTTGCGGCGGGCGAGCTCGCGATCGATGAAATCGGAGGCGATCGGCCGGCGCTGGCTCCAGGCGACGAGCAAGGCGAGGAGCAGCAGGACGAGCAAGGCGAGCGCCGTCAGCCGCTTCACCGGGCGCCGCCGCGCCTTCACTCCGGCCTCATCATCCACCGGTTTCCTCAACCTCCGTCCAGCCGCTCCCGTTCCGCCTCCGTTACCGTTCACGGGGGCGAGGGCAAGGCGGTTTGCCTAAGAGCCTCGCCAAGCTTAATCATTGCTGATGGCCGACGAGTCTCTCGACGGCCGGGGCCATCGCGCCCGGCTGAGGAGACGCCTGTTCGAGGGCGGGCCGGAGGCCCTTCTGGAACATGAGCTTATTGAATATCTGCTTGCGCTCGCCCTGCCCCGCCGGGACACCAAGCCGCTCGCCAAGAAGCTGATCCACGATTTCGGCGGTTTCGGCCGGCTGCTCTCGGCCGATGGCGAGGCGATCATGCGGGTCGGCGACGTCAGCGAGGGCGCCGCGGCGGCGATCAAGATCGCCCAGGCGACGGCGCTTCGGCTGCTCGAGTCGCGAGTGATGGACCAGCCGGTGCTGGGCAGCTGGCAGGCCCTGCTCGACTATCTCCGCGCCGACATGGGCGCGCTCGCCATCGAGCGGGTGCGGATCCTCTACCTCAACGCCAGGAACATGCTGATCCGCAACGAGCCGATGTCGGAAGGCTCGGTCGACGAGGCCGCCGTCTATGTCCGCGAGGTGATCCGCCGGGCGCTGGAATATCACGCCACCGCCTTGATCCTGGTCCACAACCATCCGAGCGGCGACCCCCAGCCGAGCCAGCAGGACATCCGCCTCACCCGCGAGATCGTCGAGGCGGCGCGGCCTCTGGGCATTTCGGTGCACGACCATGTCATCGTCGGGGCGCGGACCTGCGCGAGCATGCGGTCGCTGGGGTTGATTTAAGGAAAAATCCTCCCCCGGATTTCCGGGGCTCGACCTCCAGGCGCTGGTCAATGCCGACATGCGTGTCGCCTTCGCCGCCTATCCGCGAACCTGGGGATTGCGGGCGCCCGACCGCAATATCGACCATCGCCGGGTGCCCAACCTCAGGACCTGGCTGGACCGCCGCGGGGCGGCATTGCCGGTTCCCGCCGGCGCGTCGGGCTGGCGGCCGGGCGACATCTTCGCCTCGCTGGTCGACGGCCGAAGCCCCCATATCGGCCTGGTCTCGGACCGCCGCGGGCCGGACGGCTGGCTGATCCTCCACAATATCGGGGCCGGAACCCGCGAGGAGGACGGGCGCCTCGACTGGCCGATCAGCGGGCGCTACCGGTGGGGCCTCGGCTGATCGGGAAGGTTCATTGAAGCCCCCCCGCGACTTTGCTAGGCGCGCCGCTCCGCACCGCAAGTTAGGAAGCGCAAGATGATCCCCCGCTATTCGCGGCCGCAGATGAGCAGCATCTGGGCGCCCGAAGCCCGCTTCCGGATCTGGTTCGAGATCGAGGCCCATGCCCTGGACTCGATGGCCGAGCTCGGCATCGTTCCGCGCGAGGCGGCCGAGGCGGTGTGGGCGAAGGGCGGCTTCGACGTCGAGCGGATCGACACGATCGAGGCGGAGGTGAAGCACGACGTCATCGCCTTCCTGACCAGCGTCGCCGAGCATGTCGGGCCGGAGGCGCGCTTCCTCCACCAGGGGATGACGAGCTCGGACGTGCTCGACACCTGCCTCGCGGTGCAGCTGAAGCGGGCGTCGGACCTGCTGATCGAGGATCTCGATGCTTTGCTCGACGTGCTGAAGCGGCGGGCGCACGAATATAAGCTCACTCCGACGATCGGGCGAAGCCACGGAATCCACGCCGAGCCGGTGACGTTCGGCCTCAAGCTCGCTTTCGCTTTTGCCGAATTCGCCCGGGCTCGGGCCCGGATGGTCGCGGCGCGCGAGGAGATCGCGACCTGCGCCATCTCCGGAGCGGTCGGAACCTTCGCCAATGTCGACCCGAGGGTCGAGGCGCATGTCGCGGCGAAGATGGGGCTCAAGGTCGAGCCGATCTCGACCCAGGTGATCCCGCGCGACCGCCACGCCATGTTCTTCGCGACCCTGGGCGTGATCGCCTCGTCGGTCGAGCGGCTGGCGACCGAGGTCCGCCACCTGCAGAGGACCGAGGTGCTGGAGGCGGAGGAATATTTCTCGCCCGGCCAGAAGGGCTCGTCGGCCATGCCGCACAAACGCAACCCGGTGCTGACCGAGAATCTGACGGGCCTCGCCCGGATGGTGCGCGGCTATGTCAATCCGGCGCTGGAGAATGTCGCCCTCTGGCACGAGCGCGACATCAGCCACAGCTCGGTCGAGCGCTACATCGGGCCCGACTCTACCGTGACCCTCGACTTCGCTCTGGCGCGGCTGACGGGCGTGATCGACAAATTGCTCGTCTATCCCGAGCGGATGCAGAAGAATCTCGACCGCATGGGCGGCCTCGTCCACTCGCAGCGGGTCCTCCTCGCCCTGACCCAGGCCGGCGCCAGCCGCGAGCAGGCCTATTCCCTGGTCCAGCGCAGCGCGATGAAGGTGTGGGAGAGCGACGGGGCTTTGTCGCTGCTCGAGCTGCTCAAGGCCGATCCCGAAGTCTCGGCGCTGCTGCCGCCGGAGCAGCTCGAGGAGAGCTTCGACCTCGGCTACCATCTGAAGCATGTCGACACGATCTTCGGGCGGGTGTTCGGGGAGACGTCAACTCCGGCATGACGACGCAAGAGGTGGTGATGGCCGATCTTTCTCAATTCCCGGTCACGAAGCGCTGGCCGGCCGAGCATCCCGACCGGCTTCAGCTCTATTCGCTCAACACGCCCAACGGCGTGAAGGTGTCGATCATGCTCGAGGAGACCGGGCTGCCCTATGAGCCGCACATGGTCGACATCGGCAAGAACGAGACCTGGACCCCGGAATTCCTCTCGCTCAACCCGAACGGCAAGATCCCCGCGATCATCGATCCCGACGGGCCCGGCGGGAAGCCGCTCGGCCTGTTCGAATCCGGGGCGATCCTCCTCTACCTCGCCGACAAGACCGGGAAGCTGATGCCCGCCGATCCGGCCCGGCGCTGGGAGACGATCCAGTGGGTCTTCTTCCAGATGGCGGCGATCGGGCCGATGTTCGGCCAGGTCGGCTTCTTCAACCGCTTCGCCGGCAAGGCGATCGAGGACAAGCGCCCGCTGCAGCGCTACGTCGACGAATCGAAGCGGCTGCTCGGGGTGCTGGAGGGGCGGCTCGAGGGGCGCGAGTGGATCATGGACGAATATGGCGTCGCCGACGTCGCGACCCTGGGCTGGGTCCGCAACCTCGTCACCTTCTACGAGGCTCGGGAGCTGGTGGAGTATGATGGCCTGACCAACGTGCCCGCCTGGCTCGAGCGTGGGCTCGCGCGGCCCGCCGTCCAGCGCGGGCTGGAGATACCGAAGCGCAGCTGATCCCTTCTCGCGGGGGCGGCATTGGGATATGCTCGCCGCCGGCATCGGGGAGGGGCAGATGACCAGCATCAGCGCATCGGTGGGCAGGGGCGGCGTCAACAAGACCGAGGACGTCATCCAGGTACAGCAATTGCTCGCGCCCCACGTATTGGCGCTTGGACGTCCGCCTTTGGACGTCGACGGGGATTATGGCGAGAACACCCGGATCGCGATCCGGCTCTACCAGCAGCGAGTCATGGGCCTTTCCAATCCCGACGGCCGGGTCGATCCGGGGGGACGCACGTGGCAATCGCTCGCCGCGGGGACGACGGTCGTGCCCGCGGAGCCGAAGCCGGGCGGCTCGACCTCGCTGAGCGGCGGCGCGTGGTGGGATGCCAACCAGGCGCGCTTCCCGAACAGCAGCGCGATCGGCGATCTCGCCCCGAGCTTCCGGCCCAAGCTCGCCGCCTTCGTCCAGGCGCTGCGCGACGCCGGCGCCTCGGTCAGCATCACCGCCGGCAACCGCCACGAGATCCGGGCCTATCTGATGCATTATTGCTGGAACGTGGCGCGGGGAAAGGTGCGGCCGTCGGCGGTGCCGGCGAAGCCGGGCTGCGACATCCAGTGGAATCACGGCAACGACGCCAAATCGCGCGCTGCGGCGAAGGAGATGGAGCGCCGGTTCGGGATCGTTTTCGAACCGTCCCTGACCTCGAACCATATCGGCGGGGAAGCCGTCGACATGACCATCCGCTGGACCGGGACCCTGCGCATCGCCGATGCCGACGGGGCCGTGCACGAGCTTGGGGTGCCGCGCAACGGAGCGGACAATGCCGGCCTGCACGCGGTGGGCAGGACGTACGGCGTGAAGAAGCTCGTCTCCGATGCCCCGCACTGGTCGCTGACCGGCCGCTAGAGCGCTGTGTTTAGCTTTACCCGCTCATCCTGAGTAGGGACTGAGCTTGGCGAAGGCCCGTATCGAAGGACCGTCCTTCGATACGCCGTTTCGACAAGCTCAACGGCTACTCAGGATGAGCGGAACGCGATTCAAACTAACGCTAACGCTCTAGCGGCGCCGTCCCGGCTTCGTCAGGCTCTCATGGACGAAGGCGACGAACTGGTCGGGCTTGATGAAGCCGTCGGCCATTCCGTAGGCCGCCGCCGGTTTCGTCGCCTGGATCTGGGCGAGGCTGCGTTTCGCCCGGATTCCGGCCGCCACTTTGGCGCGAACGTCGACCAGCATGGCCCGATAGGCGGCGAGCTCCGCTTTCGAGGCGACCGGGCCGTGGCCGGGGATGATCCGGGTCGTCTCGTTCGACCAGGCCAGGCCCTTGTCGGCCGCCGCGATCAGCCCGTCGATCGAGCCGCCGGAGCTGAGGTCGATGAAGGGCAGAGTGACCTTGTGGAAGAAGGTGTCGCCCATGTGGAGGACGTTGGCCTTCTGCCAATGGACCATCGAATCGCCGTCGGTATGGGCGTCGGCGACATGGACGACGTGGAGCGTGTCGCCGTTGAGGTGGAGGGTGACCCCGTCCTCGAAGGTGACGATCGGAAGCGCGCCGGCGGGCGAGGCGGGCACGCGGTCGTTCAGGGCGGCGATGAACTGCTCGCTCGACATTCGGGTCCTGACGTTGCGGTGGGCCACGATCACCGCCCCCCGGCCGCCCATCGCCTCGTTGCCGCCGGTATGGTCGCCATGCCAGTGGGTGTTGACGACGAAGCGCACCGGATCGGGATCGACGGCGGCGATCGCGGCCAGGATCTTGCCGCTCAACGGGGCATATTGATCGTCGACGATGATGTTGCCGTCGGCGCCGTAGGAGAGGCCGATATTGCCGCCGGCGCCGAACAGGACGGCGACCCCCGGCGCGATCTTCTCGACCTTCACTTCGACGGATGAGAGGTCCCGCTGAGCGAGGGCGGGCGAGGCAAGAAGAGCGGCGGTGGCAAAAGCGAGCAGGCGGCGCATGGATTTCCCCCTTGAGTCGGCGCCAAGAGCCTAGCGGGCGCCGCGGCGCTTCGGAAGCGGGCGCGGCTGCGGGCCCTCGGTCGGGCCCTGGACGCTCGGCCAGCCGTCCTTCCAGACGATCCGGTCGATCAGCATGACCCGGCGAGTGTTGATGCCGTCCGACGGCCTGGTACGGGGCCGGTTCGTGTCGACCGCGTGGTAGACGATCCAGTTGCCGCCGCTTGCATCTTCGATGACGCTGTTGTGGCCGGGAGCGAGCCAGGTGCCGCGTCGCTCCAGGATCGTGCCGTGGCGGGTCTCGAACGGACCGGTGGCGCCGCGCGACCGCGCCACCATCACGGCATAATGGGCGCCCTCGCCGCAGCAATTGTCGCCAGAGTAGAAGAGGTAGTACCAGCCGCCGCGGCGGACGATCCAGACTCCTTCGACGAGATGCCGATAGTCGGTCTTCGCCGCCGCGTCGACGAGGTCGACGGGCCGGCTTCCCGGGGCGAATGACAGACGGTCCGGCGCCAGCTCCCGCACCTTGATCGGACCGAAGCCGGAGCCCCAGTAGAGCAGCCGCTTGCCGGTCGCAGGATCGTCATAGGCCATTGGATCGATGTTGACGAAGCCGGCGCCGCATTGGAGAGGCCGACCCATGTCGGTGAACGGGCCTTCGGGCCGGTCCGAGATCGCCACGGCGAGGCACAGGCCCTTCAGCGGGTCGCCGACAGCATCGTCGGGCTTGGCCGAATAATAGAGGTAATAGCGGCCGCCATGCTGCGACACGTGCGGCGCCCAGAAATCCTGGGTTCGGTTCGCCCAGCCGGGCTTGGCCGGAAGCGCGTCACCGAGATCCTCCCAGGCGACAAGGTCGCGCGAACGGGCGACCTGGAGGTTGATCCAATGCCCGTCGCGCTCGGTCTGGGTGGCGTAGGCATAATAGAAGCCGTCGGAAGCGCGGAGGATTGCGGGATCCGGGAAGTCGGAATCGATGACCGGGTTGGCGAAGGGGGCGGGGGCGTCGGAGGTGGTGGCGCAGCTCGCCAGGGCGATTGCGGCGAGGAGGATTAGGCGCATGGCGGGAGCATAGCGAAGGACCTGCGGCGAGGCACCCTCATCCTCCCCATCGTGAGATGGGGAGGGGGACCAGGTGAAACCTGGTGGAGGGGTATCTGGCGCAGGATTGGGAGTTCGGGCGCGGGACGGCATCGGCCTGCGCTATCTACCCCTCCACCACACTTCGTGTGGTCCCCCTCCCCCCGCTTCGCGCGGGGAGGCAATCACGCGTCGAACAGGCCCTTCAATTTCCCGAAGAAGCTCTTCGACGCCGGGCATTCCTCGCCGGTCTCGGTCTCGCGGAAGGCCTCGAGCAGCTCCTTTTGCCGGACGCTCAGCCTGGTCGGGGTCTCGACCTCGACCTGGACGACCATGTCGCCATGGCCGCGGCCGTTGATCACCGGCATCCCGGCGCCGCGCTGGCGGAGCTGCTTGCCGGACTGGATCCCGGCGGGGATCTGGATCGAATGCTTCTGGCGGTCGAGGCCCGGCACCTCGATGCAGCCGCCGAGCGCGGCGGTGGTGATGCTGACCGGGCAGCGCACGAACAGGGTCGTCCCGTCGCGCTGGAAGAAGGCGTGGCGGGCGAGGTGGACGAAGATGTAGAGATCGCCGTTGGGGCCGCCGCGGACTCCGGCCTCGCCCTCGCCGGCGAGGCGGATCCTGGTGCCTTCGTCGACTCCGGCGGGGATCCGGACTTCGAGCGAACGCTGGCGTTCGACCCGGCCCTCGCCGCGGCATTTCTCGCAGGGGTCGGCGATGACCTGGCCGACTCCGCGGCAGGTCGGACAGGTGCGCTCGACGACAAAGAAGCCCTGCTGCGCCCGGACCTGGCCGCGGCCGTGGCACATGGTGCAGGGTTTGACGCTCGTCCCTGTCTTGGCGCCGGAGCCGCCGCAGGGCTCGCATTTGGCGGTGGTGTCGATCCTCAATTCGACCTGCTTGCCGGCGAAGGCGTCCTCGAGGCTGATCTCTAGATCGTAGCGCAGATCCGAGCCGCGCAAGGCGTTGGAACGGCGGTCGGCCTGCTGGCCGTTCATGAACTCGCCGAAGATATTCTCGAAGATATCGGAGAAGGAGCCGAAATCCTGGGCCCCGGCGCCGAAGCCGCCGCCGCCGTTCCTGAAGGCGGCGTGGCCGAAGCGGTCGTAGGCGGCGCGCTTTTGCGGGTCCTTCAGACAGTCATAGGCTTCACTGATCGCCTTGAACCGGGCCTCGCTGTCCTTGCAGCCCGGATTGCGATCGGGATGGCATTCCATGGCGAGGCGGCGGTAGGACGCCTTCAGCGTCCGCTCGTCGGCGCCGCGCTCGACCTGGAGCAGCTCGTAATAATCGGATTCAACCATGACGGCCCCCACAGGCCGTCACCCCAGCGAAGGCTGGGGTCCCAGCGGGAAGGATCGAGCCTTTCCTCGCTGGGATGCCGGCCTTCGCCGGCATGACGGCACTGCACATAACTCAGCCCTTGTTTTCGTCGTCGACCTCGGAGAATTCGGCGTCGACGACTTCCTCTTCGGCGCCGCCCGCTTCCGCTCCCGGTTCGGCGCCGGAATCGTCGGAAGCGCCGCCGGCCGCTCCGGCCTGCTCCTTCTCGTAGATCGCCTGGCCGAGCTTCATCGCGACCTGGCTGAGCGCCGCGGTCTTCGACTTCATCGCCTCGATGTCGCCGCTCTCGACCGCCTGCTTGGTCTCGTCGATCGCGGACTGGATCTCGGTCTTCAGGGCTTCGTCGATCTTGTCGCCATGCTCCGCCAGCTGCCTTTCGGTGCTGTGGGCGAGGCCCTCGGCGCTGTTCTTCGCCTCGGCCGCCTCACGGCGCTTCTTGTCCTCCTCGGCGAACTGCTCGGCTTCGCGGACCATCTTCTCGATGTCGGAATCGGCGAGGCCGCCCGACGCCTGGATCCGGATCTGCTGCTCCTTGCCGGTGCCCTTGTCCTTGGCCGAGACGTGGACGATGCCGTTGGCGTCGATGTCGAACGTGACCTCGACCTGGGGCACTCCGCGCGGCGCCGGCGGGATCCCGACCAGATCGAACTGGCCGAGCATCTTGTTGTCCGAGGCCATCTCGCGCTCGCCCTGGAAGACGCGGATGGTGACCGCGTTCTGATTGTCCTCGGCGGTGGAGAAGGTCTGCGACTTCTTGGTCGGGATGGTCGTGTTGCGGTCGATCATCCGGGTGAAGACCCCGCCCAGGGTCTCGATGCCCAGGCTCAGCGGGGTGACGTCGAGCAGGAGAACGTCCTTGACGTCGCCCTGGAGGACTCCGGCCTGGATGGCGGCGCCCATGGCGACGACCTCGTCCGGATTGACGCCCGTGTGCGGCTCCTTGCCGAAGAAGTCCTGAACGATCTGGCGGACCCGCGGCATGCGCGTCATTCCGCCGACGAGGACGACCTCGCTGATGTCCTCCGACTTCACGCCGGCATCGGCGAGGGCCTTCTTGCAGGGATCGAGCGTGCGCTTGATCAGCTCCTCGACCAGCTTCTCGAGATCGGCGCGGGTGATCGTCTTGACGAGATGCTTGGGCCCGTTCTGGTCGGCGGTGATGAAGGGCAGGTTGACCTCGGTGGTCTGGGCCGAGGAGAGCTCGATCTTGGCCCGCTCGGCGCCCTCCTTGAGGCGCTGCAAGGCGAGCCGGTCGCCGCGAAGGTCGATTCCTTCCTGCTTCTTGAACTCGTCCGCGAGGTAATCGACGATCTTGGCGTCGAAATCCTCGCCGCCGAGGAAGGTATCGCCGTTGGTCGACTTCACCTCGAAGACTCCGTCGCCGATCTCGAGCACCGAGATGTCGAACGTTCCGCCGCCGAGATCGTAGACCGCGATCGTCTTGCCGTCCTGCTTGTCGAGGCCGTAGGCGAGCGCCGCCGCGGTCGGCTCGTTGATGATTCGAAGGACCTCGAGGCCGGCGATCTGGCCGGCATCCTTGGTCGCCTGGCGCTGGGCGTCGTTGAAATAGGCTGGGACGGTGATCACCGCCTGGGTGACGGTCTCGCCGAGATAGCCTTCCGCCGTCTCCTTCATCTTCTGGAGGATGAAGGCGGAGATCTGGGACGGGCTGTAATCCTTGGCGCCGGCATTGACCCAGGCGTCGCCATTGGGGCCGCGGCTGATCTTGTAGGGGACCAGCTCGGTGTCCTTCTTGGTGATCGGATCGTCGAAGCGGCGGCCGATCAGGCGCTTCACCGCGAAGACGGTGTTCTCGGGGTTGGTGACCGCCTGGCGCTTGGCCGGTTGGCCGACCAGCCGCTCGCCGTCCTTGGCGAAAGCGACGATCGAGGGGGTGGTGCGCGCGCCTTCCGCATTCTCGACCACCTTGGGCTTGCCGCCTTCCATGACGGCGACGCAGCTGTTGGTGGTGCCGAGGTCGATTCCGATGACTCTAGCCATATTAATCCTCTTGTGCCCCAAAAGTTTACCGCACCCCTGCGTCCTTCGAGCGAGGCACGCGGAGTGTTTCGGGAGCGATATAGGAGCCGATTCCGAGGCGACAAGAAGTCCGCTCGCCGCTAGGGAGCGGCGGCGATGAAGAAGATGCTCAAAAGCCACGTTTTTGCGCTCCTGGCGGCGGCGTCGGCGCTGGCCGGATGCGAGAGGCCGCCGGCCGACGGAACGGTCCGGGTGAGCGACGTCTGGGTCAGGCTCCCGGCGGCGAAGAGCCGCCCCGGCGGCGCCTATTTCCGGATGGAGGCGGGGAGCGAGGGCACCAGGCTGCTCGGGGTGTCGAGCCCCGGCGTGCGCTGGATCGAGCTTCACGAGACCAGCATGAAGGGCAGCACCGCCAGGATGAAGCAGCGCAAGGAGATCGAGTTCCCGAGCCGCGGCGAGCTGGTCTTCGAGCCCGGCGGCCGCCACGCCATGCTGTTCGGGATCGACTCGAAGGTGAAGCCGGGCGACCGCATTCCCCTCACCTTCTCCTTCAACGTCGCCCCGCCGATCACGGTCGACGCGGTGGTAGCGGCAGCGGGGGACGAGACCCCGCACAAGGGACATTGAGGGCCCGTCGCCCCAGCGCGTCATCCCGGGCTTGACCCGGGATCCATGAACACCGCGCTGCGGAACGACGGCCGGCCGTGTTCATGGATTCCGGCTTTCGCCGGAATGACGGCTCGGGGTGACGGCAATTGCCGATCGCGCTACCATCCCCCGGCAACAAAAGGGGAGGCCGACATGTCCGGATTCAGGGAATTCATCGCCAAGGGCAACGTGCTCGATCTGGCGGTGGCGGTGATCATCGGCGCGGCGTTCGCGACCATCGTCGCGTCGCTGACCGACGACATCATCATGCCGGTGATCGGCTGGCTGTTCGGAGGCCTGGATTTCTCGAGCTACTTCGTCCGCCTCGGCCCGGTCCCGGCAGGCTATGCCGGCGACCCGAACAATTATGCGGCGCTCAAGGAAGCGGGCGTGCCGATGATCGGCTACGGCCAGTTCGCCACCGCCGTCGTCGCCTTCCTCATCCTCGCCTTCGTCATCTACCGGCTGGTCAAGGCGGCGGAGCGCATGAAGCTGGCCCCGGAAGCGGCGGCGGCCGGGCCGAGCGAGGAGCTGCTGGTCCTTCGCGAGATCCGCGACGCCGTCAAGGCGCGGCCCTAGCCATTGAAAAGTTGCGATTTTCCCGTTAGCCGACGGGGAGGCTGAGCGGGGGACAGGATGCGTTTGGGTTGGTTTGGCCGCGGGTTCGCCGCGGCTCTGGCTTTGCTGCTTGTCGGCGCCCCGGCGCTCGCGATCGATCCGCTGCCGGGCAACGCCAGGGCCACGCCCGACCCGGCGGTGAGGACCGGCACCCTCGCCAACGGCCTTCGCTACGCGATCATGCGCAACGATTCGCCCGCCCGCGCCCTCTCGATCCGGCTCGCCATCCGGTCCGGCAGCTACGACGAGGCGGAGGGCGAGGACGGCTTCGCCCATTTCGTCGAGCATATGGCCTTCCGCTCGACCCGGCAGGCGCCCGAAGGATCGCTCGACACCCGCTTCGCCAGCCTCGGGGTCTCCTTCGGCCGCGACGAGAATGCGGCGACCGGCCTCGAATCGACCGTCTATCAGATGGACGTGCCGGTCGGCGATCCGGCCGCGGTCGCGAAGGTCCTCGAATGGCTGCGCGGAGCGGCCGACGGAATCCTCTTCACGCCGGCGGCGGCGGAGCTCGAGAAGGGCGTGGTGCTGGCGGAGCTTCGCGCCCGGACCAGCCCGGCGACCCTGATGATGCGCGAGACCGCGCGCTTCCAGGCGCCCGGCCTGCGCTCGATCACGCGCGACGTCGGCGGCACCGAAGCCTCGCTCCGGTCGGCGACTCCGGCCGGGCTTCAGGCTTATTACGACCGCTGGTACCGGCCCGAAAATGCGGTGCTGGTGATCGTCGGGGACGCCGATCCCGACGCCCTCCTCGAGGTAGCGGAAAAGTCGTTCGGAAGCTGGCGCGGCCGGGGCGCTCCCGGGAACCGGGCGGTTCCGGCGGCCCTCCCCGAGCGCGGACTCGACGCCTTCACCGCAAGCGACCCCTCGCTGCCGCTCACCGGGACCGCCTGCCGGGTCGCCCCCCTGGACGGACCGCGCGACGCCAGCTTCGGGCGGATGCGCCGCGAGGCCCTTTCGCAAATCTGGGTGACCATCCTCACCGAGCGCGCCTCGCAGGCGGCCGCCCGGTCGGGCTCGACGCTGCTCGGCGCGGCCCCCATCGTCAACCGGGGCCTGCCCGACGCCCGCATGGCCTGCCTGATCGCGGTGCCCAACCAGGGCAAGTGGCGCGAGGGGCTTGCCGAAGCCCAGGCGGAGCTTCGCCGGTTCGCTCAGACCGGGCCGACCGCGCTCGAGGTCAAGACCGCGGCCGAGCAGCTGCGCTCCAGGCTTCGGGCCGCGGTCTACCAGAGCGGCACCCGCTCCACCCGAGACCTTGCCCAGGCCATCACGGACTCGGAGATGGCGGGAATGCCCTATCTCCATCCCCGCGAGGCGATGCGGGTCTACGACCTGCTGGTCGCCGGGCTGACCCCGGCCGACGTCAAGCGCGCCTTCGAAGCGGACTGGGGCGGCAACGGACCGCTTCTCACTCTCACCGGTCCGGTCGAGGCGTCCCGCGAGGAGCTGGCGGCGGCGTGGCGGGCGAACGAGGCGGCGGCGCCGCTGGCGACCTTCGCGGATCGTGAAACGTCGAAATGGGCCTATCGCAAGTTCGGCAAGCGCGGCGAGGTCGCCTCGCGCCAGCAGACACCGGATTTCACCCGCCTCCTCTTCCGGAACGGCACGGCGCTCAACTTCAAGCAGACCGATTTCCAGTCCGGCGGGGTCGAGATCAGGGTAAGGTTCGGCCATGGCGAGCGCGGCCTCAGCGCCGCCGAGCGGATGCCGATGATGCTCGCCACCGGCCTGTTCCCCAATGGCGGGCTCGGCAAGATGGACTTTGCCGAGATCGGATCGGCGCTCGCCAACTCGACCTGGGCGTTCAGCCTGGAGGCGCGGCCGACCGCGTTCGTGCTCAACAGCAGCACCTTGAGCGACCATGTCGAGCAGGAGATGCGCCTGCTCGCCGCCTACATGACCGACCCCGGCTTCCGGCCGCTGATCGACGAGAAGCTGCCCACCGCGCTCGACCTCAGCTACCGGATGTTCAGCACCGACCCGTCCTTCGTGGCGAGCGTCGCGATGGAGCGGGTCCTTTTCCCCGGCCGCGAATCGCTGCCTCCGCGCGAGCTCCTGGCCGCCTATCGGGCCGCCGATTTCGAGAAGATGCTGAAACCCGTCCTGACTCGCTCGCCGGTCGAGGTGACGATCGTCGGGGACATAAGCGAGGAAGACGCCCGGCGCGCGGTGGCGACGACCTTCGGCGCCCTTCCGCCCCGCCCCGCTTTGTCGCCGCCGCCGGCCGGCGCCGGGCCGTTCCGCTATTTCCCGGAGCAACTGCCGCCGCCGGTGACCGAAACGCACAAGGGGCCGGCGGACAAGGCCGCGGCCGTCCTCGCCTGGCCGCTCTACGTCGCAACGCCCGAGCGCCGCCGCGAGGAATATTCTCTCCACCTGCTGCGCTCGATCCTCGAGACCCGGCTGCTTCGCCAGGTGAGGGTGGTGATGGGCAAGGCCTATGCCCCCGTCGTCGGCATGAACACGCCGGACGACGCAGATCAGGGCGCGCTCAGCGTCGCGCTCGAAGCGAGCCCGCAGGACATAGGCCCGCTGGTCGAGGCGGCGCTGGCCGTCGCCGGCGAGCTGGCCCGGGGCCGGATCAGCCAGGAGGAGGTCGACGCCGCCCGGACGCCCGTCCTCGCCTCGGCCGACCAGGCGCTTCGCGACAACGGCTCCTGGGCGTCGGCGATCACCTATGCCGCGCTCGATCCGCCCGCCATGCGCGAGCTGACCGGCCTGCGCTCCGATCTCGAAGCGCTCACGCTCGACGACGTCCGCCGGGCCGCCGCCACCTGGCTGACGCCCAGGCCGATGCTGGCCCGGGCGCTTCCTGGCCCGCGCTGAGGTATTGAAGGCTTAGATTTGACGCCAGCAATCGCTCATCCTGAGTAGCCGTTGAGCTTGTCGAAACGGCGTATCGAAGGACGGTCCTTCGATACGGGCCTTCGCCAGGCTCAGTCCCTACTCAGGATGAGCGGATCACCTAAACGCTCGGCATTGCGCGGTCAGAAGCGCTTGCGCACCGTGAGGCCGATCGTCCTCGGCTGACCGACGTGGAAGCCGAGGCGGGCGCGGCCGCCGCGCTCGCGGTCGAAGGCGAGGATGGCGTTCTCGTCCAGCAGATTGTTGACGTAGACGACGGCGCCGAACCCGTCGCCAAGCTCGATTCCCGCGCTGACGTTGATCAGATTGTAATCGGGCAGCTTGAGGTCGAGCGTGGTCGAAGCCCCCGCCGGCGCCCCGCCGAACGGCAGTCCGTGGACGAAGGTGCGGGGGTTGTTCTCCTGGTCGCCGGGCTGGGTGAAGCGGGTCCCGACATGCTGGAAGGTGACGCCCACATAGGCCTCGCCCCCCTCGTCGTCGACCGGGACGGTGTAGAAGGCGCTGGCGGCGATCTGGAAATTGGGGACCGAGGGCAGACGGTTGCCCTCCCTGATCCCTTCGAGCACCTGGCCGTTCTGCTTCAGCCGGGTCTCGTCGAACTGCGCCTCGACCCAGCTGCCCGCGATCGACAGATCGAGGCCCTTGGCCGGCCGCGCGCTGAGCTCGAACTCCACGCCCATCGTGTGCGCGTCGGCGTTGAACACGACGCGCGACGAGCAGGATCCGGCGTCGGCGGTGACCTGCAGGTTCTTGATGTCGGTGTAGAAGGCGGCGGCGTTGAGGCTGATCGCTCCGAACTTCGATTTCACGCCCGCTTCGTAATTCCACAAGGTCTCGTCCTCGTAGGTGTCGAAGCCGCCATAATCGATTACGTCCTGGGCGCTGCACAGGCCTTCGTTGAGCGGATCGTTGACTCCGCCCAGCCGGAAGCCCTTCGACGCCTGGAGGTTGATGATCACGTCGTCGGCGGCTTCGTAGCTGAGCAGAAGCCGCGGCGAGAAGCCGTCGGACTTGGTCGTGTCGGTCTGGTTGTCGCCGTTCGAGAAGAGACCGCCCGACTTGAAGCCGCGCTCCTCCTTGAAGTCGTAATAGCGCAGGCCGGCAGTGGCGGTCAGGCTGTCGCTGAGGTCGTAGCTCGCCTCGCCGAACACGGCCTTCTGGGTGATGTCGTAGGGCAGGTCGGCATTGTAGGGCGAATTGAGCGGGAAGCCGTTCGCGACCGCGACCGAAGTGCCGGCGCCGAAGCGGGCGTCGGTGAAGACGTCGTAGCCGGGAGTCGGCAGCCGCTGGGCGTAGACCCGCTTCACATCCGAATAGAAGGCGCCGATCAGCCACTGGAACGGTCCCTCGCTGCTCGACGAGAGCCGCAATTCCTGGGTCCAGGTCTTGAGATCGGTGGTGTCGACCAGGTTCGACGGCAGGACCACGCCCGCCGCCGGGAAGCCGAGGTCGACCGAGACGCTTCCGGTCAGGGCGCTGGCGTCGCGGCTGACGAGGATGTCGCGGTTGATATAGGAGGTCACCGAGGTGAGCTCGACGGCGCCGAGGTCGGCGCTGGCGGTGAGGTCGGCGAGCAGGGTGTCGTCCTTGAAGTCCTCGCCGAGGAGCAGGAATTGCTCGCGCGGCTCGAAGGTCACCGCCGGACGGGTGGTCGTGAACGGATTGGCGTAGAGGTTGTACACTTCCTGCCGGTTGAAGCCTTTGGCGCGAACCTCCTGATAGACGACTCGCGGGGTTATCGAGATGTCCGCCGTCGGCTGGAACAGGAGGGCGATCCGGCCGCCGGTGCGGCGTCCGGTGTTGACGTCCCGGTCGATGGCGTTGCCCGAAAGCCTGGCATCGATGAAGCCGGCATATTCGGTATGATAGCCGACGACCCGCACCGCCGCCGTGTCGCCCAGAGGCAGGTTGATCGCGCCCTTGATGTGGCCGCCGAAATCGTCCTCGTCGACGACGTGGAGGTTGGCCTCGACCAGGCCCTCCATCTTCGAGACGTCGGGCTGGTTGGTGATGTAGCGGATGGTGCCGCCCACCGAGCCGGAGCCGAACAGGGTGCCCTGCGGCCCGCGCAGGGTCTCGACCCGGTTGAGGTCGAACAGGTCGAGGTCGGGCTGGAACAGCGACAGCGAGATGACCGATTCGTCGAGATAGACGCCGACCTGCTCCTTGACGCCGGGCTGGTCGCGGATGATCTGGCCGGCGGAGACTCCGCGGATCGAGACCTGGCTCTGGCCCGGCCCGAGATTCTGGACGTTGAGGCCGGCGACGTTGCGCGACAGATCCTCGATCGTTCCGGCGCCGAGGCGCTGGATGTCCTCCTCGGTCTGGGCGTTGATCGAGAAGGGGACCTCGAGCAGGGTCGTCTCGCGCTTGGTGGCGGTGACGTAGATGGTGGAATCGTCCCCGGCCTCATCGGCGGCTTCGTCTGCCGCCTGGGCGGCCTGCTCGGCCTCGGTCTGGGCATAAGCCGGCGAAGCGGCGGCGATGCAGGCGGCGAACGAGGCCCCGGCCAGGAAGACGGCCTTGCCGACGCCATTGCGGTTCCAGAGACGAGCCATCTTGATTTCCCCTCGTTGTGGCAGCGCAACAATCTCTGCGCCCGGGAGCCGAAGATCAAGGCGGAGGGCAAGGCGGGCGCGGAAAATCCGCCACACTGTTGCAGAAGCGATACAGATATTCCTCCCCGCGATTTCGCGGGGAGGGGGACCAGGCGAAGCCTGGTGGAGGGGCTCTAAGCGTCCGAAGAACCCCTCCACCGCGCTGCGCGCGGTCCCCCTCCCCGGCAAATGCCGGGGAGGATTAACCAACGGCATCGCTTGACTCACCGCCCCCCAACCCAAATGCTGCCGGCCTTCCGGAGGGGTGGATGGCGGGTATGACTCGGCGGTCGGCGATCAAGACGGGAGCGGCGGCGGCCCTCGCCGCGGCCGAGGCGCCCGCGCTCGCTGCCGCCCGGCCCACCGACACGATCGTCGTCGGGGCCGGCGTGTTCGGCGCCTGCACGGCACGGGCGCTGCAGCGCTCGGGCCAGAAGGTGCTCCTGATCGACGCCTGGGGCCCGGCCCATGCCCGCGCCTCGTCCGGCGGGGAATCGCGGCTGACCCGCGGCAGCTACGGCGCCGACGAGGTCTATACGCGCATGGCCTGGGATTCGCTCGCCGAATGGCGCGCCCTTTCGGCCCGGGCCGAGCTGCCGCTCTTCCACCAGGCCGGGATCCTGTTCTTCTTTCCGTCCGCGCAGGATTATGTCCGGCAGACGGTCGAGGTGCACCGCCGCCTCGAGCTGCCGACCCGGCTGATGGAGCGGCGGGAGATGGCACGGCGCTTCCCGATGATCGATTTCGACGGAGTCGAGCTCGGCCTCTGGGAGCCTCAGTTCGGAGCCCTGATGGCTCGCCGGGCGGTTCAGACGATGGTCGCGGAGTTCGTCGCGGCGGGCGGCGAATATCGCCGCGGCGCGGTCGAGCCGCCGCCGGGAGGCGACGGGCCGCTCCGGCGCCTAAGCCTGAAGGGCGGCGAGAAGCTGTCCGCCACCCGCTACGTCTTCGCCTGCGGCCCCTGGCTTGCGAAGCTGTTCCCGGACCTGCTCGGCCGCCGGATCTTCCCGACCCGGCAGGAGGTGTTCTTCTTCCGCCCGCCGGCCGGCGACGACCGCTTCGGCCCGGACGCGCTGCCCGGCTGGGCGGACTTCAACGCCGGCGACATCTTCTACGGCTTCCCCGACCTCGAGGGCCGAGGCTTCAAGATCGCCCACGATATGCACGGACCGCCGATGGACCCGGATCAGGGCGACCGCACCCCCTCTCCCGCCGCGCTCGCCGAGGTGCGCGCTTACATGGAGCGCCGCTTCCCCGGCCTTCGCGGCGCTCCGCTGAGCGAAGCCCGGGTCTGCCAATATGAGAACAGCGCCAATGGCGACCTGCTCATCGACTGGCACCCGCGGCGCCCCAACGTCGCCCTGGTCGGCGCCGGCTCCGGCCACGGCTTCAAGCACGGCCCCGCCGTCGGCGCCTATGCGGCGAAGCTCGTCACGGGCACCCTGGCCGCCCCCGAGCCGCGCTTCTCGCTCGCGTCCAAGGGCGAACGCCAGGACCGTTCGGTGCATTGAAGGAGAATTTGATGGAACAGCCGATCGACAGCTTCCGCTCCTCGACCTGGGGCTGGCTTCGCGGCACGCTCGCCGGCTGGGGAACGATGGCGCTCGTGCCCGTCGGCGTGCTGCTGACGGCGCCGGGCGAATGGGGACGCTGGCCGCTTCTGATCAGCGCCCTCGCCCTCGCGATCGTGCTGTGGAAATGGTTCGAGAGCCTGGCCGCGCGCTACGACATCTGCCCCGACCGGCTGATCGTTCGCGAGGGCATCTTCATCAAAAGCCTCGACGAGGTCGAGCTCTACCGGGTGAAGGACGTCAGGCTCGACTTCAGCCTGATCAACCAGATGGCCGGGATCGGCACCATCACCGTCACCTCGAGCGACGAGACCACCCGCGGCGGCGCCCTCGTCCTCCGCCACGTCGAGCGCGCCGCCGAGCGCCGCGAGGAGCTGCGCCGCCTGGTCGAGGCGGCGCGGCAGAAACGCCGGGTGCGCGAGATCGACATGATGCACGAGGATTATTGATGCAAAACTTCGTTTACCGGCAGCAGCTAATAAGAGTGCATGAATATACTCAGCAGCATCGTCGCGGCGCACCCGCTTCGGGAATCGCCATACAATTGCATTGAATATGTCCGACCCGACGGGATGGGCACTCCCCTTTACCGGGTTTCTGGCGAGGCCAAGGAAATGGGGGCTGCCGAAGCTCTGAAGCGCGCTTTCGAAAAGTTCGGGGCCAAATGCTTCCATTGCCAAGAGCCCCTGAAGGCGCAGAAACTTTCACAAGATTGCAATCGGGATCATCTGAGGCCCCGGAAACTTGGTGGACGCAGCTATCTGCACAACCTCGTCGTCACCTGCGGCGATTGCAACAGACGCAAGGGTGCCAAAGACATCGTGACATTCAGGCCGGAGCGGGGGTCTGACTATCTGCAGGCACTCGACGAGCACATAATACGGTGCCTAATCGAGCTACGAAACTCCTAGCCCTTCCGCGCCACTCCCACCAAAGCCGGCCTGAGCAGCCGGTCCTTGATCATGTAGCCGGCCTGCATCTCCTGGACGATGGTGCCGGGCTCGGCGTCGTCGCTGGGGACTTCGAGCATCGCCTGGTGGCGGTGGGGGTCGAGGGGCTGGCCGAGGGCTTCGACGCGGCTGATGCCGTTCCTCTGGAAGACGGTGTCGAGCTCGCGCCCGGTCGCCTCGATTCCGGCGATCAGGGCTCTCATCCTTTCGTCCTGGCGAAGATCCTCGGGGATCGCCGCGAGGGCGCGGTCGAGATTGTCCTTCACCGACAGGACGTCGCGGGCGAAGCCGGTCGCCGCATAGGTGGCGGCGGTCTGCTTCTCCTGCTCGAGCCGGCGGCGGACGTTCTGGGTCTCGGCCTGGGCATAAAGGACGTGCTGGCGGACCTGCTCCAGCTCCTTCACCAGCTCGGAGAAATCCTGCTCCTGCGCCTCCGCCTGCTCCTCGGCGGTCGCCTCTTCGACTTCGTTGGTCTCTTCGTGCAGTTCCTGATCTTCGTTCATGCCATCAATCTCGATAGTGCCTGTGCCGTGAAATCCACCATGGGTACGACCCGCGCATAGTTCAACCGCGTCGGACCGATCACGCCGACCACTCCGACGACCTTGCCGTCCCGCCCGCGATAAGGCGCGGCGATGACGGAAGATCCGGAAAGCGCGAACAATTTGTTCTCCGAGCCGATGAAGATCTTCATCCCCTGCCCCGCCCGGGCGCTGTCGAGCAGCCGGACGATCTCCTCCTTGCCGTCCAGCTCCTCGAGCAGCTGCCGGACCCGCTCGAGGTCGGCGGCGGCGCCGGGCTCGAGCAGGTTCGCCTGGCCGCGGACGATCAGGACCGGCCGCTGCGCCCCGTCCTCGGACCACAAAGCGAGGCCGCGGTCGATAAGCTGCCGGGCCACGTCGTCGAGCGCCGCCTTGCCCGCCTGGATCTCGGCGGCGAGCCGCCTCTGCGCCTCCGGCAGGGTCAGGCCCGAGAGCCGAGCGCTGACGTAATTGCCGACTTCGGTGAGGGCGGAGGCGGTGATTCCGGGCGGAAGGTCGACGACCCTGTTCTCGACGCTGCCCTCGGCGCCGACCATCACCGCCAGCGCCTGGGTCGGCGAAAGCTGGACGAAGCCCAATTGCCGGAGCACCGGCTCCCGCTTCGGGACGAGGACGATCCCGGCGCAGGCCGAGAGGCCGGACAAAGCGGCGGTCGCGGCCGACAGCGCCTCCTCGATCGGCCCGCCGCGATCCAGCCGCGCCTCGATCGCGGCGCGCTCCTCGGCGCTGGGCTCGGCCGCCTGCATCATGCCGTCGACGAACAGGCGAAGCCCGGTCTCGGTCGGCACCCGCCCGGCCGACGTATGGGGATGGGCGAGCAGGCCGAGCTCTTCGAGATCCTGCATGACGTTGCGGATCGAGGCCGGCGAGAGGTTGAGGCCGGGCAGCCTGGAAATGGTCCGCGACCCGACCGGGGCCCCGGACCCGAGATAATTCTCGACCACCATCCGGAACACTTCGCGGGACCGTTCGGTGAGCTCGCTGACGGGGGTGGAGGCCATGGGGGCGCTATGTAGTCATATCGTCACCCCAGCGAAAGCTGGCCGTCCATACAGTCTCGGCAGCGGACCTGCGCGGCATGGATTCCAGCTTCCGCTGGAATGGCAGAGTGGTTACAGCCCGCCATCTCATTCGAAAGGAACCGCATGCGCCCGTCCGGACGCGCCCCAGACCAGATGCGCGCAATCGTCATGGAGCCCGGCTTCACCCGGCACGCCGAAGGAAGCTGCCTCGTCTCCTTCGGCGACACAAGGGTGCTGTGCACCGCCTCGGTCGAGCAGAGCCTCCCCTCCTGGCTTCGCGGCAAGGGCAAAGGCTGGGTGACCGCGGAATACGGCATGCTGCCGCGAGCGACCCACACACGGGGGCGCCGCGAGGCCGCTTCCGGCAAGCAATCCGGCCGGACCCAGGAGATCCAGAGGCTGATCGGCCGCTCGCTCCGGGCCGTGGTCGACCTTCAGGCGCTGGGCGAGCGCCAGATCACGGTCGATTGCGACGTCATCCAGGCCGACGGCGGCACCCGGACGGCGGCGATCTCCGGCGGCTGGGTGGCGCTGAGGATCGCGGTCGACCGACTGCTCAAGCAGCAGATCCTCGCCGCCGATCCGATCCGCCAGAAGGTGGCGGCGGTGAGCTGCGGGATCCATCAGGAACAGGCGGTCCTCGATCTCGATTACGAGGAGGATTCTTCCGCCGGCTGCGACGGCAATTTCGTCCTCACCCAGGACGGCAGCATCGTCGAGGCCCAGGTCACCGCGGAAGGCGAATGCTATGACGAGGAAGGCCTGCTGCGTCTGCTCCGCCTGGCCCGGATCGGCTGCGGCGAGATTTTCGCCGCCCAGGATCGGGCGACCGGACGATGAGGAAGCTTCAGCCGGGCAGGCTGGTCATCGCCAGCCACAATGAAGGCAAGGTCCGCGAGATCCGCGAGCTTCTCGGCCCCTATGGCGTGGAGCCGGTCTCGGCGGCCGAGCTCGATCTGCCCGAGCCCGACGAGATCGGGACCAGCTTCATCGACAATGCCGACCTGAAGGCGCGCGAGGCGGCGGACCTGTCGGGCCTGCCGGCGCTCGCCGACGACAGCGGGCTGTGCGTCGACGCGCTCGAGGGACGGCCCGGAATCTTCTCGGCGCGCTGGGCGCTGGCCGCCGATCCGCGGGTCGCTCCGTCGGCGGGACCGGGCGAGGTCGAGGGGCCGCGCGATTTCGGCCTGGCCATGCGGCGGGTGTGGGAAGAGCTGGAAGCGCTCGGACCCGAAGTCAGCCGCAACGCCCATTTCGCCTGCGCTCTCGCCCTCTGCTGGCCCGACGGGCGCAGCGAATGGTTCGAGGGACGGGTAGAGGGAAAGCTCGTCTGGCCGCCGCGCGGCGACCGGGGCTTCGGCTATGATGCCATGTTCGTTCCCGCGGGCCACGACATCAGTTTCGGCGAGATGGACCCGGCCGAGAAGCATCGTATCAGCCACAGGGCGGACGCCTTCCGCAAGCTGGTGGCGGCGCTTCTTTGAAGCACGGTCCTTCGAGACGCCGGTTCGACAGGCTCACCGGCTCCTCAGGATGAGCGGTCATAATGCAATCGCTCATCCTGAGGAGGGACTGAGCCTGGCGAAGGCCCCTCTCGAAGGACCCGGCCTCGCCCTCTACGTCCACTGGCCCTTCTGCGTCTCCAAATGCCCCTATTGCGATTTCAACAGCCACGTCCGCGAGTCGATCGACCAGGCGGCGTGGCGCGACGCGCTGCTCCGGGACCTGGCGTGGGAGGCGGAGGCGTGCCAGGCCGGCGGCCTCTCCTCCATCTTCTTCGGCGGCGGCACGCCCTCGCTGATGGAGCCGGCGACGGTGGCGGCTCTGATCGAGTCGGCGGAGCTTCATTGGGGGCTGGCGCCGGGCGTCGAGATCACCCTCGAGGCCAACCCGTCGTCGGTCGAGGCGGCGCGCTTCGCCGACCTCGCCGCCGCCGGCGTCAACCGGGTGTCGCTCGGCCTCCAGTCGCTCGACGATAGCGCGCTGCGCTTCCTCGGCCGCGCCCATGATTCGGCCGAAGGGCTGGGCGCGCTGGCGACGGCGCAAAGCTGCTTCGAGCGGGTCAGCTTCGACCTCATCTACGCCTTGCCCGGCCAAAGCGAGGCGGCCTGGGCGGCGGAGCTCGGCCGGGCGCTCGGCTTCGGCACCGGCCACCTCTCGCTCTACCAGCTGACCATCGAGCCCGGCACGCGCTTCGCCGCCATGGCCGCTCGCGGGGAGCTGGCGGCGCGCGATGCCGACGAGGCGGCGGCGCTCTACGAGCTGACCCAGGCGATGACGGCGGCCGCCGGCCTCCCCGCCTACGAAATCTCGAACCATGCCCGCCCCGGCGAGGAGAGCCGCCACAACCTCGCTTACTGGCGCTACCGTCCCTATCTCGGCATCGGTCCGGGAGCCCATGGGCGGCGGGGCGGGATCGCGACCCAGCGCCACCGCAAGCCGGAGAACTGGCTGGCGGCGCTCGAGCGCAACGGCCACGGGCTTGTCGAAGAGACTTTGCTGAGCCCAGAGGATCAGGCGACCGAGGCGCTGCTGATGGGGCTCCGCCTCAGCGAGGGGGTGGAGCTGGAGGCGGTGGAGAGCCGGCTCGACCTCAGCGCGGTTGAGCGGCTGGAGGGCCATGGGTTGCTGGTCCGGGAGCACGGACGGCTGGTCGTGACTCCAGCGGGGCGGCTGGTGCTCGATGGGATCCTGGCGAAGATCGTCCTTTAGGCCGTCATTGCGAGGAGCGAAGCGACGCGGCAATCCAGCGGGCCTCGGAGACTGGGCTGGATTGCTACGCTCGCAATGAGGGATCAGTCGAAGCTTCTCGGCGCCGCGGAGACGACGATCGTGCCCGTCGCGGTCACCTCCCGCACCTCGAGCGAGCGTTCGGCGATCCCGCTCGAGCTGAATCGGAAGGCGCCGTCGACACCGGCGAAGCCTATTGGATCGCGAAGCTCGCGCTCGGGGAAGGAGCGGCCGAGGCGCCAGTTCTTGGCGATCCGGACGGTGAGGAGCACGGAATCGTAGCCGAGGCTGGCGAGCCGGTACGGATTGGCGCCGTAGCGGGCGCGGTAGCGGCTTCGAAGCTGGTTGAACATCGAGTCGCCGACGCTCGCATACCAGGCGCCGCGAAGCGCCGGAGTCCGGCCGAGGCCCGTCTCGGTCGCCCACAATTCGGTGCCGAGCAGCCGGACCCGGGCGTTCGCGCCGCTCTTCAGAAGCGGCGCGGCGGTCGCGGCGCCGCGGCCTCCGTCGGCGACCAGGACGGCATCGTAATCGCCCTGCCCGTAGAGCCTGGAGACGGCGGCCCTGACGCCCGCCGGGCCGCCTTCGAAGCTCTGCATGGCGATCAGCCGTCCGCCCGAATCCTCGACCGCGTCGACCATCGCGTCGGAGGCCCGGCGTCCGTAGACGCCCGCCGGAGCGAGCACCCCGAAACGCTCGAGCCCGGCGCCTCGGGCATGGGCGACGACCCGGGCGATCGACTGGCCGGGCGTGAAGCCCATCAGATAGACTCCGTTGCCGGCGACGCTGCTGTCGTTCGAGAAAGCGATGACCGGCACCCGGGCCCGGCGCGCGACCGGAGCGACCGCCCGCACGTCGTCGGCGAGGAGCGGTCCGAGGAAGAGGCCGTTGCCTTCGGCCAGCGCCCGGTTCGCCGCCTCCGCGGCGCCACCCCGGGCGGTGTCGTAGACGGTGATTCGGATGCGCTCGCCGCCCGCGTCGACCAGGGCGAGGGTGGCGGCGTTGGCGATCGACTGGCCGACTCCGGCATTGGCGCCCGAGATCGGGACCAGAACGGCGACCCGGTTGCGGGTCTCCTCGGGCGGAAGCTGCGGCCCCGGCTCCTCCTCGCGCGGCTGCTCGACTTCGGGCCGGGCCTCCTCCGGCGGGAGGTCGGGCCTGGGCTTGGGCACGAGCTGGCAGCCCGACAGCGCCATCGCCAGCAAAGCCGCGGCGCCGGCGCCGATGATGAAGCGCCGCGCTTGCGACCCGGGGGACTGCTCTGCCATGACCCTGTTCCTCATGAACGCGCTGCCACCCGGCCTCTATATCGTTGCGACCCCCATCGGCAATCTTTCCGATCTGTCGCCGCGCGCGGCCGAAGTTCTGACGAAGGCCGATTTGATCGCGGTCGAGGACAGCCGGGTCACCGCCAAGCTGCTTCGCCATATCGGAGTCAAGCGGCCGATGCTGCCCTATCACGACCACAATGCCGAGCGGGTGAGGCCGCAGCTGATCGATCGGATGCGGCAGGGCGCGGTGGCTCTGGTCTCCGACGCCGGGACCCCGCTCATCTCCGATCCGGGCTACAAATTGGTGCGCGAGGCCCGGGCGGCCGGGATCCCGGTCACCACTCTACCCGGTCCCTCGGCCGTTGTGGCGGCGCTGACCCTGGCGGGGCTTCCGACGGACCGCTTCCTCTTCCTCGGCTTCCTTCCGGCCAAGGCCGGGGCCAAAGCGGCGGCGATCGCCGAGGCGGCGGTGGTTCGGGCGACCCTCGTCCTCTACGAGAGCGGCCCTCGCCTCGCCGCGACCCTGAAGGCGCTGGCCGAAGGGCTGGGCGAGCGCGAGGCGGCGGTGGCGCGGGAGATCAGCAAGAGGTTCGAGGAAACGGTGACCGGAACCCTCGCCGAGCTTGCCGCCCGCTATGCCGAGGCTCCGCCCAAAGGCGAGATCGTCATCGTGGTGGGACCTCCGGGCGAAGCCGAAGCGGCCGGCGAGGGGCAAGTGGACGAGGCGCTTCGCGAGGCGATGGGCCGGCTTTCGGCGTCCCGGGCGGCGGCCGAGGTGGCGCAGAGGCTGGGAGTGCCGAGGCGCCAGGCCTATGAGCGGGCGCTCAAGCTCAAATGAACCGGCAGCGGGCGGAGCAAGGCGGCCGGCGGGCGGAAAGGCTCGCTTCGCTCTGGCTCCAGCTCAAAGGGTGGAAGATATTGGGCCGGAGGGTGCGGACGCCGGTCGGCGAGGTCGACCTCGTCGCCCGCCGCGGCCGGATCGTGGCGTTCGTCGAGGTGAAGGCGCGTTCGACCGCGGAGGCCGCCGGCCTCGCCCTCGACGAATGGCGGCTTCGGCGGGTGGCGGCCGCGGCCGAAGCGCTCGCCGGCCGCTACACGCGGCCGGGCGACGATATCCGCCTCGACGCGATCTTCATCGTCCCGCGCCGGCTGCCCCGGCACCTGACCAATATCTGGCACGGATGACAGCGCCGCCGCGCCCCGCTAAGCGCGCGCCATGAGCCTTCGCATCGCCGTTCAGATGGATCCCATCGAGGGGATCAACATAGAGGGGGATTCGACCTTCGCGATCATGCTCGGCGCGCAGAAGCGCGGGCATGCCCTGTATTATTACCGCGCCGAGGACCTCAGCTACGAAGGCGGCCGCCTCTGGACCATGGCCCGGCCGGTGACGGTGCAGCCGGTTAAGGGCGATCATTTCACGCTCGGCGACCACCTGCTCCTCGACCTCGGCCGCGACACCGACGTCGTTCTGATGCGGCAGGATCCGCCCTTCGACCTCGGCTACATCACCGCGACCCATTTGCTCGAGCGGATCCAGGGGGAGACATTGGTCGTCAACGACCCGGCCTCGGTACGCAACGCGCCGGAGAAGATCTGGGTGCTCGACTTCGCCCGCTACATGCCGCCGACCCTGCTCACCCGATCCGTCGGCGCCGCCCGCCATTTCCTCGAGCAGCATGGCGAGATCGTGGTCAAGCCGCTCCACGGCAATGCCGGCAAGGCGGTGTTCAAGGTCGGCCGCGACGGCGCCAACCTCGCCTCTTTGATCGAGATGTTCAACGCCGCCTATCGCGAGCCGCACGTCGTCCAGGCCTTCGTCCCGGAGATCTCGGAGGGCGACAAGAGGATCGTCCTCGTCGACGGCGAGGTGGCCGGGGCGATCAACCGCATCCCCGGCGCGGGCGAGATCCGCTCGAACCTGGCGGTCGGCGGCTCGGCGGCGAAGACCGGGCTCACGGCGACGGAGCTCGAGATTTGCGCGGCGCTGGCGCCCGAGCTCAAGGCGCGCGGACTGCTCTTCGTCGGAATCGACGTGATCGGCGGTAAGTGGCTGACCGAGATCAACGTCACCTCGCCCACGGGCATCGTCGCCATCGACAAGTACAACGGCACCGACACTCCGGGGATGATCTGGGACGCGATCGAAGCGAAGCTGCGCTGAGATGGGCGACTGGACGATAAGGCTGATCGACCAGACCGGCTATGTCGGCATCTTCCTGCTGATGTTCCTGGAGACGATCTTCCCGCCCATCCCGTCGGAGGTGATCATGCCGATCGCCGGAGTGAGGGCGGCGCAGGGGCCGCTCACCTTGTGGGGCGTGATCGCGAGCGGCACCGGCGGAGCGATGCTCGGCAATCTCTTCTGGTACGCGCTCGCCCGGGTGATCGGGATGAAGCGCTTCCGCCCGTTCATCGAGAAATTCGGCCGCTGGCTGACCATGGACTGGGACGATGTCGAGAAAGCCGAGAAACTGTTCGGCCGCTTCGGCGGGGCGATCGTCTCCATAGGGCGGATGCTTCCGACCATCCGCTCAATCATCTCGATCCCCGCCGGGCTGCTCAGCATGCGCCTGAAGAGCTTCCTGATCTGGTCGACGCTCGGCACGGCGATCTGGACGGCGGCCCTGGCCAGCGCCGGCTGGGGCCTCGGCAAGGCGTTCCGCGACGTCGAGACGGTGCTCGGACCGCTGTCGACCGCGATCATCGCCCTGATCGTCCTCGCCTATCTCTGGCGCCAGCTCACCTGGCGGAGGCGGCATCCCTGATTGTCCTCCCCATCGGAGATGGGGAGGGGGACCAGGCGAAGCCTGGTGGAGGGGTAAATGGCGCAGGCCTTTGCCGTTGCGCGCCCGATCCACTGCGCTCGGTTCCTTATACCCCTCCACCACACTTCGTGTGGTC
>DASTFN010000070.1:0-66545 GCA_035719905.1 Allosphingosinicella sp.
GGGGGGGGGCGACGGGAATGCGCCTTGACCGCACCTCCGCCCCAAGCGAAAGCGGCCTCTATGGCGAGTGGCGCGGCGAAGCCGAAGACGGCGAAGAAGAAGGGAGGGCTCGCCGAGACGACGCGCTTCCTGCTGCTCTTCTTCCTGTTCGCGATCCTGCTTCGGACGTTCGTCGTGGCGCCGTTCGTCATCCCGTCCGGATCGATGATGCCGGAGCTCAGGATCGGCGATTATCTGTTCGTCGCCAAATGGCCCTACGGCTATTCGCGCTATTCGATCCCGTTCGGCCTGGCTTCGTTCGGCGGGCGGATCTGGGCCGGGGAGCCGAAGCGGGGCGACGTCGTCGTCTTCCGCTATCCGGGCGAGGGCGAGGATTATGTGAAGAGGCTGATCGGGCTGCCCGGCGACACGGTGCAGATGCGCGGCGGCCAGCTCATCCTCAACGGCAGGCCCGTGCCGAAAGTGAGGATCGCCGACTGGCTGATGCCGGTCACCCCGAACAGCCCCTGCCGCTACGCCGGGCGGATCCGGGCTCCGACGGTGGAGTCGGGCGTGCCCTCCTGCCGCTATCCGCGCTTTCGCGAGACCCTGCCCGGCGGCCGTTCCTACGACGTGCTCGACCAGGTCGACGGCGGTGCCGACGATACGCCGGTCTATTCCGTCCCCGCCGGCCATTATTTCATGATGGGCGACAATCGCGACGACAGCGCCGACAGCCGCTTCAGCCTCGAGCAGCAGGGGGTCGGGCTGCTTCCGAGCGACCATGTGATCGGCCGCGCCCTGATCGCTTTCTACTCGACCGACGGCTCGGCCGAATGGGCGAAGCCCTGGACCTGGTTCTCGGCGGCGCGCTGGGAGCGGGTGGGGCGGACCTTCTGATGGACAAGGCCACCTCCGCCTGGCTCGAGGAGGCGCTCGGCCGGGCGCCCCGCGACTCCGCTTTGTTCGAGCGCGCGCTGACCCATGCCAGCTTCGGCGAGGCGCAATACGAACGGCTCGAATTCCTCGGCGACCGGGTCCTCGGCCTCGCCATGGCCGCCTGGCTGTACGAGCTTTTCCCCGGCGAGCCGGAAGGGCAGCTGTCCAAGCGCCTCAACGCGCTGGTCGCCCGCGAGACCTGCGCCGAGGTCGGCCGCGGGCTCGGGGTCGGAAGCCGGATACGGCTCGGCAAGCAGGCCCGCGAGGACGGCGCCTCGGACAGCGACAATGTCATCGGCGACGTCGTCGAGGCGCTGATCGGCGCCTCCTATCTCGATGCCGGCCTCGAGGCTGCCGAGGCCTTCGTCCGCCGCGCCTGGGCGGAGCGGGTCAGCACCCACGACAAGGCGCCGCAGCATCCCAAGTCGGCGCTTCAGGAATGGGCCGCCGCGCACGAGCGCAAGCCTCCGGCTTACCGCCTCGCCGACCGGACCGGACCCCAGCACGCGCCGACCTTCGTCGTCGAGGTCGAGATAAGGGGCGTCGGTTCGGCCAGCGCCGAGGGCGCTTCGAAGCAGGAAGCGGAGACGGCGGCGGCGGCGAAGCTTCTGGAGCAGCTGCAATGACCGAAAAATGCGGCCTCGTCGCCGTCGTCGGAGCGCCCAATGCCGGCAAGTCGACCCTGGTCAATGCCCTCGTTGGGCAGAAGATCGCGATCGTCAGCCCCAAGGCGCAGACCACGCGCACCCGGCTGATGGGGATCGCGATCCAGGGCGAGGCGCAGATATTGCTGCTCGACACGCCCGGAATCTTCGAGCCGAAGCGGCGGCTCGACCGGGCGATGGTGGCGGCGGCCTGGGCGGGGACGGCGGACGCCGACCTGATCGCCCTCGTCGTCGACGCTAAGACGGGCTTCTTCCGTCGGCTCGAGGAGATGCTCGACACGCTGAAGGGCCGGCGCGAGCCCAGGATCCTGGTCCTGAACAAGGTCGACCTGGTCAAGAAGGAGGTCTTGCTCGACCTTGCGACCCGCCTTGGCGAGCGGCTCGACTTCGAGGACATCTACATGGTCTCGGCGAGCACCGGCGACGGCGTCGCCGACCTCAAGGCGGCGCTTGCCGCGCGGGTTCCGGAAGGGCCGTGGCATTTCCCCGAGGAGCAGGTCTCCGACGCCAGCGAACGGCTGGCCGCCTCGGAGGTGACCCGCGAGCAGCTCTACCTCCAGCTCCACGCCGAGCTTCCTTATGCGAGCGCGGTCGAGACCGAGAAATATGAGGAAAGGCGCGACGGCTCGGTCGCCATCCACCAGCAGATCCTGGTCGGCCGCCCCACCCAGCGCGCCATCGTCCTCGGCAAGGGCGGAACCCGGATCAAGGCGATCGGCGAGGCGGCGAGGAAGGAGCTGGAGGCGCTGATGGGCCGCAAGGTCCACCTCTTCCTCCACGTCAAGGTCAAGCCGGACTGGGAGGAGGATCGTGGGCTGTATCGGGAGATCGGGCTGGACTGGGTGGAGTGAAAATCAGCTCCGTTCCGCGATCCTGCCGGCGATATCCATTCGCTCGTGGAACACGTGCACGATCCGGACCCAATCCCTTTCTTCCTTGAAAATGATGATGTGCCGTCGATAGCGGCAGCGCCGATAGCCGTTGCCGATCTCAGCGTCCCGATGCGCAGCGGTACCGGCGGCGATTTCCTGGAAACGGCGACCCAAGCCCATCAGATAGCGTTTTGCCTGATGGGCGCCCCAGGTGTGCCGCGAATATTGTCGGACCTCTGCGACCTCGACCTCCGCCTGCGGTGTGAGGCGAATTTCCCTCACGCGGCGCTGTCGAGTCTGTCCTGCTCTTCCAACCAAGCGTCCATGTCGAACGGAACAGCTTCGCCGCTGGCTTCGCTCTCGGCGACGGCTCTCCGAAGCTGGTCGAGGGCGCGTTCGCGCGCTTCGAGAAGCCGGAGGGCGTCCTCGATCACCTCGGTAGAGTTCTCATATTTGCGCTGCGCGATCTGGTCTTCGATAAAGACCTCGAAATGGCGAGCGAGGCGGCGCGGCGGCTGGTCGTTCATGGTCGATGCTCCGGGAGCTGATTCTACCGCATCGCGGGGACCTGATCAAATACGCGATCCGAATACGAAGTGAGGGCGCGCCACCGAAGCGACGCGCCCACTATTACCCCTTCACGTTCACCACCTGCCGCAACCGGTGCCTGATCGCGACCAGATCGGTCTGGGCGTCCATCACCGCGCCGATGTCCTTGTAGGCGGCCGGGCTCTCGTCGAGCACGCCTTCGTCGACCCGGCATTCGATGCCCTGCATCGCCTCGCGATGCTGGTCGAGGCTGATCAGCTTCTTGGCCTGGCCGCGCGACATCACCCGGCCGGCGCCGTGCGAGCAGCTGCAGAAGCTCTCGGCATTGCCCAGCCCTTCGACGATGAAGCTGCCGGTGCCCATCGAGCCCGGGATGATGCCGAGCTCGCCTTCGCGGGCGCTCACCGCTCCCTTTCGGGTCACCCACACCTGCTCGCCGAAATGAGTCTCCCGGGCCGCATAATTATGGTGGCAGTTGATCGCCTGCCTGTCGGTCCTGAACGCCGGCAGATGCTTGCGCAAAGCTTCCAGCACCCGCCCCATCATCAGCTCGCGGTTCGCGATCGCATAATCCTGGGCGAAGCTCATCGCCTCGATATAATCGTCGAACAGCGCCGAGCCTTCGGTGAGGAAGGCCAGGTCCTTGTCGGCGAGGTGGAAGTCGAGCCGCTGCCTCGCGATCGCCTCCTTGGCCGCCTCGATGAAATAGGTGCCGATGCGGTTGCCGGTGCCGCGCGAGCCCGAGTGGAGCATCACCCAGACGCGCTGCTCTTCGTCGAGGCAGATCTCGATGAAATGGTTGCCGCCGCCCATCGAGCCCAATTGGTCGCTGGTCTTGCCCTGCACCTTCGGATGCTTCGCCACGATCGCGCGCCAGCGCTCCTCGAACCTCTCGTACCAGGTGCGCGCGACCTTATTCGGCGTGATCGCCCAGCCGCCCTTGGCGTGGTTGGCGCTCTGGCTCGATTCGAAACCCTTGGGCACCGCCCGCTCGATCTCGGCGCGGATCTCCGCCAATCCGTCGGGCAGCTGGCTCGCGGTCAGCGAGGTGCGCACCGCCATCATCCCGCAGCCGATGTCGACTCCGACCGCCGCCGGCACGATCGCCTGCTTCGTCGCGATCACCGATCCCACGGTCGCGCCCTTGCCCCAGTGGACGTCGGGCATTCCGGCGATGTGGCTGTGCACGAACGGAAGCGACGCGACGTTGCGCAGCTGCTGCATCGCCCCCGCCTCGAACGGCTGGTGGCTGTCCCACAGCTTGAGCGGCACTCCGCCGCTTTCGTGAAGAGAGAATTTGTTCATGGCCTGATTCCTGAATTTCGATTTGGTCAGGGCGGCCGGGCTCGAACCGGCGACCTCCCGCTTCCAGGGCGGGCACTCTACCCACTGCGCCGCACCCTGAGAGACGGGCGCAGCGAGCAACCCGTCACCGTTTGAGGGTGACGCCCGGTCGTAGGGAAAGGCAGGTCGCGTTCATAGCGGGCGGGCTGATAGGGGAGGCCGAACGTCATGGCAATCCCCCGTCAGGAACCCAGCACCTCCTCCACCCACTCCGGCACCAGCACTCCCGCCGGCCCTGTGCGGGTCTCGCCGAAATAGACGCTCCCCAGGCTCGGCTCCAGGTTGAGCTCCAGCGTCCGCGCGCCGGCATAGCGGGCGGTCTGGACGAAGCCGGCGGCGGGATAGACGGCGCCCGACGTGCCCACCGAGACGAACAGGTCGCAGTCGAGCAGCGCCCGGTCGATCCGCTCCATCTCGTAGGGCATCTCGCCGAACCAGACGATGTCGGGCCGAAGCTGCGCCGCTGCTCCGCAACCGGGGCAGGGCGGCCCGCTCGACAGCTCGCTCTCCCAGGACATCCTCGAATTGCAGGCGAGGCACCAGGCGGATTTGAGCTCTCCGTGCATGTGGAGCAGCCGCCGGGCCCCGGCCCGCTCGTGCAGATCGTCGACATTCTGGGTGACGATGAGCAAATCGCCCGGCCACTCGGCGTCGAGCCGGGCCAGCGCTCGATGGGCGGCGTTGGGCTCGACGCTCCTCAGCCGCTCGCGGCGGGCGTCGTAAAAGGCCTGGACCAAAAAGGGGTCGCGGCGGAAGGCCTCGGGCGTCGCCACGTCCTCGACCCGGTGGCCCTCCCACAGCCCGTCCGGCCCGCGGAAAGTGGCGAGGCCGGATTCGGCAGAGATGCCGGCGCCGGTGAGAACCACGATACTGTGGATTTCGTCACGCATGCGAGCATGCTAGCGGCCAGCGGGACGCTCGTTAAGGGAGGCTGGATGCGAATGCTGCCCGAAAAAACTGGGCGCTTGCTGTAGGACGAATCGGAGCAGCACCGCCACTCCAGTGGCTAAGAATTAAGCAGACTAAGCAAATATAAGCTCCGGGACGCGTTTTGATTCTTTTTGTGAGTCTAAATCTTTTCTAATTCATTATCTTAATTATAAAATATTCAATAGAAAAGATTTCATAATTCAATTACACTGTTTTTCAGCTCAGAATATCTCTGACGCAGACAAGGTCTGTCAGCGGGGGTTGGCGACAATGGATTGTCGAACCAGATGCATATGGGAAGCCACGCTGTTTGGCGCGTTCGGCGGCCTGATCGTCTTTATCGCGCTGGCGGCTATTGTCTGCGCATTGGCTGGCGTTGCCGGAATCATCGTCGCCGCTCCGGCCGAGATAGCGGTCGCTGTAGCGGCCCCGCCAGCCTTGGGTGCGGCGATCGGCGCGGCCGCGCTAATAGGATGCCTCGAAGCGATGGTCGGCACAGCGATCTTCCTGGCCGTCGTGGCCATCATCGTGGGGGTATTGGCCGGGCTGGCTTATTATTCGGACTGTGCAGCCGCTTGTGGCGGGGCGAATGTCGCGGCCGGCGCAACCGGCGAAACCACCCGGGCGATCGGCGCGACGGTGGGCGACTTGACCTGCGCCGGAGCGAGCAAGGCCGTGGACGAGCTGGAGGGACAGCTGGCCGCCGCTCGGGCAGCTCGGGATGCGCAGCGAGAGCGAGTGGCGCAGACCAGGAGGAGGCTGCTCAGGGCTCGGCGAGTCCAGGCAGCTGCCGTCGCGGCGCTGGCCGTCACGGCCTTCTGGAACCTCATCGCGCTCGCCGCGGCCGCATTGGCCGTAGCTGCCGCAACCGCGGCGATTGCGCGTCGGCGAGCGCAGTTGCGGGAAAGGGAAGCGGCGCTGGTCCCGCTCGTCGCTGCCGTCGCTGCGCTCGAAGGCGCTCTGGCCGTTGCCCGGGCTGTGGCGGAGAAAGCATGTCGTGATTCCAGGCGCGGCGGTGGGATCGAGCCTCGCCCGACAGTGGAGCTTCCCGGCGGTTTCGGCACGGCTCTCGGCCAGACTGAATAGCTTCAATGGGCTTCTTCCAGCCGAATCGTAGGCGGTTGCGATATCCGGACGGCTCCCGCATGGAAGACGAGTGATCAGCATCTCGATCTTCGGCGCCGGCGGGCGGATGGGGCAGGCGATCGCCGAGGCGGCCGAGCTTCGCGACGACGTCCGGATCTCCGCGCATCATCCCGACGTCTTCGTCGATTTCTCGGCGCCCGACGCTCTTAGCGGGCATCTTGCCGAGGCGCGGCGGGCGGGCAAGCCGATTCTGATCGGGACGACCGGGCTCGATGCCGGCCATCACCGGCTGATCGACGAGGCGGCGGCCCAGATTCCGCTGATCCACGCCGCCAACACCTCGCTCGGGGTCAATCTGCTCGCCCACCTGGTGCGCGAGACGGCGGCCCGGCTGGGCGAGGATTGGGACCTCGAGATCGTCGAGATGCACCACAGGATGAAGGCCGATTCGCCGTCGGGCACGGCGCTGATGCTCGGCCGGGCCGGCGCCGAGGGGCGCGGGGTCGAGCTCGAAGCGGTCGCGACGCGCGGCCGCGACGGGATCACCGGGCCGCGCGAGCCTGGGCGGATCGGCTTCGCCTCGCTTCGCGGCGGATCCGTCGCCGGCGAGCATCTCGCCATCTTCGCCGCGGAAGGGGAAAGGCTCGAGCTCGGCCACCGCGCGGAGAGCCGGGCGATCTTCGCCCGCGGCGCCATCGAGGCGGCCTTGTGGCTCGTCGGCAAGCCGGCCGGCCGCTACGCGATGGCGGACGTGCTGGGGCTGAAGTGAGCCCGGCCGAGATCGCAGAATTATACCGGCGGCTGCATGATCGTACGCCGAGCCCGGAAACCGAGCTCGACTATGTGAATAATTATACATTGCTGGTCGCCGTGGTCCTCTCCGCCCAGGCGACCGACGCGGGGGTCAACCTCGCCACCCGCGACCTCTTCGCCGCGGTGATCACGCCCGAAAAGATGGTGGCGCTGGGCGAGGAGGGGCTGAAGCGGCACATCAAGACGATCGGCCTGTTCAACACCAAGGCGAAGAACGTCATCGCCTTGTCGCAGGCCCTGATCGAGCGGCACGGCTCCGAGGTGCCCGAGGATTTCGAGGCGCTTCAGGCGCTTCCGGGGGTCGGGCGAAAGACCGCCAACGTCGTCATGAACTGCGCGTTCGGAGCCGAGACGTTCGCGGTCGACACCCATGTCTTCCGGGTCTGCAACCGCACCGGCCTGGCGCCGGGCAAGGACGTGCTGGAGGTCGAGCGCCGGCTCGACAAGGCGACCCCGCAACCCTGGCGCCGCGAGGCGCATCATCTGCTCATCCTCCACGGCCGCTACGTCTGCAAGGCGCGGAAGCCGGAATGCTGGCGATGCACGATCGCCGACCTCTGCCGCTTCCAGCCGAAAACGCCGCCGCCGGGAAGCGAAGCTCCGCTACGCCCGTACCGATAAAGGCTGGCGACGCCCGCTGGCCTTTGCTAAGCGCCGCCCTTCCACGCACCCGTAGCTCAGCTGGATAGAGCGCTGCCCTCCGAAGGCAGAGGCCACAGGTTCGAATCCTGTCGGGTGCGCCAGCCCTTTTCGAAGCCTTCGTAATATCTCCCGGAAGCGACGCCTTTCGCGGCGCGCGGCGGCTGCTAGGATGGCGGCCGGTCGGGCCTGAGCGAGGGGGGTGGATGCGGGGGCAGGATCAGTTCGCCGTCGCGTGGCGGCTTGCGGCCGGGGGCTGGGTGGGCTGCGCGCTTCTCCAGCTGATCCTCTACATGCGCCCCTCGCCTTATGGCGGGCCGTTCCTGCTCCAGTGGAAGACGTTCATCGTCCGGCCGCTGGCCTATGAATTGCTCTCGACCTGGCTGATCGCTCTGCCCTTCCTGCTGCTCTGGTTCCTCCTCTACCGGCACCCGCTCCCTTCGCCGCGCTGGCGGATCGGGCATTGGGCGCTGGCCGGGCTGATCGCGCTCGATCTCCTCGTCACCGCCTTCGACCATGAATTGTACCGCTTCCTCGGCCTTCGCCTCGGCCCCAATTTCCTCGATGTCTATGCGGACCCCTCAACCCTCGCCGACGGCCTGTTCCTCAACATCCTCGCCCGCGACCGGGGCGGGGCCTTCCTGTCCCCGATCCTGTGCGTCGGCGCCCCCGCTCTCTACCTGGGGTGGGCGGTCCGGACGATCCGCCGCGAGCCCCGCGCCGTGCCGCGCCGCGGCCGGGCCTGGGCCGTCGTCCTCCTCGTCCTGCCGCTGGCGGCCGGACTCACCGCCTACATGCTCGCCCATGCCCGCTTCCGGCTGTCGAGGCTCGAGCCGGCCCTGTTCGCCATCGTCCGCGACTATGCCTGGCGCTATCAGGACGAGGATCCGCCGGGCGACCCGGTCGCGCTCGGCCGGGCCTGGCAAAAGGCGTGGCTGGCCGGCAGCCTCGACCGAAGCTGGCATTTCCCGGACCCGGAGCGCCCGTCCATAAAGGAGCCCGCCGACCCGTCCGTCCCGAGCGCCGGGGAACGGTGGAACGTCCTCATCATCCAGCTCGAATCGGTGAGGGGGGTCGATACCGGCCATCTCCGCCCCGACCGGAGGCCGTCGCCGACCCCCTATCTCGACTCGCTGGCGGCCCGGCCCGACGCTGCGATCTGGACCCGCGGCCTCAGCTTCGGCCCGCCCAGCATCAACGGCCGCTTCGCCCTGCAATGCTCGGTCACGCCGTCGTCGCGGCGCTTCATCACCAGCCAGACCCGAACCGCCTTCTACTGCCTGTCCGATGCGCTGAGGCGGCTCGGCTACCGGACCGAGATGTTCTCCGCCGGCGACATCGACATGGATAACAGCACCGTCTGGGTGCAGCGCATGTACGACCGGCTGTGGCGCTACCCGCAGGAGGGCCAGCGCGACCGGCAGATCTTCCGCCACGCCGCGTCTCGGATCCGCGCGCTTGGGCGCAGGGGGCCGTTCCTCGCCACGCTCATCTCGGCGAGCAACCACCATCCCTTCCACTCGCCCGAGCCGGAGCTGGACGTCGCCGGCCACGGCTCGGTGCGCGAACGCATCCTCAACACCGCGCGCTACACCGACGACGTCGTCCGCGAGCTCGTCGAATCGCTGCGCTCCGAGCCCTGGTTCGAGCGCACCCTGATCGTCGTCAACAGCGATCACGGCTACAATCTGGGCGAGCATGGCGGCCTCACCGGCGCCTACAGCCTCTACCGGGAATCGGTCTGGACCCCGTTCCTGATCGTCGGCGCCCATCCCCGGCTTCCGGTCGGGCGGCACGACCAGATCGTGACCCTGCTCGACGTCGCGCCCACGCTCGCCGACCTCATCGGGCTGAGGGAGCGCAACCCCTGGCACGGCCACAGCCTGCTCTCGGTCGCCCCGAACCGGAGCCTCCGCTTCGGCTTCCGCGATTCCCTGCTCGCCGAGGCCGGCCGATGGAGCGCCGTCACCGATCCGGGCGACGGCCGGCCGCGGCTCTTCGATTCCGCCACCGACTGGCTTCAGCGCCGCGACCTCTCCGCGCGCAACCCCGGCTTCGCCGGCCGGATGCTGGCCGAGGCGGATCGCGACCGGCGCTTCAACGACTATCTGCTGAGGCACGGCAAGCTGTGGGCGGCGGAAGCACGGCGATGACGTCCGGCCGGGCCCAGTTCGACCTCGCCTGGCGAGTCGCCCTGCTCGGCTGGCTCGGCTGCGCCCTGCTGCAGATCCTGCTCTACGCCCGGCCCGGACCTTATGGCGATCCGTTCCTGCTCGAATGGCGGCGCTATTTCTGGCTGTCGCTCTATTTCGAGTGGCTCGGCACCTGGCTGATCGCCGGCCCGTTCCTTCTGCTCTGGCTGGCGCTGTGGAGGCGGCCGCTCGATCCGCGCTGGCGCTTCGTCAACCCTGCGCTGGCGCTTCTGGTCGCGGCGAACCTGGTCCTCAGCGAATTCGACCATGAGATTTTACGCTTCCTCGGAACCCGGATCAGCCTTTCCTTCCTCAGCATCTACGCCCGGACGGCGACGCTCGGCGACGGCCTGTTCCAGGACGTCCTGCTGGCGGACCGCGGCGGGTCGCTGTTCCCGCTTTTGCTGCTGATCGGCGTTCCCGTCCTCTATCTTTTCCTGGCTCTGCGCCTCCTCAAATCCTCGCCGGCGAGGCGTCCGCCCTTCTGGCTCGCCCTCCTGATCGCCGTCGTGCCGCTGGCGGCGCCCCTGAACGGCTGGGCGCAGGCGTCGAGCACCTTCCGGATCCGGAGGACGGAGCCGACGATCCTGGCGCTCGCCAGCGACGTCAGGCTCGGCTTCGAGGACATGGCGGCCCCGGCCGACCTCGCCGCCCTTGCCGGCGCCTGGCAAAGGCGCTGGCTGGCCGAGAGCGCGGACCCGGGCTGGCGCTTCACCGACCCGGGCCGGCCCTATTGGCGAACGCCGGGGGGGCCGGCCGTCCCGGAGCCCAAAAAGTGGAACGTCATCTACCTCCAGCTCGAGAGCTTCCGCGGCCGCGACATGGGCTTCCTGACCGGGATCCATCCTTCGCCGACGCCCTATCTGGACGGTGTGGCGCGGGGGAATGGTGCGACGGTCTGGACCCGCGGCCTGAGCTTCGGGATGCCGACGATCAACGGCCTGTTCGCGACCCATTGCTCGATCGCGCCCCATTCGAGCCGGTTCGTCACCAGCTTCACCGCCACCCAATTATATTGCCTCCCCGAAGCCCTTCGCCGCCGAGGCTATCGCGCCGAGATGTTCAACGCCGGCGACACGGACTGGGACAACAGCACGATGTGGCTGAAGCGCTGGTACGACCGGCTCTGGCGCTTCCCGCAAGCGCGCGGTCGCGACCGGCCGGTCTTCCGGGCCGCCGCCGGGCGGATACGGGCGCTCGGACGGTCGGGCCGGCCCTTCTTCGCAAGCGTCGTCTCGGTCAGCAACCACACGCCGTTCAATCCGCCCGAGCCCGGCTTCGGGCCGGACCCGCACCGGCCCAACCTCGCCACCACCCGCTACACGGACGATGTCGTTCGGGAGTTCTTCGAGAGCCTGAGGGGCGAAGCCTGGCTCGAGGATACCCTCGTCGTCCTCGTCGGCGACCATGGCTTCAACCTCGGCGAGCATGAGATACCGGCGGGCCGGATCAGCCTCTACCATGAGTCGGTCTGGGTCCCGATCGTCATCGCCGGCCATCATCCCCGACTCGCCCCGGGGCGCCGCGACTCAGTCGCGACCCTGCTCGACGTCGCGCCCACGCTCGCCGACCTGCTGGGCGTGCGCGAGCCGGTGGCCTGGCAGGGCCGCAGCCTCGTCCGGGAGGGGCGGCCGGCCAGCTTCGCCTTCGCCGTCCAGGGCTGGAAGTTCGCCGAGACCGGCCGCTGGTCGATGGTGCAGGCGCCCGGGGATCCGAGGCCCCGACTGTTCGAGCGCAACACGGACTGGTCGCAACATTCCGACCGCGCCGCCGACCATCCCGGCGTCGCCGCCGCTTTGGCGCAGCGCGCCGAACGGGCCCGGCGCCTCAACGACTATCTGCTCCGCCACGACCGGGTCGCGCCGCGTTAACGTCATTGCGAGGAGCGTAGCGACGAAGCAATCCAGCGGGTCTCGGAGGCGGCACTGGATTGCTTCGCTGCGCTCGCAATGACGGAGCGCATCACTCCCCCTGGAACCCGGCCAGCCCGAGCGAATGGCGCCCGATCCTGGCCCAGAGCAGGATCGCCGCCGCATAGATTGCGAGGCTGGCGGCGAGGGCGAGCAGGGGCGGCGAGCCGATCGCGGTTCCGGCCGCCGCGGCGAGCGCGGCCGCGGCGACCGGGGCGAGCGGATGGGCCGGGCCCGCCGTGAATTCGAAGCGCGACCTGAGCAGGCGGCTCCGGGAGGCCGCCCTGACCCCGTGGGCGGCGAGGACCGAGAGGGCGGCGCCGGCGAGCCCGAACGGAGGGATGAGCAGCAGGGCCGCGGCGATTCCGACGCCGATGCTGACCAGGGTCAGCCTCAGCCCCAGGCCCGGCCGGAGGTAGACGAAGACGAGGTCGCCGATGCTGAACGCCGATTGCAGGGTCTCCGCGACGGCGAGGATCGCCATCGCCGCAAAAGCGGCGGCGAAGCCCGGCCCCAGCCACTCGAGCAGAGGCTCGCCGACGACGACCACCGCGAGCAGATAGGGCAATTGCAGGACGAGGATCAGCCGGGTCGCGGAGGCGAGCGCCTCCGAGCTCGCTCCGGAGCCGCGGGTGGCGAGGCTCTTGGCGACCATCGGGATGAGCAGCCCGTCGAAGCTCTGCCGCACCTGGCGCAGCGGCGCCACGATCTGCCGGGCCATTCCGTAGAGGCCCGCCGCCGACTCGCCGAGCATTATACCCACCAGATAGAGGTCGGCGCGCATGTAGAGGGTGTTGACGAGGTCGGTGGAGGCGTTGCTCGCCGAGGTCCGGAGGATCCGGGCGAACGCGCCGGGCGAGGGCCGGTAGCCGGCCGGGCGGAAGCCGCCGAATTGCCGGCGCGCGCCGAGGATCGCGTAGGCGAGCGCGGCGAGGGTCCCGCAGCCATAGCCGATCGCCAGCCCTTCCGCCCGCCACCCGAGCCACCAGGCGAGGCCGCAGCCGGCGAGGAGCGACCAGGGCTCGACGACGCTCCTCGCCACGACTTCGTAGCGGATCGCCTGCTTCCACCGGGTCGCCGCCAGGAACAGGTCGAGCAGGGCCTGACCCGCCGCCATCGGCGCCAGCAGGATCAGGGCGGCCGCGGTGGCGGGGGCGAGCATCGCAGCCGGGACGAGCAGGGCCGCCGCGACGACGAGCAGCGACAGCAAGAGGCTCGTTCCGGCGACGAGCAGGGCGAGGTCGATCAGCCGGTGGGCGGCCGGCCGCTCCGGCTCGGCGGCGCCCTCCTCCAGCAGCTGGAAGGCGGTCTTCTTGGTGCCGAGGCTGCCGGCGGCGACGACCAGCTCGACCGTGGCGACGGCGACGGCGAAGGCGCCGAAGGCGGCCGGTCCGAACAGCCGCCCCGCGGCCAGCAGGAACAGCAAGCGGGCGGCGAGACGGACGACGAAGCCGGCGGCGCTCGCCTGGGCGCCGCGCATGATCAGCCGTTCGCCCCCTTCGCCCACGCCCGGCCGATCCCCCATTCCAAGTTTCGCTTGTATCTCCGGGCGAGCGGTAAGACCAAGAGGCGATGGAGGCCTCCGAGGAGCAGGGCAGGCGGCGGGTGGCGATCTTCCGCTCGCCTCTGTTCAACCCGTCCGAGACGTTCGTGACGGGGCATGTCGCCGGCCTTCGCCGCTACCGCCCGATCCTCGTCGGACTGGTCCGCAAAGGGGGGGAGTGCCCGCCCGGAATCCCGATCCTGCTTCCGCGCTCGCCGGTCGAGCGCCTCGCGCTGACCCTGGCGGGCCGGGCCGGAGCGCTCGGCCGCCGGCTCGAGGCGGAGCGGCCGCGGCTGATCCACGCCCATTTCGGCACCGACGGCCTGATCGCTTTGCCGCTCGCCGAGCGGCTCGGAATCCCGCTGGTGACGACCCTGCACGGCTTCGAGATCGGCCGCCGGCCGCTGCCGATGCTGCTGTCCGGCCGACTGTCCTGGATTCGTTACGCTTTGCTCAAACGCCGGCTGATCGAGCGGGGCGACCTTTTCCTCGCCGTTTCGGACGCCGTCCGCGACCGGGCCGTCGCCGCCGGCTATCCGGCGGAGCGGATTTTCACGCTGCGCAACGGCGTCGACACCGATTTCTTCAGCCCGGTCCCCGCAACGCCGGACCCCGGCCTGATCCTCCACGTCGGCCGGCTCGTCGAGAAGAAAGGGACCCGGCTCCTTCTCTACGCGCTCAGGGTCGTTCCGCAGGGGAACCTCGTGATCATCGGCGATGGACCGGAGCGGCGATCGCTCGAAGACCTGGCGCGCCGTCTCGGGGTCGCGGACCGGGTCCGTTTCCTCGGCCAGCTTCCGCCGGACTCGGTTCGCGACTGGATGCGGCGGGCCTGGCTTCTGGCCGTGCCCAGCGTCACCGCCCGCGACGGCGATTCCGAGGGCCTTCCGACCGTCATTTGCGAGGCCGCCGCGACCGGCCTTCCGGTCGTCGCCTCGATCCATTCGGGCGTGCCGGAGGCGGTCGTCGGCGACAAGACCGGCTTGCTCGTGCTCGAAGGCGACGTCGACGGGCTGGCGACGGCGATCGCCGCCCTGCTCGGAAACACCCGTGTCCGGGCGCGAATGGCGCCGGCGGCGCGGCGCCTCGCCGAGGACCGCTTCTGCCGCCGCCGCCAGATCGACCGGCTGGAGGCGCATTACGACGCGCTGCTGGCATGCGCATAGCCTATCCCGTCCTGTGGCCGCGGCTCGGCCGGGACGCCAGCCAGGAGCAGAGCGTGAAGACGGCCGCGGCCCTGGCGCGGCAGGGCGTCGAGGTGACGCTCGTCCTTCCGAAGGGCCGGCGCGACCCCGGGCTCAGCGCCGAGGACCTGTGCTCATGGTTCGCCGTCGAAGGCGATTTCCGGGTCGTGCAGGTTCGGACCCCGTGGTCGGGCCCGAATCTGGTGTCGTCCTGCTTCTGGCTCCTCCAGCTGTTCCGCTCGCGCCGGATCCGGTCCGCCGATCTCCTCTACTCCCGGGCGCCGGCGATGATCGGCGCCGGCCAGATCTGCCCAATCCCCTTCGCGACCGAGCAATATCGCCTCTGGCCGGACGAATGGCCCTTCCTTCGCCGCCACGTCCGGCGGACGGCCCGCCATCGCCGCTGCCTCGGCTACATCCTCCATTCTGAATATGCCGCGCAAAGCTACCGGCGGGCCGGGGTCCCCGAAGCCAGGCTGCTCGTCGCCCATAACGGCGCCGATCCCGGCGCTCCGCCCGGCCGCTCCGTCGCGCGCGAGCAGCTCGGCCTGCCTCCCGGAGCCGCCATCGCCGTTTATGCCGGGCGCATGAATGCCCGGAAGGGGCTCGATCAGATCCTGGCCCTCGCCGACCTTAGGCCGGAGACCCTGTTCCTGCTGGTCGGCTCCGAAGGGGAGGGGCCGATCGAAGCGGAGGCGAGGCGGCGGCCGAACGTCCGGATCGTCGCCTGGCAGGGCCCGGAGCGCCTTCCCTTCTACCTCGCCGCGGCCGACCTCCTGCTCATCCCGGCGTCGAGCGAGCCGCTCGAGCGGTTCGGGAGCAGCGTCCTGCCGATGAAGACCTTCTCCTATCTCGCCGCCGCCCGCCCGATCCTGGCGCCGCGCACTCCCGATCTCGCGGGCCTCCTGGTCGACGGCGGCAACGCCTTGCTGGTCGGCCCGGGCGAGCCGCGGGAGGCGGCCGCGGCGCTCGACCGGATCCTCGGCGATGCCGCCCTGGCCCGGCGGCTTGGGGAGGGCGCCGCGGAGACCGCCTCAAGCTTCGGCTGGGACGACCGTGCCGAGCGCATCGCCGATTTCCTGCGCCGCCGTCTCGCCGAAGCTCAGCCGTCCGAATAGAGGGCGATTGTGATCCCGAGCAGTCCGAACAGCAAAGGCGCGGCCCAGGCGCCGATCCAGGGCGCGATCAGCCCCGCCGCGGCGGCGACCGCGAGCACCCCGTCGCCGACGACGAACGCCGTCCCGGCGGCGATCGGGTAGATGAGGAGGGCCCAGGACGGGCCGGTCCGGCTCGAGGCCAGGGCGAGCGGGAGGGCGAGGATCAGCATGACGAGCGGCGCCAGCGGCTCGGCGAAGCGGCGCTGGAGCCGGGTCTCGAACCGGGCCGGGCCTTCGCCGACCGGAGCCTCGCCGGCGAGCGCCCGGCGGGCGGCCTGCGCCGACATGTGCGGCACCGGCGCGAACAAAGCCCGCGCCTCCTCGCGGCCGAAGCGCGCGGGCCAGAAGGCTTCCGGCGCCGTGCTTCGCTCCGGACCTCGCGAAGTCAGGCTGACGATCGTCACTCCGGCCAGCCGCCAGCCGCCGGGGGCCTCGCGTCCCGTCCTCGCCGACAGGCGCGAGCTGAGCAGGCCGGTCGAATCGCGGCGGTAGAGGCTGATCCCGCGCAGTTCCCGGCCGTCGGCCGTCACTCCCCGAGCGCTCGCAATCTCCCCGCCGATCCGGAACCAGCGCACCCGCGAGGCCGGGCGCGGATCGCTCTCCTGCCACCAGGCCGCGAGCCGGGCCTCCGCCCGCGGAGTGGCATGTTCGGCGAGGAAGAAGCCCGTCGCCGCCACCCCGGCCGCGACCGGAAGGACCATGAGCGACAGCCGGCCGAGCGAGATCCCGGCAGCCCGGATGGCGACCATCTCGCTGAACCGGCTGAGCCGGAGCAGGGCCAGCATCGAGCCCGCCAGAGCCGCCAGCGGAAGCACCTGCTGGAGGAGCAGTGGAAGGCGAAGCATCGCGTAGCGGGCCATGTCGCGCGCGTCGAAGCCGCGCTCGACGAAATCGTCGCCATGCTCGACCATGTCGACCATCTGGAAGGTGAGGGTGAGGCCGGCGGCGCAGGCGGCGATCCACAAAGCGAGTCGTCCGGCCGCATAAGCGGTGATCGTTCCGCCCGGGAGACGAAGGCGAGGAGCGCGATCCGGCTCCGAAGGCCGGTCCCGGAAGGTCCAGGGGCGAAGCAAAGGCGTCAGCGGGCCATGGCTGGGAAGGTGGCGGCTGGCGAAGAACAGCCACAGGACGAGCGCCGCGATCCCCGCTTCCAGCAGCAGGAAGGCCGCCGCCGGCGGCGGGCTGCCGTCGAGGACCATCTTCTTGGTGAAGTTCACCGCATGGTGGAACAGAATGAGGAGGAAACCCGCAAGGCCTATGCCGAGCCCGCGCCGGGCCTTCTTCACCGACAGGGCCAGCGGCAGCGCCAGCAAAGGCAGAAGAAGGACGCTGAACGATCGCGCGATCCGGCTGTGGAGCTCGGCGCCGACCGCGGCGGCGGGGAGGCGCCGGCGGCCCGTTCGGCTCTCCTCGATCAGCTCGCCGAGAGTCAGCTCCTTCTGGTCGTTGCCGCGCGGCCTGATGCCGCCCCCCGCCCGCATCGGCTCGCGCAGCTCATAGCGCCGGAAGGCCAGCTGCAGCGGGCCGCGCCGCGCCGCCTGGGCATTGTCCTCATAGCTGACCACGTCCTCGAGGGCGACCTGGAGCAAGGGCGAGGGCGAGGAGCGCGTCAGGGCGCCGGAACGGGCGGTCAGCACCTGCTCGCCGCCGCCCGGCAGGGCGCGGTGGAGGAACAGGCCCTCGGCCCGGCCGTCGCCGATCCGCTCGAAGCTCAGGGTCACGCCATGGGCCGGCTGGTAGAAAGCGAGCGGCTTGAGGTCGCTGATTCGCGCTTCCTCGAGCGCCCGTGCGGTGAGCAGCCGGAAGCCGTAGCGCCCGCGCGGCTCGAGCCAGGAATTGGCGAGGAGGGTCGCGGCCGCCACGGCGAGCGCCGCCGCCGTCAGCGGAAGCGCCAGCCGGCTCAGCGACACCCCGCTCGCCAGCATCGCCTCCAGCTCCAGCGCCTCGTCGCGGTCGGCAAGCATGACCACCAAAGCGACCGTGAACGAGACCGGAAGGGCGAGGCCGAGATAATAAGGGAGGAGCTGCGCCATGATCGGCACGAACAGGCCGAGATGCGCCCCCGAAGCCGCCATCTCCTGAGCCACGCGCAGCCCCCGCTCGAGCATCATCGCCGCGCTGATCAGGAAGAAGGCGAGGACGAACGGTGCGACGAGCCCGCGCAGCAGATAGAGGTTGAGCAGGCCGGGCAAAGCGAGGCGGCCTCTGCTCCGGGGCAATCGCTTTGTCCCTCCCGCGCCGCTCATCGCCCCTCCGTGCCGATCCGGGCCGCCGCGGCGAAATAGCCTCTCGTCATCCACCGCACGCCCGTTCTAAGAGAATAAGACAAGAAAGCGAGAGGAGCGGCACCAGACGGATGGGGTGGCGGGCGGTTCTGATCTTCGGTGCCAGTCGGGATCCGGCCGGCCGGCTTGCCGGACTCCCGCTCGCCGCCCGGGCGGCAGGCGAAGCGGTCGCGGCCGGAGCGTCGGAGATCTGGCTCGCCGTCGACCGGGGCGAATTGCCCAATAACCTGCGGCTCGAGATGGAGCGGATCTGCGCCGGAGCCCGGTTCCGGCTGGTCGCCGCCCGCGACGTCCGGGCCCAGCTCGATCTGGCCGGCTACCCGCCGACCGTAAGGCTGTACTGCGACCGCTACATCCTCCTCGCCGGCCGTCTCCGCCGCTTCGCCGCCGGCGATAATGCGCGGCTGCAATGCGGGGCCGAAATCGTCGCGGAGCGGGAGGGGACGGGGGCGGAGACGGCGCTCGAGGCCGACCTCCTCGATCTCGACCGGCCGGGGGCGGCCGCCCGCAAGGTCCTCGCCGCGACCACCAAGGCCAGCGACGGAATCGTCTCGCGCTGGCTCAACCGGCCCCTCTCGCAGCGCCTGTCGGCCGTCCTTCTCAACATCGACGGGATAAGGCCGTGGCACCTCACCATCGCCACCGCGGTGATGGGCCTGGTCATGTTCGTCTCCTTCCTCCAGCCGGGCCCCGGCGGGCTGATCCTGGGGGGGATATTGTTCCACGTCGCCTCGGTCGTCGACGGCATCGACGGGGAGATTGCGCGCGCGACCTGGCGAAGCAGCGAGCGCGGCGCGATGCTCGACAGCGCGGTCGACATGGTCACGAACCTGCTCTTCTATCTCGGCGTCACCGTCTCCCTCTCCCGACTCTACGGTCCGGAGCATCTCCTCGTCGGCGGCTGGTGCCTGATCCTCGCCGTGATCGGGCTGCTCCTCATCCGGATGCTCGCCAACAGCGCCGGCGACCGCGGCAGCTTCGACATCGTCAAGGTCCACTACCGGACCCGCTACCCGGACGGGATCCCCGCGAAGATCACCAATTTCCTCGTCGCCATCACCAGCCGCGACTTCTTCGCCTTGGGCAACGCGCTCATCATCCTGTCCGGCTGGGGGATGCTGGTGACCTGGCTGCTGGCGATTTTCGCGACGATCTGGGTCGCCTACATTTTGATGGCCGTCCCCGCCATCCTTCGCACCGGAAGGCCCGTCGAGGGGGTCGTCGCCGCCCCCGCCGCGCTCACGGATATTTGAGCTTCACCATCGTCCTTGTGCCCGATCGCGGCACCTGGATCCGGACCGAGCCGAAATTGGGCATGCCGAGGAAGGTCGGCGGGTTGTTGGAGAATCCGAAACCTTCGGACGGCAGGCCCAGGGTGGTCCGGTCGAAGCTCCGGTCGGAATCGGCGTCGTGATAGACGGCGAGCGCGTAGATCCCGGGCGTCGGCACGTGGATGCAGACGTCCGTCCGCCCCTGCCGCGCCGGCACCCGCCCGACGTAGAGCGACCCCCTTTTGGCGAGGAATTTGCGCCGAACGTCGGTGTAGAGGGTGACCGCCACCAGCCCGCGGCTCGATTTGACGTTGTCGACCCGGACGTGGAGGCGGGTGGCGCTCGGGGTGCCGGTGCAGTCGGGCTGGGCCGGGGCGGCGGCGAGGGCGAGGAAGGCGGAAATCAGCATTGGGGCGGGGATAACCGACTGCCTCGGCTTCGTAAATTCCTCCTCGGCGGCTTTGGCGAATCACGTCGCGGCTCAGCGATTAATTTTCCTCCTCGCCGCGATAAGCCTCCCGCTCCTCCGCGACGCCTCGCCGTCCGCGTGCGTCGTCTATATGCCGGACCAGCACGTCGCCAATTCGCGACTGCCAGCCCTTGCCGCCAGCGCGGAAGTGCTCAATTACCTCGGACGGCAATCGCAGCGTGACCTGCTTCTTCGGCTCATTACCTATCGGCGGGCGCCCGCGCCGCGTTAGGGTCCCCGCGGCCGGACGAACCACTTTGCCGGCAACGGCGATTTCCGCCCGGTCCCACACTTCATCCGGCCACTCGCAAGCTTCGTCGGGATCATTCGAGCTGGGCTTCATATTTCCTTTGTTCGCGCTCATTCGCTTTTCTCATGGAGATAATGTGGCGAGCTTTGCCGCGAGGGGTCCACACCACTGCAACCATCCGGTCGTGGAGTAGTCCAAACGTCTGGAAGCGCGTCTCACCATAGTCTTTCCGGTCGTCCTCGATTGTGATCGCGGTACCGGCGAAAACGTGAATGGCGTCCTCGAAATCCACCCTCCGATGTTCGAGTGTCCACTCACGCTTCTCAGCGTCGTAGGAAATCTCCACCGATCATCACAACTTTCTTCCACGGACGGTTGCGACTTGGCCCCTAATTACGTAGTTACACAATCCGGGCATCGTGTCAAGCGAGGGATTTTGGGCGCGCTGGCCGCTGCCGCCGAAACAATATACACAGCCCCAATGGGGGAGCCACGCCAGCTCGACTTCATCATGATCAAGCCGTCGCATTATGACGACGACGGCTATCCGATCACCTGGTGGCGGGGGCTCATCCCGTCCAACTCGCTCGCCGCCCTGAACGGAATCGCCGCCGACTGCGCCGAGCGGCAGGTGCTCGGTCCCGACGTCGCGATCGAGCTGACCGTCTATGACGAGACCAACCGCCACATCGTCCCGGCGCGGATCGTCCGCGGCCTGCGCCGGCGCGGCGCGAAGGCGCTGATCGGCCTGGTCGGGGTCCAGTCCAACCAATATGACCGGGCCCTCGACCTCGCCCGCGAGTTCCGCGCCGCCGGCCTGCCGGTGATGATCGGCGGCTTCCACGTCTCCGGCTGCCTCTCGATGCTCAAGGAGGTGCCGCCGGAGATAAGGGAAGCGCTCGACATGGGCTGCTCGATCTTCGCCGGCGAGTGCGAGGAGGGCCGGCTCGACGCGGTTCTTCGCGACGCCTGGAACGGCAGCCTGAAGCCCGTCTACAATTACCTCAATGACCTGCCGAGCCTGGCCGGGGCGCCGGTGCCGATGCTGCCGCCAAGCGCGCTCAAGGGCTATGTGGAGGGCTGGTCGAGCATGGACCTGGGGCGCGGCTGCCCGTTCCAGTGCAGCTTCTGCACGATCATCAACGTCCAGGGGCGCAAGAGCCGCTTCCGGACCGCCGACGACCTCGAGGCGATCGTCCGCGAGAACGCGGCCCAGGGCGTCAAGGCGCTCTTCATCACCGACGACAATCTCGCCCGCAACCGGCATTGGGAGGAGTTTTTCGACCGGCTGATCGCGCTTCGCGACGATGAGGGGATCAAGGTCAACCTCACCCTCCAGGTCGACACGCTCTGCCACCAGATCCCCAATTTCATCGACAAGGCCAAGCGCGCCGGGGCGATGCGGGTGTTCATCGGGCTCGAGAACATCAATCCGGACAATCTCCTCGCCGCCAACAAGCGCCAGAACAAGATCACCGAATATCGCCACATGCTGCAGCAATGGCACGAGCGCGGGGTGTTCACCTTCGCCGGCTACATCCTCGGCTTTCCCGGAGACAGCAAGGAGTCGATCCTCCGCGACATCGAGATCATCAAGCGCGAGCTGCCGCTCGACGTGCTGGAGTTCTTCATCCTGACCCCGCTGCCGGGCTCGGAGGACCATCGCCGGATGCACGAAGCGGGCGAGTGGATGGATCCCGACCTCAACAAATACAATCTTCACCACCGGGTCAGCCACCATCCGCGAATGAGCGACGAGGAATGGGACGAGGCCTATCGCGCCGCCTGGAAGGCCTATTTCACCTGGGACCATATGGAGACGGTCGCCCGCCGCCACGCCCGCCTGCCCGCCAACCGCCCGAAGAAGGCGCTCCAATATCTCACCGACTTCAAGCTGATCTACGAAATAGAGGGCCTCCACGCCCTCGAAGGCGGGGTCTTCCGGCGCAAGCGCCGCCGGGCCCGCCGTTCCGGATTCCGCCGCGAGCCGGCCCTGACCTTCTACCCGCGCCACGTCGCCGGGAGCGCGGTCAAGATCGTCCGCTACGTGCGCGGCTATCTTCGGGCCAGGGCGCTGATCAGGCGGATCCTCGCCGATCCCGGGCGCTACCAATATACCGACGTCGCCCTTCAGCCGCCGACGGCGGAGGAGTTCGAGTCGCTCGGCCTGTTCCAGGAGACCACGGGCGGCACAGCCGCGGTCGCGAAGAAGATCCGGCAGGATCTGGTAATAGAGGAAGCGAGAGCGGTTCGGGCCTGACCGTCGCCAATCCCGTCATCCCGGCGAAAGCCGGAATCCACGAACACGGTGGCTCGAGCTAATTGGCGACGGTGTTTATGGATCCCGGATCAAGTCCGGGATGACGTTGGGCTACACCGGAGCCGCCGGCGGAGCCCCCGCCACCGCCACCAGCCGCTCTTCGTCCCGGAACATATAATTGCGCGTCAGCGGCGTGGCGTCGCGGCGCCGCAAATACTGGAGCTGGTAGACGCCCATCGCCGCGTCGCGGAACAGGGTCAGCGAGGCGGCGAGGTAGAATTGCCAGAGCCGGTAGAAGCGCTCGTCGTACAGGGCGACGATCCTTTCGCGATTGGCGGTGTAGCGCTCGTACCAGTGGCGGATGGTGTGGACGTAATGGAGCCGCCAGGTCTCGCAATCGGCCATGATCAGTTTCTCCTGCTCGCTGGCCGCGACGATCTCCGACAGCGCCGGCAGATAGCCGCCCGGGAAGATGTATTTCTGCATGAACCTGTCGGTCGTCCCCGGCCCGCCGAGCCGGGCCATGGTGTGGATGAGCGCCACTCCGTCGTCGGCGAGGAGCTCCCGGACCTTGCGGAAATAGGCCCTGAAGAAGGGCTGGCCGACATGCTCGAACATCCCGACCGAGGCGATCCGGTCGAACCGTCCGGCGACGTCGCGATAGTCGATCAGCTCGAACCTGACCCGGTCCGCGACTCCTGCGTCGGCGGCGCGGCGGCGCGCCACCTCCAGCTGTTCCCTGGACAAGGTGATCCCGAGCACGTCGACGTCGGCCAGCTTGTGGAGGTGGAGGGCGAGTCCGCCCCAGCCGCAGCCGATGTCGAGCACCCTCAGCCCCGGCCGAAGCTGAAGCTTCGCGGCGACATGGGTCATCTTGTCGAGCTGCGCCTGCTCGATGCTGTGCGCGAGGTCGGTGAAATAGCCGCAGCTATACTGGAGGTTGGCGTCGAGGAAGAGGCGGTAGAAATCGTTGCCGACGTCATAATGATGGGCGACGTTCCTGCGCGACCGCTTGCGCCAGTTGAGCGAGCCGAGCCAATGGCCGAGCTTGCCGCCCTTCTTCAGGAACTTGTTCGAGCCCGCGCTGTCCTCCCATTTGTGGCTGCCGCGGATGATGTTGACGAGATCGAGTATGTCGCCTTGCTCGATCAGCAGCCGACCGTCCCGGTAGGTCTCGGCGGCGCCCAGGCCCGGATCGCGCGCGATGTCGCGCACGACCCTCGAATCGGCGAGGCGGACGGTCACCGGGGCGAATTCGGGATCGGGTTTGCCGTAAAGGTAAGTCCGCCCCTTATGGTCGATGACTTTGAGCTCGCCGCGGCGCACGTAACCGGCCAGCATCTTGTCGAGCAGCCACATGCCAGTCCCCCCGGTCGCGCCAATTCGAGCCTGGCAATGCACCGGAAGCCGGCCCCGGGTTCAAGCCCTTTTTGAACCGCCCTCGGAACCCTTCCAAGCTCAGCGCGAGATCCAGGCCTCGAGGTCGGATGACTTATGCAGGATGCTGAAACTGAGGACGGAAGGAAAGGTTCTTCCGAACCTTCCGCAAACCATCTCGACGCGCCCGCCCGGCTCCGTCATGAAAGGGGCATGATCACGGGGGGTCTGGAAGGCGTCGGCGAGGCGGTGACGGGCGGCCTCGCCGCGCGCGCCGTCGAGCCGGCCGCCGGCGAGGGGGAGGAGGACGGCCCCGGCGCCTGCCTCAATTGCGGCACCGAGCTGATCGGCCCCCATTGCCACCGATGCGGCCAGGCGGGGCACGTCCACCGGACCCTGACCGCCTTCTGGCACGACCTCGCCCACAGCGTCCTCCATTTCGACGGCAAATTGTGGCGGACCCTGCCTTTGCTCGCCTGGCGGCCCGGCGAGCTGACCCGCCGCTACGTCGCCGGCCAGCGCGCCAGCTTCGTCTCGCCCATGGCCCTGTTCCTGTTCTCGGTCTTCCTGATGTTCGCCATCTTCTCGACGATCGGCGGGCCGATCGGGAGCGGGTCGTCGATGAAGGCGGAGCAGACGCCTGCCGACGAGCGGGCGGAGGCGAGGCGCGACTTCGCCGAGGCGCGCGCCGAGACCGTTCAGGAGCTGAACGGTCTCCGCGCGGAGCGGGCGCAGCTGGTGGCCGCGAAGCAGCCGACGAAGAGGGTCGACTCGCGGATCGAGCAGACGGAGGCGCAGCTCGCGCTCAAGGAACGGCTGTTCAACAAGGCGCTGGCGCTGATCGACGCCGAGGAGAAGCGCGAGGCGGCGGAAGCGAAAGCCGACAAGGAGGCGGTCGCCGGCCCGGTGACGAAGGCCGACAAGGTCGCGGCCTCCGAGGATTTCACGATCGTCACCGGCGCGGATTCCCTCAACGAATGGTTCCGCAAATCCTACCGCAAGGCGAAGGAGAATCCGAAGCTGCTCGCCTACAAGCTTCAGACCAACGCCTATAAATTCTCCTGGGCCCTGATCCCGATCTCGGTGCCCTTCCTGTGGCTGCTCTTCCTCCACCGGCGCCGCTACCGGCGCTACAAGGCCTACGACCACACCGTCTTCGTCACTTACTCGATCGCGTTCATGAGCCTCGCGGTGATCGCTCTGAGCGTCCTTCGCCTGCTCGGCTCGCCGGACGTGATCGCGGGCTTCGCGATGCTCTTCATCCCGCCGCTCCACATCTACCGGCAGCTTCGCGGCGCCTACGCGCTGTCGCGCTGGAGCGCCTTGTGGCGGACCCTCGTCCTGATCAACTTCGCCTTCATCGCCGCCAGCCTGTTCTTCACCGGCCTGCTCGCTCTGGGCGTGCTCGGCTAGAATCAGGCGCGGCAGGGATATTTGCGCGCCATCAGGGCGCGAAGCGCATCCTTGACCTGGATCCGCGGCCGCTGCGCCGCGGGGATGGTGCGGAAGGCGGCGATGATCTCGCCGCTGGTCAGGGACTGCTTGGCGGGCGGGCAATAAGCGGCCCTGCGCCGCGCCCGCTCCGCCGCCAGCCGCTCGGCGCGAAGGGCCGCCGCCTGCGTCTCGATCTCGCTCTTGAGCAATTTATAGTCGCTCGACATCAGCGCCAGCATGCCCTTCTTCTGGAGCGCGTCGGCCTTGGCGAGGAAGGCGGCGACGTCCATCGCCTGCGCCGAGCCCAGCGGGACCGCCGCCAGCAGGGCCGCGGCAAGCAGCGTCTTCTTCACCGAAATTTCCCTTCCCACGTGAGGGAGCAAAGGAGCGCCCCCGGCCTGACTGCCGGCTGAACGCTTCCCTCAGGCCCCCTGGGGCGCCGGGCCGCCGATGCCGCCGCCGCGGGGGCGCCGGGTCGAGGGGATCGAGGTGCCGGCGACGGGGATGGACGGCCGGCGGTTGTTCGGGTCCTCGCGGCCGATATCCTCGCCCTTGATCGCCTTCTTCGCCTCCTCGCCGTTCAGGGTCTCATATTCGAGCAGGGCGCCGGCGAGGCGGTGGAGCTCGTCGAGATTCTCGGTGAGGACGGTACGGGCGGCGCTTTCCGCCTCCTCGATCAGCCGGCGGACCTCGCTGTCGATCAGCCGCGCCGTCTCTTCCGACACGCTCTGGCTTCGGGCGACGCTGTGGCCGAGGAACACCTCCTCCTGATTGTCGCGGTAGCGGAGCCAGCCCAATTTGGCCGACATGCCATATTCCATCACCATCGAGCGGGCCATGTCGGTCGCCTGCTGGATGTCGTTGGAAGCGCCGGTGTTCAATTCCTCGACCCCGTAGATGAGCTGCTCGGCGATCCGGCCGCCGAAGCAGAGCGCGAGCCGCGCCTTCATCTGCTTCATCGACATCGAGTAACGGTCGCGCTCGGGCAGGTTCCAGGTCACGCCCAGCGCCCGGCCGCGCGGGATGATCGTCACCTTGTGCAGCGGGTCGCAGCCCGGCACGTGGAGCGAGACCAAGGCGTGGCCGGCCTCGTGATAGGCGGTCGCCTTTTTCTCGTCCTCGGTCATCACCATCGACTTGCGCTCGGCGCCCATCATGACCTTGTCTTTTGCCAGCTCGAATTCCGACATGGCGACCAGGCGCTTGCCCTTGCGGGCGGCGAGGAGGGCGGCCTCGTTGACGAGGTTGGCGAGGTCGGCGCCGGAGAAGCCGGGGGTGCCGCGGGCGATGGTGCGCGGGTCGACGTCGGGCGCCAGCGGCACCTTCTTCATGTGCACGGCGAGGATCTTCTCGCGGCCCTCGATGTCGGGCCTCGGCACCACCACCTGGCGGTCGAAGCGGCCGGGCCTCAGCAAAGCCGGATCGAGCACGTCGGGCCGGTTGGTCGCGGCGATGATGATGATGCCTTCATTGGCCTCGAAGCCGTCCATCTCGACGAGCAGCTGATTGAGGGTCTGCTCGCGCTCGTCATTGCCGTTGCCCAGCCCGGCGCCGCGATGCCGCCCGACCGCGTCGATCTCGTCGATGAAGACGATGCAGGGGGCGTTTTTCTTGGCCTGCTCGAACATGTCGCGCACCCGGCTTGCGCCGACGCCGACGAACATCTCGACGAAGTCGGAGCCCGAGATGGTGAAGAAGGGCACGTTGGCCTCGCCCGCGACGGCGCGGGCGAGAAGCGTCTTGCCGGTGCCCGGGGCGCCGACCAGGAGCGCGCCCTTGGGGATCTTGCCGCCCAGCCGGGCGAACTTGGTCGGGTCCTTCAGGAAGTCGACGATCTCCTGCAATTCCTCGCGCGATTCGTCGATCCCGGCGACGTCGTCGAACGTCACCCGCCCCGATTTCTCGGTCAGCAATTTCGCCTTCGACCGCCCGAACCCCATCGCCCCCGAGCCGGCGTTCTTCTGCATCTGCCGCATGATGAAGAAGGCGATGCCGAGGATGAGCAGGAAGGGCAGCGACTGGTAGAGCAGGATCAGCCAGACGCTGGTCTGCGGCTCGGGCTCGCCCTGGAACGAGACGCCCTTCTCGCGAAGCCGCGAGGTGAGCTGCGGATCGGGGATGAAGTTGGTCCGGAACGCATCGCCGTTGGTCAGCTTGCCGGAGATCACCTCCTTGCCGATCGACACCTCCTTGACCGAGCCTTCGTCGACCCGGTTGAGGAATTCGGAATAAGCCATCGCATTCCCGGCCGCCGACCGCGACCCGCCGTCGACGATCTGGACGAACAGGATGAGCGCCAGCAGGATCCCGGCCCAGATGAAGAGCGACTTCATCCACGGGTTGGAGGGGTCCTTGTCGGGCTTGCGGGGGGTCTGGTCGCTCAACGGGTTTCTCCTGGGCCCTCAGGCCGGCGCGGCGCTCGCCGCCGCTTCGCCCTTAAAATAGGATTTCGCGGGGCTTTGGCAATGCGGCCCGACGTGTAGCTCAGGCGGGTGAACGGGGGATTACCTTGTCGGGTCGAGGCCGTAGGTCGGCCGTCCGCCAGTTTCGTTCCGTTAGGAACCGGCCATGATCGAGCGTGCCGCCGACCAAGCCAAAGCGATAAGCCCGCAGACATAGGTGCCGCCGGCGAGCAGTACGAAGACCCACGAGGTCAATGCCAGTGTCCAGAAATTCCAATTGAATAGCGGTATTTCGCCGTAAAGGATTTTCCCAGCGGCCGCCGCGATGAAGGCCATCCCGATCCCTGCGCAGATCAGGGCAGCGATGAAGAGCGCCCACGCCGCGAACAGCACGTACTGGGTGGCTTTGGCAGCCTCGCTGAAGCCGATGACTTTTTCGGAAAAGGTGAGGGATAGGACGAGCGTGGCCGAGATCAGAGTGATGAAGGTCTTCAACAGATCCTTAGTTTCGGCATAATCATATTTCAGGAAAGCTTCCGCTTCGGTCATGGCGCCGGCCCCCGCGAAGGCCTACACCATATCACGTCCCGAAACCGCCCGACATCCTCCTCATCGCATCGCGTACGTCTCCTCGGCGGCCGGCAGGCCCTGGATTTTTCGAGAGAAGGCGCAAAGGCACGAAGGCGCGACGTAGAAAAGGCAACTCCACGTCGCGTCGTTGCGTCTTCTCTTTGAAATTGATGTCGAGGCGCCGGGGGGCGGGCACAGGCGTCTGGCCCAGAACGGACAGTCTGCAGCCACCGACAGGCGGCTGGCAAATAGGGACACGTACTTTTTCGCGAAAAAGTACGTGTCCCTTATGTTTCGAGAATGAGTGGCAGGGCGCCCTGCCTCGTCAGTCGAAAATCTCCTCGAGCCACGACTTCCGCCGCTTGTGGTGGCGGCCGTGGCCTTGGTCGTGGTGGCGGCCCTGGTCGTAGCGGGGGTCGTACTGGCCCTGCGGCGGGTAGGGGGCCTGCGGGGCGATCGGCGGCTGGGGCGCGCGGGGCGGCTGCGGCGCGGCGGGGGTCGTGTCGGCGGCGGCGCGTTCGAGGATCTTGTCGAGCTCGCCGCGATCGAGCCAGATGCCGCGGCAGGTCGGGCAATAGTCGATCTCTATGCCCTGGCGTTCGCTCATCACGAGCGGGATGGCGCAATGGGGGCAGGACATGGGGGCTGGGGCGGGCATTTCTCTCTCCCAAGGCGTGGTTGATTGAGGGGGAGATAGGGTTTTGCGGGGGTTTGGCAATGCGCCCAAGCCCAGAGCATGACTTCTCAGAGCGAAGGTACTCGCCTCCCTGCACGCGCTTCAGCCGAAGTTTCTCCACGTCGGTCGGTGCATCAAGTTGAGAGTTGCAAGTATCGGCGTAGACAGATGCGGACATCTTGCAGGCGTTGGGGCAACTTACTCGCAAGAAACACTTTTTCTCATCGCAGGTTTTCCTTTTCGTTGAGGACCCCACCCGCTATGAAGACTCCGTCGGAGGTTCACGTGCAAGCGCACGTACCCGCGGGTGCCTGCTTTTATAAGGTAGGCCTGTGGCGAGGATATTCGCTGTAGGCTTGGGTTGCTCACTGCCCGGGGAGACTTCGTGCTGACACCGTCCGATTTTGTTGCTCTTTTCTCCGCTATGGTTGGCAGCGCCTATGGGGCGTTCAAGAACGGAGAATGGCCAGATACCTATAGCTTTCGTTTGGTACAAAGTCTCCAAACTTCAATGGTCTTTCTTCTCGCCTTTGCAGGGATGGATTATCTTCGCACCCCTCTTGCAGCCAAGGCGACTCCCGGCGTCAAATGGACTGAGTCCATGTTGACCACATCGCTGCCAGTAGTCATTTATCTACCTATCCTTTTGCTATTACTAATGTTTATATTTCACTCCTCTCTTTTTATTGTTCGAAACAAAAGGCCTGCATGGCTTGAGAGTCGACCGTTCCTGTGGGTTGCGGTTCTTGTTTACGTATTGATTGGATATCACGCACTAACAATTGATATTAGTCCAGTTAATTTAGGAGCGCTTTGATGTTCCAAGCGTCATATCAATACTGGTCTATCGCTCTTTATATTGCTGTATCCCTTGGAGTGCTGATTTGGACCCTTCTGGAAGGGCGGACGCGTAGAGAGAGTCGCGGTATTGAACGAGAGGCGATCGGCACGGCAAGATATTCGTGGTGGATCGTTGGTCTAACTGTGGCGGCAACCATGTTGGGTCCAGCTGACGCGCTAGGTCTGTCTGCCAAGGGATACACGCACGGATATATCTGGGCCCTAGGTCCGCTCGGAGCAGCCTTGGCTCAAATTGTAGCGGGTGTTTTCTTCGTTCGCCGTATTAAGATGAAGTCCGGAAAGCCGCAAACCTTAGGAGATATATTCTCTGAACGGTTCGGTCCGTCCGCACGGGTTGGAGTTGGAGCGCTTATCGTGCTTCAAGCTATTCCGTTTGCAGGGCTTCTGGTACTTGCGGGCGCGCAGATCCTTGATACTTTTATGGGAGTTCCAAAACTTTACGGAATAATTGCAGTTGCAGGATCAATTGGAGTCATGACCGCCGCTGGAGGCTTGGCGACTGTTGTACGAACGGACATTTTTCAATCTGGATTAATAATTGTAATGCTATTTGTGGTTCTTGGCACCACATTGTCAATATTATTTTCCGGTGCTCCGGTTGTGGGCCCGTCGTCTCCACCTCCCGCTGAAGAGGTGACCTTTGCAGCGATTTTTGCAGTTACCTTAACTTACTTTTTTGGGGAACTCTTATTGCCGTTTTACGCACAAAGAGCCCTTATGGCGAGAAGCCCAGATGCGGCCCGATGGGGATTCATCCTCGCGGGCTTGCTCGCAGGCGTCTGGTATTTTGTCGTTACAGGTGCCGGTGTCGCCGCGAGAGCTGTGCACGTTGCTGATCCCGAGTTCGTCCTTCTCGGAAATATTACCGCCGTCCTTGGAACCACTGGATTTACCGCAAGCCTCATTCTTGCTCTCGCATTCGTGAGCCTATTGGCACTAACCCACTCGACGTTTGACGCCATTTTGAACACTGGCGGCACGGCGCTGGCTCGCGATGTGGTCGGTGGAGTAGTTAAACTGGATGCGGATCAGCAGGGTGTCTTGGCCAGATTAGCGATGCTTTTTATCTCACTGCTCGGAATGGTTATTCCCTTCATCTGGAGTGATCTGATCGACATCCTTCTAGTAGGCTACACGATCTGGGCGCCAACGATGATGCCAATTTTCGCTTGGCTAATTTTGACGGAGGATCGACGCCATCCAACCAAAGTTTTTTGGCTCGCTCTGGCGGCTGGGGTGTTGGGCTGGTGGCTGGCGCCGAAGTTTTTACCCGACGAGATTCCGGCTGTCCTCCTCGGCGTCGTGGCGAATGTTGCTGTGCTTTTCGTGATGCTAGGTTGGAGGGGGCGAGGGCCTGACCCGTCTGTAGAAGTGAGTAGCACGACCCAGCCGCGCTAAGCTGCTGCTTCGGAACTCAACGACCAATGAAGTGTGGATTGCCTAATGGAGCGATGGCGACCGTAACTCTGTCTCTCTGCGGTCGGCGCTTGACGGCAGCAGCGATCCCGGACAGCGTGCCCATGTGATCCTCTTTTAGCCTTAACAGTCCGTGCGCTTTTAAACTCTTTGCACCCTCGGTTGAATCACACGTCTGTGTTCCAGCCTAGGCTGCCAAACCTAAAACATGACAGGGGCAAAGGTCACCGGTCCATACCAGGTGTAACTTAGCACCTACGCACCTTGCCTGTAAGCGAATCGCGATTGCGGGAATTATGCAGCAGGCCAGGCTTTCGCTAGCGAAACAGGCCCCCAAAAATATTCTTCCGCGCACAAAAATAGGATTTGCCCGCCCGAGTAGCGTTTCGCTTCGGCGGCGGAAATCCGGCGCGAATCGCGCCTGAAAATAGGATTTGCCGGAGCGGTTAGTTTGGCTTGACAGCGTCACGCTGTTCCTGTACAAAACAGGAACACTGGAGAAGTGTAGCTGCCGGTTCGGCGGCAGTGCGCGAGCCGGTCGGCAGAGGTGCAGGCGGCTTTTTCGACGCCTCGGTGCGAACTCATTTTTGAAACGCGAAGACGCAAAGACGCGAAGATTCCGCGAAGAGGACCAACGCCGGGCAATCCGGGCAAATGACTTTGTCGCCAGCCTGGGCCGGGGAGGAGCGCTCCGCGCTCTTTGCATCGTAGCGTCGTTGCGTTGAAAAATCGACCGGCACGGCGGCGGCGGGTTTGACCCCTGAAACGCGGTCGGGGTGACATTGGCCGGAGCGGGTTTTCATAGGTCAGTGTTCATGGATCCCGGCCTGCGCCGGGATGACGAGGTGTGTGAGCCGGTGCGGGGACGCGCCGGCTTTTATGTTTCTACCGTGGGAGGGGATGATGGGTGATGACGTCCTTCGACAGGCTCAGGATGATCGGGTCCTTCGACAGGCTCAGGATGATCGGCAGGATCCGATCCTGAGCGGCCGCAACGGCAAGCTGCAGCGGCGGCGGCGGACTCGGCGGAGGCTGTTCGGCAGGCAAGCGAAGGCGGCGTTCCTGGAGAGCTTTGCGTGCACGGCCAATGCGGCGGCCTCGGCGGCCGCCATCGGGTTTTCCGTCGGGGCGGTGTTCACGCATCGGCGGACCGATGCGGAGTTTCGCGAGGCTTATTGGGTGGCGCTGGAGCAGGCGGTGGGGAAACTGGCGGCGCTTCGCATCCAGCTTGAGATCGAGCGGGCGGAGGGGACGCTCGATCCGGAGATCGCGGCCCGGATGGACGGGCCGCCGGACGCGCGGCAGATCGCGGACCTGGTCAAGCTGATGGCGGCGCTTCGGGATTTGACGTGCAACCTTAAGGATGGGGGGCGGCCGGGGAAGGCGGCTCCTCCCCGGGCGGGGCTGGACGAGGTCTGCGCGGCGCTGGCGAAAAGGCTGAAGGCTTTTCCGCCTTCCTTCGATACGGGGTTCGACAAGCTCACCCCTACTCAGGATGAGCGGGAATGAGCGTCGAGCTGGAGGCGCGGCGGCTTCTGGCTCGGGCTTGCGAGTTGCCGAAGGCGGAGCTGGCGCGGTTCCTGAAGGGGCTGCCGGGGCCGGTGCGGCGGGCGATCGAGGAGGGGTGGTGGGCGAAGTGGCATGAGGGGCAGGTGCCGGCGAAAGCGGATTGGGACGTGTGGCTGCTTCGCGCCGGCCGGGGGTTCGGCAAGACCCGGGCCGGGGCCGAGTGGGTGTGGGCGCGGGCGCGGGAGGCTCCGCAGGCCCAGATCGCCCTGGTCGGGGCGAATTTGGACGACGTCTACAAGGTGATGGTGGCGGGCCCGGCCGGGCTGCAGGCGGTGGCGGCGAGCGGCGAGGAAGCGCGCTGGGTGGCGAGCAAGCGGCGGCTCGACTTTTCGACCGGGGCCCGGGCCTTCGCTTATTCGGCCGAGACCCCGGAGAAATTGCGCGGGCCCGAGCACGATTTCGCCTGGTGCGACGAGCTCGCCAAATGGGCGCATGGCGACGAAACCTGGGACACCCTGGTCATGGGGCTGAGGCGCGGCGCCCGGCCGCGGACGGTGATTACGACGACTCCGCGCACGATCGCGCTGATGAAGCGGATCCGGGCCCTGCCCGGCTTCACCGAGACCCTCGGGCGCACCCGCGACAACCCTCATCTGGCGGCCGGCGTGCGCTCGCGGATCGAAGCGGCCTATGCCGGGACGAGGCTCGGGCGGCAGGAGCTGGAGGGAAGGCTGTTCGACGATGTCGAAGGCGCGCTGTGGACTCCGGCCCTGATCGAGGCTTGTCGCGGCCGGCCTATGAGCGGGGATCATCGAAGGATCGTCATCGGGGTGGATCCGCCCGCTTCGGTGGACGGGGACAAATGCGGGATCGTGGTGTGCGCTTTGGGCTCGGACGGGCTGGGCTGGGTGCTTGCGGATTTGAGCGTCGGCGGGCTGTCGCCCGAGGGGTGGGCGCGCAAGGTCGCGGCGGCGGCTTCGGCCTGGGGGGCGCACCGGGTGGTGGCGGAGAAGAACAATGGCGGGGCGATGGTCGAGAGCGTGCTTCGCGGCGCCGACGTGTCGCTGCCGGTCAGGCTGGTCCACGCCGCCGACGGCAAATCGGCCCGGGCGGAGCCGGTGGCGGCCCTGTTCGAGGCGGGGCGGGCGAAGCTGGCGGGGGCGTTTCCGGAGCTCGAGGACGAGCTGTGCGCGCTGGTGCTGGGCGGGGGCTATTCGGGGAAGGGGAGCCCGGACCGGGCGGATGCGATGGTGTGGGCGTTGAGCGAGCTGATGCTGGGCGAGCGGCGGGCGGAGCCGCGGATCCGGAGCTTCTGAAGGGCTAAACCTTTTCTCAAGCCTTGGCTGGCAGACCGGAGCCTTGGTACGCGACCGGGGGGGGCGGGGGCGGCTTGCCGCTTCCGCCTTCTTCGGGTCGGCGCCGGCTTCCGTTACGGGGGCGTCTTCCGTTCCCCGAACGAAAGCGGATCGGAAGCGGCGTGAAGGGGGAATGGCTTAACCTGCGCTAACCGCTTCGTTCAGCGCTTCCTCAACCGCCCCGTCGCATAAGCCTTGCCCGCCGCCCGATGCAGGCCACGCGGACAGGCGGTCCTCGAGTCGCGTATCCGAGGGGGGCCGGCGCCGTCGAAAGCGCCGGCCCCGATCTCTTCCGGGCCGCCTTCCCCCCGCAACCTAATCTTTACCGGCATCCGCTAGGACAAGCGGGTCACTTGCCTTGAGGGGGCCTCACCTTGTTCATCGACGCCGAGCTGTCCCAGATCCCGATCACCGACGGCCGCAAGGCCGAGCGCCGGATCGTCAACCTCGCCGCCGCTCTGCGCGAGAACGGGGCGAAGACCATCAAGGCCGTCGTCGTCGACATCTCCGTGGGCGGGTTCAAGGCCGAGGCCGAGGAGCCGCACCAGGAAGGCGACGAGGTCTGGCTCAAGCTGGCCGGCCTCGAGCCGCGGCGGAGCCGGGTGGTCTGGGTGCGCGACGTCGATAAGGGCGGGGAGACGGGCTGCGAGATCGGCTGCGAGTTCGAATGGCCGCTCCACCCGCGCGAGCTCGAGGTGATCGTCGCTCCGGCGCCGAGACGGATCGTCAAGGGGGTGTTCCGCCGGGTCGAGCGTTAATCGGTGTCTGACACCGATTTATAAGCGGTTGATTTTGCTAGAGGGCGTAAAGGGCGATGTCGGCGAGGGCGACCTGGTCGATGCGGGCGCCGCCTTCGTCGAAAATCTCGATCGCCTGACGGTCCCAGCGCGTGCCCAGCGCAAGCTCGCCGCGGATCAGATCGCGGGCGCTCCTCACCGCCTGGTACCAGGCCGCTTCCGCATCGGGCAGCTTCAGCCCCTCCTCGTCCTCGAGCCGGCCGCCGTCGCGGGCGAGATGGAAATAATAATGGGGCATATCGGGGGAACGCCGTAAGGCGCTGAAAGAGCCGCATAAAGAGGGTGGACGGGGGGTTAATCGTCTTTTCAGGGATTGCCGATCCCAAATGCCTAACGGCGGGCAAAGACGCCATTCAATCCGAAACCAGACGGTAGCCTATTGCCGGTTCGTTGACGATCAGCCGCGGGCGTGACGGGTCGCGCTCCAGCTTCTGTCTTAGCCCCCGTACGGCAACCCGAAGATACTCCGTTTGCCCCTCCTGAGCCGGACCCCACACGGTGCGCAGCAAGTGGGCGTGGGTGAGCACTCGGCCGGGATGCTTGGCAAGCTCGGCGAGCAAAGCATATTCCTTCGGCGGCAGATGCACCTCTTCGCCGTCCCGCCGGACCGCGCGGTGGAAGAGGTCGATCGAAACGCCGCCCGATTCGACCGGTTGACGCTCGTCTTCGAGTCCCAGGTCGGCCAGGTTGGATATGTAGCGCTGAAGCTTCGCGGCTTGCGATCCCAAAGCCGAGATGATCTCCCTGTCGCTGGAGCCGCTCCGACGCAGCCGGTCGACCGAGTCGAGGATGCCCGCGGCGCCGGGCATCAGATCCTGCGCGATGGTCGCGAGCAGGGCCGAGCGGATCCGGTCGCGCGCGCGGGTCGCGGCGAACGCGCGCGCTTCGGCTTCGACCCGTGTTCGCTCCAGCGCGAGGGCGACCTGGTCGGTGAGGTTCTGGAGCAGGGGCAATCGATCCGAATCTAAGGGAGGTGTGCCATCGTCCCGCGCGAGGCCGATCGTCGCGATGATTGTGGCTTCGGCCCGGACCGGCTGAAACTGCCATTCGGACGTGTTGGCGCGGGTCAAGGCGCGGCCGGCCGCTTCGCCCGTCTCGAGCGTGAGCGTCGCCGCCGCGAGATCGCTTGGGGCGAGCAGGGCGGGCGCTGGCGCGCTGGCGATCACTTCCGGGGCCGGCATGCCCTTCACCAGCACGGCATTGCATCGGAAGAGGGCGGCGAGCTCGCGGGTGGCAATCGCGGCGATTTCCTCCTCGCTCCGGCACGAGAGCAGCCTCCGGGCGAGGCCGGCCACGGTCGCGTTGCGGGCGGCGTGGGCCGCGGCGATCCGTCCCTGCTTGCGGACCGAGGCGGCAAGGTGGCTGGCGACGACGGCGACCAGGAACAGAATTATCACGGTGACGATGTCGGCGGCGCTGGCGACGCGGAACGAGCCCTGCGGGCGCGTGAAGAAGAAATTGTAGGCGAGCGCAGACGCCAGGGCGGTGAACAAAGCGGGGCGCAGGCCGCCCAGGATGGCAGCGCCGAGAACCGCGGGGAGGTAGAGCAGATCCACGGCCGAATTGTCCCAGCGCGCCGCGAGCGCGAGGCCGGCAAGGGTCGAGAGGGCGACCATCAGCGCCGCTTCGACATAGCTTCGGATCGCCGCCGCTTCGGAAGATCGGAATGCGGGGGAAGACGAAGCGACCATGGTCTATCAATGCGCCCGGCGGCGCTCTGCGTCGAGATGAGCGACGGCCGTCATCGGCCTTTCCATACGCCGGCGAGGCAATCCACATGGAATCTTTATGCCGCTCTGCCGCACCAATCCCGAATGGCTACGATCGCGCAAACCGGCGCCGCGGCACCCGCCGCCGGAGAAGCTAAGAAGCACAAGCTGCCCGCGCTGATGCTCGGCGCGATCGGCGTCGTTTATGGCGACATCGGGACATCGCCGCTTTACGCGATGAAGGAGAGCTTCATCGGTCCGCATCCGCTCGCCGTGGACCGGCTGCACATCTTCGGAGTGCTCAGCCTCGTGTTCTGGTCGCTGATGCTGGTCGTCACATCCAAATATGTGTTCGTCGCCATGCGCGCCGGCAACAGAGGCGAGGGAGGCTCCTTCGCCCTGCTGGCGCTCATTTCGCGTAACCTCGGGGAGAGGCGGTGGACCGCCGGCCTCGTCCTGCTGGGGGTGCTTGCGACGGCGCTCTTCTACGGCGATGCGATGATCACGCCCGCCATCTCTGTCCTCTCGGCCGTCGAGGGCCTGACGCTCGTCCAGCCGGGCCTGGAGCCGCTGGTGATTCCGATCTGCGTCGTCATCCTCATCGGCCTTTTCCTCATCCAATCCCGCGGGACGGCGCGCGTGGGGGCAGTGTTCGGGCCGATCGTGCTCCTCTATTTCGCCACGCTGGCCATCCTCGGCATCGCCAACATCCTCCAGCAACCGGAGGTTCTCTTCATAGTCAGCCCGCATTGGGCCTTCGCCTTTTTTCTCTATGACCCACTGACGGCCTTTCTGGCGATGGGATCCGTTTTCCTCGCTGTCACGGGCGCCGAGACGCTTTACGCGGACATGGGCCATTTCGGCCGAAAGGCGATCGGGATCTCATGGTTGACGCTCGTCTATCCGTGCCTGATGCTCAACTATACGGGGCAAGGGGCGCTGCTGCTCGGCAATCCGGCGGCCGTCGAGAACCCTTTCTACCTGATGGCCCCCGATTGGGCGCGCCTGCCGCTGGTGCTGATCGCGACCGCAGCGACGATCATAGCCAGTCAGGCGGTGATCTCGGGCGCCTTCTCAGTGACTCATCAGGCCGTGCAGCTCGGCTTCCTGCCGAGGCTCAAGACCGTCCACACCAGCGCCACGGCGGCCGGTCAGATCTACATCCCCGCCGTCAATTGGGCCCTGCTGGTGATGGTGATCCTTCTCGTGGCGGGCTTCCGTCAGTCGACCAACCTTGCCTCGGCTTATGGAATCGCGGTGAGCGGCACGATGATCATCACCACGGCCATGCTCGCCGTTCTGATCGTGCGTGTCTGGAAGTGGAATCGCGTCCTCGCCGCCGCGACCATCGGGCTCTTCGCCGCGATCGACGGCGCCTTCTTCCTGTCGAACCTCGCCAAGGTTGCGGACGGCGGCTGGTTCCCGCTCGCCGTCGCCGCTACGATCTTCACGGTTCTGACGACCTGGGCGACCGGCCGGCGGCAGATGCGCAGGCGTCTCGAACAGGAAGCCGTTCCGCTCGACATCTTTATCAGATCTGCCGCCGCCTCGGTCCACCGGGTCAAGGGCACTTCGGTGTTTCTCTCTTCCACGCCCGAAGGCGTGCCTTCTGCTCTTCTTCATAACCTCAAGCACAATCAGGTTCTGCACGAACGCGTCCTGATTCTCACGGTGAAGGTCGAGGAGGTGCCGCAAGTACCGGACGATGAGCGGCTCGAAGTGCATGATGCCGGCCACGGCTTCTATCGAGCCATCGTCCACTACGGCTTCATGGAGGAAATGGACGTGCCGCGCGATCTCAAGCGCCTCGAAGGCTGCGGCGGCGGCTTCCAGATGATGAGCACCAGCTTCTTCCTGGGCCGTCAGAAGCTCATCGTCTGCGGCGAGCAGCCCGGCATGGCGGTGTGGCGCGAGCGGTTGTTCGCCTGGATGATGAAAAGCTCGGAAAACGCGATGGCAAGCTTCAAGCTGCCGACCAATCGCGTGATCGAGCTGGGGAGCCAGCTCAGGATATGAAGCGCGCTGCAGCCTTTCACGTCGCACTCTGCGCCGCCGGCGCCGCACAGGCGCAGGACGCGCCGATCTGCACGGACCGGCCGACCAAGGCCAACGCCGTCTGCACGGTACCCCCGGACCAATTCCAGCTGGAGACGAGCGCCCTGGGCTGGATGCTGAACGAAGCGGGAGCCGGTCGAACCGAGCTTCTGACGGTCACCTCGTCCTTCGCCAAGATGGGCCTCACCGAGCGCTCGGACCTGGAGATCGGCTTCACGCCCTTCGCCGAGCTGACGAGCCGGGCGCCGGGTGCCTTCGACCGGGTCTCGGGCTTCGGTGACACCCTCTTCAGGTACAAGCACCGGCTCACGTCCGCCAGCGCGCCGGTGCAACTGGCCGCAATCCCGTTCGCCAAGCTGCCGACCGCCGCCGGCGGCCTCGGCAATGGCAAGGTCGAAGGCGGCGTTGCGCTCCCGGTCAGCTTCGCGTTCGCCGGCCCGGCGACGATAACGCTCGGCCCGGAGCTCGACGTGTTGGCGGACTCCGATGGAAGCGGGCGGCACCCGGCGCTGGTAAACCTCGTCAACATCTCACTCGCGGTCGCGTTTCGCTGGTCAATCGTCGGCGAGCTATGGACGAACTTCAATTTCGATCCCGCCGGAACGATCGAGCAGGCTTCCGCGGATGGTGCTGTGGCCTATACTCTATCGAACCGTCTGCAGTTGGACGCCGGTGCCAATTTCGGGCTCACCGCGGCGACGCCCGACCTCGAGCTTTATGTCGGTCTATCGTTTCGCTTCTGAACAGGCCGAGCGTCCGGGCCGCTTGGACATCGACCCGACGCGAACCCGTAACGCTCCCCACCCGCCCGACACGGTATAAAGCAGGTAGGAACCGGGCCGCCTTCCGGCAGGTTGGATCCTCGTACCGGCCGAAGCCGGGGACGAGGAGATCGACATGCCGGAAGCTTCGAGCATTCAAAAGCATATGGAGGTCCGCGGCGCGGACGGATCGCACGTCGGGACGGTCGACGGGGTGGAAGGCGGGCGGATCAAGCTCACCCGGAACGACTCCCCGGACGGCGAGCACCATTATATCGACATGGGCTCCGTCGAGCGGGTGGACGAGCATGTGCACCTCGCCGCCGGCGCCTCGGCGAGCTGAGGCTCCCGGCCGAGCGCGATGCCCGCGGTGACTCCGGACGGGCGTTACGTCGTCGTCGAAGGCCGCCTCTGGCGGTCCAGCAATCCGGCGCTTCCGGCCGAAGTCAGGCAAGGGTTGGTCGATGCGCTGATGGACTCGAGGCGAGAGGTGAAGGCGGCGTTGGGCGCCGGCGATCCGGAAGCGCTCAAGCTGGCGCGATCGCGAGTGCAGGCCGCGAAGGAGGCGCTCGGCGAACGGGGCGAGGTCTGGTGGGACGACGGCGCTCCGGACCTCGACCGGCGGTCGATCGAAAACACGCCCTATGCGCAATGGTGGCGGGGGCGGCGGTGCGATACAGGCTAGCGGAGACTGTCGTCCCGAGTACAAGGCCGCCGTCATGATCGCCGTCATCCTCGCCGTCGCGCTCGCGGCGCCCGCGCCCGTCCAGGCGGACATCGGCCCCGAGCCGACCGTCGAGGCGTTCGCCGCGCTCGCCGAGGCCGAGCTCAATCGCAAGCTGAACAAGCCCGCGAGCGTGACGTTCGAATGGCCCTACCGGCTGGTCGCCGGTCCGGCCGGCTATTACACTTGCGGACGGGCCCGCTCACAGAAAAAGGCGGGCGGCCCCCAAATCTGGGTCACGGCGGTGGTCGCGCGCGGGCAGCTGGTCAGAGCCCGCTGGGCCACCCCCGACGGAATGCTCGAGTGGGACTGCAAGAGGCAGGTGAAGAAAGGCGCGCTCGTCGCGCGGTGATCGCCTCGCTCAGGCGAGGCGCTTCATCCTGCGGGGGCCTGGAGCCGTGATCATCAGGCCCGAGGCGGGAAGCGCGGAGATGAAGCAATTCGAGAACGCATCGAGCCGGCTGACGCTGAGCTTATATTATACGGCGCACCTGGTGGATGAGATAGTGGTTCGCAAAGGCGGGCCCGTCCTGGACCTGTTGAACGGTTCCGCCACCGGAGCCAGCGGCGGCAGGCCGCGTCACGAGCTCGAATTCCAAGCCAACGCCTTCAAGAACGGCCTCGGCGCGCGCGTAAGGGTCAATTGGCAAAGCGGGAGCCTGCTGCGCGGCCTGTCCACGGGCCCGGCCGGCAGCTCGGGAGACCTGACATTCTCCGATCATGCCAATGTGAGCGTCAACATATTCGCGAACCTTGCCGAACGTTTCGGCGGAGCCAAGTCCCCCGGCTGGCTGAAAGGGACCCGGGTCAGCCTCAGCATCAACAACCTGCTCAATCGCCGCCCCCACGTGCGGGACGAAACGGGTTTGACGCCGTTCAGCTATCAGCCTGCCTTTCTGGATCCGCTCGGCCGGCTCGTCAGCTTCACCCTTCGCAAGGTTTTCTAGAGCGCGATCGCCTGGAGTTCGTCCCGGCGGACAGGATCGTCACCCCGGACTTGATCCGGGGTCCACCTTCCTGGCATCGCGAGAAAAGGAAAAAGGTGGATGCCGGATCAAGTCCGGCATGACGAAATCGGGCGTCGGGCTTCCATTCTTCAGCGAGCGTCGACCAGGACGATCTCGGTCCCTTCGAGCGCCCTGATCGTCAGCTTCTCCTCGCCGGTTACCGCGATCCCGTCGCGGGGCTCGGCCCGGCGGCCGTTGACCTCGATCGCTCCGCCGACCGCGACCAGATAGACGTGGCGGGCCGGATCGAGGCCGAGCTCCGCCGACTCCCCCGCCTTGAGCGTGGCTCCGAGGACGCGCGCGGCGGCGTTGATCTTCAGCGCATCCTCATCCTCGGCAAAGCCGCTGGCCAAAGTGACGAAGGTGCCGGCGCGGCCGTCCTTCGGGAATTGCCGGGCGCCCCAGCCGGGCTCGGCGCCGGGACGGTCGGTCTGGACCCAGATCTGGAACAGGGTCGTCTTCTCGTCCTCGAGATTATATTCGGCGTGGCGCACCCCGGTGCCGGCCGACATCACCTGGACGTCGCCGGCCGCGGTGCGGCCCTTGTTGCCCATCGAATCCTGGTGGGTGATCGCGCCCTCGCGGACATAGGTGATGATCTCCATGTCCGAATGGGGATGGGGCGGGAAGCCGGAGCGGGCGGCGATCTCGTCGTCGTTCCACACCCGGATCGCGCCCCATTCGGTGCGCCCGGGATCGTGATAATCGGCGAAGGAGAAATGGTGGCGGGCGTTGAGCCAGCCATGGTCGGCGTGGCCGAGGGTGGCGAAGGGGCGGATGTCGATCATGAGGGTCTCCAATCGTCTTCGTTCGAGACCGTCATTGCGAGCGAAGCGAAGCAATCCAGCCTCGGGGCGCGCGGCAGATGCCGTGCTGGATTGCCGCGTCGCTTCGCTCCTCGCAATGACGGGGGTCAGATCAGGCCTTCGGCGCGCAGCGTCTGTTGGACCGCGGGGCGTTCGGCGATCCGGGCGAGGTAGCGGGTCAGGCCGGGCCAACGGTCGATGTCGATCGAGTGCATCTTCGACCAGTTCAGGACCGCGAAGGCATAAGCGTCGACGATCGAGAAACGCTCGCCCAGGATGTACGGACCGTCGCCGATCTTCTCCTGGAGGTAATCGAACTTCTTGCCGAGCGCCTCGCGGGTCGCCTGCTTGAATTCGTCCGGAGTAGCCGGATTCCACAGCGGGCCGAAGCCCTTGTGGAGCTCGGTGGCGACGAAGTTCAGCCATTCGAGCAACCGGTAGCGTTCGATCCCTCCGGCCGGGAGCGCGAGCTCCGAGCCGCTCGCATGGTCGGCGAGATATTGGAGGATGACGGCATTTTCGGTGAGCACTTCGCCGTCGTCGAGCCTCAAGGTGGGCACGGCGCCCTTCGGGTTGACGTCGGTCAGCTTCTCGCCGTCGTCGGTGACCTTGTCGGGGAAGCGCACGTTGGCGAGCTCGATCGGAAGTCCGGCCTCGCGGGCGACGATGTGGGGGGCCTGCGAGCAGGCGGCGGGGGCGTAGTAAAGCTTCATCTCTTGTCTCCTTCGAGGCGGATATGGTGACCCGTCCGCCCGCCGCCAGGAGGGGGCTGCGGCGGGCGGACGGGATGCGCGGCGGCCTTCAGGCCGCCAGCGGCAATTCTTCGGCGGCGAGGCCGCGCAATTGATCGATCGCTTCCGCGACGGAGGCCGCCGCGGCGTCCGGCCCGAAGGCGAGCTTCTCGACCCGGACGAAGGTCAGATCGTCCAGCCCGATGAAGCCGAGCAGGGTGCGCAGATGCGGCTCCTGGCTGTCCATCGCCGCCGCCGGGCCGCTGCTGTAGAGGCCGGCGCGGCTCTCGACCACGATCGTCTTCTTGCCCTTGAGCAGGCCTTCGGGGCCGGCCTCCGAGTAACGGAAGGTGATCCCGGCGCGCGCGACATGGTCGAACCAGGCCTTGAGGGTCGAGGCCATTCCGAAATTGTACATCGGGGAGCCGATGACGACCAGGTCGGCCGCCTTCAATTCGGCGATCATTTGGTCCGAGAGCGCGAGCGCCTCGCGGGCGGCGTCGGTCTCCGCCTCGGCGCCGCGGATCGCCGGAGTGGTCTCGGCGGTGAGGTGCGGGACGGGATCCGAGCCGACGTCGCGATGGACGATCCGGACCGGGCCGCGGCCGCGGAGGATCGCCTCCAGCTCGCGGGTCAGCCGGCGCGAGACGGACGCTTCGCCGGTCGCGGCGCTGTCGACGATGAGAACGTTGGTCATTTTCTGCCTCCTCTTGATAAGAGACATGTAAGCCGGTAGCACCGTTGCTTGTAGACGCGCTCAACGCACTTTGGTGTTGCATATTATGGAACGCTCCTCGGTCGACCTGCTCGACGTCCTCGCCTTCGTCCGGGTGGTGGAGACGGGCGCCTTCAGCCGGGCCGGCGAGCGGATGGGCATGTCGAAGTCGATCCTCAGCCGGCGGGTGGCGCGGCTCGAGGAGATTCTGGGCGCCCGGCTGCTCACCCGGACGGCGCAGGGGGCGCAGCCGACCGAGGTCGGCCAGGCCTATTTCGAGCGGGCGTCGAACATCCTCACCGATCTCGAGGCGGCGGAGGAGGTGGTGGCCGAGGCGGTGACCCAGGTCGCCGGGCCGGTGCGGCTGTCGGCGCCCCTGTCGTTCGGGGTCGAGCATCTCGCGCCGGCCCTGGCCGAGTTCGCGCTCGCCCATCCGCGGGTTGAGCTCGACATCTCGTTCGACGACCGGCCGGTCGACCTCGCCGCGGGCGGCTTCGACCTGGCGGTGCGGATCGGAGCGCTCAAGGACAGCTCGCTGGTGGCGCGGCGGATCGCTCCGGTCCGGAAGGTGGCGGCGGCGAGCCCGGCCTATCTCGAGGCGCGCGGGCGGCCGTCGCATCCGCGCGACCTCGCCGATCACGACATCCTGCTCTACGCCAACGAGCAGTGGCGCTTCCGGGTCGACGGCAAGTGGCATTATGTGCGGGGGCGGCCGCGGCTTCGCGCCGACAATGGCGAGATGCTCCGGGCGGCGGCGGAAGCGGGGCTCGGGATATGCATCCTGCCCAGCTTCATCGCCGCGCCGGGCTTCGAGCGCGGGACGCTCGAGCCCTTGCTTCGCGACTTCCCGATGGAGGAGGGCGCCCTGCACGCGGTGATGCCGCCGGGACGGGCGACGACGGCCCGGGTTCGGGCGCTGGTCGACTTCCTCGTCACGCGCTTCGGACCGGAGCCGCAATGGGACCCGTGCTGGCTTCATGAAGGAAATTCGTCCTCCCCATCGGAGATGGGGAGGGGGACCATGCGAAGCATGGTGGAGGGGTAAAAGGCTGGGAGCCGGTAGGTCCGAGCCGGAGCCGCTGAGTCCGCGGCAATTACCCGTCCACCACATTTCATGTGGTCCCCCTCCCCATGCTGCGCATGGGGAGGACAAAGCGGCGGCCAGCCGCTAGAGCGCTGTCATGAAACACGCCCTCCCGCTTCTTGCCCTCCTCCTCACCGGCGCCTGCGCCAGCTCCCACTCGCAGCGGGTCCACGATATGTCCCCCGGCCTTCCGCCGGCCGTCGATTCCGTTGCCGACCCCGCCGCCGAGGACGCGCGCCTCCTTGCCTTCCTGGACGCCGCCTTCGACGAGCGCAATGAGTCGAGCCCTGAGACCCTGACCTCGCTCGGAAGCAAGTCGAAATACGACCGGCTCGACGATTATACCGATGCCGAGGCGCAGCGGCAGCAGGCGCTTTTGCAGGCTCAGCTCGGGCGGATGAAGGCGGAGTTCGATTACGCCAAACTGAGTTCGGCCGGGCAGCTCAACTATCGTCTGTTCGACTATAATGCGAAGCGCTCGGCCGAGAATTTCCGTTGGCGCGACTACGGGTTCCCGATGTCGACCAACGGCAGCCCGGCGGGCGACTTTCCGGTCTTCCTGATCAACCAGCACCGGATCGACAATGTCGCCGACGCCGAGGCCTATATCGCCCGTCTCCGGGACACCGAGCGGGCGATGCGCGAGATCAACGCCGAGGCCAGGGCGCAGGCGGAGAAGGGAATCGTGCCGCCGAAGTTCAACTTCGCGCCGGTGCGGGCCGACGCGAAGCGCGCCATTGCCGGCGCGCCCTTCGGCCCGGGCGCGGATTCGCCCTTGCTCGCCGATTTCAGGAAGAAAGTGGAAGCGCTCGACGCTCCCGCCGACGTCAAGGCCCGGCTGATCGCCGACGCCTCCGCCGCACTGTCCGGCCCTTTCCGGCGAGCGGTCGGCGACATGCTGGCGACGCTCGATACGATCGAGCCCAAGGCGACGGGCAACAGCGGCGCCTGGAGCCTTCCCAACGGCGCCGATTATTACGCCTCGCGGCTTCGCGCCCAGACCACCACCGACCTTTCGGCCGACCGGATCCACCAGATCGGGCTCGACGAGGTGGCCCGGATCCATCGCGAGATGGAAGCGATCAAGGCCCAGGTCGGCTTCAAGGGCAGTCTCCAGTCATTCTTCCAACACATCAAGACGGGCCGGGAATTCAAATATCCGAACACCGACGAGGGGCGGCGGGTCTATCTCGCCGACGCCAACGCCTTCATCGCCCAGGTGATGGCGGAGGCGCCCAAATGGTTCAGCCGGCTGCCCAAGGCGCCGCTCGAGGTGCGCGCGGTCGAGACCTGGCGGCAGGAGACGGCCTCGGTCGCCTTCTACAACCGGCCTTCGCCCGACGGCTCGAGGCCGGGCATCTTCTACGTCAACCTCGCCGACATGAACCAGGTGCTCAAACCCCAGATCGAGGGCATCGCCTATCATGAGGGCGCGCCGGGGCATCATTTCCAGATCGCCCTCCAGCAGGAGCTGGAAGGGGTCCCCAAGTTCCGGCGCTTCGGCGGCTACGGCGCCTATAGCGAGGGCTGGGGCCTCTATGCCGAGCGTCTGGGCCGGGAGATGGGCTTCTACAAGGATCCCTATTCGCTGTTCGGCCACCTCTCGCTGGAGCTGTGGCGAGCGGTTCGGCTGGTCACCGACACCGGCCTCCATTCGAAGCGCTGGACCCGCGAGCAGGCGATCCGATATTTCCAGGACAATTCGCTCCTGTCCGAACGCGACATCGTCAAGGAGGTGGAGCGCTACATCAACAATCCGGGCCAGGCGACGAGCTACAAGATCGGCCAGCTCAAGATACTCGAGCTTCGCGAGCGGGCGAAACGGGAGCTTGGCGAGCGCTTCGACATCCGCGATTTCCATGCCGCGGTGCTCGAGAACGGCCCGCTGCCGCTCGACATATTGGAGCAGCAGGTGGAGGCATATATCGCGAGGAAGAAGGGGTGAGGAGTTGACCCCTTCGTCATTGCGAGCGAAGCGAAGCAATCCAGGCTGCGGCAGTGGAGACGAGTGGGTTGCTTCGTCGCTGCGCTCCTCGCAATGACGGATCAAACTTTCAAAGGAGAGGTGCGATGGCCAAGGGTCAGAAGAAGAGCAACAAGGAAGCCAGGAAGCCCAAGAAGGAGGTCAAGAAGACCATCGCCGCCAATCCCTCGACCAAGGGCAGCGGCGGATTGTCGAACGGCTGATGGCCGAGCCCTTCGCCCGCCACCGCCAGCCCTGGAAGCAGGAGGAGATCCAGAAGCTCCACCTGCTCGCCGGCAAGGACATGTCGCTGAAGGCGGTCGCCAAGGCATTGACCCGAACCGAGGAGTCGGTGAAGGAGCGCGCGAAACAGGACGGGCTGAAGATCAGCAAATTGCGCTGAGCCCGCCGCCAACAAGAGACTCACCATGGCCGACACGCCCCCCGACCGACTCTCGCTCAACCCGCGCAGCCCCTTCTTCGACGGCGAGCTGCTTCGCCGCGGAGTCGGCATCCGCTTCAAGGGCAAGGAGCGCACCGACGTCGAGGAATATAGCGTGTCGGAAGGGTGGATCCGGGTCGCCGCGGGACGAAGCATGGACCGTTTCGGCCAGCCGATGACGATCAAATTGAAGGGCGAGGTCGAGCCCTTCTTCCAGGATTCGAAGGGTGCCGAAGCCGAGCCGGAAGTGGCGGGCGAAGAGGCGGGCGAGGGCGAAGCCTAAGTCGTCATTCCGGCGGAAGCCGGAATCCATGACCGCGGGCCGTGGAAATCTGCCGAGGATCGCGTTCATGGATCCCGGGTCAAGCCCGGGATGACGTTGTATTCGACGTGCGACCGCCAAAATCGACGCGTCCGTCGTTCCGCCGGGCCGGGCCCGGATGACGATATTTCCGAAGCGGACCTTGTTGGATTTCCCGTCGGAGACGGCTTGCCCTAGCATGCCGCCAGCAGGGAGCCGGCGGCTCCCTCAAACCCAGCGGAGGATGATATGGCGGCGAAGGTTCGTGTCTTTTCGGTCGTGTCGGTGGAGCTCGAGCTGAGGGGCGGCGAATCGCCCCAGCTCACGGTGATCGCCCATGGCTATGTCGTCAGCTCGGGCTGGGCCGACGCGGAGTTGGTTCCGCTCGAGAAGAAGCTTTCGGCGGACGGGATCCTCGACCTCGATTTCGTCGCCACGCCTCCGGGCGAGTTCGACATGCCGCTGCTGTCGCCGGTGTCCGCCGTGCTCGAGTGGAAGACCGGCGAAGTCGGCCGACTGATGGGCGTCCGGGTGGTGGCGCGCACCAACGAGATCGTCAGGCTGGTCGTCCGCGACGCGGCCAAGGAAGCGAAGCCGCCGATCGGCGAGACCACCCAGATCGCCGGCGAGGGGCAGCATCCCCATTTCGCTGCCCTCCGCGCGGCCGGCGATCCGACCACGATGGCGACCGGGGAAGAAGGCCCTCCGCCCATGTCCACCATGGCCACCGGCGAGGAGACGGTGTTTTCGACCACCCTGCTCGGCGAGCATGGCGGCGGCTATCCCCCCACCACCTTGATGCTGGGCGAGGAAGGCGGCGGCTATCCTCCGACCACCCACATGCTGGGCGAGGAAGGCGGCGGCTATCCGCCGACCACCCTCATGCTGGGCGAAGAAGGCGGCGGCTATCCCCCGACCACGCACATGCTCGGCGAGGAGGGCGGCGGCCTGCCTCCGACCACCAAGATGCTGGGCGAAGAGGGTGGCGGACTGCCTCCGACCACTCACATGCTCGGGGAAGAGGGCGGCGGATTGCCTCCGACGACCCAGATGCTCGGCGAAGAGGGCGGCGGGCTGCCTCCGACGACGCACATGCTCGGCGAGGAGGGCGGCGGGCTGCCTCCGACGACCCAGATGCTCGGCGAGGAGGGCGGCGGATTGCCTCCGACGACCCAGATGCTCGGCGAAGAGGGCGGCGGGCTGCCGCCCGGCGGCGCGGAAAGGTCGACGATGACGACGCTCGCGCTCGGCGAAGAGGGCGGCGGCGGGGGAACCGTCTTCACCACCCTCGTCGTCGGCGAGGAGGGCACCACGGCGCCCTGGTCCGAGGAAATGATGCCCGGGCCGGTCATCCCGCAGGATCCGACCACCCAGATCGCCGGCGAGGGCTGGTACGATCCCGCCAACCAGAACCCGCTCGGCCGCCGCTAGGCCGCGATGGGGGACAAGCAAGTCGCCGATCTGCTGATCGCCTGCGGATCGGCCGACCCGAATTTGGCCCCGCTCGCCCGAGCCGCGGAGCGGGCGGGGCGTTCGGTGCTCGCCCTCGTCCACGGCGCCGCGGACGAGCCGGCGTTCAGCTGGGACCTCGAAACCGGCCGGCTGTCCGTCGACGGCCGCGAGGTCGAGGCCCGGGCCGCCTTCCTTCGCTACGACGTCTTCACCCCTCCGACCGAGACCGGCGGCCTCGACCGCAATGCCGCCTGGTATTCGGCCGCGATGGGCTGGGCGATGGCGAGCGGGATGAAGCTGCTCAACCGCGACATGCGCCAGGGCGCCAACCAGAAGCCCTACATGCTGAGGCGGGCCCGCGATTGCGGCCTCGCCACCGCCCCGACCCTGGTCAGCAATGTCGAGGCGGACCTGAGGGCCTTTCCCGAAGGCGCGGTGGCCAAGCCGGTGGCGGGCGGCGGCTATGTCCGGCCGCTCGACGCGGCGCTTCCGGACGCGGGCTGGAAGGACGGACGAAGCCCGATGCCGGCGATCGTCCAGCAGCGGCTCGCCTATCCCGAATACCGTATCTATCTCGCCGACGGGCGCTTTCACCTGTTCGAGATCCATTCGAAGCTGCTCGACTATCGCACGGCGGCGCCGTCGAGCCTCGTCTATCGCGGCGAGACCCTGCCCTGGCCCGGCGTGGCGGAGGGCCTGGCCAAGCTCACCGAGTCGGTCGGAATCGATTTTTGCGCCTGCGACTTCAAGACCCGGCCCGGCGAGCCGGTTCCGCTCTTCCTCGAGCTCAACAGCGGCCCGATGTTCGCCGCCTACGACCTCGCCGCGGAAGGGCGGCTGGCCGATGCGCTGGTGGCGGCTCTGACCGGCTAGATCGCGCTGGACTCAGGTTGAATCGTCACCCCGGACCTGATCCGGGGTTAACCTTCTTCAAGCCACTGCGCTGACAGGAAAGGTGGATGCCGGATCAAGTCCGGCATGACGAGGATGGTGCAACCTAAGCCCTCGATGCTCTAGGCCGGGTCTTCCTTCTTCTTGCTCACCCGGCGCTTCATCGCCCGGACCGCCTCGACGATCCTGCCGCCCCGAGCTTCCTGCGCGACGACGAGCTGGGCGTCGATCGCGTCGAAGAAGCGGCCGACGGGATTGTCGGGGACGTCGTGGGCGTTGAAGTCGCCGCCGAGCGCCGAGGCGAAGAAGTAGCCGAGGCGGCGGTAGCTTTCGAATTGCGATTCCGAGAAGAACTGGTCCGCCGTCGATTCATGGGGGAAGGTTTCGCTTCCCGCCGCATAGGAAACGACGTCGACCGGCAGGTCGCCGAAGAAGCTCGGCTTGATGTAGAGGATGCGGCCGTGGCGGGGCCCCGGGTCCGGATCATTCCCCTCGACCTCCGGCCGCTGGCGCGTTTCGGGATATTCGATGGTGCCGAGCGCATAGGCATATTGCGGCCCGGGATTGAGCGGGCTGCTCTTGCGGCTGGCGATCCGCATCGGCGCGAAGGCGATGTCGACGTCGAGATCGATCTTCACCTTGCGCACCGCCCCGCCGAGATCGCTGAAGGCGCAGTCGGGATCGGCCCCGGCGTCGCTGACGACGATATAGCGGCAGCGGCGGCGGACCATCTCGTAGAGGCCCAGATTCTCGAAATGGCCGCCGTCGGACAAATAGAGGTCCCAACCCCGGTCGTCGGTCGCTCCGGCGAGCTCGCGAAGCACCGCCCGAAGCGAGTTGCTCGGGCCCGAAGCTCGGACCTTTTTCCCCATTTCCTTCGCCTGCGCCGGATTGGGCAGCCAGGCGCCGAGACGGACGTTGAACAAGGTCATCAGGAGGGCGGTCGCGGCGGAGGTGTGATAGCCCATGTTCGGGCTGGCCGCGGCGCCCGAGATGGACATGGCGGTGGCGAGGCTGACCCCGCAGCCTTCCATGGCGAGATCGGGCTCATTGCCGCCGTAGATGGCCGACGAGAGATAGGCGCCGGGCGGCTCGCTCAAATCGTAGGGCGTGCCGTCGCGCGGCGGCCATTCCGGCGGCTTGAGCATCGCGCTGCCGCTGAAGCGCGGCGTGAAGACGAAGGGCTCCGCCTTGCGCTCCTGCCAGGCGAGCTTCTCGCTGGCCGTGACGTTGAGCGCGATGTTGACGATCGGGTAGAGGCAGGTGCGGCCGAGCGCCTTCGGGGTCAGGCTGTGCATCCGTACATTGTCGGCGGGATCGAAGCCGGTGAAGGGATCGGGCCGGCGCTCGCGTCGGGCGCCGCCGAGAAAGGCGCGGGCGAGCCGGTTGCGGTAGAGGCCGTTCAGCGAGAAGCGGTTCACGTGGATCCGGCGCTGCAGGAAGAAGAGGAGCAACGAAAGGATGACGAGCAGCACGGCATGGGCGACCACGGCCGGATCGACCCAGGCGGGGCGGCCTTCCCAGTTCAGGTTCGAAGCGATCCAGGCGGCGGCATTCTGCTCGATCCGGCCCAGGATCAGGAACAGCATCAGGATGAACACGGCCGTCCCGATCGCGATCACGGCCTGCCTCGGCAGGATCTTCATCACCCGCGAGGTGACGCCCTTGAGGGCGCTGGTGCTGTTGCCGCTCTTCTCGCTCTTGCCGCCGCCGACCGCGACGAAGCCGCTGATCGCCGCGACCAGCCCGGAGAGCGACATGTCGAAGCCGGGAATGTAGTGGCCCAGCGCCCAGCCGAGGATCAGCACCGCGAAGCCGACGACGGCCCACAGCAGCATCGGCTTGATCTTCACCGCCGACAGCCGGGCGAGCCACTCGCGGTCGCTGTCCGGCTGGATCGTCTTCCCGCTCGCCTCGCGGAAGCCGGCGAAGACGATCGCGATCAGCAGCTGGGTCGACATCAGCCAGAGCGGGCCGAGCACGGTGAGAAGGGCGACGGGCGAAAGCTGGGGCAGGTCCTGGTGCCAGTAGACCACCGCCGCCTGGCGCTCGCTGAGCACCGGATCGGCGGCGATCTTGGGGAAGTTGCGCAATATCTCCTGCACTTCGGCCCCGAGCCAGCGCTCGAACAGGCCGGCGCCCAGGACGGTGACGGCCGCGGCGACGGCGAGGGCGATCAGCCACATGCCGATGTCGCTGGCGAAGGTCTCCTGATATTCCGAGGCGGCGTGGCCGGTCTGCCCGTCGCGCGTTCCGGGCAAAGTGAAGCCGGAGGCGAAGAGCCCGAGGATCGAGGCCAGCAAAGAGACGAGCGCCAGAGCGAGGCCGGCAATGCCGAAGACGGGCGCCTCGTTGAACAGGTCGATCGCGATGCTGAGCGTGCCGGTGATCGACCAGCCGACCAGCGGGAAGACGATCCGGGTGGTCAGCCAGCCGTCGGCGCGCGACGGCACGATCGCGGTCGAGGCCCGGTAGCTGGGCAAGGCGCGGCAGACCTTCCACGCCGCCAGGAAAGCGAAGGCGGCGCTGGTGCCGAGGGCGATGAAGGTCAGCCAGGGCAGGCCGGGCATCTGGGAGGCCCGGATCGGGAGCGAGAGCACGCTGGCCGCGAACAGGTTCGGGAAGACCGTCACGAACATCAGCAGGGGCGCGAACAGCAGCCAGTTGAGCGTGATGTTGCGGCCGGAAATGGAAAGGGCCGTCCAGGTGTCGTTCGAGCCGATTCCGACGCGCGGCGTGATGAAGTTCGAATTCTCGCGCAGAGCGGCGACTTCGGGCGCCTCGGTGACCGCGCCGAGCTTGAACATGACCCGCTCGGCATCGCCTTCGTCGTGGATCCAGCGCTGCAGCCAGCTGCCGATATAGCCGCCGCCGGAGACGGTGGAGAGATATTGGAAATGGGTGAGCAGGTTCTTGACGCTGAGCGCCTGGAGGACCCCGAGCGCGAAGGCGGCGCTCCTGATGCCGCCGCCGGACAGGCAGAGCGCCGCCTGGTCCCTGGCCAGCACCGCCTTGCGATACGCGGCCTCACGGTCCCGGGGCGAGCCCTCGGCGGCCAGCTCCGTCTGCCAGATCAATCCGTATTCCGCCGCCAGCACATCCGCGGTCGATGCGACCTTCAGCTCGTCGTCCTGCTTGTCCCCCACGGCCCGTCCTCCGACGCCGGACAAGGCCGCTGCTCCCCACGAGCCGCCTTCCCTGTCCGAGTCGCCCGAACCGGAGGGAAACAGAAAAGGCCCTCTCTGACTAGAGCCCGAGGCGCTCGAGTGGGCCGCCGAAGGTGCCGGCGACCATCTCCGCCTGGATCCGGGTGGCGGGCCACAGCCGGCCGAAGGGCGGGACGATCCGGTCTCGAATCCAGGGCAGGATGAGGCTGTCGGACTGATAGGCCGGAGTGAAGAGGATCGAGAGCGCCTGGTAGAGGCGGACGTGGAAGCGGCGCAGGGCGATTGCCCGGCGGAGGGCGGAGTCGAGGCCGTCTTCCTCGCGCAAGGCCGTGGCCAGGGCCCAGGCGTCGAGCAGGGCCATGTTGGCGCCCTGGCCGAGCTGCGGGCTGGTCGAATGCCAGGAATCGCCGAGGTGGATCAGGCCGGGCTCGGCGGGCTCGCTCAGGGTGCGGTGGGCGTAGCGGGCGAAGGTGAGCCGCTCCGGGCTCTCGATCTGGTCGAGCAGTGGGGCGGTCGCGGGCCAGAGGGTGCGGACTTCCTCCTTCCAGGCATCGAGGCCGAGCGCGCGCCATTCGGCGATCCGGTCTTCGCGAAGCGACCAGAAGAAGGCGGCCTGGCGGCGTCCTCCGCCGGGAGCGAGGCCGACGGGCAGGACTCCGGCCATGACGCTCGCGCGCCGGTAGCGCTGCTCGAGCGCGGCACAGTCGAACCCGTCCACCCAGTCGAGGCTCGCCCAGAGCGCGCCATAGGCCAGCGGCCGAGCCGCTTCGCCGGCCAGCGGCGAGCCGGCGCCGAGGGCGTCGACGATGAGATCGTGGCGCGGCGAAGCCTCGCCGCCGGCGAAGAGCAGCCGCCCTCCCGCCCGTCCGGTAACGGTGCGGCCGGTATGGATCGGAACGGCCTGCGCCGTCACGGCGCGGTAAAGGATGTCGAACAAGGCGGCGCGATGGACTCCGTAGCCGCAGGCGCCGGGGCGGCGAAGCCATTCGTAGCGGACGTCGAGAACGATCCGGCCGGACGGCTCGGCCCTGCCGAGCAGCCGCTCGATCGGCGCGGCGGCCCCGACGAGCGCGGAGGCGAGGCCGAGGCGGTCGAGAACGGCGAGGCCGGTCGGCTGGACGATCAGTCCGGAGCCGACCGGGCGGGGCACGTCGAAGCGCTCGTAGAGCCGCACCCGATGGCCGTCGCGGGCGAGCAGCAGAGCGGCGGCGAGCCCGCCGATGCCGCACCCCGCCACGCCGATGTCCCGCTGTCGCATCGGCTCCCTGTCTAGCGGCGGTCCGGCGAGGTCGGAAGACCGGTGGAGCCGCCGCGACTACGGACCCTAGGTGGTCAGGCCGGCGAAGTGGTCGATGTTGCCGGCCGCGTCCGTGGCGACCTTGATGCCCTTCACCTTGCGGTTGACGGTCGCCCGCCCGTTATCGTCGATCGTGACGGCGATCTCGATGGGATCGCCGCTGAAATCGACCACGAACGACTTGTTCGGCCCGGCGTTCGAATTGCTGAGCAGGCCGAGCTGATCGCCGTTCATGTACAGGATCGTGCTGTTGCGTACCCTGTAGAGCTCCTGGCCGCGGGCATCGGTAACGACGGTCGCGGTCGTGATGAAGGGGGCCTGATTCAGGTCGGGATTGGTCGTCGCCGTCGTCGTCCAGGCCTTGGCGACGGTGGCGACGACGGCGTTGGAGATTCCGAGCGCCCCGGTAACGTAGGTGCGCCACGGATCGCTGAAATAGGTTTCGACGCCGTCCATATCGAACGGCCGGACATGCTTGAAGAGGAAGGCTGGCGAGACGGGCATGGCAAGGACTCCGCGATGGGGAAAGGTCAGGCCGGCGCCGCGAGCCCGCGGCGCCGGCCCAGGCTCAGACGTCGAGACGCGCGCTGATTACTCCGAGCAGCAGTGGCAGAGTGCTCGGCGGCGGCGCGATCGTGATAGTAGAGCTGGCGTCGTCATAGGCGACCGCCGACTTGTTCGCGTAGGTCGAGGAGTGGGTCTCGCCCACGACGAACGGTCCGAAGCCGAAGCCGGTGGTGGTCTCGGACTGGTAGGTCGACTTGAAGCTCGAATAGTCGCCGGTCGACATGCTCATCTTGATCGTCGGCTGGAACCCGATGAGGGCCTGATAGGGCATCCGCGCAAGCGATCCGCCGGGGCCGAACAGGTTGGGGGAGTTGGGCAGAAGCTTGCTCTTGTAGCTGGCGATCAGGCCGTCATCGAACCACGAGCCGGGCGCCACGCTGAACGCACCGAGCCCAAGGAAGCTGATCTCCATGTCGAAATTGCTCGTCGTCGAGAAGGCGGTCTCGGTGTCGGACGAAGCATCATGCTCGCCGAACGCCTCGAAGAAGTCGAAGCCGACCCCGACGGCCGCTTCCACCGACCAGCCCATGGCCTCCCAGTCGGCCGAACCCGCGTCGCCGGTGACGTGGACGGTCGCCGCGGAACCCGCGCCGCCGCCGCTGGCGGCCTGCCATTCCGCATATTTGGCGGCGAAGCCGTCCATCGAGAAAGCCGGCGCGAAACTCTCGACGAGGCTGGCCGAGGCTGCCGGCGGAGTTTGGCCGGGGAGGACCGGCACTCCACCGGGGGCGGCGACCGCACCGGTCTTGATCGCCATGTTGAAGGCGTTCTTCATCGTCAGGTCGGCGGCACCGCCGGTGGCGCTGACGTTGTCGCGGGCGCCCGCGATGATTTCGTAGCCGACGCCGTAACGCTGGGTCATCAGGGTCTCATATTTGCTCTCGGCGCCGCTGAGGGCGTTCTTGGCCTGGATGTAGATCGGGAATTGCTGGGTCACGTAATCGGAGAAGCTGATATTGGGGTTGATCGCCTTGTAGGTCTGCCAGGCGGTGACCGCCTGCGACTGAACCGACAAATAGTTGCTCTGGGCGGCGTTGAGCGTGGCCGTCGCCTGGTTGATCAGGCTGTCCAGATTGGGATTGGGATCGCCCCCGAGGTCGATCGAGTCGAGGAAGGCGCGATAGGCCGTCAGCAGGCTGCTGCCCGGCACATAAGCGGGGCTGGCCGCCGGGATGGTGTTGCCGATCTGGTAGACATAATCGTTCACGACCTCGCTGTTGGCATTACCGAGATCGACGACGAGGGTGGTCGAGGCGAGTCCGAATTGCTGCTTGGTCGGATCGAACGCCGGAGCCGCCAGCTTCAGGATCTGCTGGCCGTACATGAACCAGAGTGCGTCGGAATTGGACATGAGTTTCTCCTTGTTTCGAGACCGGGAGAGTGTCGGCTGGATTGGCCGGGCCCGGTAGTGTGGAAGGCTTCCGCAGCCCGTCAGGCGCGCAGCCCGCGCTCGGTGATGCCGAATTGGCGCGCGACGACTCGCGGCTTGTCGCCCCGGGCGAGCGCGGACAGGATCGCCACCCGGCGAAGGGCGAGGAAGACGCCCCAGGCCGAGGGCAGGTCGATGAGCGAGGCAGGCTTTGTTTCCTTCAGGAAGCGGCGGTGGGTGACGCGGCCCAGCGAGACTCCCGCCTTGGCGCTGAAGTCCGCGAAATTCGCCGGGACGTAGAAGCGGTTTCCGCCCCAGCGTGAGATGAACTCGAGCATCGCGTCGAATCCGTCATTGCCGGCCGCTTCCGCGGCGGCCCAGGGCAATGCGGCGAGGACCTGCGGCCGCTGGGCCTCGCAGAATCGGACGAAGAGCGAGAATCGCGGAGAGCCGGTGGGCGGCAGCGCCCCAAAGAGTTCCCACTCCATCGAGCCCCTGCGCGCTCATTCGCGGCGCTCTTATCGTTTCTAACCAGTTAGTTGACGAGGAGCAGAATGATCCGTTTCGGCGGTGTCGCGGGAGCGGCTCACCGTCTCTTAAAGCGGGCGAGGAGACGGTTGCCGGCGAAGGGCTCGAATGGCTGGCCGGGGCCTTCGGGGTCGAGGAACTCGCTTTTCGCCGCCGCCTTGAGGGGCGCGCTGAACTCAGGGGGGCGGAAGGGGACGAGGGTTCGGCCGACGCCGCGAAGGCGCTCGATCGTGGCGATCAGCGATCCCGACGTCTCGCAGGAGGCGGCGACCTCGGCGGGCTCGGCCCCGAGATGCTCGGCGATGAGATCGGCGCGGAGCCGCCTGATCGTCGCTCCTGCCGCTTCGTTGCCGGGGAGGCGGGCGTCGATCATCACGTCGCACTCGCTGTCGAGGCCCATCGAGCGGTTGTTGATATTGGCCGAGCCGACCCGGATGACGACGTCGTCGACGACCATGATCTTGGCATGGACGTAGATGTCCTCGCCGCCCTCGGTCACCGGAGTGTAGATCCGGAAGCGGCCGTAGCGGTCCTTGCGCTCGAGCGCCTTGACCAGCTCGGCGCGGGCCGGGCCCATCACCGATTCGTCGAGCCAGCCGGCGCCGGTCTTCGGATTGACGACGACGAACTCGGGGCCGTCGGGCTCGGCGAGGCGCCTGCCCACGGCCTCGGCGACGATCCGCGAGGCGAAATATTGGGTCTCGATATAGACGTGGCGGCGGGCGCTGGCGACGAGATCGGCGAACAGGGCCTCGATCTCGCGGACCTGCGACCAGCGGCCATGCTCGGCCCGGGTGCGGGCGATGGCGATGTCGACGTCGTGGAAATCGGGCTCGAGCTCGTCCGGCCAGGTCTCGCCGCCGCCGCCGGCGCTGGTCAGCCGCTCCTCGGTGGCGGCCTCCCAGCGAAGGCGGGCGAGCTCGCCGAGGGCGAGCGCCGCGGCGCCGTCCACCGCCATGGTGGCGTCGTGCCAGGGCGGATAGCGGCGGCGCGTGGTCGGGCGGCGGCGGCGGGGATCGTCGTCCAGATGCGCCCGAGTGTCCCAGCGGTCCGCGGTGATGTCGATCCCGCCGCAGAAAGCGAGGGCGTCGTCGATGACGGCGATCTTCTGGTGATGGCTGCCCTCGCGGGGATGGGCGAAATCGAGCTTGAAATGGATCTGGCGGCTGGCCCGCCAGATTCCCATCCGGGCCAGGGTCGTTCCGCGCCCGAGCACGCTGTAGGCCATTCCGCTCCAGGCCAGCATGTAGATTTTCAGGTCCGGACGGTGCTTGACCAGCCAGGAGACGAACGGCCCCAGGCCGTTGGGCGGGTCGCCCTTGCCGCCCGGCTCGTCGAGGGAAATCCGGGTGTCGAGGTCCCAGCCGATCAGCAGGATCTGCTTCTCCGCCTTGAGCATCGCCTGGCGGACAAGGCGGAAATAATCGCAGCCGTCGACGATCAGGGCCGCGCGATGGGCGCGGGCCACCCGCCAGCAATTGCGGCCGGGCTCGAGCTGGAAGATGCGGCTTTCGCGGTTACGCTGCGTTTTGGTGGTCACAACATCCGGAACGTATCTCGTGCCGCAGCCGTTCCAATCGCCTGCGCCGAAGGAGAAACAAGTTGCGTCACCTCGCTCTCGCCGCCCTGCTGCTCGCCACCGCCGCCTGCACGACCCGTCCCGCCGAACCGCCCGCGACAGCCGCCGCGCCGGCTCAGGGTTACGACCTCGCGGCGCAGCGGGCCAAGATCGCCCGGATCCAGATGGCGCCGAACGCGGCCTTCCTCAGTGCCGAGGAGCGGGAGGTGGTGAACCTGCTGATCCAGGCCGCCGAGCAGATGAGCCCCATCTACCTTCGCCAGCGCTCGACCGAGAATCCCATTATCCGGGCCGAGATCGCGCGCAGCCAGCACCCTGAGAAGGCGGCCCTGCTGGACATGTTCGACCTGCATTTCGGGCCCTGGGACACGCTCGCCGAGAACCATCCCTTCTACGGCGGCGAGGCGATGCCGGTCGGGGCCGGCTTCTATCCCAGGGATCTGACCAAGGCCGAATTCGACTCCTATCTCCTCGCCCATCCCGGCGAGAAGGAGGCGCTCACCAGCGGCTATACGGTGGTCAAGCGGAAGGGCGACCGGCTGGTCGCGGTGCCGTACAGCGTCGAATATCGGCAATGGCTCGAGCCGGCGGCGAAGCTGCTCGAGCGGGCGGCGGCCCGGACGGGCAACGCCTCGCTCCGCAAGTTCCTGACCCTGCGCGCGAAGGCCTTCCGGACCAACGATTATTACGAATCCGAGCTCGCCTGGATGGATGTCAGCGGAACCCCGATCGAGGTCGTGATCGGGCCCTACGAGGTCTATACCGACACGCTCTACGGCACCAAGACCGCGTTCGAGGCCTTCGTCACCGTGCAGGACCCGCGCGAGAGCTCGGCTTTGTCGCACTACAAGGCCCTGCTCCCCGACATGGAGCGCAACCTTCCGGTCGAGGACCGGTACAAGAATTTCAACCGGCCCTTCGCCTCCCCGATCCTGGTCGCCGATCAGGTCCATGGCGGCGGCGACAATGTGCCCGGAGTGCAGACCATCGCCTTCAACCTGCCCAACGACGAGCGCGTCCGGGAGGCGAAAGGGGCGAAGAAGGTGATCCTCGCCAACGTGCTCGGCGCCAAATACGACCGCATCCTGGCGCCGATGGCGGGGCTGGTGCTGGTGCCCGACCAGGCGCGGCTGGTGACGAAGAAGTACATGACCAGCGAGACCCTGTTCCACGAGCTGTCGCACAGCCTCGGGCCGGGGACGATCAATGTCGGCGGCCGCCAGACCACCGTCAATGCCGAACTCAAGGATCAGTACAGCGCCAGCGAGGAAGCGAAAGCGGACGTGATGGGGGTGTACAACATCCTCTATCTGATGAAGCGCGGCGAGCTTCCCGTCGCCGAGCGCGAGCAGCTTCTCGCGACCTATTTCGTCGGAATCTTCCGGGCGGTCCGCTTCGGCACCGACGAGGCCCACGGCCGAGGCGCGGCGATGCAGTACAGCTATCTCAGGGACAAGGGCGCCTTCCGCTGGGACGAGGGAGCGGACCGCTTCCGGGTCGATTACGACCGGATGGAGGCGGGCCTTCGCGATCTCGTCGGCGAGCTGGTGCGGCTCCAGGGCGACGGCGACTATGCCGGCACCAAGGCCTTCTTCGACCGCCATGCCCGGCTGGACGAGCGGGCCCGGGCGGTGCTTGCGACGACGGCGCATATCCCGACCGACATCCAGCCGGTCTATCCGATGAAGGTGTAGGGCGGTTACCAAATCCTCCCCGAGATTTCTCGGGGAGGGGGACCAGGCGAAGCCTGGTGGAGGGGTTCTTTGCGGACTCCGTAAGGCCCCTCCACCGCGCTCCGCGCGGTCCCCCTCCCCCGGAAATCCGGGGGAGGAATTAAGAAGGAGCGAGAATGGATTACCAGGCCCTCGTCGACGAAGTGCTCGCCGACGTCTCCGCCTACAAGGGGCAGGGCAAGCCCGCCTCCTACATTCCGGCGCTGGCGCAGGTGGATCCGAGCAAGCTCGGCCTCGCCCTCGTCCTGAAGGACGGGACGAGCTTCGTTGCCGGCGACGCCGACGAGGCCTTCTCGATCCAGAGCCTCTCCTACGTCTTCGCTTTGTGCCTCGCCCTGCACCACGTCAAAGCCTCGCTGTGGAACCATGTCGGGCGCGAGCCGGCCGGCTCGCCGGTCAATTCGATCCTCCAGCTCGAGATGGAGAAGGGGCGGCCGCGCAACCCGATGACCAGCGCCGGCGCTTTGGTCGTCTGCGACCAGCTGGTCGGGGCGGCCGGAGGCGCCGACGCCGCGGTCGGCGAGTTCGTCGGCTTCCTTCGCGAACGCTGCGGGAGCGAGACGGTCGCGATCGACGAGAGCCTCGCCATGTCGGAATCGCGGGCGGGCGCGTTCAACCGGAGCCTGGCGCATTTCATCGCCGCCTTCGGCAACCTCGCCAATCCGGTGGAATCGGTGCTCTCCACTTATTACCGGTTATGCTCGGTGGCGATGAGCTGCCGCCAGCTCGCCAATGCCGCCCTCTTCCTGGCCTTCGACGGAGTCGACCCGAGGACGGGCGACGCGGTCACGGTTCCATCGCGCTCGCGCCGGATCAACGCGTTGATGCTGACGTCGGGCCATTACGACAATAGCGGCGATTTCGCCTTCCGGGTCGGACTTCCGGGCAAGAGCGCGATGAGCGGCGGAGTCCTCGCCATCATTCCCGGCACCGGCGCCGCCTGCGCCTGGTCGCCCGGGCTCAACTCGGCGGGGACGTCGCTGGCGGGGGCGATGGCGCTGGAGAGGCTGGCGGAAAAGACGGGCTGGTCGGTGTTCGTCTAAATCGGCTAGCCTCCCCTCATGCTCACCGCCTTTCTCCTCGCCGCCGCATTGCCCGCGCCGCCGGCCTGCCCGATCGAAAAAGCCGTCTACCGGCTCAAGGGCGATCCCGCCTTCACCGCCGGCTTCGCCCGGCAGGACCGGCGCGATTCTGCGGCTTCCGATCTGGTCCTGTGGCTGAAGACGCCGAAGCGGACCTACTGGTTCGCCTTCGGCTCGCCCAACGGCTATGGCGGCACCTATCTGACTCCGGAGCTCGACCCGCGGGTTTCGGTGCGCCTTTCGGACGACGAGGAGCGCGACGCGGCGAAGCGGATGCAGCCGGCCGATCCGCTCGGGCTCGAATTCGACGCCTTCGCCGCCGACCTCTCCGCCTTCGGATCACCGCCCCAGTCGACCGACAAGCCCCCGTCGCTGCTCTTCGCCCGCGGCCTCGGCCCCGCGCTCTGGTACGGTCCGGTCAATCTCTCCGGCAACGATCCGACGGCCGAAGAGGAAGGATTGCCGATCAGCCTGTTCGTCCCGGCCGGATGCGGCGGGCCGCCGAGGGAGGCGCGGCGGGCTAAGTAGAAGCCGTCACCCCAGCGCAGGCTGGGGTCCCGGTGGGTGAAATGCGCCGCGTCCTTCCCCCCCTGGGGCCCCAGCCTTCGCTGGGGCGACGGTTTATTCCAGATCGAAGCGGATGAAGCGGCCGGATTCGCTGTGGCGCACCGATTGCGCTTCGAGCGTCGCCAGCATCCCCTTGGGCATCTTCCGGCGCAGCGGGCCATTCTTGTCCATGATCAGGATCCTGGCGCCCCAGTGGCGGGCGAGGCGGAGGCGCTCGTCGCGGCTCAGCGCCGGGTCGAACAGGCGCTCGGCGGCGGCCTGGCGCTCGGCGAGGCCGTCGATCATCGGCTCGGGCCACGGCACCGAGACGACGCGCTGGCCGGTGGCGACGATCGGCCAGGCGAAGACGTCGTAGGCGGCGACCGGCTCGCCGTCGGGGATGTCGCGGGTGAGCGCCAGGGCGGCGGTGTAGCTGTTGCCCTGCTTGTCGGCGATCTGCTTCTCGACGACGAGCTGGGCGCGGGTCATCACTCCGAACAGGCCGAGACAGAGCAAGGCGAAGGCGAAAAGGCCGAGCTGGGCGGCGCGCTTCAGGGTGCGCCAGTCGTCGACCAGCGCCAGGAACAGGGCTCCCAGGCCGATCTGGAGCATCAGCACCGCCGGCATGACGAAGCGGGTGGCGATGAGCAGCCCGAACCCGCCGAGGGCGAAGATCCCGGCGAACAAAGCGAAAGCGGCGAGGACGGGCAGGCCGGCGCGTGCGAAGCGGCGATGGCGAAGCCCCCACAGGCCGAGCAGCGACGGGACGAAGGCGATGATCAGCATCACCGGGTGATAGAAGTTGATCCCGCCGCTCCAGGTCGGGATGCCGGTGCGGGCGATCGCCTCGAACGGGTCGTGATAGGGCCAGGCCGTGGACAGGAGGATGCCCGCGGCGATCGCCGCGGCGGGACCCGCGCGCCGCTTCAGGCTCGCGTCGGGCCAGAGCAGGATGAAGCAGCCCGCGGCCATGAAGCCGATTCCGGCGCCGAGCTGATGGGTGGCGAACATGAAGGCGGCGAGCGGCACGATCGCCAAGGCGAGGAGGGGCCGCTCGAAGGCCCGGATGACGAGCGCCCAGAGCAGAAGCGACAGCCCGATCAGCAGGGCCGCCGGATAGGCGATGCCCTCGATCAGCGTGCCGAGACTATGATAGCCGGTATGGCTGACCGGAAGGCACCAGCCGAACGCCATCGCACCGAGCAGGGCGAGCGGGCCCCAGGGCGTGCGGTAGAAGGCCCGGCCGAAGGCGTAGATCCCGGCGAGCAGGGTGCCGGCGCTGACGAAGCCGGCAAAGGCGATCGCCTGCCAGGCGTTCCAGCCGAAGGCCTTGGCGATCAGCGCGACAGCGACCCAATAAGGATGGAAATGGCGGGAGCCTTCGCCGGTCGCGACGAACGGATTGGCAGGGTGGAAGGGATTGTCGATCAGGGCGCGCAGGCTGGCGAGGTGCTGCCAGAGATCGCGCGATGTCTGGTTGAGGAAATGGCCGCCCGAGAAATTCCAGGCGGCGAGCCCGTAGACGATCAGCCCCGCGACCCAGAAGCACAGGCCCGGGCGGCGAAGCAGGCGCCGGAGCGGGCCCGCTTGCGCCGTTGCGGGCGGGAGGGATTCGGCGAGGCTGGCCACTAGCCGAGTCGGGCGACGAAGTGCAGTCGGCGGTCGAACAGCCAGCTGAACGGCGCCGGATAGAGGCCGACCTTGTCGGTCAGCCGCTCGACCTTGAGGCCGAGCCGCGACCAGATCGAGCGCCATTCCGGATCGGAGAGGTAATTGTAGGGGAGGACGACCCCGTGCTGGGCGTTGCCGACCCAATCCATGAACCTCAACGTCGCGTCGGCGAGCACGCCCTCGCGGAAATGGTCCTTGATCACGATCCCGCCCTTCGAGACCCTTTTGGCCTCGGCGAGCAGCCGGGCCGGAGCCTCGGTATGGTGGAGGACGTCGACGAACAGGGCGATGTCGAAATGGCCGTCGGGCCAGGGGATCGTGTCGCCGTCGAACTCGGTGACCGGGATTTCGGTGCCCGGCCGGACGAGGACATCGATGCCCTCGATCGTGATATCCGGGCGCAAGGCCATGATCCGCCTGGCGAGCGTTCCGCTGCCGCAGCCGATGTCGAGCACCCGGGCGCCCTGGGGGATGAAGTCGGCGAGGGTTCGGGTCAGCACCTCGATCCGGCGGTCGAACACCGCCTTGCCGTGCACTTTGCGATGAAGTCGTTGGAAGAGGCTCATCGGGCTTACCTTTGCGGATGGCGGGCGGGATGGGAGAGCAGCTCGAGCAGGAAAGCGGTGAGCATGACCTGCAGGCCGATGCCCGCGGAGAGGACGGAGGGGATCGAGATCCGCATCAGCATGTCCGGATCCATGTCGCTGAAGCCCGCTCCGGCCCAGGAGGACAAAGCGACGATCGCGCCGCCGAGGCCGGTGAGCATCATCGCGCCGCCGATCAGCGAGCCCTTGTCGATGGTGAGCAGGGCCCGGGCCCGTTCGAGGCCGCGGCCGGCCGACCAGTAACGCTCGCGCACCCCGAACAGGCCGGCGAGGAGGCCGAAGCTCATCATCTGCGCCCCGATCAGCATTCCGGCGCCGGCGAAGAGCAGGGAATGGACCCCGAAGCGGACGCTGCCGATCGTGGCGTCGCCCGGAAGCAGGCCGAGGAAGATCGCGAAGCTCAGCGCGAACAGGCCGAGCCCCGGATAGAGGTAGAGCGAGCGCGGCGCGAACAGCAGGAGGAACTTGAGGTGGCGCCAGCCGTCCCGCCAGCTGCGCAGGTGCGGCGGGCGCGAACGGCCGTCCTTGGCCAGGGTCGCGGGCACTTCGGACATCGAAACCCCGGCGAGCTGCGCCTTGACGATCATCTCCGAGGCATATTCCATGCCCGGCGAGGAGAGGCCGAGCGAAAGGATCGAATCGCGGCGGAAGGCGCGAAGCCCGCAATGGAAGTCGCCGATCGGGGCCGAGAAGAAGACCCGGCCGGCGAGGCTGAGGACCGGATTGCCGAGATAGCGGTGCAGGGGCGGCATGGCGCCTTTGCCGATGCCGCCGAGGAAGCGGTTGCCGACGACCAGCTCGGTGCCGGAGCGCAAGCGCTCGAGGAAGGGCATCAAATCCATGAAATCGTAGCTGCAATCGGCGTCGGCCATGGCGACGTAGGTGCCGCGGGCGGACTCGATCCCGGCGCGAAGGGCGGCGCCGTAGCCGCGCTCGGCGACCGGAACCACCCGGGCTCCGGCGCCGATGGCGATGGCGGTCGAGCCGTCGGTCGAGCCGTTGTCGGCGACGACGACCTCGCCCGAGACTTCATAAGCGTGGAGGAAGCGCAGCGCCCGATCGATCACCTGGGCCAGGGTCTCGGCCTCGTTGAGGCAGGGAATGACGATGGTAAGCTCGAGCCCGGCGGCGGCCGCCTGGGGCACGAAGCCCACCGGGGCCTCGACCCGCGTTTTTTTCTTCACCCCCTGCACCTTGGCTTTCTCCCTCGATCTTTAGGTCGTTGGGAAGGGTTTGGCAGGCCATGGTTAATTTTTTGTTGATGGGGGAATCGTCCTCCCCGCGCGAAGCGGGGGGAGGGGGACCAGGCGAAGCCTGGTGGAGGGGTAACTGGCTCCGACTGGGAGGTTCCGGCTTGAAATAGCGCCGGTCCGCGCCATCTACCCCTCCACCACACTTCGTGTGGTCCCCCTCCCCATCTGGCGATGGGGAGGACAAACCTGCCCTTGCCGCGCCACAATGTCGTGCTTATGGCCGCGGCGACCTTTCCTTTCCTAAAGAGTTATAGCTTCATGAGCCTCCGCAACGTGGCCATCATCGCGCACGTCGATCACGGCAAGACCACGCTTGTCGACCAGCTGTTCCGCCAGTCCGGCACCTTCCGCGACAATCAGCGCGTGGAAGAGCGCGCGATGGATTCGAACGACCTCGAGAAGGAGCGGGGGATCACCATCCTCGCCAAATGCACCTCGGTCGAGTGGCAGGGGACCCATATCAACATCGTCGACACGCCGGGCCACGCCGATTTCGGCGCCGAGGTCGAGCGCATCCTGTCGATGGTCGACGGCGTCATCCTGCTGGTCGACGCCGCCGAGGGGCCGATGCCGCAGACCAAGTTCGTCACCGGCAAGGCGCTGGCGCTGGGGCTGAGGCCGATCGTCGTCGTCAACAAGATCGACCGGCCCGACGCCCGCCCGGCCGAAGTGCTCGACGAAGTGTTCGAATTGTTCCTGACCCTGGAGGCGAGCGACGAGCAGCTCGATTTCCCGACCCTCTATGCCTCGGGCCGCGCCGGCTATGCCGGCCTCTCCGACGACGTCCGCTCGGGCGACCTCAATCCGCTGTTCGACGCGATCGTCAGCCACATCCCAGCCCCCGACGCCAATCCCGAGGGCCCGTTCCGGATGATCGGGGTGCTGCTCGACCGCGATCCGTTCCTCGGCCGGATCCTCACCGGGCGGATCGAAAGCGGCCGGCTCAACGTCAACATGCCGATCAAGGCGCTCGACGTCGAAAACAACGAGGTCGAGACCGGCCGGGCGACCAAGGTCTTCGCCTATCGCGGCCTCGAGCGGGTTCCGGTCGAGACGGCGCAGGCGGGCGACATCGTCGCCATCGCCGGGCTGACCAGGGCGACCGTCTCCAACACCATCGCCGAAATGGCGGTGACCCGGGCCATCGCCGCCCGCCCGATCGACCCGCCGACCCTGGCGATGAGCTTCGCCGTCAACGACAGCCCCTATGCCGGCCGCGACGGCGACAAGGTGCAGAGCCGGGTGATTCGCGACCGGCTTGAGCGCGAGGCCGAGACCAACGTCGCCATCCGCCTGACCGAGAGCGCCGAAAAGGACGCCTTCGAGGTGGCCGGCCGCGGCGAGCTCCAATTGGGCGTGCTGATCGAGACGATGCGGCGTGAGGGCTTCGAGCTTTCGATCAGCCGGCCGCGGGTCCTCTTCCGCGACGGCTCGGAAAGCGCTTCCGGCGGCCGCGAGGAGCCGTACGAGACGGTCGTCATCGACGTCGACGAGGAGCATGCCGGAACCGTCGTCGAGAAGATGGCGCAGCGCAAAGGCGAGATGACCGACATGCGCCCCTCGGGCGGCGGCAAGACACGGCTGACCTTTTCGGCGCCGTCACGCGGCCTGATCGGCTATCATGGCGAGTTCCTCTCGGACACCCGCGGCACCGGCATCATGAACCGGCTGTTCGAGAAATACGGCCCCTACAAGGGCCCGATCCAGGGCCGCCAGAACGGCGTCCTGATCTCGATGGAGAAAGGCGACGCGGTCGCTTATGCGCTCAATGCG
>DASTFN010000071.1:0-3417 GCA_035719905.1 Allosphingosinicella sp.
CAGAATTGGTTTCGCACAAAGGTCACCAAGGGCACGAAGAGTCCGCGTAGCGGCCTTTCTCGCGGCCTGTCCGATAAGGCTCTGAGGCCGGCGCCCGCGAGGTCCCTTGGTGCCCTTTGTGATCTTTGTGCGAAAAAACCGGCCTACCGCCGGGGCTTTTGGTGCCAGGCACGTAGCTGGCACGTAGCTGGCACGTAGCTGGCACGTAGCTGGCACCGAAGGACTTACGTAGCTGGCACCGAAGGACCCCTTTGTAATCTTTGTGCGAAAAAAATCGGCCTACGGCCGGGGCTCGGCGACGGCGTAGCGGGCGGTGACTGTCACTGGGGCTTAAGCGGTGACGCCGGCAGTTGCGGGACGACGCCCTGGGCCAGCCGGTCCATGACCAGCGGCGCGCTGGCGCCGAGATAGAAAGCGGCGAAGGCCGAGGGCGCTTCGAAGACGACGGCCAGAACACCCGCGAACAGGGCCATGAGGATCCGGGTGGCGATGTAGAAAGGTCTTTTGTAGCGCGGAGGCACCGCACCATCGAGCTCGCCGCAGGCTTTGGCCGCGGAGAAAAGCTCGACCATGAGGCTGCCCAAGACTCCGATCCAGTAAGAAGGGACCGCTCCGACGAGCGGCAGGTCCAGCATCTATGCAGCGCCGCTTTCGCGTGGCGTGCCATCGGCCGTATCGCTCGGACTGTCGCTGAGCAGGAAAAGCGCGGCTACATCGGCGATGGGGGCAAGCCACAGCAACGCCCGTTCACGCCGCCCTGCCAGGGAAGCGATCACTAGGAGGATATTGGCCAGGATGAGGAGCGATACCAACAGGCCGAACGCGACGGCGATCAATTCCAGTATCGGCGACATTTTCGCTGTCTCCTCAATCCGCGCCTCGAGACCGTTGTAGCAAGGGACGGGGGAGACCCAAAATCCAGATTTGCCACGACGCTCTATGGTGGTGATTCGCCCGAGTCGCGGTGGAAAAATTTCGACACCGAAAGTAGAAACGTCGATTTTTGCCGCTGTTTCAGAAGCTAAGTTCCTGAAAAATAGGATTTTACTTTTCGTTCGATTTATGTTCTATTATTGTCATGGCGGGACGGGATGATGGGAGCGGCACGCGGCGGGGCGGCAGGGCGCCGATCACGGCGCATGCCATGGGCGATTATGTCGCCCGGCTGCGCAAGGGCGAGAATTATGCGGAGGCGGCGCGGGGGGCGGGGTACGACGTCGGCTCCTTCTGGCGGCTGCGCAAGCGCGATCCGCAATTCAGGGCGATGTGCGACGAGGCGATCGCGCGGTCGAGCGGGGTGCGCTTCGTCCACGGCGGCGCCAGGCGCAAGCTGCAGCTGAGGCGCACCCGCAACACCCTGTTCACCCCGGACCGGAAGGCGATCTTCCTCGCCCGCTTCGCCGGGACCGGCAATACCGCCGAAGCCGCGGCCGAGGCGGGAGTCTGCGAAGCCACGGTCGACAAGCATCGCCGCGAGGATCCCGATTTCGAGCGGCGTTTCCTCGAGACCCTCGACCAGGCCTATGTGAAGCTCGAAGCCGATCTGGTGGCGCGGCGGGTGGCCGCCCAGCGGCGGCTCCGGGACGTCGAGCCGACCGGCGAGCCGGAGCCGGAATTCGAGCGGGCGATGAAATTGCTGAAGCGCTGGGATCGTCGGCAAGGGCCGCCGGATTCGCGCGCCGTCGGCCAGGGACGGCAGAAACGCTGGGATTTCGCGGACGCGGTCATTCTGCTCGAAAAGAAGCTGCGCAACATGGGCATCCCGATCGAGCCGCTTCCACCCGGCCATGAACGGCCCGACGGCGACCTGCCGCTGCCGCCGTCGCCGGGCCGAAGGGGCGAAGGCGGCGGGGGCGGCGATGAAGAGGAGCGCGAAACATGAGCCTGGTGCGCCGCCTCATCCGTGAGGAGGCGGCCGAGCGCAGCATGACGCGCGGGCAAGCGCTCGCCATCCTCCTGACCCTGATCCGGCTGCCGCCGGGCGAGCGGCGGCGGGTCCTCGCGGCGATGCCGGACTCGGCCGTGCGCGCGATCATCGACGAATGGTGGTGGCAGGCGCGGGGCGGCCAGATCGAGCCTTCGGCCTGCGAGGACGGCCAACCCTGGCGGATCTGGGCGCTGATCGCGGCGCGCGGCTTCGGCAAGACCCGGGCGGGCGCGGAATGGGTGTCGCAGCGGGCGCGCGACACTCCCGGAGCGCGCATCGCGCTCGTCGCCGAGAGCATGGACGAGGCGGTGCGGGTGATGATCGAAGGGGAGAGCGGGATCCTCGCCGTCGCCCGCTGCGACGAGCGGCCGCGCTGGGTCCCCAACCGGGGCGTGCTTCTGTTCCCGTCCGGAGCGCTGGGCTTCGTCTATGGCGGCGAGCGGCCCGGCCGGCTGCGCGGGCCGCAGCATCATTTCGCCTGGTGCGACGAGCTGGCGAAGTGGCGCCACGCCGGGGCGACCTGGGACAATCTGATGATGGGGCTCAGGCTCGGGACGGCGCCGCGCACCCTCGTCACGACCACTCCGGCGCCGGTTCCGGCACTGAAGCGGATCCTCTTCCAGCTGCCGCGGGTGGTCCGGACCCACGGCCGGACCGCCGACAATCCCGATCTTGCCCCGGACTTCCGGACGGCGATGCGCGAAATCTATGCGGGCACCCGGCTCGGCCGGCAGGAGCTGGAAGGGGAGCTTCTCGACGATCTGCCCGGAGCATTGTGGACGCGCGACATGATCGAGGCCGCCCGCATGGCCCTGCCGCCGCTCGACTTCTTCAGGCGGGTGGTGGTCGGGGTCGACCCGCCCGCGAGCGCCGGCGGCGACGCGTGCGGAATTGTCGTGTGCGGGCTCGGCGGCGACGGCCTCGTCTACGGGCTCGCCGATCTCAGCGTCGCGGGCGAACGGCCCGAAGGCTGGGCGCGGCGGGTCGCGGCGGCGGCCGAGGCCTGGGGGGCGCAGAGGGTGGTGGCGGAGAAGAACCAGGGCGGCGACATGGTCGAGAGCGTGCTTCGGGCGGCCGACTGCAGGCTCCCGGTCAAGCTCGTCCACGCCAAAGGGAGCAAGGCCGCCCGGGCCGAGCCGGTCGCGCTTCGCTTCGAGACCGGCCGGGCGAAGCTTGCCGGCGCCTTCCCGGAGCTCGAGGACGAGCTGTGTGCGCTCACTTATGCGGGTTTCGAGGGCGTCTCCGACTCCCCCGACCGCGCCGACGCGATGGTCTGGGCGATGAGCGAGCTGTTCGAGACGAGGGCGGAGCCTCGAATCCGGCGGCTGTGAAACGGGCGTCATCCCCTCCCTGGAAGGGAGGGGTCAGGGGTGGGTAGGCGAGCGCAGCGAGACTTCTTGCTGACTCGGAGTTTCGGCCGCCTTCGGCGGACCCACCCCCAACCCCTCCCTTGCAGGGAGGGGAGTCTTGAACCACCGGTTCCCCCCCCG
>DASTFN010000072.1:0-45165 GCA_035719905.1 Allosphingosinicella sp.
CCCGCCCCCGCCCGGCCCGGGGCCGGCCGGGCGTCCGACCAATTCCGCCGTCGTGCTGGGTCCGCTGGTGCCGGAGGAAGCGCGGCGGCGAGGCGAGCTCATCGACGTCGGGCTGGGTGGCTCGGCGATCATCGACGAGCCGGTCGCGAGCGGCGGCGACAGCAGCCTCTGGGTCGACAACGACAAAGACGAGGACGAAGAGGAGCGGCCGCCGCGATGAGGCGGTGGCTCCCCTTCGCCCTGGCCGTGGCAGCGGCGGTTCCGGCCGCCGCCGCCGAGCCGAGGATCAGCCTCCAGGACAGCTTCCGGCTGGGCTCCGGCGGAAGCGTCCTCTGCTCGGCCGAATCCTCGTCGAGCGACCCGGCGCTGAAGGACATGTTCGATCGCGGCTACGCCATCGTCTGCCGGGACGCCGCCGCTCCGGTCGGCCGGCTCTACGCCTTGCGGGCGCGGAGCGGCGATCCCGGCGAGCGGCTGGCCGCGCTGAGGCAAAGCAAGGCGCAATGCGCGCCCGCCGCCCGCTTCGATCTCGACGCCCTGCGCGGGGTCGAGACTCTGAGCTGCACGCTCGGCGACGGTCTCGCCTACCGGGTCTACAGCTGGCGGCGCGGCAAACTCGTCTACGTCGCCGAGGGCCTGGCCGGCTACGACAGCGCCCTTCGAATCGGCCTTCGCACCCTGGTCGCCGATCGGCCGGTGCCCGGCAATGTCGAGATCGCGGTGACCGAGGCCGGCGATCCCGCCGCCTTCGCCCGGGCCCAGGCCGGGGCGCTCGATCCGTCGCGGGCGCGCGACGAGGCCTATCGCCGCAACAATTCCGGCTATTTCGCCGACGCCGCCGAATTCTTCGAGGTGCTGGCGGCGGCCGAGCCGACCGGCGCCGGCCGGGCCGAGGCGATGGTCAACGACGCCATCCAGCAGTCCAACCTCGGCTATTACGGCGAGGCCGACGCCTTGTTCGAGCGAGCGGCCGAGGCCGGCGGCGGGGACAGGGTGGTCGCCCGGATGCTCCGCAACTACCGCGCCATCGACCTTCTCAACCGCGGCAGCGCCGCCCTCGCTCTCGCCGAGCTCGACAGGCCGCTGCCGCCCTCGGCGCTGCTTCCGGCGCCCGATGCCGGGACCGCGATCGACGCCGGCACCGCGGCTCGGATCGCCGCCGAATCGCCGGCCCTGCGCCAGCTCGGCGGCCCCGGCGGAATGCTCCTTCCGGAGGAGAAAGCACAGATACTCGACGCCCAGGCGCTTCATCTTCGCGGCACCCTGCTTCGGCTCGGCGGACAGCCTGGGCCGGCTTCGGCGGCGCTGCAGCGGGCTTTGGCCGGGCTCGCAGAGGTCCGCGACGGCCGGATCGCCTCGACGATCTGGCTTCGGGCGCAGATCTACGGGGAGCTCGCCGCCCTGGCCGAAGCGCGCGGCGATTCCGCCGAGGCCGAACGCCAGCACCGGGCCGCGATCGCCTTGCTCGAGGCCGATTATCCCGGCTCCGCGGCCCTGCTCAGCGCCCAGACCAGGCTCGCCGCCCATCAGGCGCGCAACGGCCGGACCGCCGAGGCGCGCGCGCTCTACAAGCGGGTCGTCGACGCCAATGCCGGGGGCGGAAGCCCGTCGCCGACGCTTCACCGGACCCTCGCTCCCTATTTCGCACTGCTCGAGCGCGAGGCCGGCGATCCGACGGCGGTGGCGGAGATGTTCAAGGCGAGCCAGCTCCTCGTCCGGCCCGGGGTCGCGCAGACCCAGGCGGTGCTCGCCCGCGAGCTTTCGGGCGGCAGCGACGAGGCCTCCCGGCTGTTCCGCCAGTCGGTCAACCTCGGCCGCTCGATCGAACGGCTGCGGGTCGAGGCCAGCCGGCTCGCGGCCGCTCCAATGCCCGATGCGGTCCGGCTCGCCGGGCTGCGCGCCGAGCTCGCCCGGCTCGAGCGGGAGCAGGTCGCGAACCAGTCGAAGCTCGCGGATTATCCGCGTTACCGGGTGCTGTCCGGCGGACTGATGGAGCTCGAGGAGGTTCAGAAGGCGCTCCGGTCGGGCGAGGCCTATTACAAGATGATCGTCGTCGGCGACGATGCCTATGCCGTGCTGGCGACTCCGGGGAGGGCCCAGGCCTGGCGGATCGCGGCGAGCCCGGCCCAGCTCGAGCGTCAGGTCGACGCGCTGAGGGCGACCCTGGCGGTCGAGGAGGACGGAAAGATCCTCACCTATCCCTTCGACGTGGAGCGCGCCTTCGACCTCTACACCCAGCTGTTCGGCCCCGGCTCGGCGACGATGGAGCATGTCGATCATCTCATCTTCGAGCCCGACGGCGCCATGCTCAGGCTGCCGCCCAATTTGCTGGTGACCGAGCGCACGGGCCTCGACGCCTATCTCGCCAAGGCGCGGCGCCCCGGCGACGACGGCTTCGATTTCACCTCGGTCCGCTGGCTCGGCCGCGACCGCGACGTCAGCACCGCCGTTTCCGCCCGCGCCTTCCGCGACGTCCGCCGGGCCGCCGCCTCGCGCGCTCCCAAACCCTATCTCGGAATGGGCGAGAACGCGCCGCCGCAGCGCGAGACCTTCGCCCGGGCGTCGGTGCGCGGCCTGCTCGGCGAGGCGCCCGGCTGCGGCTGGCCGCTCGGCCAGTGGTCCAAGCCGATCTCCGCGGCCGAGCTTCGGGCCGCGCGCAAGGCGATCGGCGCCGGCGATATCGTCGCCGGCGAGGCGTTCAGCGACAGCGCGATCAAGGCGCGCGGCGACCTCGGCCAATATCGGATCCTCCATTTCGCCACCCACGGCCTGGTGACTCCGCCCCGGCCCGAATGCCCGGCCCGTCCGGCGCTGATGACCTCCTTCGGCGGCGGGGATTCGGACGGGCTGCTCAGCTTCGGCGAGATTTACGATCTCCGCCTCGACGCCGATCTCATCATCCTCTCGGCCTGCGACACCGCCGGCAGGGCGAGCCTCGCCGCCACCCGCGAGGCCGGCCTTCGCGGCGGCGGCGACTTCGCGCTCGACGGCCTGGTGCGCGCCTTCGTCGGAGCCGGAGGCCGCTCAATCATCGCCAGCCACTGGCCGGTCCCCGACGATTATGACGCGACCAGCCGGCTCATCTCCGGCCTGTTCGACGCGCCGCCCGGCACCGCGACCGCCACCGCGCTCCGCCAGGCGCAGGGCAGGCTGATGGCCTCTCCCGACACCTCGCATCCTTATTATTGGGCGGGCTTCGCGATCATCGGCGACGGCGCCGCCCCGGTCGTGCCGAGGCGCTAGCGCCGGGAGAAGAATGCCGTGGCCGGAGGGCCACACGGGCCCTCCCTTACGCCACCGGAACAAATGCAAGCTTTTCCAGTTGAACGTTTTTCGGCGTAAGGACCGAGCTTGGACCTCGGGAGCGGCGGGCATTTGAACAAGGCCGGTATTTTGATGGGAGCGGTCGCCGCGGGCGCGCTGGCGCTGGCCACGGCGGCGTCGGCCCAGACCGACCCTCCGCAAACGCCCCCGGCCGACGAGCCGATCGTAACCGACAGCCAGTTCGACAAGGAGCTGCCGGCGCTCGACCCGGAGCTCGGCAAGCCGCTCGAGCCGCTCGAGGATTTTGCCGGCCCGCCGCCGGCGACGACGCCCGAGGGCGAGCTGATTCCCGACGCGACAGTAACCGACCCGGAGCTCGAGCGGCCGCTGACTCCGATCTCAGAGTTCGACGTCACGACCCCGCCGCCGACCCAAAGCGACGAAGACGACGAAGAGAAGGTCGAGCCGGTCCGCTACACTTTGGTCGTCGAGGGGCTCGACGAGATCGGCCTCGAGGGCCGCTTCCGCGACCTCTCCGCGCTCGAGGATGCCGACGGCGAGGCGACCAACGGCGCCCAGATCTCGGCCCGGGCGAAGGAGGATGAGCTGCTCGCCGTCCGGCTGCTCCGCTCCGAAGGCTATTATGACGCGACCGCTCTGTCCTCGATCGAGCAGCTGCCCGACCAGCCGGGCGGGATGCGGGTGGTGGTGAGCGCGGTGCCGGGGCAGCGCTACCTGCTCGGCAATATCGCGATCGACGGGCCGCAGACCGAGCCCCCCGACCTCGCCCGCGAGGCGCTTCCGCTCAAGACCGAAGATCCGATCGTCGCCATCAACGTCGAGGCGGCCGAGGCCAATGTCCGGCTTCGCCTGCCGCAGCAGGGCTATCCGTTCGCCGAAGTCGGGCTGCGCGACATCCTGCTCGACCCCGAGACCCGCCACGGCGACTACACCTTGCCGGTGAGCCCGGGCAATCGCTCGCGCTTCGCCGGCTTCACCACCGAGGGCGACCTCGCCTTCGGAGCGAAGCATGTCGAGGTCCTCTCCCGCTTCAAGCGCGGCGACCTCTACGACAGCCGCAAGGTCGACGACCTGCGCGAGGCGATGATCGCGACCAACCTGTTCACCACCGTCTCGGCCGAGCCGGTCGCCACCGGCGAGAAAGCCGAGGACGGCACCGAATATGTGAACATCCTGGTCAAGCAGGACGCCGGGCCGGCACGGTCGCTGGCCGGGACCGCCGGCTATTCGACCGGCGAGGGCTTCCGGGCGGAAGCGACCTGGGAGCATCGCAACCTGTTCCCGCCCGAGGGGAGCCTTCGGCTCAACGCGATCCTCGGCACCCAGGAGCAGTCGGTGGGCGTCACCCTTCGCCGCAACAACTGGAAGAAGCGCGACCGGAGCATCTTCGTCCAGGTCGAGGCCGGGCGGCGCGATCTCCCGGCCTTCAAAGGCTATACGGTGCGTCTTCGCGGCCAGGCGGCGCGCGAATCGACCCCGATCTGGCAGAAAGTCTGGACCTACGCCGTCGGCGCCGAGCTGATCGCGACCAACGAGGCGCAGGTCGGATTCCCGCGTCTCTCGCTCGACGACACCTTCTTCCTCGCCGGGGTCAGCGGCCAGGTCGGCTACGACCGCTCCAACAGCCTGCTCGACCCGACCAAGGGCTTCCGGCTCAAGGCCTTCGTCAATCCGGAGACGTCGCTTCGCGAGCCCGGCCAGCCCTATATCCGCAACATCGTCGACGGCAGCGTCTATTATCCCGCCGGCGACAGCCTCGTCGTCGCCGGCCGCGCCCGGGTCGGCTCGATCTACGGCGCCGAGCTCGCCGAGCTGGCGCCGTCGCGCCGGCTCTATGCGGGCGGCGGCGGATCGGTCCGGGGCTTCGGCTTCCAGGAGCTGGGCCCGCGGATCAAGGTGGCGAACCCCGATTTCGACCCGACCGACCCCGACGAGAAGGACGATCCGACCATCTTCGTCCCGACCGGCGGCCGCTCCTTGGTCGAGTTCGCGGTCGAGGCCCGCTACCGCTTCGGCAATTACGGAATCGTCGGCTTCGTCGACGCCGGCCAGGTCTATGAGAGCCAGACTCCGCGATTGAACGACATGCGCTTCGGGGTCGGCGTCGGCGGCCGGATCTACACCAATTTCGGCCCGCTGTGCGCCGATGTCGCCATGCCGATCGGCCGCCGCAAGGGCGAGAGCCGCTTCGCCGTCTACGTCTCGATCGGGCAGGCCTTCTAATGGCGACCGCGGCGGACACCGCAGCCCCTGTGCCGCGCGGCCGCCGGCGCGCCCGCACCGCCGCCAAATGGACCGGCGTCGGCCTGATCGGGATCGTCGTCGCGATCCTTCTCTTCTTCGTCTGGCTGAACTCCTCGCTCGGGCGCAGCTTCGTCGTGAAGCAGATCAACCAGCTGGAGACGGCATCGGGCCTCGACATCGACGTCGGCCGGATCGAGGGCTCGCTGTTCGGCGAGCTCACCCTCCACGATCTGACCCTGAAGGATCCGAAAGGCACCTTCTTCGTCGCTCCGGAGGCGACCCTGGACTGGCGGCCGCTCGCCTATTTCCGCAACCATATCGACATCAAGCGGCTCGAAATCCCGCAGGCGCGCCTCTTCCGGCTGCCCGAGCTCAAGCCGGGCGACCCCGATGCCCCGCTCCTTCCCGACATCAATGTCGACGTCGGCCAGATCAAGGTCGACCGGATGCTCGTCGACCCGGCGGTCACCGGCTATCGCCACCTCCTCAGCCTCGCCGGGAGCGCCCGGATCGACGACGGGCGCGCGCAGGTCGCGCTCGACGCCAACGCCATCCCGGGGCCCGGGCTGCCCGGCGGGGACAAGCTCGCCCTGCGCATCGACGCCGTGCCCGAGGCGAACCGGCTGGCGATGGGCGTTCGGGTCGAAGCTCCGGCCAACGGCTTCGTCGCCAAGCTGGCCGGCCTGAACCAGCCGCTGGTCGCCACCCTCGGCGGCAACGGCAGCTGGAGCAACTGGCGCGGCAAGGCTCGGGCGGTGCTCGGCGGCCGGACGTTCGCCGACCTCGCCGTCGGCGCCAGGGACGGCGCCTTCACCGTCTCCGGCCCGATGAATCCCGGACTGCTGATGCCGGCCGGAGTGGCGAAGAATCTGCTCTCGCCGCAGGTGCAGGTGAACCTCACGACCAGGCTCGACCGGCGCCGCGCCGACACCAGGCTGATCCTCAATTCGCCCTCCCTTGGGATCGTCGCCGACGGAATGCTCGACCTCGGCCGGAACCAGTTCGAGGACTTCAAGGTCGCCGCCCGGCTCTCGCGGCCGCAGGTGATCGGCCCCAATATCGACGGCACCGACCTTCGAGTGGCGATGGTCCTGAACGGGACTTTCCGGACTCCGTTCGTCGCCTACGATTTGCGCGCCCGCTCGCTCAGCTTCAACAAGACGACGATCGAGCTCCTCCAGGCGCGGGGGCGCGCCAAGGTCGACACCGACCGGATCCGGATCCCGGTCCAGGCCCGCGCTCGCCGGATCAGCGGCCTCGATCCGTCGCTCGGAAGCCTGCTCACCAATGTCGGGGTGAACGGCACGATCAGCATCAGCGGCAGCCGCCTCGTCTCCGACAATCTCAAGGTCCGGTCCGACCGGCTCAACGCCACCGTCGTCCTCGCCGCCGATCTCGCCAGGGGCCAGTATCGCGCCGGAATCCAGGGCACGGTGAACAATTACCATATGGAGGGGATCGGCCTCCTCGACCTCACCACGAAGATGGACGTGTTCACCGCCGGCAGCGGCTTCGGGCTCAAGGGCCGGGTCGCGGTTCGGACCCGGCGGATCGACAATCCGACCGCCGCCGGAATCCTCGAAGGCAATGCCACCGCCTCGGCGAACGTGGTGATGAATCCGGCCGGAATGATCACGCTCGACTCCGTCCGGCTGAGCTCGCCCGGGCTTCGAATCACGTCGGGCGGAGGCACCATCTGGCCCGGCGGCCGGATCAGTATCCGGGCCGCCGGGGTGTCGCGGGCCTATGGCGCGCTGGCGGTGGTGGTCACGGGAACCGCGACCCGGCCGCAAATCCAGCTCCGCGCCGCCAATCCCGGCTTCGGAATCGGATTGAGGGACGTCACCGCCACCGTGCGCGCCGTCGCTGGCGGCTATGCGGTAAGCGCGAGGGGCCAGTCGGCCTACGGGCCGTTCGAAGCGGACGTCACCATATTGTCGGGACGCGGGCCGATGACCGTCGAGGTCCGCCGCCTGCTCTTCGCCGGGATGACCTTCACCGGCCGGGTCGTCCGGAGCCCGGCCGGACCGTTCGTCGGCACCCTGTCGATGACCGGCCAGGGCCTGGAGGGGACGATCCGGCTCGCCGCCGCGGGCCGCTACCAGCGGGCCGACATCGACGCGACCGCCAACGGCGCCCAGATACCGGGCGAGAACCCGATCCTGATCCAGCGTGGCATTCTCCAGGCGAGCGTCATCCTCTATCCCGACGCCCCTCACATCGTCGGCGACGCCCAGCTCGCCGGGGTCCGCGCCAACAATTTCTTCCTCGCCCGGGCCCGGGCCAAGATCGACTATCGCGGCGGCAACGGGCTCGCCCAGGTCTTCGCCGAGGGGACGAGCGGGATGCCCTTCCGGGTGGCGGTCAATGCCGCTTTGTCGCCGAACCTGATCCGAATGGCCGCCCAGGGCCAGGTGAGGAACATCCCCTTCCGACTCGCGCGCCCGGCGCAGATCACGAAGGTCGCGGGCGGCTGGCAGCTGGCGCCGGCCGAGCTCGTCCTGCCGCAGGGCAACGTCCAGCTCGCCGGCCGCTGGGGCAACGGCATGGTGATCCAGTCGCGGCTCAACGATTTCGACATCTCGATCCTCAATGTCTTCTCGCCCGGCCTCGGCCTCGGCGGCCGGGCCACCGGAAGCATCGACTTCGCCCAGGCCGGCGGCGACAGCTTCCCGAGGGCCGACGCCCGGCTCACCGTCGCCGGCTTCACCCGCACCGGGATCGCCGTGCGCTCGCCGCCGGTCGACCTGACCCTGGCCGGCCAGCTTCGGCCCGAGGGCGGCAACCTCGCCGCCGTGATCCGCCGCGATTCGAGCGTCATCGGCCGGGCCCAGCTTCGTCTCCAGCCGGTCGGTCCCGGCGCGGGCGGCTGGACGACCCGGCTGCTCGCGGCCCCGCTCGCCGGCGGCATCCGCTACAACGGCCCGGCCGAGGTCCTGTGGTCGCTGAGCGGGATCGCCGACATGCAGCTCTCCGGCCCGATCGGGGTCGCCGCCGACTTCTCGGGCCGGGTGCAGAGCCCGCAGCTCACCGGGATCGTCCGGGCCAACAACCTCACTTTCGTCCACGAGACCTACGGAACCCGGATCAGCCAGCTCGCGCTCCAGGGCCGGTTCACCAGCTCGGAGCTTCAGATCGCCCAGCTCTCCGGCCGTGCCGGCTCCGGCACGATCACCGGCACCGGCACCGTCGGCTTCGCCTCGGCGGCCGGCTATCCGATGGACATCCGCCTCAAGCTCAACGACGCCCAGCTCGCCCGAAGCGACAATATCGGCGCGACCCTGACCGGCGATCTCGCCATCACCAACAGCCGGGCGGGCGGCGCCCTCATCTCCGGCGACCTCATAATGCCGGAGGTGCGCTACCAGATCATCCGCCAGGGCGCCGCCCAGGTGGTCGAGCTCGCCGGGGTCCGCCGCAAGGGCGAGCCGCTGCCGACAGTCCGGGATTCGACCCAGCAGGCCGACACCACGGCGCCGAGCATCTGGAAGCTCGACCTCCGCCTGCGCGCCGACAACCGGCTGTTCATCGCCGGAATGGGCCTCGAATCCGAATGGAGCGCGGACCTGCGCGTCCAGGGCACCACCGCCACCCCGTCGATCCTCGGCGAGGCGGATTTGATCCGGGGCACCTACAGCTTCTCGGGCCAGCGCTTCGACGTCACCCGCGGCCATATCGCCTTCACCGGCCAGCGCCCGCCCAATCCGCGGCTCGACATCGTCGCCAGCGCCGACATCAAGGATGTCACCGTCAACATCAACGTCTCTGGGAGCGCCAACAACCCGCAGATCGCCTTCACCTCGTCTCCGGCGCTGCCGCAGGACGAGATCATGGCGCGAATCCTGTTCGGCGGCTCGGTGACCGAGATCTCGGCGCTCCAGGCGGTCCAGCTCGCCTCGTCGCTCAACTCGCTTCGCGGCGGCGGCGGCGGATTGAACCCGCTCGGCAAGCTTCGCTCCTCGACCGGCCTCGACCGGCTGCGCATCCTCGGCGCCGACGACACGACCGGGCGCGGCACCGCCATCGCCGCCGGCTTCTACGTCTCCAACGATATCTATCTGGAGATCATCACCGACGCCCGCGGCTTCACCGCCACCCAGATCGAGATCGCCCTGTCCCGGGCGCTGAGCATCCTCTCCCAGGTCGGAACCTCGGGCGGCGGCAACAACGTCAATCTGAGGTACCGGAAGCAATATTGAGGATCATCCTCCCCGCGCGAAGCGGGGGGAGGGGGACCATGCGAAGGGTGGTGGAGGGGTAATTGGCGAGGCTTCTGCCAGTTACCCCTCCACCACCCTTCGGGTGGTCCCCCTCCCCATCTGCGATGGTGAGGATATTAGCCGATCCTCGTCAGCCTCGCCGCCAGCGGCGCGAGCGAGGGGAACCAGCCGAGCAGCCCCATCATCGCCTGGCGCGACCGCTTATGCTCGGCCGAGCGCCTCAGCACCTCCGCCAGGCCGACCGGCTGCCGCGCCCGCCGCGCCCAGTCGCGCTGGAAGTCCTCCGCCCCCTTGCCGGAGGCGATCGCCTGGGCCGCGGCGAGGCCGCTCTCCAGGGCGATGGCGATCCCGTCTCCGGCGAGCGAGGCGATGACCGCGGCCTGGTCGCCGACCCGGTAGACGCCGTCCACGGTCCCGCCGGCCCGCCAGCCGTAGGGAACGCCCGATACCGCGCTCCAGGCGCCGGGCGCGCCTTGTCCCAGCCGGTCGGCGAAAGCGGGGAGCTCGTCCGCCAGCCTCGCCACCAGCGCTTCGATTGCACCGGCCTCCTTCAACCGCCCGCGCGAGGCGGAGAGGCAGAGATTGGCGCTGCCGTCTTCCTGCAGCAGCAGGCCGGCATAGCCGCCGTCGTAGAGGTGGAGCTCGATCACGCCTTCCAGCAGGCTCGTCAGGGCCCTGCCCGGCGCCAGGCATGTCCTCAGCCCGAGCGGCCGGGTCGAAATGTCGACCGGCCGGGCGGCGCCGCGAAGCTCGTGCTTGCCGGTGGCGAGGATGAGAGCTTCGCCCGAACGCTCCTCCTCGTCGTCGAGCCGGACCCGGCGCTCCGCCAGATCGGCCGCGCGCACGGTACGGCCGCGGCTGACCATGGCTCCGGCCTGCCCGGCCGAAGCGAGAAGCGCTTCGTCGAGGGTTCGGCGCGACAGGCCGGCGGCGGGCCGGGGCAAGGCCACTTCGATGGAGCGGGTCGCGGAGATCAGCCGGAGCCGCCGGATCTCCCGTGCGCCGAGCGCGCCGGCGTCGACCCCGAGCCGCTCGAGCGCGGCCAAAGCGTCCCAGCCGAGAAAGCCGCCGCAGACGATGTCGTGCGGCCCGTCGGTCCGCTCGATCACCTTCGCCTCGAGCCCGGCGCGGGCGAGGGCGATGGCCGCGGCCGAGCCGGCGGGCCCGCCGCCGACGATCAGCGCCGCCGTTCGACGCACAGCCGGAACGGGAAATAGCGGCGGATCTCGACCCCGTCGGTGACGTTGGCCTCGGCCAGGATCGACCGCCAGTCGCCGGGCCGGAAGGCGCGGGCGATCGAAAGCTGCCCGTCCTCGCGGACGATGCGGTGGACGCCGAGCAGGGTCGCGAGCAGCGGGAAGCCGTAATAAGCGAACGGATGGCGGTGGAGGTCGTTGACGAGCCAGCCCCGGTCGGAGTTCGACTCCATCCAGCGCAGGAAGTCGAGCAGCTGCGCATCGCTCATATGGTGGGCGACCAGGCTGCTGGTCACGAAGTCGAACCGGCCGAGGTCGCGATAGTCTCCGGTCCGGTAGACGATCGGCAGGCCCTGAGGGGTCATCGCCCGGGCCACCCCCTCGCTCTTGGGATTGAGATCGACTCCGGTGAGCCGAGCGGCCAGGCCGCGCCGGCGCGCCCATTTAGCGATCGTCCGAAGCATGCCGCCTTCGCCCGAGCCGACGTCGAGCAGGCTGAACCCCTCGCGGCCGCTCGTCGCCCGGGCGAGGAAGGACAAAGTGGGCCGGGAGGCGAAGGTCCAGCCATTGACCCGGCCGAGCCCCTTCAGGACCGCGTCATAGACTTCGGGATCGAGCGACGGGTCGTCCATCTGCTCTTCGTCGCGGACCCGGGTCCTGAGCGACCTCACGCCGCCCGCTCGAAGTGGAACCCTTCCGCCGCCAGGCCCGGGCCGAAAGCGAGCGCGATTCCGCGCCGCCGAGCCGGGTCGGCGAGCAGCCGCTCGAGCACGAAGGGCAGGGTGGACGAGGACATGTTGCCGAAGCGGGAAAGCACCTCGCGCGAATCGGCGAGCGCCTCCGGCGGCAGGTCGAGGCCGTGCTCGACCGCATCGAGGACCGAGCGGCCGCCGGCATGGACCGCCCAGGAGTCGAACGCGCGCGGAGTCTCGTTGCCGAGCATCGCCTCACGAACGTTGCGGTCGCGGAGCGCCTCGCCGATCCGGCCCGGCACCTCGCCGGACAGATCCATGACGAAGCCGTGGTCGCCGATATGCCAGCGGATGAGCGGCGCCGAATCCGGCAGAGTGGCCGCGAACGGCCTCGACAGGGCGAAGCCGCGCGGCTCCGCGGTCACCAGCGAGGCGCTGGCGCCATCGCCGAATTGCAGGGCCGCGAGCAGCCGCTCGACATCCTCCTCATATTGGAGGTGCAGGCTAGACAGCTCGACCGTCACCACCAGCACCCGAGCCTCCGGCTCGGAGCGGACGATATGGTGGGCGAGCCGCATCGAGGATACGGCGGCATAGCAGCCCATGAAGCCGACCAGGGTGCGCTCGACATGGCCGCCGAGGCCCAATTCGGCGGCGATGATCTGATCGATTCCCGGCGCGACGAAGCCGGTGCAGCTGGCGACGATCAGGTGGGTGACGCCGATCAGCGCGGCCGCCTCGAGCTTGCCGATCGCCTGAAGCGCCAGCTTCGGCGCCTCCTCGGCATAGACCTCCATCCGGGCGCCGGTGGTCGGAAGTCCATTATGGTAGAAGCCGCCCGGATCGACCGGCGAGCCGCCGTCGTCGGTCCGCGGCAGCACCGACCAGCGATGTCCGATGCCGGAACGCGACGCCATGCGCAGGAACAGCGCACGCAGCCGCGGTTCGGCGAGCCGGCGCTCGGCCCAATCGATGAACGGAGCGTGCACGTCGTGCTCGGGCACCGCTGTGCCGACGGCATTGATGAAGGCGGTGGCCGTGACGAGCTCCGAAAACTGTTTGACGCGCCGCTAGTACAAACGCGCGGCCGATATGAACAGTCGCGACATGGCAACGCACGGACGTCGGGTCCGGTCCATTTCGGAGTCTTTTCCTTAACCCAGACTGAGCCGCGGCCAAGTGCAGGGCGGATGTTATTCCTCCAAAACGAACTCAACGGCTGTTCCGGGGTCAGGCCGCCTCGGCGCAGTATCGGCCGCCACTCCGGCAAAGGGAGAGTGAAATGAGTGACATCAGAAAGGCCGGCGGCAACGTCGTGAAGGTTTCCCTGTCCGCCGACGTCGCCAACAATTTGGAGAAGTTCCAGCGGGTCCAGAAGGACATTCTGGGCCGCCTCGGCTGCATGGCCTGCTGCTCGGGCTGGGACATTCGCTGGGATATCTTCCGGCGGTTCAACGTCGACGAGAAGCTGAACATCACTCAAGGCTTCTGAATGGGTCTGCCGGATCTTGGGGCCGGCTTCGTTTACCTGCCGGGCCTCGCTTCGATCTGTGCGAGCCTGGGCGCAGTCTGCGATGTGGTCGAGGTCGAGCCCCAGACCTTGTGGAGCCGCACCAACCCCGGCGAGCCGGGGGGCGGCGGAATCCGGATCAACGAGGCCAGCCTGGACTCGGTCCTGGCGCTGGGCAGGCCGGTGCTCGTCCACAGCGTCGGCTTCGCGATCGGCGGGTCGTGCGACGGGGACCGCGACCAGGCGGACGCGCTCGGCGAAACCCTGCGCCACCTTCGTCCGCCTTGGTGGAGCGAGCATGTCAGCTTCCTCTCGGCCGGCGAGGGCGGCGAGCGGCGGAACGTCGGCTTCCTCATGCCGCCGATCCAGAGCCTGGAGTGCGTCGCTTTGGTGGTCGACCGGATCATGCGGCTGCAGGATCGATACGGCCTGCCCTTCGCGTTCGAAACCGGTGTTAATTACCTGAAGCCCCAGCCGGGCGAGCTCCCGGACGGCATATTCTGGGGCGAGATCGCGACCCGGGCCGATTGCGGAATCCTGCTCGATCTTCACAATCTGTGGGCGAACGAGGTCAACGGCCGCCAGAAGCTGCGCGAGGCGGTCGCCTCGCTGCCGCTCGAGCGGGTCTGGGAAATCCATGTTGCGGGAGGGCAGTCGCACAAGGGTTATTGGCTGGATTCGCACTCCGGGCTCCCGCCGGCCGAGGTCTGGCACGCCGCCCGAGAGCTGGTGCCGTCGCTGCCGGCGGTGCGGGCGATCATCCTCGAGGTGATTCCGGATTATGTGACCGCCAACGCGATAGACGACGAGGCGCTGATCGGGGCGCTTGCGAAGATCGGGTCGATCTGGCGAGGCCGTGGGACGGCGGCGGGCGCGGTCACTCCCCGCGGCGGAGCGGCGGCGGTCGCCACGGGCGCGGTGCCCGCCGTCGCCGATTGGGAGCGGATGGTCGGCGGCGCCGCGGCGTGGGACGACGGTGCGGCCCCGGAGGCCTTGCTCAACGACGGCGGCATCGAGATCTATCGCGACCTGATCGGCATGGGCCGCCGGGGCATGATCGTCGAAGCGTTGCCGCTCGCCACCCGCTATCTCTATCTGGCGCTCGAGGAGGAGGGCCTCGACGCCTTGTTCGGCGCCTTCTGGCGGCGTTGCTCGTACAGCCCCTTCGCCTCGGACGAGGCGCTCAACTTCGCGGCCTTCGTCGGCAAGCATGTCGAATTGCCGCATCTCGGCGAGGTGATCGGCTTCGAGCTCGCGGCGCACCGCGCGGCCCTGACGGGACGCCCGCAGACGACCTGGTTCAGCTGCGATCCGGAACCGCTCCTGCTCGCCCTGAAGGCCGGGACCCGGCCCGGGGCGCTCCCGCCGCTGCGCGTCGAGGTGGAAGTGACGCCGCCGAATTGAGCGCGCGGCGCTCCGGAGGGCTGGTGCCCAGGGACGGAATCGAACCGCCGACACCGTGATTTTCAGTCACGTGCTCTACCAACTGAGCTACCTGGGCGTTCCGGCGCAGCCGAAGACGAGCGCCTATAGAGGGGCTCAGCCTTCGCTGTCCAGCCCGCCTTCCGGGTTTTCGACGGCCGGCGGTCCCGGCACCCGGTAGGAATCGCCGAGCCAGTTCAGCAGGTCGCGGTCGCGGCAGCCGCGGCTGCAAAAGGGCGCGTGCTCGGCGCTGGCGGGCTTGCCGCACAAGGGGCAGCCCTTGCCGCGCTTAGGAGGATTTGGCGTGGACATGGTTCTGCCATGTGGTGAAGCGCGGGTCCTCCCGCAAGGCGATCGGAGCGCCGAGGCGCCGTGCCAGCGCGTCCAGCCAGTCCGGGTTCGACCGGAGCCGATCGACCACGTCGGGCGAGGCGGCCAGCTCCCGGGCGCCGACTCCGGAATCGCGTTCCGCCCGTCGCAGCAGGTCGCGCGCGGCGGCTCCCGTTTCGTCCCATTGCACCAGCTCGGGAAGCGACCGCCGCTCGCGGCGGCGGATCACCTGGAGAAAGCCGAAGCCGTTGACGGCGGTCCGCTCGAACGGCTGCGGGAGGACGGAGTCGAGCGCCGCGACGGCGCGCAGCCGGTCGGTGCGAGACGGCATTGTCGGCAGGTCGATGCCGATCGAGCCCCCGATGTCGAGGCGGCGGATGGCGCTCGCGGCGGCTTCGGCGCCCGCTATCGCCAGCTCGACGGGGGGCAGGAATCCGTCGACGTCGAAAAGGGTCATGGCCGGCGTCAGGCTCATCCGAAGCTCGCCGCCCGGGAAATCGATCTCCGTGCCGAGGGCTTCGTCGATCAGTTCCGACCAGCCGGCTTCCTCGAAAAGATCCGGCCCGAGCCGGGTGAGCGGAGTCGGGAAGCCGATCCGCTCCGCAAGGCTGGGCCCCTCTTTCTCGTCCGCTTCAGTGATCCGGCCCTTGGCGAATTTGGACGCGCCGGGTTCGGCAATCGGCTCGCGGACGATCTCCACCCGGACTTTTTGACCTTCGGTGAGCGCCGGCGGCAGCGGCTCCACCATCACCTGCCCACGCCCGGTGTCGACGATCCCGCGACGGCCGCGAATGGGGATATCGACGAGGCTGCCCGTCAGGACGGAGCCGCAGCGAAGCTCGCCGGGAAGCTCGATCGCCGCGACGAGTATCTCGTCGTCCTCGACGAGGATGGCGCGGTTCTCGCCTATCCCCTCCTCGTAGAGCCACTCAGCCAAGGGGGTAGCCGGCCGCCCGGAGCAAGGCGCGGGTCTCGTAGAGGGGCAGGCCCATCACCCCCGAATGGCTGCCCGACAGCCACCGGACCAAGGCTTCGGCCCGGCCCTGTATGGCATAGCCGCCCGCCTTGCCGCGCCACTCGCCGGCGGCGAGATAGGCATCGACCTCCTCCGGCGAAAGCCGCTTGAAGGCCACGACGCTGGTCGACAGGCGGATCCGGGTCCGGCCTTCCCCATCGGTGACCGCGACGGCCGAATGGACCCGGTGGCGGCGGCCGGACAGAAGCGAGAGCGCGCCTCGGGCCTCGTCTTCGCTCTCCGTCTTGGGAAGGATCCGCCGCCCCGCGGCGACCACCGTGTCGGCGGCGAGGACGAGGCTTCCCGGTTCTGCCACCATGGCGGCCTTCTCCGCCGCCATCCGGCAGGCGTAAACATCGGGACTCTCGGCCTTGCGCGGAGTCTCGTCGATCTCGGCGGGAACGACCGAATCGGGGGTCACGCCCAGGCGCGCCAGCAGCTCGAGCCGGCGCGGCGAGGCGGAGGCGAGGACCAGGCGCACGGGGCTCGGCCCCGTCACTTGAACCGATAGGTGATCCGACCCTTGGTCAGGTCGTAGGGAGTCAGCTCGACCAGCACCTCGTCGCCGACGAGGACCCGGATGCGGTTCTTGCGCATCTTGCCGGCGGTGTGGCCGAGAATCTCATGGTCGTTCTCGAGTTTCACGCGGAACATGGCGTTGGGCAGCAGCTCCACCACCTGCCCGCGCATCTCGAGTAATTCTTCCTTGGCCATTTACCCTCTTGGACCGGCTCGCAAAAACCGCGACGGCATAGCGGCTGGACCGCGACTTTGCTAGAGGGCGGCGGTGCACAAGCTGTTCACCATCGGCTATGAAGGCAAGACCCAGGCGGAGTTCCTCGACGAGCTTCAGGCGGCGGGCGTCGAGCTCGTCCTCGACGTGCGCGCCGTCGCCGCGTCGCGCCGCCCGGGCTTCTCCAAGACGGCGCTCGCCGGCGGCCTTCGGGAGCGCGGCATCGACTATCTCCACCTGCGCGCGCTGGGCACTCCGGCGGACGGTCGCCAGGCGGCGCGGGCCGGCAGGGTCGCGGAGATGCGCTCCATCTATGCGGGCCAGCTCGAGACTCCGGAGGCGGGGCTCGCTCTCGAACAGGCGCTGGCCGAAGCGGGCGCCCGCCCGTCGGCCCTGCTCTGCTACGAGCTCGAGGCGCCGGACTGCCACCGCTCGATGCTGGCGCGCAGGATGGTGGAACGGGCGGGGTTCGAAATACGGGACTTGTAGCCGCCGCCGGCGCCGGTCACCTCGGCCTGCGCTCCAGATGCAGATAGGTCGGATCGAACTCCGCCACGCGCTGCAGGCGCTCCCAGTCGCCGATCGTCACATGGCCGCCGCGGAAGGTGAGCAGATTCTCGTCGCGCAGCTTCTTGAGCATGCGGTTGACGTGGACGGAGGTGAGGCCGGTGGTGTCGGCGAGGTCGGCCTGGGTGAGGGGCAGGTCATAGCCGGCCTCGTTGGCAAGCCCGACGATGCGCAGCCGGACGAGAAGCTCGCAGAAGATGTGGGCGATCCGGGCGAGAGCGGTGCGCCGGCCGATCGACAGGATCTTCTCGCGATGGAAAGCGGCGTCGAGCAGGGTCGAGAACCACAGCATCCGGCCGAGATGGGGGTGGGTCTCGGTGATCCCGCGCAGGGCGTCGTGGGGGACCATCGCCACCCGGACCGCGGTCATCGCCCCGACATTGTGATCGAGCCGCTTGAGGAGGAAGCCGTGCAGGTCGACGAAATCGCCGGCGATGTGGAGCTCCATGATCTGCCGCTGGCCGTCGGCCAGAACCTTGTAGCGGCCGATGATTCCCTCGACGAGCAGGGTCGAGGCGCTCAGCGTCGTCCCCGAACGCACGATCGTCCGTCCGGCGGGAAAGTCCTGCAGCTCGGCGACGGAGGCCCGGAGCACTTCCTCTTCCTCGGCGGTGACCACGTCCCGGGCCCTGAGCTTGAGGAGCAGCCCGGCGATCGACCGGGCTGCTTCGGCGTCGGTCATTTCAGCCGGCATCGCGCGCATCCCGCCGCCGCTCCGGCTCGACGCCCGCCGCGGCGAGCTCCTCGTCGAGCCGCCCGGTCGCCCACAGCCAGCCCATCCTGAAGTCCGCGGCCAGCGACCAGAGCGGGTAGGTGAAGGTCGCCGGCCGGTTGCGCTCGACGACGGCGTGGCTGAACCAGGCGAAGCCGTAGCCGGCCGGCGGCAAAGCGAGGAGCAGCCGCCAGTCCCGGGTCGCCGCCGCCGCCGCGGCGATGAGGAGGACGAGGCCGGTGCCGGCATAATGGAGCCTTCGGGTCGCCGGTCGCCTGTGCTCGCGCAGATAATGCGGCCAGAAATCGCGGAAGCGACGGTAGCGGCTCACGCGCGGCCCCTTTCGATCCCCGGGATCAGCCTAGCCATCGTCGCCCCTCGTCTGGAGCGGCGCCTATAGCACGAATCGCCATCGGGCACCCACCCATCTAGCCGTTGACCACGGTTCCCCCATTGGGGTGGAGCACCTGCCCCGCCATGTAGCTCGAATCCTCGCAGGCCAGGAACAGGAAGCTCGGCGCCACCTCGTTGGGCTGGCCGGGGCGGCCCATCGGAACGTCCTTGCCGAAATCGGGGATCTTCTCCGGCGGCTGGCCTCCGAAGGGATTGAGCGGAGTCCAGATCGGGCCGGGAGCGACCGCGTTGACCCTGATGCCGTCGCCGATCAGATTTTGCGACAGCGAGCGGGTGAAGGCGGTGATCGCCCCCTTCGTCGCCGAATAATCGAGCAGGCCTTCGGAGCCCCGGTAGCTCGTGATCGACGTGCAGTTGATGATCGTCGCGCCTTTCTTCAGGTGCGGCCGGGCGGCCTGGACCATGAAGAAATAGCCGTAGAAATTGGTCTGGAACGTCCGCTTCAGCTGCTCCTCGCTGACTTCCGTAATCTTCTCGTCATAATGCTGCTCGCCGGCATTGTTGACGAGGACGTCGAGCCGGCCGAGCTTGTCGAGCGTCTCCTCGACGGCGCGCTCGCAATACGCCTTGTCGCCGACGTCGCCGGCGATAATGATCGCCTTGCGGCCCTCGCCCTCGACGATCGCCTTGGTCTTCTTCGCGTCGTCATGCTCGCACAGATAGAGGATGGCGACGTCGGCGCCCTCGCGCGCGAACAGGGCCGCGACGGCCCGGCCGATGCCGCTGTCGGCGCCGGTGATCAGTGCGACCTTGCCTTTCAGCCGGCCCGAGCCCGGATAGACCGGCTCCCAGTCCGGCTTGGGCTCAAGCTCGCTTTCGTGGCCGGGCAGAGCGTCCTCGTGGATCATGTCCAGGGTTTCGGTGTCGCTCATCCTCGTCACTCCTTGGCGGCGATGCCCGCGCCTTCCTCGCCGAAAGCGTCGATGGCCGATTCGTCCTGGTCGTCCTGCTCCGGTGCCTTCTCGGCGGCGGTCTTGGCGCCGTCGCGGCCGGTGACGAACGAATTGCGGCTGCCGTCGCCGGGATCGTCGGACATGGCATTGTTCTGGTTCTGGGGATGGTCGGATTCGGAATTGTGCTGGCTCTTGGTCATTTCATGTTCCTCGCGAGGTTCCGAAGGGAAACCGCCGCCCGGCGGGCAGGTTCCGACTATGGAAGGTTCGGAAGTTTCGGCTTCTCTGGGATCGAAAAAACTTCGGCCGGAACTTCACGCCGGTTCGCGTCGATCCGATTTGAAGGAAAAGCGGCATTCGCAGAACATAGCACGAACAGCGCCTTTGCGATAGGCTTGGCCGACGATCAGCTCCGGATCGGGCTCACCTTCAGATCGGCGCGTCCCGGGCCGGGCCGGTGAACCTCGTTCGCCTTGAGCGCGGCGGGCGTTGAACCGGCGGCGACGCATTGCGCCGCAACGACGGGATAGTCGATATCGGTGTTCTGGTTCAGCGCCGCTTCCGTGGCCGCCGTGCAGGCCGCCCGGCTCTCGTAACGCGCCTCGAGCATGCGGACCTGCCGGCAAGACGCATCGCCCTCGCCGCAGCCCATGATCGCTATGATGAAAGCAAGCGGCTCCATGGCCGACTAAACCCATGCGAATCCTCGGCGTTCCAATCGTTACGCCTACGTTTCGCCGAATCCAACCGTCGCAAATGGCGTCCGCCATGAAACAAGGAGTAACGGTCGCGATCTGTTCCTGTCAGTAATCGGGACGATTCTCTTCTACAGGGATTGGGTTTCTTTTTACAACGGGCAGTTACGTCGTAGTCAATGTTATGCGGTTGCGTATACCCGAACTTTGGCATAATCTTGCTTAATGGCCGCGAGTCTTAAATGATGGCGGAGTATCGGACATGAGCCTCGACATACCACGCGACTTTACGTTTACGATAGGCCTCGGACTCGACATCAGCGGCATTCCGACAAATTACGGCATAGGCATAACGACACTTCCCAAAATCAACATGGGGTTCGATCCAATCAAGATCGGATTCGATCCCATAGAGATCAAGCCGCTCGATCTTTCATTCCGGATCAAGGAGATTCCGTCGGTCCGGGTGCATCTGCCGATGGATTACAAGGTTTGCCTCGCTCTGTTCGGCGCTGAGCTCGCCAGCATCCGGCTGTGCGGCCAGGGACAGGTCATCACCGAGCCCTATGTGGCCAATCCGTGCGAATGCCGGGCCGTGCGGCAGGGCAGCATTGCGATTGCGCGCGATGACGTCGAAGCGGCAGTGCCGGTCGGTTAGGGATAGAAAATGGCCAAGCGATCAACCGTAGCCACTCCCCCATTGCGGTTCCGCGGCGCGCCCCAATGGCTGTCCCTGTCCAGCCCTGCGCTCGCAGGCCACGAATGCGGCGACCTCATTCTGCCCGAGGCTCTGGCCGCGCATTGCGGCGCCAACCTTTCGCTGCCGGTGCGCAACAGCTGCGCGGAAGGCGCTTACCTTCGCCTTCGCCTCGCTCCCACCGCCCCGGTTGGCCGGCATCAGGCGGAATTGCGCCTGTCCGGCAAGTCGGTGCCGGTCGAGATCGACATTGCCGCCCGGCCGAGCTTGCGCGCCTTTCCGCCCAGCGCCCATTTCGTCGGCAGCCCCGGCGAGGATCCGTCGGTCGAAATCGACCTGGCCAACCGGGGCAATGTTGCGATCGATCTGCCGGAACGGTCCGCGGTCGGGATATTCGACGATATCGGGCTGGAAACCGCCTTCGCCGAGACCTACCGCTCGGAAAGCGACGATCCGGTCCAATTGCTGGGCTCGTGGCTGCGTTCGCTGCGCGGCGGCTATGGCGGCCTGCTCAAGCTGCGCATCGACTCCGGCGCCGGTCCTCTGGCGCCCGGCGAGGAAAGGTCGTTCCGGCTCAGCGCCCATTTTCCCGAAGGCCTCAAACGGGGTCATTCCTATCACGGCGTCTGGAAGCTCGGTCCGCTCCATCATCGGATCACCTTGGCGGTTCAAAGGTAAGGGAAGAAAATGACCATCGCTCCCTGCAAGCCCGACAAATGCGACGACGGTAAGATCGACGATCTGTTCAAGGACTTGCTCTCCGCCCAGATTGCCTTCGGCAAGGAGCTGCTGACGCTCGCGGGGGCCGGCGCCAAAGCCGCCCTCGACGGAATAGGCGGGGTGACGATGCCCCGCTTCGCCTCCTGTTGCGACATCCCGGAAGCCTGCTGGATGCCCAAGCCGCTCGGCGAGATCCGCTGTCGGCTGAAGCCGGGCGGGCTCGGCACGGTAAAGCTGATCGTCACCAACAACGATTTCCGCGCCCACCTCGCGACAGCCCAGAGCGCCGGCCAGGATGCCGGATTGGTGACGTTCACGCCCGCGCAGGTCGCGCTCGGACCGAAGGAGCGCACGACGATCCTGGCCCAGCTGACGGCCCCCCAAAAGGCCGGCATCTACGAAATGGTGTTGTGGGTCACGATCTGCAGCGACCATTATGTGCGCTGGACCATCGAGGTCGGCGAGCGGGACGAAGCTTGCTGTTACGAAGTCACCGTCGACGATGCTCCCGATTATGTCGTCCACTGGTACGATCATTTTTATTGCCCGAAGCCCTGCATGGGAACGCATGGCAGGCGCGGCTGAACGACGATGGTCAAGGATCGCATCATCGACATCATCAAGAGCGCGACTGAGGTGAATCTGCGCTATTCGGCAGTCACGCTCAAACTGGCCCGAGAATATATCAAGGAGTTCGACGGCCTCGTTCGGGACAAGGTGGCCGGGATCGATCCGGACCGGCCCATCGGTGAAACCGGCGCGCCGGCTCCCGAGCGGCGGCCGCCGATCCTGCTGGTCGGTGTGGCCGGCACCCAGGCCACGGGCGCGTTCGTCCTCAATAATACGGCCGAGGCGGATCTCAACGTGGCCCTCGTCTTGCAGGGGGATCTCGGTCCGGCGCGAGCCGAGCTGGTGCCTGCCACGTTCGTCATCGCGCCCGGCGCCAGTGCGGTCGTGCAGCTCAAGGTGACGATTGCCGAAGCGATGGAGGTGGGGCGCGATTATGGCGGTGCCGTGATCGCCCCAGGCCTGTCGGCGCCGGCAATCGAGTTTGTCGTGCGCCGCCTTCCCGGCGACCCGCCGTCAAAACCCGCCGCGAAGGCCAGGGCACCGCGCAACCGCCCCACCGGGTGAATGGCCTTGGCCGGTGGCGATCCGGAGCCAGCGGGGGACGGCTTCTCCCAGCTGCTCGAATTTCTCGCCAAAAAGCAGGCCGGGGGAGCCGGCAAAAAGGATTCGGAATCGAGCGCCCTTGCCAGGCCGCTGCTCTTCCTGATCGATACGGCGACCCGGCATCTGGACCAATTGCGCGAGCTGGTCGTCGCTGAAAGGACCGAAGTCGAGGCAGAAGCCGACGCCGATGCCGACGCCGACGCCGACGCCGACGCCTATCGGGACGGCAGGGGACTGATTGCCACGATCAAGCTTCTGATCGCGCAGATCCTGCGGGCACCCGACAGCGTCGCAAGACATTATGCAGACTTTGCCCGCGAGGCGCTGCGCGCCTTCGAGAGCGAGTCCGATATCGCTCCGCTGCCGCGCGATTTCCGCTTCAAGGACAGATTATGGGCCGACAGCCCCTTCTTCCGGATTCTTCTGCAGCTTTACCTGGCGCTCGATCAGTCGGCTCGGTCCTGGCTGGACGAGCAGCCGATCGAGTCCGGCGACAAGCGCCGAATCCATTTCCTATTCGAGCAGCTGATCGCGGCGATCGCGCCATCGAACCTGCCACTCAATCCCGCAGCGCTGCGCCGCGCCGACGCCACCGAAGGGAGCAGCGTGGTGGACGGCGTGCGCAACCTGCTCGACGACGTTCTGCACAACCGCGCCATGCCACGCCAGATCAAGCCGAACGCCTATGTGGTCGGTCGGGACCTGGCGCTGACCCCGGGTGCGGTCATCTATCGCAACGACCAGCTCGAGCTGATCCAATACGCACCGCAGACGGAGCGTGTCCGCCGGCGGCCGGTCTTGCTGATCCCGCCGCAGATCAACAAATATTATTTCTTCGATCTTCGGCCGCAAAACAGCCTGATCGCCCACGCCTTGCGCAGCGGAATCCAAATGTTCGCCCTCAGCTGGCGCAACCCGACCGCGGCGCACGCACACTGGAGTCTCGATACCTATGTTGCTGCAACGATCGAGGCGATGGACGTCGTGGCGGCGGCCACGAGCAGCCGGAGGCTGGGGCTTATCAGCGCGTGCGCCGGGGGTCTGACGGCGATGGCGACGATGGGCTATCTCGCGGCACGCAGGGATCGTCGAGTCGCCAATCACACGCTGCTCGTGACCTGCCTGTTCCCTTGTCAGGGCTCGAAGCTCGAGCTGTTCGCGACGCCGGATCTGCTCTCTTCGGCTTGTCGCTACGTCGAGATCAACGGGGTGATGGAAGGCGACGCTCTGGCCAAGCTGTTTTCCTGGCTGCGGCCGACCGATCTCGTGTGGCGCTACTGGATCAACAATTATCTGCTGGGCAAAAGTCCGCCTCCCCTCGACGTGCTGTTCTGGGACAATGATTCGACCCGCCTGCCGGCGGCGCTGCACCGCGATTTCGTCGACATGTATGCCCGCGACGTTTTCCGAAATCCGCGCCGGCTGGAGGTGCTGGGCGAACGGCTCGATTTCCGCAGGGTGCAGGTCGATTCCTATCTGGTGGGCGGCGAGGAGGATTATCTGATGCCCTGGGAAGGCTGCTATCAGGCATGCCGGCTTTTCGAGGGCAATCACCAGTTCGTGCTCAGCACGAGCGGTCATGTGCAGAGCATCCTGCGGCCGCCGCGGCTGGCAAACGCTTATTATTTCACCAACCCAAGCACGGCCCTGACCCCCGAGGTCTGGCGGGCCACGTGCGTGCGGCGCGAGGGCTCATGGTGGGCGCACTGGCATGCATGGCTCAACATCATGTCCGGCGAGGACCGGGCGGCGCCGCGGCGCCTGGGGGCCGCCGACCATCGCCCGCTGGCGGACGCGCCGGGCACTTACGTCTTCGGTTGAGCGGCGCAGGTGCGGAGGCGATCCGATCCATGGCCGGCGCTCGCCTTGCCGATAAACCGCTACGAATCGGCGACTCTTCGATCGTTGCGCCCATGTGCCGCTTGGGGATGTGGGCGAGCGCTCCTAATTAGGAGAGGATGCGCCCCCTCGAATCCTCAACCAGCACCACATCCCGCGCCGGCTGGAGCGCCATGCGGCGGTTCCTGCCCTACCTGTGGCCGGCGGGGGAGCCGGGGCTGAAGGCGCGGGTCGTCATCGCCTTTGTCCTGGTGCTTCTCGCCAAGGGCATCTCGCTTAGCACCGGCTTCGTCTACAAGGGCGCGATCGACATCATGTCGGGCAGCGCCAAAGGCGCCGACGCCGCTGTCGGCCTCGCCGTCGGGCTGGTCCTTGCCTACGCCGGGGCGCGCTTCGCCGGGGTGCTGTTCGAGAATTTCCGCAACGCCATCTTCGAGCGGGTCGGGCAGGATGCGGCCCGGCGGCTTGCCGAACGCGTGTTCGCGCACATCCACCAGCTGTCGCTCCGTTTCCACCTCGAGCGGCGCACCGGGGCGCTCACCAAGATCGTCGAGCGCGGCACCAAGAGCATCGACATGATGCTCTACTTCCTTTTGTTCAACATCGCTCCGACCGTCGTCGAGCTGGCCGTCATCTGCGTCATCTTCGGGGTCAAGTTCGGCGCCGGCCTGGTCGTCGCCACGCTCGTCATGGTCGTCGCCTACATCGCCTTCACCCGCTTCGTCACCGAATGGCGGGCCAAGCTGCAGCGCCAGATGAACGAGGTCGACAACCAGGCGATCGGGCGCGCCGTCGATTCCCTGCTCAATTACGAGACGGTCAAATATTTCGGCGCCGAAGCCCGCGAATCGCAGCGCTACGGTGGGGCGATGCGGGCCTTCGCCGACGCCGCGGTCAAGAACGAGACCTCGCTCGCCTGGCTCAACATCGGCCAGTCCCTGATCACCAACCTGATGATGGCGGGCGCGATGGGCTATACGGTGTGGGGCTGGAGCCGCGGCGAGTTCACCACCGGCGACGTCGTCCTGGTCAACACCCTCCTCGCCCAGCTCTTCCGGCCTTTGGACATGCTCGGCTGGGTCTACCGGACGATCCGCCAGGGCCTGATCGACATGGAGGCGATGTTCGCTTTGGTCGACACGCCCGCCGAGGTCAGGGACGTCGAGGGCGCTCCCGATCTCCGCCTGGCGCAGGGCCGGGTGCGGTTCGAAAATGTCCGCTTCGGCTACGATCCGGAGCGGGAGATATTGCACGGCATCGACATCGACGTCGCGCCGGGCACGGTGACGGCGGTGGTCGGGCCGTCGGGCGCCGGCAAGTCGACCCTGTCGCGCCTCCTCTTCCGCTTCTACGAGCCGACCGGCGGCCGGATCACGATCGACGATCAGGACATTTGCCGGGTCACCCAGAAGAGCCTGCGCTCGGCGATCGGGATCGTCCCCCAGGACACGGTGCTGTTCAACGATTCGATCGGGTATAATATCGGCTACGGCCGCGACGGCGCCGGCCAGGAGGAGATAGAGGCGGCGGCGCGCGGGGCCTCGATCCACGATTTCATCCTCAGCCTTCCCGACGGCTATGAGAGCCAGGTCGGCGAGCGCGGCCTGAAGCTGTCGGGCGGCGAGAAGCAGCGGGTCGCCATCGCCCGGACCCTCCTCAAGGATCCGCCGATCCTGATCCTCGACGAAGCGACCAGCGCGCTCGACAGCCGCACCGAGGCCGCGATCCAGGAGACCCTGCAGAGCGTGACGGCGCGGCGAACCTCGATCGTCATCGCCCACCGGCTGTCGACCGTGGTCGACGCCGACCAGATCGTCGTCCTCGACGAAGGCCGAGTGGCCGAACGCGGCACTCACGCCCAATTGCTGAGGAAGAACGGCCTTTACGCCGACATGTGGGCGAGGCAGCAGACCGAGGCCGAGGAGAAAGCGGAGGCGGCGGAATGATCTTTGTCGTCCTCCGGCGATTCAGGTGCATTTCCCCGCTGAGTCCGCGCCAAAGATCGCCGCGACCTCGGCCGGGGTCAGGACGCGGTCGAATAACTCGACCTCATCCATATGAAAGTAGTTGGTCGCGGCGTTGCTCTGGCCGTTGAACCCGAAATAGGTGGGCCCGTTATTGTTCAAATTGCCTTTTCGGCCCGTCGGGTCCAGCGGCTTTCCGGCAACGGCGTCGATATAGAAGCGAATTCCGTACGAGTCGTCGCGATCGATCGAGACCGCTACATGATGCAAGCCAAAGGTCAGCTTGCGGCTGTCGACATAGTTTGAATAGCCGCCGGCCGAGCCGCCATCCGCCAATTGCAGACCCAAGCGCCCGTCAAAGGTGAACAGCGACCACCCCCGCACACCGCCGCTGACGCTGCCGCGCTTGTCGATTAATGTTCGGAGTCCGGCCAATCCCGACGGGAGCACACGAATCCAGGCGTCGATCGAAAAATCGCCAAGGCCCTGATTTAGAACAGGGCCCGACGGCACCTCCAGATAGCCGCCCCCGTTCATGATAAGCGATTGTCCCACCATTTGGCCGGTATCGTAGGTTACCGAACCGGACGCGACCGCATCCAGGTGTAAAATTCGATCGGCGCCGTTGCCGTTCAGCGAGTACCAAGCGTCCATGTCCGGAGGCGGCGGGGTGCAGCCCCCTTGCGCTGGAACGGCCGTGATCATCGCCGCCATACCAAGAATCATCGCCGGCAAAGGAAACTTAAGCGTTGAAACTTTCATTGCATGGCCCTCCCTGATTTATTTTTAGTCTTAATCACCTCTTACTAATGCCTGTTCCAGCCAAGCTCTTATGCTACTACCAACGGACAAGTACTGCAAAGGTGCACGGAGTGGGCAGCCGGCGATCTGGTGCGTCGCTCTTTCGGGTGCGGGCGAGAGGACTGGGTCTCATCCATTGCAGGGACACAAAATAACCGAATATCCAATGTTCTACGCGGCGCGGCGGCGCCCTCGACAGCCCCTTCCCCCATCCGCTAGCAGCGCCGGGTGACCCCCCTCGCCATCCTCCACGAGACCTTCGGCTTCCCGGCCTTCCGCGGAGTCCAGGAGCAGGTGATCGGACGCGTCATGGCGGGCAGGCACAGTCTCGCGGTGATGCCGACGGGCTCCGGCAAGTCCCTCTGCTACCAGGTGCCGGCGCTGGCTCGGTCCGGCACCGCTTTGGTCATCTCGCCGCTGATCGCGCTGATGCACGACCAGATACGGTCGGCCACCAGCTTCGGGATCCGCGCCGCGTCGCTGACCTCGGCCGACGAGGACCGCCAGGAGACCCTGGCGCGGCTGAAGCGCGGCGAGCTCGACCTTCTCTACGTCGCGCCCGAGCGGGCGAGCGGGGGCGGCTTTCGCGAGCTTGCCGAACGGACTCCGCTCTCCCTCATCGCGGTCGACGAGGCCCATTGCGTTTCGGAATGGGGCCATGATTTCCGGCCCGACTACCGGCTCCTGAAGCCTCTGCTCGACGCTTTCCCCGACGTCCCGCGCCTCGCCCTCACCGCCACCGCCGACCGCCAGACCCGCGGCGACATCCTCGTCCAGCTCGGAATCCCTGAGGACGGGCTGATCGTCGCCGGCTTCGACCGGCCCAACATCCGCTATCACGTCCGCCCGCGCGACGGAGTGGGGGCCCAGCTCAAGACCCTGCTCGCCGAGCAGCCGGGGCCGGGCATCGTCTACGCCACCAGCCGCGACAAGACCGAGAAGCTCGCCGTCCAGCTCGGCGAGGGCGGCCGCAAGGTGCTGCCCTACCATGCCGGCCTCGACCCACGGGTGCGCGCCGCCAACCAGAAGGCGTTCGTCTCGTCGGAGGACATGGTGATGGTCGCGACCATCGCCTTCGGAATGGGCATCGACAAGCCCGACGTCCGCTTCGTCGCCCATGCCGGCCTGCCCAAATCGATCGAGGCCTTCTACCAGGAGACCGGCCGGGCCGGCCGCGACGGCGACCCGGCCGAGGCCTGGCTGTTCTGGGGCGCCGAGGATTTCGCCCGCGCCCGCCAGCGGCTCGAGACCGAGGTGCCCGAAGCGCGGCGGCCGGGCGAGCGGGCGCGGCTCAATGCGCTCGCCGCGATGGTCGAGACCGCCGGCTGCCGGCGCGCCCTGCTCCTGCGCCATTTCGGCGAGGATCCGCCCGAGCGCTGCGGCAATTGCGACAATTGCCTGGCGCCGCCGGTCACCGTCGACGCCACCGAGGCGGCGCGCAAACTGCTCTCCGCCGCCTTCCGGACCGAGATGCGCTTCGGGATCCAGCATCTGACCGACGTCCTCGCCGGGCGCGACACCGAGAAGGTGCGGAGCTTCGGCCACGACCGGGTCTCGGTCTTCGGAATCGCCGGCGAGGAGGAGCTGGCGCTGATGAAGCCGGTCGCCCGGGCCCTGCTCGCCCGCGACGCGTTCCGCGCCGATCCTTATGGCGGCCTCAGCTTCGGGCCGGCCGCAAAGCCGATCCTGCGCGGCGAGGAAAGACTCGAGCTGGTGCTTCCGCCCGCCCGGCGCGGGCGCAAGCGCCGCGACCGGGCCTCGGCCGACTTCCCGCACGACCCCCTGTTCGAGGCGCTCCGCGCCCGCCGCCGCGACCTGGCGAAGGAGGCCGGAGTGCCGCCCTACGTGATCTTCCACGACAGCACCTTGCGCGAGATGGCCGAGCTGAAGCCGGAGACGCTTCACGCTTTGTCGCGGGTGTCGGGGGTGGGCCAGGCGAAGCTGGAGCGCTACGGCGACGCGTTCGTCGAGGTGGTGCGCGGGTTTTCATAGGGGATCGCGATGCGCAGGCTCGATCCGACCACCTTCGTCTTTACCCGGCAGCTGACCGTCGCCGATATCGACGAAGCCGCCGCCCAGGGCATCCGGCTGATCGTCAACAACCGCCCGGACGGCGAGGAGCCCGGCCAGCCCTCGTCCGCCGAGATCGAGGCCGCGGCGCGCGCCGCCGGCCTCGATTATCGCCACATCCCCGTCGCCGGGGGATTCGCGACCGGGCAGATCGAGGCGATGGCCGAGGCGCTGGAGCAGGGACCGGTGCTCGCCTTCTGCCGCTCGGGCACGCGCTCGACCTTCCTCTGGGCGCTGGCCCGGACAAGGCGAGGGGCGCCCGCGGACGAGTGCGTCGCCGCCGCGGCGGCGGCGGGCTACGACCTCGGGCCGATCCGGACCTGGCTCTAATTGATGTCCTGACGTCCGAACGCCGCGAAGGTCGCGCCCGATAAGGCGGCGATCCAGGCGAGGAGGATCGCGAGCGACGTCGTCCACGAAAGATCGACGGCCAGGCCGCCCGGGAACCCCCGTTTCAGGGCCGCGCCCTCGCGTATGGCTTCGGCCAGGCTCGCGATGTGGTGGCCCGGGAGGACATGGTAGAGCGGCCAGACGATCGACGGGAATTTGGTGTAGAGCTGCGGGCCGAAGCCGAAGATGATCTGCTCGACGCTGGTCGCGACGATGGCGATGACCAGAGCCGCGATCGTCGAGCGGGTCAGGATCGCGGCGAGGCTCGCATAGGCGATCGAGACCAGCACCGGCGCCACCGCCGCCAGCGCGGCCTTGCTGTGCGCGTCCCAGAGCAGCCCCGCGCTGAGAGCGGCCGGGACCGTGTCCCCGGTCAAAGCGTCGTCGGCGAAGTTGAGGCCGGTGAGGAGCAAGGCGGTCAGGGCGAAGCTGATCGCGAGCAGGAGGATGGCCAGCGCATATTTGGCGGCGATGAGCGAGGCTCGCCGTCGGTGCGGGACGATCAGCTTCCAGGTGTTCCAGCCATATTCGCCGGCGAAGACGACGGCGACGAAGGCGGAGAGCAGGTAGCGGCCGATGGCGTTGTTCGGGACGAACCAGATGATCGTCGTATCCTCGATCCAGTCGACGGCATTCGGCCCATCCGGCGGATCGATTCCCGCGATGCCCGCGCCGATCGTGATCAGCATGACGATCGAGAGCGCGATCGGGAACAGCCAGACAAGGAACCAGGTCGCCTTGTGGCTGCGCATCTTCAGGGCTTCGGCGGAAAGGGCCTCAAGCATTGTCCGCCTCCGGCTGGGTGATCGACAGGAAGACCTCCTCGAGGTTGCGCTGCTCGGGCGTGAGCCGGAACAGATCGGCGCCGGCGCCGACCAGGCGGCGGACCACTTCCGGCGCCTCCGCCCGGGTCGCCCGGACGATCAGCGAATCGCCGTCGCGCTCGACCGCCCAGCGCGAAGCGAGCGCCGCCTCGGCGATTTCGACGGGCGCGGCGTCGAGGCGCAGCCCGTCGTCCTGGCGGAGGAGCTCGGCGATGCTCGATTCGCGGACGATCTCTCCCTTGCTGATGATCGCGACCCGGTCGCAGACCTGCTGGACCTCGTGGAGGAGGTGGCTGGAGAGGAAGACGGTCTTGCCCTGATCGACGGCGAGGCTTCGGATGAGGGACCGCATCTCCTGGATTCCGGCGACGTCGAGTCCGTTCACCGGCTCGTCGAGGATGACGAGATCGGGATCGCCCAGCAGCGCCGCGGCGACTCCGAGGCGCTGGCGCATCCCGGTCGAATAGCCTTTGACCTTGCGCCCGGCGTCCCTGGCCAGGCCGACCTGGTCGAGCAGGGCGTCGATCCGTCCGGCGCCGCCGCCCTGGGTCTTCGCCAGCACCTCGAGGTTGCGGCGGCCGGAGAGGAAGGGGTAGAAATTGCCGCCGTCGACCAAAGATCCGACCCGGCGCAGGACGGCGGGATGGCTGCGCAGATCCTCGCCGAACAGCCGCGCCTCGCCGGCGGTCGGAGCGATCAGTCCGATCAGCATCCGGATCGTCGTCGACTTGCCGGCGCCGTTCGGGCCGAGGAAGCCGTAGACCTCGCCCCGGCCGACGGAGAGGGTGACGTCGCGAACCGCCCGGACTCCGCCGCCACGCCGCCCATAGGTCTTGCTGAGATTGGCGAGCTCGAGGACGGGCGCACCCGCGTCATTCCGGCGAAAGCCGGAATCCATGGACTCCGACGGCGGGACGCTTTCTGCTGCCGTGTTCATGGATCCCGGATCAAGTCCGGTATGACGGTTCGAAGGATCGCTCATAGTGTATTGGTGAGCTAATACACCAAGTCTGTCAAGGCGCCCCCGCCAGCAGGCGTTCGGCCTTCTCGCGATCGTCTTCGTCGATCATCAGCCGCACCGGGATGGCGAAGCCGACGCCCTGCAGGGTCATGCCCATGTCGAAGATGAAGCTGTCTATGCCCTCGTCCGAGAGAAGCGACTGCGCCGCTCCGGCGGCGAGGCTGTCGTAATAGCGGGCCACCTCGACCAGGGCCATTACCAGGGCACCACGTCGCCCGCCTCGACTTCGGCCGGCCGGGGCGGCCGGCCGAGGACGGCATTGCGGTGCGGGAATCGGCCGAAGCGCTCGATGACGTCGTGATGCTTCTTGGCGTAGCCGAGCTGATAATCGTCGCCGAGCGCGGTGAACAAGGCGACCGAGCGGCGCTGGTCCCCGATATCCTCGCTGTGCTGGAAGGGCATGTAGAGGAAGCCGCGTTCGGCGGGGCTCATCGCCTCGTCGAGCCTGCGGTCGACCGCGCCCTTGGCGATCGCCAGGGCGAGCGGATCGGTCGAGAATTGGTCGGCATGGCCGCGAAGCATGTTGCGCGGGAACTGGTCGAACAGGATGACCGCGGCGATCGCGTCGCGGGCGCTGCCGAGAAAGGCCTCCGGCACATTCTCCCGCTGCTTCTCCCACAGAGCCTGGAAGCGCTCCCTGATCTCGGCGTCGAGCGCGGGGTCGGCCTTCCACCATTGCGCCTGGGAGAGGCCGAACCAATAGCCGAGGACCTCGTCCTGCCAGCGCATCAGGCGGCGGTTCCCCCCACCGTGAGGCCGTCGATCAGCAGGGTCGGCTGGCCGACTCCGGCGGGGACCGACTGGCCGCCCTTGCCGCACACGCCGACGCCCTCGTCGAGCGCCATGTCGTTGCCGATGCCCGCGACCTTGGTGAGGACGGTAGGGCCGTCGCCGATCAAGGTGGCCCCCTTGATCGGCGCTCCCAGCCGGCCGTTCTCGATGAGATAGGCCTCGGTGCAGGAGAAGACGAACTTGCCGCTGGTGATGTCGACCTGACCGCCGCCGAAGCTTTTGGCGTAGACCCCGTTGCCCGCCCTGGCGAGAATCGCGCCGGGATCCTCGCTTCCGCCGAGCATGAAGGTGTTGGTCATCCGCGGCATCGGCGCGTGGGCGAAGCTCTGGCGGCGGCCGTTGCCGGTCGGCTCGGCGCCCATCAGCCGGGCGTTGAGGCGGTCGTGAATATAGCCCTTGAGGATTCCGTCCTCGATCAGGGTGGTGCACTGGGTCGGAGTGCCCTCGTCGTCGATCGACAGCGAGCCCCGGCGGTCGGCGATCGAGCCGTCGTCGACGACCGTCACGCCCGGAGCGGCCACCCGCTCGCCGATCCGGCCGGAGAAAGCCGAGGTGCCCTTGCGGTTGAAATCGCCCTCCAGGCCGTGGCCGATCGCCTCGTGGAGCAGGACTCCCGGCCAGCCCGGCCCGAGCACGACCGTCATCTCCCCGGCCGGCGCGGCCACGGATTCGAGGTTCACCAGCGCCTGGGCGAGAGCGACGTCGATCGCCCGGCTCCACGTCGCCGGCTCGAACAGGCGGTCGTAGAGATAGCGGCCGCCGAGGCCGTGATAGCCGCTCTCGCGCCGGCCGTTCTGCTCGACGACGATCTGGACGTTGAGGCGGACCTGCGGCCGGACGTCGTGGGCGACGAAGCCGTCGGGGCGGACGATCTCGATCACCGACCAGGTTCCGGCCAGGGCCACCGTCACCTGGACGACCCGCGGATCGCGGGCCCGGGCGGCGGCGTCGACCTGCTGGCAGAGCGCGACCTTGCTCGCGAAGGGCACCAGGCTCAAGGGATCGGAATCGGTGTAGAGGGTGGCGTTGGTCCGGCGCGGCGGCGCCGGCCGCGGACCCTTCGCCGGGTCGAGCACCGCCATCGTCTCGCCGGCGCGGCGGATGGCGGCCTCGCTAAGCTCGTTGGCATGGGCGAAGGCGGTGGTCTCGCCCGACACCCCGCGCAGGCCGAACCCCGCCTGGGTGTCGAAATCGGCCGTCTTCAGCCGGCCGTCGTCGAAGCCGAAGGATTCCGAGACGGTATATTGGAGATAGAGCTCGCCGTCGTCGCAGGCGCCGAGCGCGTCGGCCGTAAGGCGGAGCGCCGAATCCGGGGTGAGGGCATCGCTGCGGTAGAGGAAACGGCGGGGATCGGTGTAGGTCATCAAGGGGATATAGGGCGCCGGGGGGCTCGCGTCATCCCAGCGCAGGCTGGGATCCCGGCGGGTGAAAGGCGCTGCGCTCTTCACCCCCTGGGGCCCCAGCCTCCGCTGGGGCGACGAGTTCACTCAGGCTTCGGCAGCTTCCGGTCCGACTGGCATTGCCTGAGCGGCTTGGGTTTGGCGTCGGCGATCCGGGTCACCCGCCCTTCGGCGTCGGAGGTGATCGTCATGCAGGCGCAGCCATAGCCGTAATGGCCGTTGGTCTCGACCCAGCCGGCCGCGCTCATGTCGGGCATCTCGTCCATGCCGGGCGCCTGGTCGGCGCCCTGGGTGCCCAGGATCCACTGGTCCTCGGAATCGGTCAGCCACCAATTGGCCGGAGTCGGGTTGGAGAGCCAGCCGCAGCGGCGCACGCCCTTTGCGGCCGCGGCCGCAACCGCGGGCGGGGCCGGCGCCGCGGCGGGGGTCGGCGAAGCCGGGGCGACGGCATTTGCGGGCGCCGTTTGAACCGGCGCCTCCGCGCGAGGCTCCAGGCCATTGCCCGGCGGCCCGGATTCCGGCGAGCAGGCGGCAAGCAGTGCGGCGGCGAGGGTGGCGGCTAGCGGAAAACGCATGTCGCGCCGCCCCACAAATGGGTCACCTTGGCGTCGGGCGCCCTGGAGGCGAGGATCCCGCTCAGCCCGCCCGCCCGGAACTCGGTTCCGAGCGTGCTCTCCTCCGCCTCGAAGCCCGGCAGAGCCGCGACCTGGGGCCGGCTCGAGCCGATGCCGACACCGTCGAGCGTCTTCAGCCCGCCCTTATTGTCCCAGCCGGCGAAGCGGCCGTCGAGCAGCCAGAGGGTGACCTCGCCCTCCCAGGCGGCGAATTCCATCGAGCCGCCGCCGCATTCCTCATTGGCGCCGCGCTCCGTCGGAGGCCGCCCGAGGGCCTTGGCCAAAGCCTCGACCGCCTCCGCCGCCGGCATCCCGAAGGCGAGGGTCCGCGGCGGATTCGCGCTCGGGATTCGAAGCCCCGCGCCTTCGAGGACGATGGCCGCCGCCGGCGCGGGCGCCGGAGCGGCCGCGGCGACATTGGCCGCTTCGTTGGAGGCGCTCTCGTTCCGCGTCGGCGCGGCATCGCAGGCGGCGAGCCCGAGCAGGACCAGGCCGGCGGCGATCGTCATATTGTGCAAATCATGGTCCTTCATGGGGCTGTGCGATTGGACCCTGGCGGAGCTTATGGCAATTGCCGGCAGGAAGCGGAGCGACCGGATCAGGCCTCCGACCCGCCCCGGTCGGCGGGGCCGCCCTTCAGGACGAACCTCTTGTCGCAATAGCCGCAGTCGACATAGCCCTTCTCGTCGATCTGCAGATAGACGCGGGGATGGCCGAGCGCCGGATGGGTCTCGCTCGCTCCGTCGCAGGCGACCCGGGGCGTGGCGACGTGGCTGATCTCCGGCGTGAAGCGGTCTGTCTGCATGGCGCGGGCCTGTAGCAAGGGGCTGGAGGCGACGGAAGGAAATTCCTCCCCGAGATTTCTCGGGGAGGGGGACCGCGCGAAGCGCGGTGGAGGGGTTCTTCGGACTCAGCGAGGCCCCTTCACCATGCTTCGCATGGTCCCCCTCCCCGGCAAATGCCGGGGAGGAATTTCAGTCGCCCGTCTCCGCCATGAAATCCCGGATCGCGCTGGTCACCGTCCCCGGTTCCTCCCAGGTGATGAAATGGCTCGCGCCGGGGGAGGTGACCACCCGCAGATCCTCGATCAAATCGTGAAGCCCGTCGAGCTGGACCGGGAGCAAAGCGGTGTCCTTGAGGCCCCACACCACCAGGGTCGGCATCCTGATCTTCGGGAAGGGCCCCTTTGTCCAGAAAGGCGCCTCGGCCTCCTCGCCCGGTGCCGGGACCGTCATCTTCGACGCCCGGTACCAGTTGAGCATGGTGGTGAGCACGCCCGGCTGCGACCAGTCGTCGAGATAGCGCCGGCGCTCCTCGGCCGGAAGTTTGGTCGCATCGGCGTGGCTGAGCATCACCCGGTCGAGGAAATTCTCCAGCCCCATGCCGGCGATCGCCGCCTCGGCCTCGGGCGAGCGGAAGAAGCTGATATATTGCGAGGCCTCGCGCTGGGGTCCGTCGTCGATCAGGCTCTTCTGGAAGACGAGCGGGTGAGGCGCGTTGACGATGATCAGTCTCTTCACCCGCAAGGGCTGGGTGAGCGCCGCCGTCCACGCCACCGCTCCCCCCCAGTCGTGGCCGGCGAGGGTGAAGCGATCGAGGCCGAGCGCGTCGGCCAAAGCCATGACGTCGGCGACGATCTTGTCGGTCTCGTAATTCTCGACGCCTGCCGGCTTGTCCGAGGCCGCGAAGCCGCGCTGGTCGGGCGCGTGGACCCGGTAGAGGTCCGCCAGGCCGTCGAGCTGGTGCCGCCAGGTGCGGTGCGATTCGGGAAAGCCGTGGAGGAAGAGGATCGGCTCGCCGTCCTCGGGGCCGGCGGAGGCGACGTTCAGAGTCACTCCGGTGGCGAGGGGGATTTGGCTGTAAGTGAGGTCGGTCATGGTCGCTCCAATAGCCGTCATTGCGAGCGAAGCGAAGCAATCCAGTGCCGCGTCGCCCCCCGCTGGATTGCTTCGTCGCTACGCTCCTCGCAATGACGGACTATGGATAGCTCACCGTCTTGGGCGGCACGGTCGGCAGCGGGATGAATTCGTCATGGTCGTCCGGCGGCAGCACGAACCGGCCCGAGCGCCAATCCTCCTTGGCCTGGTTGATCCGCTCGCGGCTCGACGAGACGAAGTTCCACCAGACGTGGCGCGGCCCGTCGAGCGGCGCTCCGCCGCACAGCATGACGTGGGCACCGGTCCGGGAGCGAAGAGTGGCGCCGACCCCGGGGGCGAGGACGTAGAGGACGCTTCGCTCGAGCGGCAGGCCGTCGAGGGCCGCCTCGCCCTCGGCGACGTAGACGGCGCGCTCGTCCGCTCCCGCGTCGATCGGCATGGCGCCGCCAGAGCGGAGCTGGATGTCGGCGTAGATCGTCTCGCTGTGGCAGGTCACCGGCGACGTCGCACCCCATAAAGATCCCATCACCACCCGGGCGCTGGCGGCATTGTCCTCGACGACCGGCAGCCGGTCCTTGGCGACATGCTCGAAGGCGGGATCGATCTCCTCCTTCGCTTTGGGGAGCGCGATCCAGGTCTGGATTCCGCTCAGCTCCGGCCCGTCCGGCCGAAGATGGGCCGGCGAGCGCTCCGAATGGGCGATCCCGCGCCCCGCCGTCATCAGGTTGACCGCGCCGGGCTCGATCGTCGCGAAGGTGCCGAGCGAATCGCGATGGTCGATCGCTCCGGCGAACAGATAGGTGACGGTGGCGAGGTTGATGTGCGGATGCGGCCGGACGTCGATCCCCCCGCCGGCCGGGAGATGGGCCGGTCCCATCTGGTCGAAGAAGATGAACGGCCCGATCGTCGTCCGCTCGCGGTGCGGCAGGGTGCGGTGGACCTTGAAGCCGCCGAGATCGTGGGTGGCGGGGTGGAGCGTCTGCAGGATGAGGTCGTCGGTCATTCGTCCCCTTTAATCGTCATTGCGAGCGAAGCGAAGCAATGACGGCTATTCCCCCGGCGCCCTCGCCTTGATCGCGAGCGCATGGATATGGTCGCGAAGCAGCTCCGCCAGAGCCGCATTCACCGCCCTTTGCCGCTCCACCCGGCTCATCCCCGCGAATCTCTCCGCGACCACCTCGACCGTGAAATGGCTCTCGCCGCTGCCGTCGTCGCCGGCATGGCCGCGGTGGCGGGCGCTGTCGTTGGTCACGACGAGCTGTGTGGGAGCGAGGGCGGCGCGCAGCCTTTGCTCGACCTCGGCGGCGATTCGGCCCGTGAAAGCGTCGGTCATCGCGCCTATATAGTGTGTTTGGATGCGAAGGTGAGGGCGTGGCGAGCGCAAGCGGAAGACAGACGAGGTTCCACGGGCGGGCGGAAGCGCGCGGCCCGTGCGCGCATCCGGGCTGCGAGGCCGCGGGCGAGTTCCGGGCGCCGGCCGGCCGGGGCCCGAGCTTCGACGGCCCGGGCGACTGGCGCTGGCTCTGCCTCGACCATGTCCGCGAGTTCAACGCGGGCTACAATTATTTCGAGGGGATGAGCAGCGACGAGATCCAGGCCGCGAACAATCCCTATGGCGGCTGGGACCGCGAGACCCGGGCCTTCGCCCATATGGGGGCCGAAGGTCCGCCCCGATGGGCCGATTTCCACGATCCCCTGGACGCGATCGGCGCCCGCTTCCGCCGCGCCGCCGCCGAAGGCCCGAGGCTCGACGGCCGCGAGCTGAGCGAGCCCGACCGCAAGTCGCTCCGGGTGCTCGGCCTCGGCACCGACGCCGACCGCCGGAGCCTACGCCGCCGCTACGCCGACCTGCTTCGCCGCTACCATCCCGACCATAATGGCGGCGACCGCGGCCACGAGAAGGCTTTGCAGGCGGTGATAGAGGCTTATACGCACCTCAAGTCCCGTCCCGCCTTCGCCTGATTCTACGCCCCAGAGAGTGACCATGTCCGATTTGCCCAATGCCAACCCCGCCAGCCGCGGCGCCGTGATCATGGACTCGCCCGACAAGATGGCGAAGGTGCGCGACCTGTTCGGGATCGACAGCGACATGGAGGTTCCGGCCTTCTCCGAGGCCGACGAGCGCGTGCCGGACCTCGACCCCGCCTACGTCTTCGATCCGGACACGACGCTGGCCATCTGCGCCGGCTTCGGCAAGAACCGCCGGGTGATGGTCCAGGGCTATCACGGCACCGGCAAGTCGACCCATATCGAGCAGGTCGCGGCCCGGCTGAACTGGCCGTTGATCCGGATCAACCTCGACGCCCATATCAGCCGGATCGACCTCATCGGCCGCGACGCCATCGTGCTTCGCGAGGGCCAGCAGGTCACCGAGTTCCGCGAGGGGCTCCTGCCCTGGGCTCTGCAGACCCCGACCGCGCTCGTCTTCGACGAATATGACGCCGGCCGGCCGGACGTGATGTTCGTCATCCAGCGCGTTCTCGAGACCGAGGGCAAGCTGACCCTGCTCGACCAGAATCGGGTGATCCGCCCGCATCCCTATTTCCGGCTGTTCGCGACGACCAACACGGTCGGCCTCGGCGACACCACCGGCCTCTATCACGGCACCCAGCAGATCAACCAGGGCCAGATGGACCGCTGGAACATCGTCGTCACCCTGAACTATCTGCCGGCCGAGGTCGAAGCCCGGATCGTCCTCGCCAAGTCGGGCGAATATGACCACGAGGGCGGCCGCGCCGAGGTCGAGAAGATGATCAAGGTCGCCGATTTGACCCGCCAGGGCTTCGTCAACGGCGACATCTCGACCGTGATGAGCCCCCGCACCGTGATCAGCTGGGCCCAGAACGCCCTCATCTTCCACGACGTCGGCTTCGCCTTCCGCCTCACCTTCCTCAACAAATGCGACGAGGCGGAGCGCCCCCTGGTCGCCGAATATTACCAGCGCGTCTTCGGCAAGGACCTGCCGGAGAGCGTCGCCGCCAAGGCGTGACGGGTTGAAGTGAAGTGAGCGGGGCGGTGAAGCGAAAACCGTTCGGGCTGAGCCTGTCGAAGCCCTCCCGTTCATTTCCGGAGTTCAAGGAAAGCCCTTCGACAAGCTCAGGGCGAACGGAGTCTCACGGGATCACCCTTGCCTAGCAACGACAACCCCCTCGAAGCCTTCCGCCAGGTGCTGACCGGCGCCGCCCGGGCGATCGCCCGCGAGCCGGAGCTCGAGCTCGGCTTCACCGCCGACTCTCCGTCGACGTCGGGCAAGAGCGTCAAGGTGCCGATGCCGGGGCGCTCCCTCGCGCCCCGGGAAGTCGCCGAGGCGCGGGGCTTTGCCGACGCGGCGGCGCTCAAGCTTCGCCACCACAATGCGGGGATGCACGCGCGCGGCGCCCCGGCCGACGAGATCGCCCGCGCCGTGTTCGACTCGGTCGAGCAGGCCCGGGTCGAGGCGCTCGGCGCCCGGGCGATGACCGGAGTCCGCGCCAACCTGGCCCAGGCGGTCGAGATGCGGATGCGCACCGATCCGATCACCCGGGCCCGCAACCGGGCCGAGGTGCCGCTCGGCACCGCCCTCGGCCTCAAGGTCCGCGAGCGGCTGACCGGCGAGGCGCCGCCCGAGGCCGCGCGCGGCGGCATCGAGCTCGTCTCCGACTGGATCGAGGAGAAAGCCGGGGCCGATCTCGACGCGCTCGGCCTGGTGCTGGACGATCAGGCCGCCTTCGCCGCCCTCGCCACCAAATTGCTTCGCGACCTCGAGCTGATCGAAGGCGAGGCGGATGCCGATCTCGACCCCGATTCGGGCGAGGAAGGGGAAGGCGCCGACAAGGACAAAGGCGACGAAGGCGACAGCCAGGACGAGGAGGACGAGGGCGGCGCCTCCGGCGAGGCCGAGGTCCGGGCCGAGCAGGGCGAGGCCGGCGAGCAGGAAGGCGAGAGCGACTGGTCCGAGGAGGAGATGTCCGAGGGCGAGGAGGGCATGGGCGAGGAAGGCGAGGAGGGGATGCTGCCGGTCCGCCCCAACCGTCCGCTTTCCGATCTGCCGCCGCAATTCGACTATCGGATCTTCACCACCCGATATGACGAGGTCGTCGAGGCTCCGGAGCTGTGCGACGAGGAGGAGCTTGGCCGGCTCAGGGCCTATCTCGACCAGCAGCTCGTCCATCTCCAGAGCGCGGTGACCAAGCTCGCCAACCGGCTTCAGCGGCGGCTGATGGCGCAGCAGAACCGGAGCTGGGATTTCGACCAGGAGGAAGGGCTGCTCGACGCGGCACGGCTGGCTCGGGTGATCGTCAACCCGGCCCACTCGCTGAGCTACAAGATCGAGCGCGAGACCGAGTTTCGCGACACAATCGTCTCGCTGCTGATCGACAATTCGGGCTCGATGCGCGGCCGGCCGATCTCGATCGCGGCCATCTCGGCCGACATCCTCGCCCGGACGCTCGAGCGCTGCGGGGTCAAGGTCGAGATCCTCGGCTTCACCACCCGCGCCTGGAAGGGCGGCCAGGCGCGCGAGACCTGGCTCGCGGCGGGGCGGCCTCCCAATCCGGGCCGGCTCAACGATCTGAGGCACATCGTCTACAAGGCGGCCGACGAGCCGTGGCGGCGGGCGCGCAAGAATCTCGGGCTGATGATGCGCGAGGGCCTGCTCAAGGAGAATATCGACGGCGAGGCTTTGCTGTGGGCGCACAACCGGCTGATCGCCCGGCCGGAGGAGCGCCGGATCCTGATGGTCATCTCCGACGGCGCCCCGGTCGACGATTCGACGCTGTCGGTCAATTCGGGCACCTATCTGGAACGGCATTTGCGGCAGGTGATCGGCTGGATCCAGGCCCGCTCCCCGGTCGAGCTGGTCGCCATCGGCATCGGCCACGACGTTACCCGATATTACGACCGGGCGGTGACGATCATGGACGCCGAGCAGCTCGGCGGGACGATGATCGAGCAATTGGCGGCGCTCTTCGACGGGCCGTAGATCCTCCCCGGCATTTGCCGGGGAGGGGGACCATGCGCAGCATGGTGGAGGGGTTCTTCTCGGATCGCCTAGAACCCCTCCACCGCGCTTCGCGCGGTCCCCCTCCCCGCGATTTCGCGGGGAGGAATAAGAAGGGCCGGCCTCCGTCAGGAGACCGGCCCCGCCCTCGATACACTACCGGAGGGTAAGCTGGTTTAGCGGCAGCTCGACTTCTGGACCGCGCGGCCGGCCAGAGCGCCGATGGCGCCTCCGAGGATCGCGCCGGTGGTGCCGGAGCGGCCGCGATAGCGGTCGCGGGTCACTTCGCGGCCGAGCAGGGCGCCGGCGACTCCGCCGACGATGGTGCCGGTCGTGCCCTTGCAGCGGCGGCCGTTGTAGCGGACGTTGCTGCGCCCGTAATAGCGGCTGTCGTAACGGCCGTAACGGTCGCCGCGATAGCCCTGCTGGTAGCTGCCGCTGTCGTAATAGCCGCTGCGATGGCTCGCTTCGGCGGCGGCCGGAACCATGGTGAGGGTGGCGGCCGCGGCGGCGGTGGCGAGGCTGAGCTTCCTGAACATCGTGAACTCCTTTCGCGGCGGCGAACTGGCCACCGGCATGAGGAGGGTTATGGAGGGGGCGGATTGAGCCGCGCCTGAATGGGCCCGTAAGCCGGCGTTCAGGCTCTGCCGTCATCCCGGGACTCGATCCGGGATCCATGAACACGGGCGCATGAAGATATTTTCAGACGTCCGCGTTCATGGGTTCCGGCTTTCGCCGGAATGACGCGACGCTCAGGCCAGAGCGGCCTGCTTCTCGGCCGCGATCCGGTCCAGCTCGGCCCGGCTCTTCTTCTCCGCCGCCGATTTGAGCTGGCCGCAGGCGGCCATGATGTCGCGGCCGCGGGGGCGGCGGATCGGGGCCGAGATCCCGGCCTCGAAGATGATGTCGGAGAAGCGCCGCACCCTGTCCTCGTCCGAGCATAGGTAGACGGCGCCCGGCCAGGGGTTGAACGGGATCAGATTGACCTTGGCCGGAAGCTTGTACTTGCGGATCAGCCGGACCAGCTCGTGAGCGTCCTCGTCGCTGTCGTTCTTGTCCTTCAGCATCACATATTCGAAGGTGATCCGACGCGCGTTGTTGGCGCCGGGATAGGCGGCGCAGGCCTCGAGCAGCTCCTCGATCCCGTATTTGCGGTTGAGGGGCACGATCTCGTCGCGCACCTCCTTGGTCACCGCGTGCAGCGAGACGGCGAGGTTGACCCCGATCTCCTCCCCGGCCCGGGCCATCATCGGGACGACGCCCGAGGTCGAGAGGGTGATCCGGCGGCGGGAAAGGCCGAGGCCGTCGCCGTCCATCACGATCTTCAAAGCGTCGCGGACATTGTCGAAATTGTAGAGCGGCTCGCCCATCCCCATCAGCACGATGTTGGTAATCTTGCGCTCGCGCATGGGTTGGACCGCGGTCGCGGCTGCGGACAGCAGGCGGCCGCCGTCGGTCGACTGGGCGCTCGGCCAATCGCCAATGCGATCGCGGGCGAGCAGGATCTGGCCGACGATCTCGGCCACCTCGAGGTTGCGCACCAGGCGCTGAGTACCGGTGTGGCAGAACGAGCAGGTGAGCGTACAGCCGACCTGGCTCGAGATGCACAAGGTGCCACGGTCGATCTCCGGTATGTAGACGGTTTCGATCTCCGGTAGCCGTGCTTCGTGGCCGCGTTTGCTGAGCCGAAGCAGCCATTTGCGCGTGCCGTCCTCAGACACTTGCTCGCGCACGATTTCGGGACGCTCGAGCGAATACGCCTGCGCGAGCCGCGCGCGCAGGTCCTTCGACACGTCCGACATCGCCGCGAACGAGGTTGCGCCGCGAACGTAGATCCAGCTCCAGAGCTGCCCCGCCCGCATTTTGAGCTGCCGGTCCGGGACCCCGACCGCGGCCAGTGCCGCCACCAGGCCGCTTCGACCAAGCCCGGCAAGACATGGTTTGGCGGCCGGCGCCGCCGGCATCTTCACCTCAATGTCGAGCGTATTAGGCATGAACTCAAAAGCGCTGGCCGCAGGATCAGCCCCCTATGTAGTTGCGCCAACCTCTGCTGTCACCTGGCAGGTCAGGCCAGCGCCAGGTCGCTTGCCCGGGCGCTGCAGGCGCCTGGCCTTGACGGGGCAAGTCTGACGGCCGGCGGCAGCGGCGCGAGCAACGCCAAGCCCTAAGCTAGCTGGTGTTGGCGCCTCGTCAGCCCGGGGCCGCTTTTGCGGGCGCGGCGATAACAAGGGTCCAGGGCTGCGGCGGGCAAGGGGTCAAGGGCAAGAGCTCACAGGATGAACTTGCTCAAATCCGTGTTCTTGGCCAGATCGCCAACGCGGCTGTTGACGTAAGGCGCATCGATGCGGATGGTCTCCCCGGTGCGATCGGCGGCGGCAAACGAGATTTCATCCAGCACGCGCTCCATGACGGTTTGCAGCCGACGCGCGCCGATATTCTCGACGGTCGAATTGACCAGCGCGGCGATGTCTGCCAGCGCGTCGACGCCATCGGCGCTGAAATCAAGGGTCACTCCCTCTGTCGCCAGCAGCGCGACGTACTGCTTGATCAGGCTCGCCTGCGGTTCGGTCAGGATGCGCCGGAAGTCCTCCCGCGTCAGCGGCTGCAGTTCGACCCGGATCGGCAGGCGGCCTTGCAGCTCCGGCAACAAGTCGGACGGCTTGGCGAGGTGGAATGCACCCGAGGCGATGAACAAGACATGGTCCGTCTTCACCGGCCCATACTTGGTGGAAACGGTCGTGCCCTCGAGCAGAGGCAGCAGATCACGTTGGACGCCTTCGCGGGAGACATCGGCACCGACGCGGCCACCTTCCGAGCGTGAGGTAATTTTATCGATCTCGTCGAGAAAAACGATGCCATCGTTCTCGACGCTGCGCACCGCATCCTGGGAAATTTGATCCTGATCGAGCAGCTTGTCGCTCTCCTGCGCCACCAATAGGTCATAGCTGCGGCCAACGCTGGCGCGGTGCGGTTTGGTGCGTTGGCCAAAGGCCTTGCCGAGCATATCGTTGAGGTTGAGCATGCCGACCTGGCCGCCCGGAATGTCGAAGGTCGGAAATTGCGGGCCGGTCTCGGCCACCTGGATCTCGATCTCCTTGTCGTTGAGTTCATTGTTGCGCAGGCGCTTGCGCCACGCCTCGCGCGTGGCGGGCGAGGCGTTGGCGCCGACCAGTGCATCGAGCACGCGTTCCTCGGCGTGTTTTTCGGCGAGCGCCTTCACTTGCTTGCGCTTGTTCTCACGCACCAGGCCGATGCCGACCTCCACCAGGTCGCGGACGATGGAATCGACGTCACGACCGACGTAGCCGACCTCGGTGAATTTGGTGGCCTCGACCTTCAGGAACGGTGCCCCGGCAAGCTTGGCGAGGCGGCGCGAGATCTCCGTCTTGCCGCAGCCGGTAGGCCCAATCATCAAGATGTTCTTCGGCAGCACTTCCTCGCGCAGTTCGCCGGTGAGTTGCTGGCGTCGCCAGCGGTTGCGTAGCGCGATCGCAACCGCGCGCTTGGCGTCGTTTTGGCCGACGATGTAGCGATCGAGCTCGGAGACGATCTCACGAGGGGAGAAGCTGGTCATGCTGCGATTGCCCGGTTGCTGTCGCGGATCATCAAAAGCGCACGGCCATCCGCCGTATCCACCGCGCGCTGCCTGGCGAAGCTGGCTTTCTGGTAGGCGCGGATGGCACGCCTATTGGCCGGATGCGGATCGGTCAGCACCCGCGGACAGCCGGCAGCGCGCAGACGATCGACGAAGGCAGCGATGCAGGCGGAGCCGTGCCCGCGCCCGATCATGTGCGGCTCGCCGATGAACTGGTCAATGCCGCGGCTGCCGCGCGGGTCGCCACTGACGAGCGCAAACTGCGCGCCGGGCGCTCCCCACCATCGGGCGACGTGCGGCGCCGCCAGCCAGCGCCCGACCAGGGCCAGATCGGCCGCGGACAGGGGGCAAAATTCATAGGCACGGGACGGCATCGGTCACGCGCTTTCGAGGCTTTCAATGACGATGTTGGTATTGGTGTAGACGCAGATTTCGGCAGCAATCGTCATGGCCTTGCGCGCAATCTCCTCAGCGCCGAGCGG
>DASTFN010000073.1:0-102316 GCA_035719905.1 Allosphingosinicella sp.
GCCGCCGAACAGGCGAAGGAAGCCGTCCGTCTCCTGGCTGGCATCGAGCACCATGGTCTCGGTCGCCATCAGCAGAGCTCCCGAGACGGTCAGGGTCGCGCCCGGATTCACGATCGCGTTGGAGAGGGTCAGATTGTAGTCGAACTCGGTGCCGCCGCCCCGCGCATAACGCTCGTCGGTCGCCGAGGTCAGCGTCAAATTCTCGATGTTGGTGAACAGGCCGGTGTAACCCGGCGCGTTGAAGTCGATCGTGTAATTGCCGCGCAGGAACATGCCGTCATAGCCGGCGCCGCCGTTCACGGTGTCGCCGGTGGCGAACCTCTCCTCGGCGTAGAAAAAGATGTCGTTGCCGAGCCCGCCGGTCAGGGTGTCGACGCCCTTGCCGCCGTAGACGACGAACTGGGCGTCGGTTTCGGCGCTTCCGTTGAAGGTGAAATCCTCTCCGGCCAGAAGGGCCGCGCCGTTGACCCGAACCTGGAGCCCAGCCGCGAAATTGGAATCGTGGATGGTGATCACATAATCGTAGAGATTGGTGCCGGGCTCGCCGAGATTGGTGTTGTTGCCGCCGAGCAGCGAGAGATTCTCGATCTCGGTGACGTTCGCGGTGAGGGTCAGGGCTCCGTAGGCGCCCTGGATAACCAGGGTGTCGGTGCCCTCGCCGCCGCGGACGACGTCGGCCGAATTGAGGGTGCCGCCGAAGAAGATGCTGTCGTTGCCGGCACCCGCGAGCGCGGTGTCGTTGCCGCCGCCGAACCACAGATAGAGCTGATCGTTGCCGGCGCCGCCGTCGAGGCGATTGTCGGCGGCGTTGCCCGTCAGCTTGTCGTTGCCGCTGCCGCTGATCGCGTTCTCGATGGTGGCGCCGTTGGCGATGGTGAAGCCGCCATAGATGCCGGTGGCGTAGGACATCCATCCGGCGCCGCCATATTCATAGCGGAGCGTCGCGGGGCGCAGATCGATATTGGTGTCCCTGGCGCCGCTATAGATGATCTGATCGACCCCTCCGGCATCCCAGATCGACGAATAATAGGTGCCTTGGCCCACATAATAGCCGTCGCGGGCCGTCGTCTGATTGGTGGCGTCGTGCACGGCCGGCTGCCCGGTCGCGGCATCGATATAGACCGCCCACTCGTTCACGTCCTTCAGGACATAGGAGTCGTCGCCGGTGGCCCAATCCTCGTTGACGCCATATTTGTCCTGGATGACGGCGATGTCGAGCGCCATCAGGCTGCCGAGCCAGCCATAGCCCTCGTTGTTGGTTTCGGCCTGGCCGTAGGGCGACTTCTCCCACCCGTCATTGTAGGACATCATCGTGTTGACGCCCTGATTGAGGTCGAACGCTCCCGCCCCGCCATCATCGCCGGGGACGCCGCTGGTCACCACGCCCTGCATGACGCTCGAGCCGCCGCCGGTGTCGTGCGGGTGAGCCAGGCCATGGCCGTGGCCGAATTCGTGGATCAAAGTGACGAAGGAGAAGCCGCCCTGCTGAAGCATCTGGGCGTTCCAGCGCTCGTCGGCGGAATTGAACTGGGCGGTGCCCTCGTCGCCATAATCGGGCGGGCTCATCGACCCGAGCAGAGAAATGCCCGGCCCCGGCGTACCGGGATAGGACCAGTAGAAGAAATCGGCGTCGAAGCCGTCACCCTCCACTCCGGTGGCATATTTTATGCCGGCCTCGGGTCCCAACGGTCCGGGCTTGTACTCGATAGTCGGGTCGCGCTCGTAGAGGCCGGTTGCCGCGTTCAAGGTATAATTGGAGACATAGACGATGTCGGCGACCTTGGAGAATTCGGCCGCCGCGGTCAGCAGGGCCTGGATTTCGTACTGATACGGATTCTGGACCGTGACCTGGGCCGGGATGGTCGAATTGGTATTCGCATAGAGATCGCCCTCGCCGGCGAAATAGATGTAGATGACGTTCTTGCCCGGATGGCCGAGGGCGTTGCCCTCGACGTCGGCCGGATCCGCCGCCGGTTCCCCGGTCGGTCGCGGGCCTTCCATGCCGTCCGGATTGCGCACCGAAACATGCTCGCGGTTGACGAGGACTCCGCCCCAGTCGATCGAGTGGAGCGGGCTCGAAATGTCATAATGCGTGGTATAGGTGCTTCCGGTCGCGGTTATGGCGAATATCTCGTAATCGCCGGCGAAATCCCCGACCCCGTCGCCGGTATTGTCGTAGGACGTGGCGTTGACATAGAAGGTGCCCGAATAGGGCGCCTCGAACGTCATGAGCGCATCGAGCCCCTGCGGCGTGTTCGGCCCGCCGCCATCCGCGATCGAGAGCAGATTGCCGGCAGAATCGTAAATTTCGAGATAGGCATCGGCGAGCGGGATGCCATTGCCTTCCGCGCCCGGAATGCCGCCGGCACGGGCATATTGACCGAACTGGTAGGTTTCGCCGGCCGTCAGCGTGACCGCGAACCAGTCATTGTCGCCGGGCGTGTCGCTTGCCGCCAGGACGTGGTTGGGATCGTCGACCACCAGCGTCCCGGTGGTGTTCGGGGCGGGCGTATAGACGTCGATGAGGGCGGTCGGGCCGGGGACGTACCAGGCCGATTCGACCGGCTGGTAGTTGTCGGGGAGGAAGGCGGTGGTCAGCTTCGAACCGGCGGCCGAGCCGGTGTCGAGCGCGATCTGCCGGGCCGCCGCCTGGGAGGCGAAGAGCCCGCGCGAGTAAATATCGTAGCCGAACGCGCTCGACGTTTCGCTCTCGGCGAACAGGCGCGACGTAAAGTTAGTCTGGCCAAAGCGTGGCATCCCGATTTCTCCCTGGATCAATTTTGGCGTGAACGCGGCCGTGAAGGCGCCGCCACGACCCTGCGGGTCGGGGGCGTCTTCAAGCCTTGGGCTCGTACGTTGTGGGACGGACTGGGCGGAGACGGGGACGGCCAATGGCGCGAGCGGAACGCCTGCCGGAGCAGAGAAGCAACGCCGGTTGCAACGCGCGGTCGAGCCCCAATTTTCGCCTTTCTAACAGCCGAGGAGGGTTAAGAAGCTGTTAACGACGCTCAAACCCGTCCGAAGCGGTTCGGTTCCGATACGAACGGAACCTGTTGTAACTACGTAGCTAATCCGGCGTGACTCATTCCGGCGTGGAAACCGGTTTCCTCCACCGCGCCGCGCACGGTCGCGGGATGGCTTGCCCGCCGCGGCGATTGCCGTCAGCCTGAGGGCTGCACGCAATGGAGCTTTCAGATGAAGCTTGCCGCCGCCCTCTTCCTGACTTTCCTGGCCCTGACGGCCTGCGTTTCGAAGCCGGAAACGGGACCCGGCGGGACTCCGCTGGACACCGAATGCTATCCGCCGGGCGCGCATTTCGCCTTCGTCGGCACCGATACCACGATCTACCGGCAAGGCGCGGTCGTCCGGGTCACGCCGAAGGTCGACATGTCGCCCGCCGGAACCGCGGAGCTTCCCCTGAAATGCACCTACGGCTGGTCGGTGAGCGGACCGGCGAAGCTGGGCGCCGACCGGAAATCGCTCATCATCGCCGCCGACGCGCCGGTTGGAGCCAGTGTCGCGATCGGCTTCAGCTACCTCGGCAAGCCGGCCCAGGCGCAGTTCAAGGTCGTCGCCAAGGACGAGATCGTCCTCACCGGCCGCTGGTCGCAGCGCAGCCTCGACGGCTGCTCCGCACCGGAGCCGGTCCGGGAGCTCGAGTTCCGGCCCGAAAACGGCTTCTCGGTCACTTTCACCCCGTTCGAGACCTACCAGGATTATTGGGGCCGCTACGCCTGGGATGCCGACACCGGGCGGCTTACGCTGACAATCGTCGGCGGCAATTTCGTCCCCGGCAACCTCGACCTCGAAGGCGAGGCGGAGCTGAAGGAGGGGCGGTTGCGCCTGAAGGACATCTTCCTGGGCAGCCGCGACGGCGCGCCGCGATCGGGCTGCACCTACATTTTCTGATCGCTTGACTGCCGGAAGCAGCCGGCCGCGATCAGCGTCCGAGGAACTTGCCCGCAGCGCCCATCAGCTGTCCCAATATGTCTCCCGAGCCCGCAGGCTCCGGCTGGGCCGGATCGGCGTTGGCCGCGGCTCCACCGCCGAAAAGGCCCCCGAGGCCGCCCGATTGGCCGGCGTTCTTCATCACATATCCCGCCGCCGCCATCGCGAGGATCGGCAGCATCTTCTTCAGGAGCGACGGCTCGACGCCCGACTGAGCCGCGGCAGAGGCGGCGACCGCCCTGCTGCCGTCCTTGGAGCCGAAGATCTGGCCGAGGATCTGATTGCCCTTGCCGATCTCCGTCGGCGCTTCGGACGTGACATTGTCCAGCAGGCTTCCGCCGCCCAGGCCGCCGATCGTACCGAGCAATCCTCCGAGCCCGCCCAGGTCGCCCAGGGCACTGGCTCCGGACCCCGCATCCGAAGCGGCCGCGGGATTCTGGAAGCCGGACAGGATCGACGGCAACAACGCCGCTGCGCCCGCCTGTGCGGTCGCCGGGTCGACGTTGAGCTCACGTGAAATCGCGTCGACAGCACCGGTCTGCTGAAGCATCTGATTGATATCCATGAACTTTCCTCCAGTTCAGATGGAGCCCGACATCGGCCCGGCTTAGCTCCGTCGACCCGAGGAAGATGGTTTCGACCAGGAGGTAATGAAGCTACGAATTGTCTTCGACAGGTGCGGCGGAAGACTTGCTCGTATAACCTTCTGTCGAGAACAAGGTTTCCTGATTGTACTTGGGGCCGACGGCGGCAGCCTGCCGGAAGGGTCCCGGATTTCGATCCGGAAGGAATGGTGCCGCTTGGGTGACTCGAACACCCGACCCCATCATTACGAATGATGTGCTCTACCGGCTGAGCTAAAGCGGCGCTCCCGAGGGGAGGGCGCGCGTCTATCAGCGGCGGCGGGCGATGACAAGGGACGGTCCGGCCGCGTTCACAAACCTTAACGGTTTTTCAACCACGTCCGGTGCAAAGCTTCACTCTCTGGGGAGCTTGAGGACCGCCTGATGGACAGCCTGCGGGCATTTGACGAGCAGTCGGACTATGGCGCGGCCGAGGACGACGGCGGCATCGAGGTGCCGCCCGAGATCGGCCTCGACGAACGGCGGATGCATGTGCGGGCCTATAATTACTGGGTCTCGCTGCTCGACGGACGCGCCTATCCCTCGATCAAGGCGCTCGACCCGGAAGCGCTCGGCGACTTCGGTCCGAACAGCGTCCTCCTGGATTTCTCCGACGGCGGCGACGACCCCGCGATCGCCTGGCTGGGCGACGCTCTGCGCGAGGAATGCGACCTGGTCGGCGACGTCCGCCGGATCAGCGAGGTTCCGAAGCGCTCGCTCCTCTCCCGGCTGACCGATCATTATATGCAGATCATCGCCAACAAGGCGCCGATCGGCTTCGAGGCCGAGTTCGTCGGGCAGCGGGGCAAGAACACCATGTACCGCGGCATCCTGATGCCCTTCTCCTCGACCGGGGATGCGATCGACTTCATCTACGGGGTGATCAACTGGAAGGAGATCGCCGACAGCGCGACCGCGTCGGCCATCGCCCACCAGGCCTCGACCGCGCTCGCCGCGGCCGCCCAGCCCGGCGCCAGCCCGGTCTGGGCCGACGGCCCCAATGCCGAGCCGCTCGAGCTCGATACGCCCGCCGAGCCTTCCTGGGAGGAGCCCGAGCTCGACCTCGACGCCGGCCTCGCCGACCGCCTCGGGATCGCCCGCGACAGCGCCGACGCCGCCCGCGGCGCCGATCAGCGCAGCCGCGCCGCCCTCTACCGCGCCCTCGGCCTCGCCTACGATTTCGCCCTCGCCGCCGAAGCGGACGGGGAGGGCTATGCCGAGCTGCTCGAGGATGCCGGAGTGAAGGCCCAGGCCCGGGCGCCGATGACCCCGGTGGTCAAGCTCGTCTTCGGAAGCGATTACGACAAGGGCCGCCTGACCGAATTCGCCGCCGCCCTGAGCTGGGCCCGCCGCCAGGATCTTCCCTCCGGAGCCCTTCGCGAACGGCTGGAGAGCGACGGTCTCAAGACCCTCGTCCAGGCCGAGCGCAAGGCTCGCCGCCCCGAACCCGGGCCGGACCAGGGCGAGAGTGCCCGTCAAGCCCTTCGCGCCGCCCGCCCGCTCGGCCATGTCGACATTCCGGGCAAGGCGGAGTTCGTCCTCCTCATCGCCCGCCGTGACGAGGTCGGCGGCCTCGCCGTCCTCGGCCCGGTCGCCGACGAGGCGATGCTCGAACGCGCGATCCGGAAAGCGGCCGCCTAGCTACCCTCCGTCATTGCGAGCGAAGCGAAGCAATCCAGTGCGGCCTCCGACGCCCGCTGGATTCTTCGTCGCTTCGCTCCTCGCAATGACGAGTCAGTCAATGATGATCATGCTCAGACGGCTTGACCGGCTTCACCGGATCGGCCGGGAAGGGGTAGGCGACCTGGAAATCGGAGCGGCCCTTGACCTTCCAGAAGACGACCAGGAAGGGCACCTTCTTGCCGCAGAGCCTGATGTCCCAGCGCTCGTAACGCGCGCGCTTCGGGCCGAGGCGGAAATTGGGATCCGCCGGGACCCAGCCTTTGGGCATCAGCGACGCCTCCGCGCCGCCCATTTCGCTGCACTTCAGCGCTCCCCCGGCGGCGAACCCCCCGGCCTCGTTCAAGGCCGCCTGGGCGACTTTCGCATCCGGAGCGGCGGTCCGGCCGGTGATCCCGATCTTCGCGAGGGCGGCCGCGTCGGGAGCCGAGCCCAGCAGCAGGGCCAGTAGCAACATCATTTCCTCCGGCATTTCATCAGCGGCTGGATCCGGGTTCCGAAATCCTCGGTCCCCTGGATGAAGTCGTCGAACGTCAGAAGCACTCCGCCGGTGTTCGGCACCGTCGATGCTTCGTCAAGCATCCGGGCGACGCTCTCGTAGGAGCCGACCAGGGTGCCCATGTTGAGGTTGACCGCGCTCTCCTTGTCGGCGAGCTGGCGGACGTTGGTGGTGGTGCTGGTCTTGTCCGCCGCGCCCTGGAAGCCGAGCCAGGCGATGGCCTCCTCGTCCGCGCCCTCGCGATAGGAGATCCATTTCTCCATCGCCTCCTCGTCGGTCTCGGCCGCGATCACCATGAACAGAGCGTAGATGCGGACGTCGCGCCCGGTCTTGGCGGTCGCCGCCATCAGCCGCTCGTTGTTCGAGGCGAAGGCCTTGGGCGTGTTCACCCCCTTGCCGAGGCAGAAGGCGTAATCCGCATATTGCGCCGAGAAGGCGAGGCCCTCGTCCGACGAGCCGGCGCAGATGATCTTCATCTCGCCCTTCGGCATGGGCAGGACTCGGCAATCGTCCATCTGATAATAGTCGCCCTTGAAGTCGGACTGGCCGGTCGCCCACAGCTCGCGCAGGATATGGGCATATTCGCCGAGCATCTGGTAGCGGTTGCGGAAATGCTCGTCGCCCGGCCACAGGCCCATCTGCGAATATTCGGGGCGCTGCCAGCCCGTGATCAAATTGAGGCCGAAGCGGCCCCCGCTGATCTCGTCGATCGTGTTGCACATCCGCGCGCAGAAAGCGGGCGGGATCACCAGCGTCGGGCAGGTCGCGTAGATGCGGATCTTCTGAGTGACGGCGGCGAGCCCCGCCATCAGCGTGAAGCTTTCCAGATTATAGTCCCAGAAGCGGGTCTTGCCGCCGAAACCCCGCAGCTTGATCATCGAGAGCAGGAAGTCGACGCCGTAGCTCTCCGCCTTCTGGGCGATCTCCTTGTTGAGGTCGAAGGTCGGCATGTATTGCGGCGCATTCTCGGAGATCAGCCAGCCGTTGTTGCCGATGGGCGTGAAGATGCCGACTTCCATGGTTCAGCTCCTTAGGAATTGGAGGACGACGCGGTTGAAGGCGTCGGGATCGGTGACGTTGCAGGCGTGACCGCCCCATTCGAGGCGCGCCACCGTCGCGTTCGCGAGCTCGCCGGCCAGCAATTCCGAGCAATGCGCCGGGACCAGCAAATCGTCCGCGGCGGCGACGAGCAGGGTGGGGCAGGGCGGGCCCGGCCGAAGGTCGAACGCCCGCGCCGCTTCGATCCTCTTCTCGACGGTCGCGGCCGGCGGGAAGCGCTCGAGCTGGTGCTGCGCCTCGAGGTCGAGCATCCCCGAATTCCTCGAGCTCCACCCGGACGGATAGAGGAAGATCGGCTGGGCCTGGACATAGGCTTCCGGACCGCTCGCCCGGAGCAGCGCCAGTCGGGTGTCGAAGCACCGGGCCGTGTGCGGGTCGAGCCTCGGCCAGCCGTTGACGACGATTCTCCTGGCCAGAGCGCTTCCGAGCTCGAGCCCGATCAGCCCGCCGAGCGCGTGGCCGAGGAAATAGGGGCGGCGGATGGCGAGCTCGTCCATCAGCGCGACGACATCCGCGGCCATCGCGGCGATCGACAGCTCGCCCTCGGGAAGCGAGCCGCTCCGGCCGGTCCCGCGATGGTCGTAGACCAGCACCCGATGGTCCTTGGACAGCGCCGCCAGATTGGGGGCCCAATAGGAGCCCGAACCGCCGAGGCCGGGCGAAAGGATCAGGACCGGGCCGTCCTCCGGGCCGTGCCATTCGTACCAGAGGCCGGCGGCATGCGGCATCAGCCGATATGCGCCACGCTGGCGATCTCGACCACCAGCCCCGGCTTCACCAGCCCGCACTGTATGCAATAGCGCGCCGGCTTCGCCCCCGGGAAATATTCGGCATAGACCGCATTCATCGCCGGATAGTCCGCCCAATCGGTCAGGAAGATGTGGTTGAAGGCGACGTCGGCCATGGTCGCTCCGGCGGCTTCGAGCGTGATCCGGATCGTCTCGAGCACATGCCGGGTCTGCGCCGTCGCGTCGCCGGGATAGAGGATTGTCCCTCCCGGCCCCAGCGCCAGAGTGCCCGACACGTAGACCGTGTCGCCCGCTTTGGTCCCCGCCGAATAAGGCGCGATCGGCGTTGGGAATTGCGGCGGATTGATCGATTCGAACGGCATTTATCTCTCCCCGTCATTGCGAGCGAAGCGAAGCAATCCAGGCTGCGGTGGCGGAGACGCGTGGATTGCCGCGTCGCTACGCTCCTCGCAATGACGGTGAAGGATCACTCCGCCACCTGCCCGAACGCCCCGCAGAAATCGGCGACGGTGGAGACCCAGCCGAAGAAGGTCTCGACATTGTAGACGCTCGCTTTCTGCAGATAGTCCGGCCCCGCCTGGTGGGTGGCGTCCTCCAGCAGGATCCCGAAATATTCGAGGAAGAAGCCGTCGCGAAGGGTCGATTCGACGCAGACGTTGGTGGCGATCCCGACCAGCACGATGTTGCGTACGCCGCGCGAGCGGAGCACCGAATCGAGCTGCGAGTTGAAGAAGCCGGAATAGCGGGTCTTGGGCAGGACGATGTCGCCGCGATGCGGCGCCAGGGTCTCGACCAGCTCGTAATCCCAGCCGCCTTTCGCGAGCAATTTCCCCTCCAGCTCCGGCCGCGCCCGCATCGTCTTGAGCGCGTTCGACTTGTGCCAGTTGGGCGAGCCTGGCCCGCCGGCCTCGACATAGGCCTCGTCCCAGCCGTTCTGGAAATAGATGACGGGCAGGCCGGCGCCGCGCGCGGTCTCGACCACCTTGGCGCATTGCTCGACCACCGCCCCCGCGCCGCCGATGTCGAAGCCGGCGAGGTCGAGATAGCCGCCCGGGGAAGCGTAGGCGTTCTGCATGTCGACGACGATGACGGCGGTCTCCTCGGCCGCGACCCGGATCGGCTCGGGCCGCGCCGGGAGGGTGACGAGCCGCCGGTTTGTTCCTTCGCTTGTCGTATCGACCGTCATGTGGGGAATGTTCTACCAGAAGCGTCGCCCGCACAAGTCACCCGTCATGCCAGCGAAGGCTGGCATCCCAGCGGGTGAAAGGCACAGCGCCCTTCACCCGTCGGGGCCCCAGCCTTCGCCGGCGCGACGTCAGACGTCAGGCCATCCGCCCCGAAAGGCGAACTCCCCCACCGGCTTCCTTCCGCTCGGAAACTCCCGTGCCCGGAGCTTCTCCGGAAGGGTGGCCGGATCGCCGATCCGCCCGACCGCCGCCGCCGCCTCCACCCGGTAGCGGTCGGGCACCGCAAGCTCTTCGCTCACCCGCTCGAAATCGACGCCCGACATTCCGTGCGCCTGGTAGCCCAGCCGGGTCGCCTGGAGCGCGAAGCAGGCCCAGGCCGCGCCGGAATCGTAGCTGTGGGTGTGCGAGGTCGCCGGCTCGCCGGCCTTGTCGGTCATCGGCAGGGTGTCGGAGAGGATGTAGACCAAAGCCGAGGCGCTGTGCGCCCAGCTCTGGTTCCAGGGGATCAGGAGGCCGAGGAAGCGCTCCCAATCCGGCCCGCCGCGAAGCGCGTAGAGGAACCGCCAGGGCTGCGAGTTGAACGCCGACGGCGCCCACCGCGCCGCTTCGAACAGGCTCAGCAGATCCTCTTCGGGCATATCGGACTCGTCGAACGCGCGCGGCGACCAGCGCTCCAGGAAGAGCGGGTCGATAGGATGTTCGGATTGGCGGGGCATGGTCGTTCCTTTTGCCTCCCCATCGCCAGATGGGGAGGGGGACCGCCGTAGGCGGTGGAGGGGTAAAGGGCGAGGCGTCTGGCGGTTCCCGCGCGACTCTCGACCTGCGGCGCCCTCTACCCCTCCACCACGCTGCGCGCGGTCCCCCTCCCCACCGCTTCGCGGCAGGGAGGCAAGTCCTAGGGGTTGCCCCTCCGGGTCGCCGGGGGCATAGGGCGCGCGACTATTCCGACGGCGCCGTGCGCCGCCCCTTCGGGAGCCCATTATGACCTCGGACATTGTCGCTGGAGCCGAAGCCGCTTCCCCGGGAAGCGGCGCCAGCGACCCTGCGGCGGAGCCCTCCGCCGCCGACGCGAAGATCGTCGAAGCCCTCGCCCACGCGCTCGTCGACGGCGCCCTTCCGGGCGAGCTCGCCGAATTCACCGATTCGGACCGGATCGCGGCCGCCCGGTTCATCGCCGCCTGCGCGATGCGCCGGCCGGCCGGGACCGATCTCGTCCGGGTCGAGCCGCAGGGCGGGGCCCTGGGCCATCGCCGGATGCGGATCGGAGTCGTCAACGACGACATGCCCTTCCTCGTCGACAGCGTCGCCAACACGCTCGCCGCGCGCAACCTCACCGTCCACCGGCTCCTTCACCCGGTGCTTTGCGCCACCCGCGACGAGGACGGCCTGCTGACCGCGGTCGAGCCGCTCTGCGACGAGCCTGCTCGCCGCGAATCGATGATGTATCTCGAGGTCGACCGGGCCGACGCCCGCGGCCGGCGCGAGATCGTCGCCGATCTCCACCGGGTCCTCGCCGACGTCAGGGCCGCGGTCACCGACTGGCGGGCGATGCAGGCGCGGATGCGCGCCGACGCCGACGAGGCCGGCAACGAGGAAGGCGCGGCCCTTCTGCGCTGGTTCGCCGACGGAGCGATGACCCTGTTAGGCTATGAGGTCGAAAGCCCGGACGGCCAGCCGACCGACACGCTCGGCCTGTTCCGCATTCCGGGCGAGCCGACCGACCCGGGCGGAGCGCTCGGCGCGATGCGCTATTTCGAGTCCGGCGGCGACGTCCCGCTCCTCGCCAAGGCGGAACGCCGGGCCTCGGTCCACCGCCGGGTTCCGCTCGATCTCGTCGTCGTTCCCGTCAGGGAGGGCGGCAAGGTCACCGCCATCGGAGTCCATGCCGGCCTGTGGACCAGCGAGGCGCTGAGCTCGCCGGTCGAGGAAGTGCCTTTGCTCCGGCGGCGGCTCCAGCAGCTCGAAAGCGAGTTCGGCTTCGCGCCCTCCGGCCACAGCGGCAAGGCGCTCCGCCACGCCGTCACGACGCTTCCCCACGACCTTCTCGTCAGCCTCAGCGTCGAGGCGATGCGCGAGCTCGTCACCACCGCCATGTCGCTCGCCGACCGGCCGAGGCCGACCCTCGCCCTCGTCCGCTCGATCCTCAAGGGCAACATGTTCGCCTTCGTCTGGCTTCCGCGCGACGAGCTGACCACCCGGCGCCGGCTCGCCATCGGCAAGCTGATCGAGCAGGCCTCGCAGGGCTATATCTCCAATTGGTCGGTGGAACTGGGCGACGGCGACCTCGCCCTCATCCGCTACACGCTCTACGTCGGCCCCGAGACCCCGACCCCCGACGTCGCCGAGCTCGACCGCCGTTTGGACGAGATGGTGCGCGGCTGGGAGCCCTCGGTCGAGGAAGCGCTCGGCGAGCTGGTCGGCCCGCAGCGCGCCACCCGCCTCGCTCTGTCCTATCTCGACGATTTCCCGGAAGCCTATAGGATCGCCGTCCCGCCGGCCGAGGCGGCCCAGGACATATTGCGCATCTGCGCGCTCGACAGCGCCGCCCAGCGCGACGCCAGGCTCTACCGGCAGTCGGACGACGGGCCGAAAAGGCTCAGGCTCAACACCTACCGGCTGGCCGAGATCATCCAGCTCTCCGACGCGGTTCCGGTGTTCGAGAATTTCGGCTTCCGGGTGCTCGAGGAGCATCCGACCGCTCTCGACGAGGGCCGGCTCGGCTACGTCCACGAATTCCTGCTCGAGGTCCGCGCCGGCGAGGCCGCGTCGGTGCTCGACCGCTCCGAGCTGGTCGAGCGCGCGATCGCCGAGGTGCTCGAAGGGCGGGCCGAGAACGATCCGTTCAACCAGCTGCTCGTCGCCGCCGCGCTGGCGCCGCGCGACGTCGTCCTGTTTAGGGCCTGGTTCCGCTATCTGCGCCAGGTCGGCCTGTCCTATTCGATGGTGACGGTGGTCGAGGCCCTGCGCCGGGCGCCGGGAGTCGCCCACGGCCTCATCGCCTTGTTCGACGCGCTTCACGATCCCAATCAGCAGGGCCCGCGCGAGGGCGCGGTCGAGGCGGCGCAGCGGACGATCCGCGACGGCCTCTCCCAGGTCGCCGCGATCGACGAGGACCGCATCCTCCGGCTGCTCCACGCAGTGGTCTCGGCGACCCTTCGGACCAACGCCTTCACCCCGGCCGGGCGCGAGGCGCTCGCCTTCAAGCTCGACAGCGCCAAGGTGCCGGGCCTGCCCCAGCCGCTGCCCTGGCGCGAGATCTGGGTCTATTCGCCGCGGGTCGAGGGCATCCACCTGCGCGGCGGCCCGATCGCCCGCGGCGGCCTCCGGTGGTCCGACCGGCGCGACGATTTTAGGACCGAGATCCTCGGGCTGATGAAGGCCCAGCTGGTCAAGAACGCCGTCATCGTCCCGACCGGCGCCAAGGGCGGCTTCTATCCCAAGCAGCTGCCGCCGATGACCGACCGCGATTCCTGGCTCGCCGAAGGGACGGAGAGCTACCGGATCTTCATCCGGGCGCTTCTGTCGGTGACGGACAATTTCGTCGGCAACAAGGTCGTCCATCCGGACGGAGTCGTCGTCCTCGACGGCGACGATCCCTATTTCGTCGTCGCCGCCGACAAGGGCACCGCGACCTTCTCCGACGTCGCCAACGCGATCGCGACCGAGCGCGGCTTCTGGCTCGGCGACGCTTTCGCCTCGGGGGGAAGCTACGGCTACGACCACAAGGCGATGGGGATCACCGCCAGGGGCGCCTGGATCTCGGTCCAGCGCCACTTCCGCGAGATCGGGATCGACGTCCAGTCGCAGCCGATCCGGGTCGCCGGGGTCGGCGACATGTCGGGCGACGTGTTCGGCAACGGAATGCTGCTGTCGAAGTCGATCAAGCTCGTCGCCGCCTTCGACCACCGCCACATCTTCCTCGATCCCGATCCCGATCCGGCGTCGAGCTGGACGGAGCGCAACCGGCTGTTCGAGCTGCCGCGCTCGAGCTGGGACGATTACGACCGTAAAACGATCTCGAAGGGCGGCGGAATCTTCCCGCGCGCCCAGAAGTCGATCCCGCTGTCGCCCGAGATCCGCGCCCTGCTCGGCCTCGAGGCCGAGGAGACCGACCCCGCCACCCTGCTCACCGCCATCCTCTCGGCCCCGGTCGACCTGCTCTGGTTCGGCGGCATCGGCACCTACATCAAGGGCAGGAACGAGAGCAACGCCGAGGTCGGCGATCCGGGCAACGACGCCATAAGGGTCAACGGCGCCGAGCTTCGCGCCAAGGCCCTGGGCGAGGGCGCCAACCTCGCCATCACCCAGGCCGGCCGGATCGAGTTCGCCTCGGTGGGCGGGCGGATCAACACCGACTTCATCGACAACAGCGCCGGAGTCGATTGCTCGGACAATGAGGTCAACATCAAGATCCCGCTGAACCGGGAGATGGTCGAAGGCCGGCTCGCGCTCGAGGACCGCAACGCCCTTCTCGCCGAGATGACCGACGAGGTCGCCGAGCTCGTGCTCGAGGACAATCGCCTGCAGACCCTGGCCCTGTCGATCGCCGAGCGCGGCGGCGCCTCCGGCCTTCCGCCTTTGCTCCGGGCGATGGAGATGCTCGAGGAGGGGGGGCGATTGAACCGCGCCGTCGAGGGCCTCGAATCCAACGAGGATCTGATGCGCCGGGCGCACGAGGATCGCGGCCTCACCCGGCCCGAGCTCGCCATCCTCCTTTCGACCTCGAAGATGGCGCTTCAGGCGGCGCTCGAATCCGGCAAGATCACCGAGGACCCGACCCTGACCCCGGAGCTGTGCGCCGCCTTTCCCGAGACGATGCGCAAGCGCCAGGCCGACGCCATCCTCCAGCACCGCCTGCGCCGCGAGATCATCGCCACCAAGATCGCCAACCGCCTCGTCAACCGGCTCGGCATCACCGCGCCCTTCGCTCTGGCCGAGGAGGAAGGCGCCTCGTTCGGCCAGGTCGCCGCCGCCTTCGTCGCCGCCGAGCGTCTGTTCGACATGCAAATCTTCTGGGAGCGGCTCGACACCGCCGACCTTCCCGAGCAGCTCCGCCTCGAATTGTTCGACCAGGCCAGCCAGGCGCTCCAGCTCCACATGGCCGACATCCTGCGCAACACTTCGGCGACGACCAAGCTCGCCGAGATGGTCGACAATCTCGCCCCCGGGCTCGAGGCGCTCGATGCCGCCGTCGAGGGCCTGCTCCGCCGCGAGGTGGCGAGCGAGGCGAGCGAACGCCGTAAACGGCTGATCGAGCTCGGCGCGCCCGACGACATCGCCCGCAAGATCGTCCGGCTGTTCGAACTCAACGGAGCGGTCGGGATCGCGGCTCTGGGCAAGCGCCTCGGAGTCGACGTGATCGGCCTCACCAACGCCTACACCCGCTTGGGCGAGGCGCTCGGCCTCGACTGGGCGCAGGGCGCCGCCAACCAGTTCCGGGCGAGCGACCAGTGGGAGCGGCTGCTGACCGCCGGCCTCGCCCGCGACTTCGAGCAGCTCCGCCTCGATTTCCTCCACCGCAAGCGCGGAAGCGAGCCGACCGAGGCCGTCGACCAGTGGGTCGCGGCGCAAGGCGCGAGGATCGAGCAGTTCCGCCGGGTCGTCGAACGGGTCCGCAACGCCCCCGTCACCACCGCCCCGATGCTCGCCCAGATCGCCACCCAGGCGAGGGTCTTGCTCGGCCGCTAAATCCTCCCCATCGCCAGATGGGGAGGGGGACCATGCGAAGCATGGTGGAGGGGTAATCCGCTCAGGCTTCTGCCAGCTACCCCTCCACCACCCTACGGGTGGTCCCCCTCCCCACGCTCTCACCCAACTTACGAGTGAAGAAAGCAAGCGCACCAGGATGCGGAATCCGCCCATGGCTCTGATTAGAACATAATCAGAACGCAAAAACTCCTACAAAGTGGATCCCCCGGATTTAGCCTTCAAAAACAGCCACGTACGCAAGGCGCTGCCCAGATTGGGAGGTTCGCGCTCTTCGACCCGAGCCGCGTCGATCCGCGCCACCAGAGCGCTCACCGGCACCCCTTCGGCCTCGGCCGCCGCTTTCAGCGCGTCCCAGAACACCGGCTCGAGGCTGATCGAGGTCGAATGCCCCGCGATCATGATCGAGCGCTTCACTGGGCCGGAAAAGGGAACGCGCGACGTCAAGAGCACGTCGCCCCAGCGGAGGCTGGGGCCCCAGCGGGTGAAAAGCGCCGGTGCCTTTCACCCCACGGGATCCCAGCCTTCGCTGGGATGACGCGCACGCCTCCCACCGGTCAGTACATGTGCTGGCCGCCGTTGATGCTGAGTGTCGAGCCGGTGATGAAGCCGCCGTCGTCCGAACACAGGAAGAGCACTCCGCGGGCGATCTCCTCCGCCTTGCCGAGTCTCCCGACCGGGATCCGAGCGACGATCTTGGCCAGCACGTCCTCGGGCACCGCCGCCACCATCTCGGTGTCGATATAGCCGGGCGCGATCGCGTTCACGGTCACTCCGGCGCGCGCGCCTTCCTGCGCCAGGGCCTTGGTGAAGCCGTGGATCCCCGATTTGGCGGCGGCGTAATTGACCTGGCCATATTGGCCCGCCTGGCCGTTGATCGAGCCGATGTTGACGATCCGGCCGAACTTCCTCGACTGCATCCCCTCGAACACCGCCTTGGCCATGTTGAAGCAGCCGCCGAGGTTGACGTCGATCACCTCGTCCCAGGACTGGCGGGTCATCCTTTTCATCGTCCCGTCGCGGGTGATCCCGGCGTTGTTGACGAGCAGGTCGACCGGCCCCAGCTCGCTCTCGACCTGGGCCACGCCCGACTGGCAGGCGTCGAAATCGCCGACGTCCCATTTGAAGGCCTTGATCCCGGTCCGTGTCGTGAACTCGCGCGCCTTCTCGTCATTGCCGGCATAATTGGCGGCGACGGTGACGCCCTGGTCGCGCAGGGCGATGCTGATCGCCTCGCCTATGCCTCGGGTGCCGCCGGTGACGATCGCAACGCGTGCCATTTTTCTCTCCTGCTGTTTTTTCGTTGTGCGCGGCCCTTACGGAACGCTCCTCCAACCTTCAAGCTCGCGGCCCAAAATGCTGCGCAGCATTTCCAGCCCCGGCGCGCTGTCGTTGAGGCAGGGCAGGTAGGCGAAATGCGTTCCGCCCGCGGCGAGGAAAGTGTCGCGTCCGCGTATCGCCAGCTCCTCCAGGGTCTCGAGGCAATCGGCCGAGAAACCCGGCGCGAGGATCGCCACCTTGGTGACGCCCTTGGCGGGCAAGGCGGCCAGAATCGTATCGGTCGCCGGCTCGAGCCATTTCGCCCGCCCGAAGCGTGACTGGAAGGCGACCATCAGCTCGCGTCCGCTCGCCTCGCTCAGCAGCCGCGCCGTCTTGCGGCAATGGCAATGATAGGGATCGCCCAGCTCGAGCGTACGCTGGGGCATTCCGTGGAAGCTGGCGAGGATCGCCTGCGGCTCGAAATCCAGAGCGGCCAGCCCCTCCTCCAGCCGCGCCCTGAGCGCCGCGATATAGGCCGGGTCGTCATGATAAGGCGGCAGAGTCCGCACCGCCGGCTGCCAGCGCAGCCGCCGCAGATGCGCGAAGGCCTCGTCGTTCGCGGTCGCCGTCGTCGCCGCGCAATATTGCGGATAGAGCGGAGCGATCAGGATCCGCTCGCAGCCCTGCGCCTTGAGCGCATCGATCTTGCCGGGAATCGCCGGCTCGCCGTAGCGCATCGCATGATCGACGATCACAGCTTCCCCGAACGCGCCCTGCAGAGCCCTGGCCTGCCGGGCGGTGATGGCGGCGAGCGGCGAGCCTTCCTCGGTCCACACCTGGCGGTAGGCGTGCGCCGATTTTTTCGGCCGGGTCCTCAGGATCACTCCGCGCAATATCGGCTGCCAGACGAGCTGCGGTATCTCGATCACCCGCGGGTCGGAGAGGAACTCCTTCAGGTAGAGCCGCACCGATCCCGGCTCGGGCGAATTGGGCGTGCCGAGGTTGATCAGAAGCACTCCGACCTTCGGCGCCGGGACCGGCGGGTGATCGGCCGGCACGCTCATGTCCCGATCACCAGCGGCAGCGAGCGAAGCCGCCGCCCGGTCAGAGCGTGGAGGGCATTGGCGATCGCCGGCGCCGCCACCGGCACTCCGAGCTCGGTCGCTCCGCCCGGCTCCTCCTCGCTGTCGAGCAGCTCGATCGTCACCTCGGGCGAGCCGGCCAGGGTCGGAAATCCGAAATGGGCAAAGCCGCGCGCGTCGGGCCGGCCGCGCTCGAAGCGGATCGAATTGCCGGTCGCGGCGGCGATCCCGAAGAGCAGGCCGCCCTCGATCTGCTGCCTCACGATGTCCGGATTGACCACCCGCCCGCAGTCGACCGCGCATATCGCGCGAAGCACCCGAGCCCGCTGGTCGGCGGTCACCTCGACCTCGACCAGAGCGGCGATATGGCTTCCGAACGCGCTGTGGCAGGCGATTCCAAGTCCGCTTCCCGGTACTCCGCCGTCCCAGCCGCCCAGCGTCGCCGCCGTCGTCAGGCAGCGCGCCAGCCGCGGATTGTCGCCCAGCATCTGCATCCGGAAGGAGAGCGGCTCAAGGCCGGATATCCGGGCCAGCTCGTCCATGAAGCTCTCGGTGAAGAAAGCGGTGTAGCTGTGCGCGCCCGAGCGCCAGCCGCCGACCCTTATCCCGGTCTCGGCGGGCAGATAGTCGACCGCAACCGCCGGGATGGCGTAAGGCGGCACCGCCCCCGCGACCGGATCGCCGATCGCCGCCATGGCGCTCCCGCCTCCGCTCAGCCGGGCCTCGAGCTGTGCCCCGGTGTCCGGCGCCGCGATCCGGGCCTGCCAGCCGAGCACGATCCCGCCCGTGTCGAGCCGAGCCAGCAATTGCGCCCGGGCCGGGGCCCTGAAGCCGTCCTGGACCGTCTCCTCGACCCTCGACCAGACGAGCTGGACCGGCCGCTTCACCCGCATCGCCAGCATCGCCGCCTGCTCGATCGCCCGCGTCTCGAGCTTGCGCCCATAGCCCCCGCCGATCATCACTGGATAGAGCGTCACCTGCCCCTCGCCGAGCCCCGCCACCCGCGCCGCCGCCGCCCGCGCCAGCCCCGGCGCCTGCGTCGGAGCCCATATCTCCAGCCGGTCGCCGCCGAGCCGGGCGGTCGCGGTCAGCGTCTCGAGCGGAGCGTTGGCGGCCGGCCCGGCGCGATAATGGCCGCGAAGCACATTGCCGCCGTCGAATGCGTCGGCAAGATCGCCGCGGCTGTAGGCACGCCGCCCATCGTCCCGCGCCAGGGCTTCGATCAGGGCCGAATCGAGGCTCTCGCTCGACACCGGCGGGCGGGGCACGTCCCAGACCGGCTCGAGCGCCTCGACGCCCTTGTTCGCCGCCCACCAGTTGGTGGCGAGGCAGGCCACCCATCCCGGCGCGTCGACGGCGCCGAACACGCCCGGCACGGCCAGCCCTTTCGCCTTTTGCCAGCGCTCCAGCCGGCTGTCCTCGGTCGGCCCCGCCCGGACCGAGGCATAGACCATGTCGGGAAGCCTGATGTCGCCGGCGAAGGGCGCCGAACCGTCGACCTTGGCGGGCAGGTCGAGGCGCGGCAGCGGCTGGCCGGCGAGGCGGTTGTCGATCCCGGCCCGGATCGGAAGATGCTCGGGCAGCTCTTCGCCCGCGGCGGCGTCCACCAGCTCGGCGAAGCTCAGCCTGCGCCGGCCGTCGCTGACGAAGCCCGCGGCGGTGTCGAGGGTCTCCCACTCCACCCCCCAGCGCGCTCCGGCCGCCTTCATCAGCAGCGCCCGGGCCCCCGCTCCGGCCTCGCGCAGCGGCCGCTCGAACGCCCGTATCGAGCTCGACCCGGCGGTCAGCATCCCCGCCTCGCCGCTTTCGAAGCGCTGCGCCCGCCAGCGCCGGGCGCCGCCGAGGAAGGAGCCGTCATCCTCTCCCGAAGCGAGCAGCCGGTTGGCATAGAGCGGCCCGATCGGCGCCGGCTCCACCCCCACCGTCCGCCAGTCCGCGCCAAGCTCGTCGGCGAGGATCTGGGCGAGCGCCGTCCAGCTTCCCTGCCCCAGCTCGGCCTGCGGCACCGCGACCAGCACCCGGCCGTCTTTGCCGAGCTTGAGGAAGGCGTTGAACGCCTGCTCGCCTTCGCCGGCGCGCAGAGCATGCTCATAGGTGCGCGGCCAAAGCGCCCAGGCCAGGATCAACCCGGCCCCCGCGCCCCCGCCGATCAGCAAGGTCCGCCGGCTGATGCCCCTCGTCTCGCCGCCACGCGCCATCGCGGCGTGATAGAGGGGTGGGGGGCGGCGGGCTAGCCTCAGAAACTCCCCGTCGCCCCAGCGAAGGCTGGGGCCCCGGCGGGTGAAGGGCGCCAGTGCCCTTCACCCCCTGGGATCCCAGCCTGCGCTGGGATGACGTTAGTCGACCTCCGCCGAATAGCGCTCCCTGAGCGTCTTCTTGTCGATCTTGCCGGTGCCGAGCTTGGGCAAAGGCTCGTCATGGACCCAGATATATTGGGGGATCTTGTAGGACGCGATCCGGCCGTCGAGGAAGGCGCGCAGCGCCTCGGCGTCGACGCCGCCTTCCTCCTCGCTATGGACCACCGCCGCCGGCACCTCGCCCAGCCTTTCGTCGGGCACTCCGAACACCGAGCATTCGGAGACGGCCGGGTGCGAGTAGATCGCCGCCTCGACTTCCTGGCAGCTGATATTCTCGCCGCCGCGGATGATGATGTCCTTCTTGCGGTCGACGATGAACAGATATTCGTCCTCGTCGAGATAGCCGATGTCGCCGGTCTTGAGATAATTGTCGGCGGTGAAGGCGGCGGCGGTCGACGCGGGATCGTTCCAATAGCCGCGGAAATTGGCCGCCGAACGGATGGCGACCTCGCCGGTCTCGCCGGCGGGCAGATGGCGGTCGCCCTCGCCGAGGATGGCGAGCTCCACGGTCGGCTTGTGCGGTCGGCCGGTGGAGGCGGGCTTGTCGGCGTAATTCTGCCAGAAATTGCCGCAGCCGACCGCATTGGTCTCGGTCAGGCCGTAGCCCAATGCCGGCTGTGCCCCCTTGAAGCTCTCCTGCAGCCTCTTGACGTGGGCGACCGGCCGCGGCGCTCCGCCCGCCGCGATATCGGTCAGCGACGACAGATCGTATTTCTCGCGGTCGGGATGCTGCATCAGCTCGAGGCTCATCGTCGGAACGCCGACGAAATAGGTGACCTTCTCATCCTGGATCAGCCTCAGGGCCTCGCCCGGGTCCCATTTCGCCATCAGCACCATGCCGCGGCCGATGACGAAGCTGTTGAGGAGCACCGGCACCTCGCCGGTGACGTGGAACAGAGGCACGTTGACCAGGGTGCGCGGCGGGTTGGCCGGGCCTCGGCCTTCGCTCTCCATGATCCCGAGCAGGGCGAGAAGGCTTAGCGAATAGGTGTAGACTCCGGTGGTGACGGCGCGATGGCTGGAGATCGCGCCCTTGGCGACCCCGGTCGAGCCGGAGGTGAAGAGGATGGTCGCGTCGTCCTCCGGGGCGATTTCGGGGAGGTCGGCCTCGCCCCGGCCGAGCAGAGGCGCCAGCGCCTCCGCGATCGGCTTCTCGATCGGAAGCACCACGCTCTCGATGCCGAGGCCGGCCGCCTCCAGCCTTTTCGCCCGGGGGGCGTCGCACAGGACGAGGCAGGGCTCGGTCAGGGCGAGGCCGTGGCGAAGCTCGTCCGGCTGCCACCAGCCGTTGACGAGGGTGGCGACCCCGCCGGCCTTGAGCACCGCCATGTAGGCGACGATCCAGCTCGGGCAGTTGCGCATCGCGATCGCCACCCGGTCGCCCTTGCCGACCCCCCAGCCGCCCGCCAGCGCCCGGGCCAGCCGGGTCGCCTGCGCGTTGAGCTCGGCGAAGGTGAGGCGCTCGCCGTCGGCGATGACGGCGATGGTCGCGCCGTGGAGCATGCAGAAGGCGTCGAACATTCCGGGAAGGGTCGGGGGCAGGTTGGCGACGATCTTGCGCCCCTTCTCATCCTCGCCGATCTGGATCCGGCCGCCGGGTCCCGTCACCTGGGCCAGCACCGCGTCATACTTGCGGTCCAGCTCGCTCGGCATCCGACTCTCCCTTTCCGTTTCGCAATGCCCCTTCTATTAGGGCCTGGAGCGGGAGGGGGAAGCCTTTGATCGATCCATTACTGACAAGCCTGTCGATGGCGGCCGGCGACTATGTCCGGTTCACCGATCTCGGGTTGAAGCCGACCCTGTTCGAATGGCCCTTCCCGCTGCGCTGGTACTCGCTCGCCTATCTCACCGGCATCCTCGTCGGCTGGTGGTATCTGATGAAGCTGATTGACCGGCCCGGAGCGCCGATGGCCCGGCGCCATGCCGACGACATGGTCTTCTACGCGACGCTGGGCATCATCCTCGGCGGCCGGCTCGGCTACGTGCTCTTCTACCGGCCGAAATTCTACTTTGACGATCCCATCCAGATTCTGCGCTTGTGGGACGGCGGCATGTCTTTTCACGGCGGAGTCCTGGGCGTGACGCTCGGGATCCTTTGGATGGCCCGCAAGCACAAGCTCGACTGGCTCAGGGTCCACGATTACGTCGCCTGCTGCGTCCCGTTCGGCCTGTTCTTCGGCCGCCTCGCCAATTTCGTGAACGGCGAATTGTGGGGCCGGCCGACCGACGTCCCCTGGGCGATCGTCTTCCCGACCGGCGGCGAGGTGCCGCGCCACCCGAGCCAGCTCTACGAGGCGGGGCTTGAGGGCATCCTCCTGTTCGTCATCCTCTGGCTGCTGTTCTGGAAGACCGACGCCCGCTACCAGCCGGGTAGATTGGTGGGTGTCTTCCTGCTCGTCTACGGGCTCAGCCGATTCCTCGTCGAGCTCGTCCGCCAGCCCGACCAGGGGCTCGAGAATCTGTCCTGGGGCCTCACCATGGGCCAGACCCTGACCGTTCCGATGGTGCTCGGCGGCGCCTGGCTGATCGCGACGGCGAAGCGGCGACGGCAGCGGGTCGAGCCGATCGCGGGGACGGAGAGCGTTGCCTGAACTTGTCCTTCGATACGCGTCTTCGCCAGGCTCAGCCGCTACTCAGGAAGAGCGGAACAGCTGTGCACCAGCCGCTCATCCTGAGTTGGCATTGAGCGAAGTCGAAATGCCGTATCGAAGGACCCTCGCCGACCGCCTGCGCCGAATGATCGCCGTCCAGGGCCCGATCCCGGTCTCCGATTACATGGCTCTGGCCAACGCGCATTATTACGCCACGCGCGATCCGCTCGGCGCCGCCGGCGACTTCACCACCGCGCCCGAGATCAGCCAGATGTTCGGGGAGCTGATCGGCCTCGCTCTGGCCGACCTCTGGAACCGCGCCGGCCGACCCGAAGGCGCGCGCTACGTCGAGCTCGGCCCCGGCCGGGGGACCCTCGCCGCCGACGCGCTTCGGGCGATGCGCGCCGCGGGCCTCGAGCCCGAGGTGCATTTCATCGAGACCAGCCCAATCCTCCGCGCCGCCCAGGCGGAAAGGGTCCCGAACGCCCGCTGGCACGAGGATCTCCACGGCCTGCCGGCGGACGGCCCGATCCTCGCCGTCGCCAACGAATTTTTCGACGCGCTGCCGGTCCGCCAGCTGGTCGCGACCGAACAAGGCTGGCGCGAGCGCCTCGTCACCCTCGACGGCGACCGTTTCATTCCCGCCGCCGGTCCGCCGGTGCCGGCCGCCGCCATCCCCGACCCCTTTCGCGCCGCGCCGCCGGGGACATTGCTCGAAACCTCGCCGGCGTCGGTGGCGCAGGTGCGCCTGCTGGCCGACCGCACGAATATGCACGGAGGCGGGGGGCTGATCGTCGATTACGGGCACGATCGCGCTTCGGCCGGCGAAACCCTGCAGGCCGTCAGGCTGCATGATTATGCAGATCCCTGGATAGAGCCGGGCGAATCGGACCTCACCGCCCATGTCGACTTCGAAGCTTTGGGCCGGGCCGCCGCCGCGGCGGGCGTTTGGGTCCATGGGCCGGTCGCGCAGGGAGACTGGCTGGGCCGGCTCGGCATCGACGCCCGGACCGAGGCTCTTGCCGGGACCGCCCCGCACCGGAGCGAGGAGCTCCGAATCGCCCGGGAGCGGCTCGTCTCGCCGGAGCAGATGGGCCGGCTGTTCCGGGTGTTGGGCCTCTCGGCCCCGGCCTGGCCGGCCCCGGAGGGTTTCTCATGATCGCCTATCGGGACGCCGCCGCCGAGGACGCCGCCGCGCTCGCCGACCTCCATCGCCGGAGCTTCGTCGAGACCTTCGCCCATCTTTACAGCCCGAAGGACCTCGAATCCTTCCTCGAGAAGCTGAGCGAGGAGGGCTTTCGCGGCGAGCTGCTCGACGGCCGGCACCAGGTCCGCTTCGCCGAGGCCGGGGGCGAGCCCGTCGCCTTCGTCAAGCTCGGCCCGATCACCCTGCCGGTCGAACCCTCCCGCCCGGCCCTGGAGTTCCGGCAGCTCTACGTGCTCAAGCCCTGGCAGGGGGCGGGGGTCGCGCAGACCCTGTCCCAATGGGCGATCGACCAGGCGCGACGGCGGGGCGCGGAGGAGCTCTATCTCTCCGTCTTCACCGAGAACGACCGCGCCAAGGCCTTCTACCGCCGCTACGGCTTCACCTATGTCGGCCCCTACAAGTTCATGGTCGGCGACCAGGCGGACGAGGACGAGATATGGAAGCTGGAGCTGTAGAAGCCCTTCGCGCCCGCGCCCTGGACGGAGCCGCGCACGGCTTCCTGGGGCGGCGGGGCGGAGTGTCCGAGGGCCTCTGCGCAGGCCTCAACGTCGGCCTCGGCTCCGGCGACGATCGCGATTCGATCCGGGAAAATCGCCGCCGGGCGGTCGCCGCCGTGGCGCCCGGCGCGGAGCTGGTCACGCTCCACCAGGTCCATTCGCCCGAGGCGATATATGTGACCGCGCCTTTCGCCGACGACGGCCGCCCCAAAGCCGACGCGATGGTGACCGATCGCCCCGGCCTCGTCCTCGGAATCCTCACCGCCGACTGCGCGCCGGTGCTGCTCTCGGACCCGGAGGCCGGCGTGGTCGGCGCGGCCCATGCCGGCTGGAAGGGAGCGATCGGCGGGGTCGTCGAGGCGACAGTGGCCGAGATGGAGCGACGGGGCGCCGTGCGGGCGCGAATCGCTGCCGCCGTCGGCCCCTGCATCGCCCGCCGCTCCTACGAGGTGGACGAGGGTTTCCTTCGCCGCTTCGCCGAGGCCGAGCCGGAGCATGAGTGCTTCTTCGCCCTCGGCCGCGAAGGCCATCACCAGTTCGACCTCGAAGGCTTCGTCCTCTCCCGCCTCGCCGCCGCCGGGCTGACCCGGATCGAGGCGCTGGGCGAGGACACTTATTCGCAGCCCGACCGCTTCTTCAGCTACCGCCGGGCGACGCACCGGGGCGAGCCGGACTACGGGCGGCAGATCTCGCTGATCTCGCTTTAGCCCGTCGTCCCAGCGAAGGCTGGGACCCCAGGGGGTGAAAGGCGCCGAGTTCTTCACCCGTCGGGGCCCCAGCCTGCGCTGGGGCGACGAGAGGCTGGCGTCGCGGGCCTCTCCCATGCCATCAACCCCCAGCGCAAAGGGGGGAAGTGAATGGCCGCACGCTGGGGCCTGTGGGGCGGGCTCGCCGCCTTCATCGTCATGCTGCTTCTCCCCGCTCCGGGCGGGATGTCGCCGGCCGCCTGGCGGACCACCGCGATCATCGTCCTGATGGCCTGCTGGTGGATGACCGAGGCGCTTCCGCTCACCGCCACCGCGCTCGTCCCGTTCCTCGCTTTCCCCTTGCTCGGGATCATGACGGCGAGCGAATCCGCCGCCGCTTATTATTCGCCGATCCTGTTCCTCGTCCTCGGCGGAGCCATCGTCGCCCTCGCCATCGAGCGCACCGGGCTTCACCGCCGCCTCGCCTTGGCCATCGTCAGCCGGGGCGGCGGAGGCCCGGCGCAGATGCTGTTCGCCTTCATGGCCGCCACCGCCTTGCTCAGCACCATCGTCTCCAACACGGCGACGACCCTCATCATGATGCCGATCGGCCTCGCCGTGCTTCGCGCCGCGAAGATCGAGCCCGGCCACACCGACGGCTTCGCCGGGGCGCTCGCCATGGGCATCGCCTTCGCGGCGACGATCGGCGGCTTCGGCACCCTGGTCGGCTCGCCGACCAACGCCATCGCCGCCGGGATCATCGAGAAGGCGACCGGCTACCGGATCGATTTCCTGACCTGGGCCCTCTACGGAATCCCCCTGGTCCTGATCTCCGTGCCTTTGTGCTGGACGATCCTGATGAAGGTGCAGAGGGTCGCCGCGTCCGACTTCGATCCCGCCGCCGCCCGCGCCGGGATCGGCGAGACCGGGCGCTGGTCGGCCGCCGAGAAGCGCCTGGTCCCGCTCGTCGCCCTGACCGTGGCGGCGTGGATCGCGGTCCCGTTCGTCTCGCTCTACCTGCCCAAGGATTCGCTGACCGACGGCACGATCGCGGTGGTCGCCGCCTTGCTCCTCTTCGTCATTCCCGACGGCACCGGCCGGGCGATCCTCAACTGGGAGGAAGCGAACCGGGCGCCGTGGGGCGTGATCATGATGTTCGGCGGCGGCCTCGCCCTCGCCGCCGGGATCGGCGAATCGGGGCTGGCCGATTGGATGGGCGTGGCGCTTCAGCCGCTGCGCACGGTCCATCCGCTGATCGTCGCGGCGGTGCTCGTCGCCATCGTCGTTATCGTCACCGAATTCGCCTCGAACGTGGCGACGGCGAGCGGCGCCATCCCCGTCGTCGCCGGGATCATCGCCGCCACCGGGATCGATCCGATCCTGCTCGCGCTTCCCGCCGCCTTCGCCTCGAGCTGGGGCTTCATGCTCCCCTCGGGCACCGGCCCTAACGCGATCGCCTGGGCGACCGGCCACATCGCCTTGCCGCGGCAGCTCAAGGCCGGCCTCCTGCTCGACCTTGCCGGCATACCGATCATGGTCGGGATCGTGTGGGGGATCGGCGCCGTCCTCGGCTAGGCCCGCGCCGTCACCATCCAGCAGGCGGCCGTGAAACGCGCTTCGTCCTCCTCCACCCAGGGCAGGAAGGCGGCATCGACCTTCCGCTCGACCTCGGATCTCACGGCGCCGTCGAGCGTGGGGAGCAGGTCGGCAACGGGTCCCATCCGCCTGGCGTAGATATCGAGATCGCGCCTGGGCATTCGGCAGGCCACATCGACCGCCCGGATCCCCACCGCATTCCAGCCGCTCTCTTCCAGGATGGCGCGCACGCGCTCGCAATCCGCGAAGCCGAACTGGCCCGGGCCGTTCTCGACCCGCTCGGGCAATCGGACCAATTCCGCCGCCGCGCGCTCGGCGGCGGTCATGAAGCCGTTCTCCGCCGGGCTTCGCCACGCGAGGCAGGCCAGCCGCCCTCCCGGGCGGACGGCGGAGCGCAGGTTGCGCAGCGCCGCGACCGGATCGGCGAAGAACATCACTCCGAAGCGCGAGACCAGGGCGTCGAAGCCCGCCGCTCCGAACCGGTGGGTCTGGGCATCGTCCCGGACGAATTCGGCCGTCGTCAGGCCGAGGCGCTCCGCCCGGGCGCGCGCCGCTTCGATCAGCGGGGCCGAGATGTCGAGGCCGACTCCGCTCGCCCCCCGCCCGGCCATGGCGAGGGTGACGGCGCCGGCGCCGCAGCCGACGTCCAATATTCGGCGCCCGGCGACGGGCCCGATCTCTTCCAGCAGAAGCGGCACGAACGGTTCGAGCAGCCGGTCGAGCATGTCGCTGAGCTCGGCCCAGCTTCGGCCCGCCTGGTCGTTCCATTTGGCCGATTGCTCGGCATTGGCGGCGTCGGGTCGTGTCATGATAGGGGTCCTAGCCTCACTTAGGGTCCGCGGCCACCGGTCGGGCGTCCTTCGATACGGGCCTTCGCCAAGCTCAATGGCTACTCAGGATGAGCGGAAAGGCACCATCGCTCATCCTGAGTAGCCATTGAGCTTGGCGAAATGGCGTATCGAAGGAGGCTAGCGGCGCGGGCGCCTGATGGGTTAGGGAGCCCGCGGGCAACCGACCTCACCCCCCGGGGCCGCGCTTTTCGTGCGCGGCCGGTGAGCCTGACTCAGGCTCGGTCTCCACGCAGCGACTGCGACGGGCTGATAGGAGGCATGATCATGCAGGACGAAAACGACATTAGCGGTGCGACGCCCCGGCGGCGCCCCAAGGCGAGCGCTCTCGAGATTGGCGGGCGGCGATTGAAGCCCTCCACCCTGATGATGGGCTATGGCTACGATCCGACCCTCTCGGAAGGCTCGCTGAAGCCGCCCATCTTCCTCACCTCGACCTTCGTCTTCGAGACCGCCGCTGCCGGCAAGCGCTTCTTCGAGGGCGTCACCGGCAAGCGCCCCGGCGGCGCCGAGGGCCTGGTCTATTCGCGCTTCAACGGACCCAATCAGGAGATACTCGAGGACCGGCTCAGCCTTTGGGAGGATGCCGAGGACGCCTTGACCTTCTCCTCGGGGATGTCGGCCATCTCCACCCTTCTCCTCGCCTTCGTCCAGCCCGGCGACGTCGTCGTCCATTCGGGCCCGCTCTACGCGGCGACCGAGACCTTGATCGCCCGGATCCTCGGCCGGTTCGGAGTCAAATGGCTCGATTTCCCGGCCGGGGCGACCCGCGACGAGATCGAAAGCGTCCTGGAACGCGCCAAGACCATGGGCCGGGTCTCGCTCATCTATCTGGAGAGCCCCGCCAATCCGACCAACGCCCTCGTCGACGTCGAAGCCGTCGCGGCGGCCCGGGCCGCGGTGCTCGGCGACGAGCGGCCGCCGATCGCGATCGACAACACCTTCCTCGGCCCGCTCTGGGCCCAGCCGCTGCGCCAGGGCGCCGACCTGTCCGTCTATTCGCTGACCAAATATGCCGGCGGCCACAGCGACCTCGTCGCCGGCGGGATCACCGGCTCCAAGGAGCTGATCAACACCATCCGGATGCTCCGCAACACGATCGGCACGATCACCGATCCCAATACGGCGTGGATGCTCCTGAGGAGCCTCGAGACGCTCGAGCTGCGCATGATCCGGGCCGGGGAGAATGCGGACAAGGTGTGCCGCTTCCTCCGCGATCACCCGAAGGTGGAGAGCGTCGGCTATCTCGGCTTCCTCGAGGAAGGCGGCGACGCGAGGCAGGCCGACATCTATCGGCGCCACTGCACCGGCGCCGGTTCGACCTTCTCGCTCTACCTGAAGGGCGGCGAGCGCGAATCCTTCGCCTTCCTCGATTCCCTCAAGATCGCCCATCTCGCGGTCAGCCTCGGCGGCACCGAGACCCTGGCCAGCGCGCCCGCGGCGATGACCCATCTTTCCGTGCCCGACGAGCGCAAGCAGGCGCTGGGGATCACCGACAATCTGGTCCGGATCTCGATCGGCGTCGAGGACCCCGACGACCTCATCGCCGACTTCGACCAGGCGCTGGAGGCGGTCTGACCGAGCCGGATTGACAGACCCGCCCTCGGGGAGGATGCTCCCCGGCTTCGCTGCGTCGCGAGGTGGGGCCGATGGCGAACGTGGATGTGGTTCAGGCGGGAGCCGCCAAGCCCGGCGGGGCCTGGCCCTATACCCTCTGCATCGTCGCCAATCCGTGGATAGAATCGGGCCGGACCACCAACCCGCTGATTCGCGATCCGATCATGAACAACCGACCGGCGTTCGACGCCGCGGCGAGCTACATCGTGAATTGCATCACCGGCCGTCTCCCCGGCCAGGCCGAGACGATGTTCGACGCGATTTCGGCCGGCTGGCGGATCCTGAGGGTCTTCGACACGACCCTCCCGGCGAAGAAGAAGAACGCGCTCGTCGCCCACGACAACACCCAGATGGTGATGCCGCGTCAAAAGGCGTTCGAGCCCTTCCTGAAGAAGTTCAGCCGGCCGGGAATGGGCAAGCTGCGCGCCGACGTCGCCTTCGCCGTGACCGCTTCGGCCACCCACAGCAGGTGCAGCGCCCAGCCCACGGCCGACGACGGCGGCGATCCGGGAGTCCCCTTCACCGTCGACGGCCGCAAAATGCACCATCGCCAGGGGAACAAGGCGCCCGGCGCCGTGGCCTACCACGTCACCGCCACCTCGCTTACCCCGCTGCACGAATTCAGCCACGCGGCCTCGAGCCGCGACAACGGAATGATAACCGACCTCTACCAGCCCGCCGAGGGCCTCAACAAGAAGCGCAAACGCCCCATTCCCCCCGTCTTCTGCGTCTATAACGGCCAGAGCTTCGCCTCCGCGCCGGATCGCGGCGGCGGTATCGCCTACCCGCCGGGCTCGGATTCCTACCATTGCGCGCAGGCCGATCCCGCTTTCCCCGCGGTCATGGACAATTATTCGATGGCGGCGGGCGGGCAGATCCTGAGATGCCGGCACGACACTCTGACCCGTCGCTTCCTGCTCGACCGAATCCAGGCGATCATGGCCCGTTGAGGAGCTTCACATGGAACCGATCAAGCCCGCGGACCGGCAGAAGGCGCTCAGCACCGGCGGGACAGAGGCGGAGATGGCGGAATATGACAGGCTGCTCGCCGAGCGCCTCGCCACCGATCCCTTCGCCAAGCCGTCGAAGGAGGAGGTCCAAGCGGCCAGGGAACGGGAGGTCCGGATCGCAGACCTCCACCACAAATTGTTCAGCGACGTCTGAGGCGGGCGATGCGGTTGTCCCTCTCCCGCACTTCGCGGGAGAGGAGGGGCCCAAGCCGGAGGCTTGGGAGGTGAGGGTCTTGCTGAGTCCGGCGTACAGACCCTCACCTCCCACCGCTTCGCGGCGGGCCCCTCCTCTCCCGTAAGGACGGGAGAGGGTCTTCAGCCGACCAGTCCACCACTTCCCACCCTTCCGCCTTCGCCAGCCGAACCAGCCGCGAATGGGCGTTGGCCGCGACCGCTTCGTCGGCCCAGCGGTGGACGTGGTGGTCGGAGACATGGTCGGAATAGAAGCGGATGTGGACCGCCTCGCGCTCCAGGCCCTCGCGCTGGAGCCAGGCGAGGATCATGTCCTTCTTGGCCGGGCCGTAGCAATTGGCGCCGTCGATCTTCGCCACCACCCGGCCCTTCGAATCGAGCCCGGTCTCGGTCGCGATGACGTCGTCGAAACCGAGGCGGCGGGCGATGGCGGCGGCGTAGAGGCGGTAGGAGGCGGTGGCCATGACCAGCCGGCGCCCGGCCGCCCGGTCGGCGGCGATGGCGCGGCGGGCGCCGGGCGTGATGTTGCCGGCGAGCTGTTTGTCGGCGAAGCTCTCGATCACCGGCTCGAGCCGCTCAGGAGCGAGTCCGCGGCCGATCAGCAGGCCGTAGTTGATCTCCTTCAAGCGGCCGCGGTCGATCAGCTTCAGGACGTAGGCGAGCATGGTCAGAAGCACGGCCGGCATCAGGACCAGCCGCCACGGCGCCAGCCGCGTCGCCGCGTGGATCAGGAAGGGCGTGTAGGTCGCCCGCCGGGTGATCGTCCGGTCCATGTCGTAAATGGCGAGCCGAGCCTGCATGGTTCGGGCTCAAGCATCGGACCTGGCCTTTGTCCATAGTTGCCCGGCGTTTGGATTTGAAGCATGACCCGCGCATGAGCACGGTCGCCCGCTTCACCGACAGCACCGAGGACGGCCGCCGAGTGCTCCGTTTCCAGGGCGACCTCACCTTGTCGCGGCTGGGCGTTCTTCCCAACCGGCTCGACCGCCTCAAGGGCGGCGATTTCACGATCGACCTTTCCGGGGTCGGCCGCATGGACACGATCGGGGCCTGGATCGTCCACCGCACCGCGCGCGAGCGCGGCGGCGAGATCGTCGGCGCCGACGAGGGCGCGGCGATCCTGCTTCGCCAGGTCGAGCGCGCCGACCAGCCGGTCAAGGTCCGCCCCGATCCGCCGCCCCCATTCCAGCGCGTGCTCGACCAGCTCGGCTCGGCGACCGTCGAGGCCGGCCGGACCTTCGTCGGGCTGCTCGGCTTCTTCGGCGCGATGCTGATCTCGATCGGCAACGTCTTCCGCCACCCGCGCCGCTTCCGCATGAACGCGGTCGTCCAGCGTTTCGAGGTGGTCGGGGTCCACGCCTTCGGGATCATCGGCCTGATGAGCTTCCTCGTCGGCATCGTCATCGCCCAGCAGGGTGCGGTGCAGCTCAGGCAGTTCGGCGCCGAGGTGTTCACCATCAACCTCATCGGCCGGAGCTCGATCAAGGAATTGGGCGTGCTGATGACGGCGATCATGGTCGCCGGCCGCTCGGGCTCCTCCTTCGCCGCCCAGCTGGGCTCGATGAAGCTGGCCGAAGAGGTCGACGCGATGCGGACGATCGGAGTCTCGCCGATGGAGGCGCTCGTCCTCCCGCGGGTCTTCGCCACGGTGCTGATGATGCCCTTGCTCAGCTTCTACGCCGCGATCGTCGCGATCATCGGCGGCGGCATCTTCTGCTGGATCTCGCTTGAGATCCCGCCGGTCACCTTCGTCCAGCGGATCCGCGAGGTGGTTCCGCTCACCGACCTCTGGCAGCTTCTGGTCAAGGCGCCGGTCTTCGGCCTGATCATCTCGCTCGCCGGCTGCTTCCAGGGCATGCAGGTCAAGTCGGACGCCGAGGAGGTCGGCCTCAGGACCACCACCGCCGTCGTCCAGGCGATCTTCCTCGTCATCGTCCTCGACGCCTTCTTCGCCGTCTTCTTCACCGAGATCGGCTGGCTGTGAGCGAGGAGGGCGAGATCGTCATCGAGGTCCAGGGCCTCAGCAACAGCTTCGGCGAGGCCGTCATCCACGACGGGCTCGATCTCCAGGTGAAGCGTGGCGAGATCCTCGGCGTGGTCGGCGGATCGGGCACCGGCAAATCGGTGATGATGCGCTCGATCATCGGCCTGCAGAGACCCGATTCGGGCGAGGTCAAAGTGTTCGGCGAGCCGATGCTGGACCGCGACGATTCCGCCCTGCAGCCGATCCGCAAGCGCTGGGGAATCCTCTTCCAGGGCGCCGCACTGTTCTCGACCCTCACCGTCGCCGAGAACGTCCAGGTGCCGCTTCGCGAATTTTATCCCCGACTGTCCGAGCGGCTGCTCGACGAGATCGCCGCCTACAAGATCGTGATGGTCGGCCTTCCGCCGGACGCCGGCCCCAAATTCCCGGCCGAGCTGTCGGGCGGGATGCGCAAGCGCGCCGGAATCGCCCGCGCTCTCGCTCTCGATCCGGAGCTGCTCTTCCTCGACGAGCCCACCGCCGGCCTCGACCCGATCGGCGCCGCGGCGTTCGACCAGCTGATCGTCGAGCTTCGCGAGAGACTCGGTCTTACGGTCTTCCTGATCACTCACGATCTCGACACGCTCTACACCATCTGCGACCGTGTCGCGGTGCTTGCCGACCGAAAGGTAATCGCGGTCGGAACGATTCCGGAATTGCTGGCTTTGGACCACGAATGGATTCAGGAGTATTTCAGGGGTCCGCGCGGCCGAGCGGCCGAGGAGGCCATGGAGGCCGAAGCCGAGGCTCGGACGGCCGAAGCGAACGGGGGGACTGAGACCTAATGGAAACCCGCTCGAACCATATCCTGGTCGGCGCCGTCGTCCTCGGAATGCTGGCGGCCCTGGTCCTGTTCGTCGTCTGGCTGAGCCAGGCCGGCGGCGACCAGGACAAGAAATACGACATATTGTTCAGCCAGGCGGTCGAAGGGCTGGCCAAGGGCAGCGCCGTTACCTTCTCGGGCGTTCCGGTCGGATCGGTCGAATCGATCAACCTTATGCCGGAGACGCCGCAATTCGTCCGCATCCGGATTACCGTCGGCGAGGAAACCCCGGTCATCGTCGGAACCACCGCGACGATGAAGGCGACCTTCACCGGAATCGCCTCGATCCAGCTCGACCCGCCGGCCCGCGACCCGCGCCGCCCCGCCGGCACCGGCCGTCCGATCGAATGCCCCGAGGTGAACCCGGAGGCGCAATGCCCGTTCGGAGTGCCGCTCATCCCGACCAAGCCCGGCGCGCTCGGCCAGCTGCTCAACAGCGCTCCGGAGCTGCTCGAGCGGGTCTCGGCGCTGACCGCCCGGCTGACCGAGCTGCTCGGCGACCGCAACCAGAATTCGATCGCCGCCATCCTCGAGAACGTCCAGGTGATCAGCCGCAACCTCGCCGAGCGCTCGGACGAGATCGCCGCCACCCTCGCCGAGGCCCGGGTCGCCATCCGTCAGACGGGGGTCGCCGCCCAGCAGATGGGCCAGCTCGCCGCGACCGCCGACCAATCGCTGTCCGGCGACGTCCGGCCGATGCTCGGCGACCTCCGGGCGACGATCCGCGCGGCCGAGACTAGCATGGGCAATCTCGATGCGGCCATCGGCGACGCCCGCCCCGGCCTCCAGGCCTTCTCGAAGCAGACCATCCCAGAGGTCGGGCAATTGGTGCGCGACCTCAGGGAGATGTCCGACGCCCTCTCCGCGGTCGCTCAGCGGCTGAACACCCAGGGCGCGGGCGGGATCATCGGCGGCTCGAAGCTGCCCGACTACAAGCCGAGGAAAAAATGAGACACACGCGCCCCTTCCTCGCCTTCGCCGCGGCCCTCGCGCTCTCCGGCTGCCTGAGCTTCGGGCCCAAGGTTCCGCCGGTCCTGATGCGGCTGACCTCGGACGCCCAGCTCGCGGCGTCGAGCCGGACCGCGCCGGCGGGCTCGGCGATCACCGTCGTCCCGCCCACCGCTCCGGCCGAGCTCAACACCCCGCGCGTTCCGGTGCGCACCGGCGCCACCCAGGTCGCCTACGTCAAGGACGCGCAATGGGTGGAGGTGCCGACCATCCTCTTCGCCCGTCTGCTCTCGGAGACGATCGCGGCGAAATCGGGCCGGGTGGTGCTCGATCCCAAGCAATTCACCTTCGATCCGGGCCAGCGCCTGACCGGCACCCTGCACACGTTCGGCCTCGACGCGGATCGAATGCAGGCGGTCCTGATCTACGACGCGGCCGTCTCGCGCGGCAAGGATTCGGTCGAGACCCGGCGCTTCGAAGCGCGGGTGCCGGTCGCCGCCCTCGACGCGGCGAGCGCTCCGGCCGCGCTCAACCAGGCGGCCAACCAGGTGGCGGCGGAAGTGGCGGCCTGGGTGGGCTGATCCCCCTCCCTTCCAGGGAGGGGAGTTTACCCGATCGCCTTCCGCTTCAGACGCGCGCGCAGATCCTCCATTCCGATCTCCTCGACCACCGCGGCCTTGTCCTGCGCGCGCAGGATGGCGGAGACGTGGCCGAGGATCTGGCCGACCAGGTCGAGGCTCTGGAGCGACTTGCCGTGGCGCTGGATGAGGAGGAGGTCGGCGATCAGCTCGTCGCCGAGATCCTCCAGCAGGCGCTGGACGTAGCCGAGCTCGTCGGCAAGCCTCCTGTCGAGGTCGGGGGAGGCCGGCGACGGCGCGGCGGGCGATTCGGACGCGCGCATGGCCCGCGCCGCCGGGGTGTCGGCTCGGGCTTCCGCCTGGATGGCGTCGACCCGCCTCTGGTCGCGAAGGCCGGTGCAGTCGATCGCTTTGGGTTTGCCGCCGGTCCATTCGTTGACCGGAGTCGGCCCGGCGAACCTCACTCCGCGGCGCCCCCCCGCGGCCCAGGCGACGGTCGCCGCGACCTGGAGATCGCCCCGCATCAGGACCAGCGGCATCCCCGCCTCGGGCAGGCCCGCGCCCTCGACCATGGCCCCGGTCTCAGAGAGATTGCGGATGCGCACGGTGAGGCTTCGGCCGCCCACTTCGGCGGTCGCGGCGAGCAGCAGGTTGGTGCGCGGGGCCGCCCGGTCCTCGACGCTGCCCTCCGGCTCGATCTCGCCCATTTCACCCACGTCGGCCCGTCTCCACTGCCCGCATCCCACCGCGGTCAGGTAAAGCCTTAAACTACAATGGTTAATTCGGACTTGAGCTGGCCATCAGCCCAGCGATTTGCTCGCCTGCTCGAAAACGTCCTTGCTGAGGCCGGGCGTGGCGACGATCCGCTCGAGCTCGGCCTTGATCAGGTCCTGGCGGGCGGGGTCGAAGCGGCGCCAGCGGCCGAGCGGCGGCACCAGCCGAGCCGCCGTCTGCGGATTGAGCCGGTCGACCGCCAGGATCATGTCGGCGAGGAAGCGGTAGCCGCGGCCCGAGGGATCGTGGAAGGCGCGCTGGTTGGCGGCAAAGGCTCCGACCAAAGATCGCATCCGATTCGGATTGGAAAGTGTGAAATCCGGATGCTTCGCCAGGGCCTCGACCGAGTCCAGAGTGTCGTCGCGGGTGGCGAGCGCCTGCACCGTGAACCATTTGTCGAGCACCAGCGGATCGGCCCGGTAGCGCTCGTAAAAGGCGGCGAGGGCGCCGTGGCGCTCTGGGGAGTCCGAGCTGGCGAGGGCGCCGAGCGCCCCCTGGCGGTCGGTCATGTTGTCGGCTTCGTCATACTGCCGCCGGGCGAGGGCCGGAGCGTCCTGTGCCCCGGCCGCCATCAGATAGTTGAGCGCCACCGTCTTCAGCCGGCGCGCGCCTTTGGCCGCCGGCAAATATTCGTAGCGATTGGCGGCGGTGGAGGCGTAGGCCGCCCGCCACAGGGGCTCCAGGGCCCGGCCCAGCTCCGAGCGCATCGCATCGCGGGCCAAGCGGATCTTCTCCGGGTCGACCACCGCCATCTGGTCGCCGATGAACGATTCGCTCGGCGGCAGCACGGCGTCCGCGGTGAATGCGGGATCGAGCGACGGATCGGCCAGGGTCCGGCGAACCGCGTCGACCACCGCTCCATGGTCGGGCCGTCCCGAGCCGATCGCGGCCAGCAGGGTGTCGAGCATCAGCTGCTGCATCGCCTCGTAGCGGGCGAAGGGATCGTCGTCATGCGCGGACAGGAAGGCGAGGTCCGCCGCCGGCCGCTCGGTCTCGACGATCACCGGCGCCGAGAAGCCTCGGTTGATCGACAGGATCGCTCCGTCCCCGCCGGTCCTGAACAGGATTTCGGTTTCGGCCTCGTCGTGGAGCACGAGCTGCTCCGCGACCTTCTCGCCGCTGTCCCGGGCGAACAGGGCGACTCGCAGCGGGATCGGCATGGGCCTCTTGACCGGCTGGCCCGGCGTCGGCGGAACCTCCTGCCCGAGCCGAAGGCGCGCGGTCCCGTTCGCCTGCACGAGCTCCGCCCGCACCCGCGGAGTGCCGGCCTGCTCGTACCACAAGCGGAAGTGCGACAGATCCTCGCCGCTCGCTTCCTCCATCGCCCGAACGAAATCCTCGCAGGTCACGGCCTGCCCGTCATGCCGGTCGAAATAGAGGTCGGACCCCGCCCGGAACCGGTCCGGCCCGAGCAGGGTGTGGAGCATCCGGATCAGCTCGGCGCCCTTATTGTAGACGGTCGCCGTGTAGAAATTGGCGATCTCCATGTAGCTGTCCGGCCGCACCGGATGGGCGAGCGGGCCGCCGTCCTCGGGGAATTGCGCGGCCCTCAGCATCTTCACGTCCTCGATCCTCTTGACCGCGGCCGAACCCATGTCGGCGGAGAACATCTGGTCGCGGAAGACGGTGAAGCCCTCCTTCAGCGAGAGCTGGAACCAGTCGCGGCAGGTGATCCGGTTGCCCGACCAATTGTGGAAATATTCGTGCGCGACGACCCCGGCGACGGCGTCGAAATCGCCGTCGGTCGCCGTCTCCGGATCGGCCAGGATGTAGCGCGAGTTGAAGATGTTGAGGCCTTTGTTCTCCATCGCCCCGAAGTTGAAATCCGACACCGCGACGATGTTGAACACCGCCAGATCATATTCCCGCCCGTACACCTCCTCGTCCCATTTCATCGCCGCCTTGAGCGATTCCATGGCGTGCTCGGTCTTCGGCAGATCGTCCTCGCGGACCCAGATGGCGAGATCGACCTTGCGGCCGGTCAAGGTGGTGAAGCTGTCTCGATTGGCCGCGAGGTCGCCGGCGACCAGAGCGAACAGATAGCAGGGCTTGGGGAAGGGATCGTCCCATTCGGCCCAGTGGCGGCCGCCCTCCAGATCGCCGGCGCCGACCTGGTTGCCGTTCGACAGGAGCACCGGATAGGCGCCTTTGTCCGCGATCATCCGCACCCGGTAGCGCGACAGCACGTCCGGCCGGTCGGGGAAAGGCGTGATCCTCCGGAACCCTTCCGCCTCGCATTGGGTGCACAGGATCCCGCCCGATTCGTACAGGCCCATCAGCTGGGTGTTGGCGCGCGGCGCGATCTCGACGAGAGTCTCGACGATCGCCGTCTCGCCGCCGAGCGCGACGGTCAGGACGTCGCCTTCCAGGCTGTGCTCTGCCGCCGCGCCGTCGACATTGATTTCGACCAGATCGAGCCCCTGCGCGTCCAGCCGGAGCGGCCGGTCGTGCGCGCCGTTGCGCTCGACGCTCAGCCGCGACCTCACCCGGGTGCGCTCGGCGCCGAGGTCGAATTCCAGCTCGATCGCCGGCACCAGCCAGTCCGGCGGCCGGTAATCCTCGCGGCGGATTGCAGAAGGCGGAGCGGCGGGGGCGTTCTGGGCATCGAGCATGGCGCGGACTTAGGCGCGGGGGCGGAGCGGTGCAATGTTCCCCCTCCCTTGCAGGGAGGGGATTTAGGTAGCCGCCGCCCGCGACCTCAGCGCGATGACCAGGCCGGTCAAAGCGAGCGCTCCGCCGGCGAGGGCGAGGGTCGACCAGCGATAGCCTTCGAACGCCGTCGAGATCGCCATGGCGAGGATCGGTACGAGGACGCTCGAATAGGCCGCCTTGCCGGGCCCAACCGCCCGCATCACCGCGAAATAGAGCGGGAAGGCCAAAGCCGAGGCGAACAGTCCGAGATAGGCCAGGCCGAGCCAGTAAGCGGGCCGGGCCTCGATCACCGGAGGACCGGTCGCCGCCCAGGCCAGCAGGGCGTTGGCGAGGATCCCGTAGACCATGCCCCAGGCGAGCAGGCTGGCGAGCGGCATCGAAGTGACTCCGCGGCTGGCCTGAAGGATGTTCGCGAATGAGGCGGCGAGGACTCCGAGCAGGGTGAGGCCGATCCCGAGCAGCACCGCCTCGGACGAGGCGGGGCTGGTCCTGATCTCCTGGACGAAGAGCAGGGCGACCCCGACGCAGGCGATCGCCGAGCCGGCGACGAAGCTCCAGGTCGCCTTTTGCTTGAGGAACAGCCAGGCGAGCGCGCTGTTCGGCACCATCAGGAGCGCGAAGACGGTCGCCACCAGGCCGCTGGTGACGTGATGCTCGGCCGCATAGACGAAGTTGAAGTTCAGGCAGAATTGCGGGATCCCGAACAAAGCGGCGAGGAGATGCCCGCGGCGCCCGATGCGCAGGGTCGCACCGCTCGCCGCCGCCCAGGCGAACATCGCCGCGGCGGCGATGACGAAGCGGTAGGTGACCGACCAGGTCGGCGGGACGGCGCCGAGCTGGTCCTTGATGACGATCCAGGTCGAGCTCCAGATCAGGGTGACGAGGAGGAAGGGGATGAGGATCCGCGGCTGGAGCATGCTTGGAGAGCCCGTCGCCCCAGCGAAGGCTGGGGCCCCGGGGGGGGGAGGGCTGGGCGCCTGACCCTCGCTGGGGTCCCAGCCTTCGCTGGGACGACGAGGATCGCTCACAGCGCCCGGATCGCGGCGGCGAGGGCGGCGACGTGGTCCGGATCCGAATCCCAGGCGGTCACCAGCCGGGCCTCGCCCGGGCCCCAGTCGTAAAAGTCGAAACCCTGGTCGCGCAGCTTCCGGGCCTCGTCGGGCCGCACCTTGAGGAACACTTCGTTCGCCTCGACCGGAAGCACCAGCCGTTCCGGGCCCGCCGCTTCGGCGAGGCGGGCGGCGGAATCGTTCGCCGCCCCGGCATTGCGCAGCCAGACCCCGTTCTCGAGCATGGCGAGGAGCTGGGCGGCCAGATAGCGCCCCTTCGACAGGAGATGGCCGGCGCGCTTGCGGCGATAAAGGGTCGCCTGGCGGTGGCGATCGCCGAAGAAGATCAAAGCCTCGGCCGAAATGCCGCCATTCTTGACGAAGCCGAAGCTGAGCGCGTCGACCCCCGCCCGCCAGGTCAGCCCGGCCGGCGAGGCGCCGGTGCTGACCACCGCGTTGGCGAAGCGGGCGCCGTCGAGGTGGAAGCCGAGCCCCCGCGCCCGCGCCAGCTCGCCCAGGGCGGCGGTCTCCTGTGCGGTGTAGACGAGGCCGTATTCGGTCGCGTTGGTGATCGACAAAGCGGCGGGCTGGGTCTGGTGGACATCGTCGCGCACGGTCTCGAGCAGGGCCGTCACCGTCGCGGGGGTCAGCTTCGCCCCCTTGCCCTCGCCGAGCAGCAATTTGGCGCCGTTGGTGTAGAATTCCGGAGCGCCGCATTCGTCGTTCTGGATATGGGCGTCGCGGTGGCAGACGATGCTTCCGTAGGGCGGGCAGAGCGCGGCCAAGGCCAGCGCGTTCGCCGCCGTTCCGGTCGCCACCCAGAGCGACGTCACCCGGGTCTCGAACAGCTCGGAGAAAGCGTCGTCGAGGCGGGCGCTCCAGGAATCTCCGTCATAGGCGGTATCGAGCCGATTGGCGGCGGCGATGGCCGCCACCGCCTCCGGGCAGGCCGCGGCCGCATTGTCGGAGAAAAAGCGCATCGCCGCGCCTTAGGGTCCGCGCTCGATACTGACAACGGCGGCAGTGCGAAAATGCGACCCACGTTTACGACAATTTAGGTGCCTCGGGCCTATTCCTCGCCGATGGAAGCCAATGAGGAAAAGAGGGCATGGGCGTAGAGCAATTTGTCGACGGACCGGTGGCGGGCAAGCGTCAGGCCAAGCGGGCGCGCGTCCTGCTCGCCGCGAAGCTGCAGATGGCGAACGGCGGCGAGATCGCGGCGCGACTTCGCGACCTCTCCCGCAAGGGCGCCCTGGTCGAATGCCAGACGGTGCCGCCGGTCGGAACCGAGCTGGTCTTCAACCGCGGCTCGACCAGCATTCCCGCCCGGGTCGCCTGGACCGGCTCGGACCGGGTCGGGCTCGAATTCGCCTATATGATCGACGAGCATGAGGTGCTGGTGCAATTGAAGCGCACTTCGGGCGACCAGAACCAGCCGCGCTTCCGCCGTCCGCGCCTGTTCGGCGAATCGATGAGCCACCAGGAGAAGCAGCTGGCCCGCCTCTGGGGCGCTTCGGTGGGCATCGCCATACCGGGGGAGTGAGGCCGCGCCGATGAGCTTCACCGCCGAGCTCTCGACCGATCCGGACTGCGACGGCCGCCGGGCCGCGCGGGCCGACGTCGTGCTCGGCGCGGGCCTGCGCCAGCGCGGCGCCCATGCGGTCACCGTCCAGGTCCTCGATCTCTCCGTCACCGGCTTTCGCGCCGCCACCCACCTCGAGCTGACGACCGGCACCGACCTCTGGCTGAAGCTGCCCGGCCTCGAATCCCTCCATTCGCGCGTGGTCTGGATGAACGGCCATCTGCTCGGCTGCGAGTTCGTCCGCCCCTTGCACCCCGCCGTGCTCGACATGATCGTCCGCAACGCGCCGCGGTGAGGCTATCGAAACGCGGCGGTGTTCCTGGGTCCCGGGTCAGGCCCGGGACGACGGTCCGGGACGATGGGGCGAGTGGTGCTGCCGGTGAGGATTGAACTCACGACCTCAGCCTTACCAAGGATGCGCTCTACCACTGAGCTACGGCAGCTTACTCGCCAGTGGGGCCACCCATCAAAGTAGTACTTTGAAGGGACCCTCGGGAGAGGCGGCGCTATGGCCGGGGCGGCGGTCCCGTGTCAAGGTAAGTCATGGCGAAGCGCGACGAGGAACGGGAGAAAAGGCTGGCGGAAGCGCTGAGGGAGAACCTCAGGCGCCGGAAGGCGCAAGCGCGCGGGGAGGATTCGGCGGAGGAGCCCCGTCATCCCGGCGAAAGCCGGGATCCATGAACGCGGACGGCGGACATCGATTCCCCGCGGTGTTCATAGATCCCGGGTCAAGCCCGGGATGACGCTAAAGCGGCGCGCAGCCCGCTTCGAGCCACGCCTTGGCCTCGCCGTCGAGCTGCGGCCCGACGATCTCCAGCACCTTCGAATGATAGGCGTTCAGCCACTCGCCTTCCTCGGGTGAAAGCAGGCCGATCTCCACCAGATTGCGGTCGATCGGGGCGAAGGTGAGGGTCTCGAAGCCGAGCATCCTCTTCTCCGCGCCCTCGACCTCGCGCGGTTCGACCAGCACCAGATTCTCGACCCGGATGCCGTATTCGCCGGTCTTGTAATAGCCGGGCTCGTTGGAGAGGAACATTCCGGCCTGGAGCGGCTCGTCGCCGCCCGCCTGGCCCGAGCCGGGCGGAGCGATTCGCTGCGGCCCCTCGTGCACCGCGAGATAGGCGCCGACCCCGTGGCCGGTGCCGTGGGCGTAATCGAGGCCGGCCTGCCACAGATATTGGCGCGCGAAGCTGTCGAGCTGACCGCCCCGCGTGCCCTCGGGGAAGACCGCCCGGGCGACGGCGATATGGCCCTTCAGCACCCGGGTGAAGCGGTCGCGCATCTCGGCCGTGGGCTCGCCGATCGCGACCGTGCGGGTGACGTCGGTGGTCCCGTCCGGATATTGGCCGCCCGAATCGACCAGATAGAGGGAGTTCATCTCCAGCCTGCGGTTGGTCTCCTCGCTCACCCGATAGTGGACGATGGCGCCGTTCGGGCCGGCGCCGGAGATGGTGTCGAAGCTGGTGTCGCGAAGATCGCCGCAGGCCTGGCGGAATGCCTGGAGCTTCGCGACCGCGATCAGCTCGTCGACACCGCCTTTCGGGGCCTCGATCGAAAGCCAGTGGAGGAAGCGGCTCAAGGCGGCGCCGTCGCGCGCCTGGGCGGCGCGGTGGCCCTCGATCTCGGCCCGGTTCTTGAGCGCCTTGGGGAGCACCGCGGGGTCGCGCTTCTGGACGATCTTCGCGCCCGCTTTCTCGAGCGCCTCGAAGATGGCGTGGACCGCCCGTTCGGGATCGGCGACCACGGTCTTGCCGGCGAGGCCGCGCAGATGCGGCTCGAAGGCGTGGCGCTCGTGGACCCTGACGCCGTTGCCGAGATGCTGGCGGACGTCGTCGCCGATCTTCTCCGAGGCGACGAACAGATCCGCGGTGCCGTCGTCGTTGACCAGGGCGAAGGAGAGGGCGACCGGGGTATGCTCCACGTCCTGGCCGCGCACGTTGAACGTCCAGGCGATCGAATCGAGCGCCGACAGCACCGCGGCGTCGGCCTTCTGCTCGTGGAGCCAATCGGCCATTTCCTGGCGCTTGGCGGCGGAGGACTTGCCGGTGAAATCGTCGGGATGGACGGCGAGCCGCGCCCTCGAGGGCTCGGGCTTGTCGGACCAGACGGCGTCGATCGGGTTGCGCTGGACCGGGACCAGCTCGGCGCCCTTCTCGGCCAGCGCCTCCTTCGCCCGCGACACCCAATCCTTGGTGTGGAGCCAGGGATCGTAGCCGATCCGGCCGCCGTCCGGGGCGTGCGCCTTGAGCCAGTCGGCGACGCTGGTCTCCGGCACCGACTGGTAGGACCAATGCTTGCCGTCGACCTGGTCGCGCACCTGCAAGGTGTAGCGCCCGTCGGTGAAGATGGCCGCTTCCTCGGGCAGGACCACCGCCGAACCGGCCGAGCCCTGGAAGCCGGTCAGCCAGGCGAGGCGCTGGGCGTAGCTTCCGACATATTCGGACATATGCTCGTCGGTCAGTGGAACGACGAAGCCGTCGAGGCGGTCCGCCTTGAGCTGCTCGCGCAGGGCGGCGAGGCGGGCTTCGTAGGTCGACATGGCAAAATCCTCAGGCGTCGCTATGGGCTTGTCCGATAGACCAGCCCGCTTCGCCACGAAAGAGAGCATGACCCTTCCAGCCCCGCCCCGCGCCGAACCGCGCCCCTTTTCCTACGAACGGCACGGCTATGAGATCGAGGATCCCTATGCCTGGCTGAAGGACCCCGCTTATCCGACCGTCGAGGACGAGGACGTGCTCGCCTATCTCAAGGCCGAGAATGCCTATTTCGAGGCGGCGATGGCGCCGCACAAGGGGCTGGTCGACGCTTTGTTCGAGGAGATGAAAGGCCGGATCAAGGAGGACGAATCCTCGGTCCCGCTGCGCGACGGACCCTGGGAATATTGGTGGGCCTTCAAGCCCGGCGCTCAATATCGCACCTGGTACCGGCGTGCCGTCGCGGGCGGCGCCGAGCAGATCGTCTTCGACGAGGCGGCAGAGGCGGAGGGAAAGGCCTATTTCCGCCGCGGCGCCCTCCAGGTCAGCCCTGACGGACGCTATGCCGCCAGCCAGGTCGACGACGACGGCTCGGAGCGCTTCAAGCTGCGCATCCGCGACCTCGAGACGGGCGAGGATATCGAGACGGTGTCGGAGGTCGCCATCGGCGACCCGGTCTGGACCAGCGACAGCCGGGGCGTCGTCTTCACCGAGGTGAATGAGAATTGGCGCAGCTATCGCGCGCGCTACCATCGCCTCGGCCGCCCCGTGTCCGAGGAGGTCACGCTCTACGAGGAGACCGAGGAGCTCGGCTTCAGCGTCGGGGTCTCGCTGTCGCAGGATCGAAGCCTGATCTTCATCGGCACCGGCGACAATTCGACCAGCGAGGTCCGTTTCGTCCCCGCCGACGATCCGCAGGCGCCACCGATCCTGATCTCGCCGCGCCTCGAGAAGCGCCAATATTCGGTCGACGCCGCCCACGGCAGGCTGTGGATCCTGGCCAATGACGATCACGTCAACTTCCGCCTGGCCGAGGCGGACCCGGCGCGGCCGGACGAATGGAAGACCGTGATCCCGGGCTCCGACCGGGTCTATCTGCGGGGCTTCTCCGCCTATCGCGACCATCTCGCCATCGCCGAGCGCCTCGACGGCCTCGATCAGCTTCGCCTGCGGGCCTATGACGGCCGCGAGGAGCGCATCCCCTTCGGCGAAGCGGCCTATTCGGCCGGTTTCGCCAGCAATCCCGAATTCGCGCCGTTGGCCTACCGGCTCCATTATTCCTCGATGGTCACGCCCGGGACGGTCTACGATTATCATCCGTCGGAGCGCCGGCTGGAGGTGCTCAAGGTCCAGGAGATCCCGTCCGGCTACGATCCCTCGCAATATGAGAGCGAGCGGCTGATGCTTCCGGCCCGGGACGGCAAGAAGGTGCCGGTCTCGATCGTCTACCGGAAAGGCTTCAGGAAGGACGGCGAGGGCAAGCTCTTCCTCTATGCCTACGGCGCCTACGGCTATGCCGTTCCGCCGGGCTTCTCGACCGGCGCGATCAGCCTCGTCGACCGCGGCTACGCTTATGCCATCGCCCATATCCGCGGCGGCGACGACCTCGGCTACGACTGGTTCCTCCAGGGCAAGCTCGAGAACAGGGTCAACACGTTCAACGACTTCGTCGATTCCGCCAGGGGCCTGATCGCCGAGGGCTTCAGCCGCCCCGGCAACATCGCCATCTCGGGCGGCTCGGCCGGCGGCGAGCTGATGGGGGCGGTGGTCAACAGCGATCCGCAGCTGTGGGGCGCGGTGGTCGCCGACGTCCCCTTCGTCGACGTCCTCAACACCATGCTCGACGAGACGCTGCCGCTCACCCCCGGCGAGTGGACCGAATGGGGCAATCCGATCCTGGACAAGGCCGCCTTCGAGCTGATCCGAAGCTACAGCCCCTACGACCAGGTGAAGGCGCAGGCCTATCCGCCGATGCTGATCACCGGCGGCCTCAACGACCCCCGGGTCACCTATTGGGAGCCGGCCAAATGGGCCGCCAGGCTGCGCGCCACCAAGACCGACGACAACCTCCTCCTCCTCAAGATCAACATGGGCGCCGGCCATGGCGGCAAATCGGGGCGCTGGGAGCATCTGCGCGAGGTCGCCGAGGCCTATGCCTTCGTCCTGACCCAGATGGGGTAGGTCAGTCGGCGCCCGTCAGGCGGACCAGGTTCGCCAGCGCCGAGCGATAGTCGCTCACGCTCTTTTCCAGCGAATAATGCTCCAGGCCGACGGCTCGGGCGCGGCGGCGATACTCCTCGCGGTTGGGGAGCACCTTCTCGACCACCCAGCGGGCCGCTTCGGCGGGGCCGCGGCGGTCGTCGAAGAAGATTCCGGCGCCGAGCGCGGCCTCGTTGTCGCCCACCGCCGCGGTCCCCACCGCCGGGACGCCGCACAGCAGATATTCGCCGGTCTTGACCGGAACGACGGTGCGCGTCGAGAAGGTCTCGGTGATGAACACCGTGCCGACGTCCGCCGCGGCGAGATAGCGCGCGACGTCCCGGAACGGCGCCCGAAGCACATTCGTGATCGCGGCCAGGCCGGGAAAGGGATCGAGCAGCTCCGACTGCACCTGCTCCGGCGACAGGGACAGGACGAGCAGGCGCGTGTCGGGGCGAAGCGCGTGAAGCGCCATGGCCAGCTCGCCGACTCCCCGGGTCCTGTATTTGGGGCCGAACGAGCCGACATAGACGATCAGCGGAGCGTCGGCGGCGATTCCCAGCTCCGAGCGGACGGCCCGGCGGCTCTGCTCGTCGAAAGGATGAAAGACTCGTCCATCCCGTCCGTTGGCGACGATCGTATATTTGGCGGGGTCGGCCGGCGGCCCGGCCCGATCCATCAATATCTCCCGGGCGGCGGCGGTGCGCACCAGCACGGCGGTCGATCGGCGCACCATCCGCGCCTCGATGCCGCTCAGGATCCGGTGGACGAGGCCGTTCCTCTTCAGGCCGGCGAACTCGATGCGCTCGTCCACCTCCAGGCCGTCCGCGTCCAGGAGCACGGGCCGAAGGCCGGGCCCGCCGCCGGCCAGGGTCGCGAGCGAGGGCAACAGGCTCCTCGGCATGATCGCGTCGGCGCCGAACCGTCGGACCGCCTTGCGCAGGCGGATTCCGCCGAGGAGGGCGGTCGCGAACGCGCCGAGAGCCCCCCAGCGCCAGATCCTGACCGCGCTGTAGCCGCAGCCCGCTTCGGCGCAGGCCGCCCGGACCGCTTCCTCCTGCGCGGCGCTGCCCCAGCGGAACTGCAATATGTCGAACTCATATCCGTCGGGCCTGAGGCCCGCGAAGATCGGCAGGAAGAGGGATTCGAGATAGTGGACCTGCGGTCCGTCCCAGGTGACGAACAATATCCTCATTGCAGCAGATCCTTGAGCGCGCTCTTCCAGCCGGAGAAATGGCGGTAGCCGCCCGAACGCCACAATCTCCAGACCGGCCCCGCCCGCCGTGCCGGCGAGGCGGCGGCGAGGCGCTGACGCTCGGCCATCGCCGCCCCCTGCTCGCGAAGCCGATCGAGCGCGGCCCCGGCCCGGTCGCCGAGGCCGAGGCGGCCGAGCTCTTCCAGGCGCTCCTCGATCCTCCGGATCTCGGCGGCGTTCGAATCGAGGAAGGGCTGCCAGAAGGCGGCGGCGGCGCCCGGCGAGCGCCGGAACAGGCCCGCGGCCTCGCTTCCGAGACGTTTGGCGAAGCCCACCCTGCGCGGCGCGCTGTAGCGGTTCTGCGAGACGTTCGATTCGTGCCGGCGATAATATTGAAGGGCCTTCTCGCTGATCGAGACCAGCCCGAGCCGGTGGGCGAGGCCGATCAGCCAGGTGTCGTGGGCGATGGCCCCGTCGGGGATGGGCAAGGCGATCCCAAGCCACTCGCGGCGAAAGGCCGAGCAGCAGCCGGCGACGAAATTGCCGTCGGGAGAGCCGAAGCCGCGGATGTTGCCGAGCATGGTCGCTCCGGTCGGGACGAGATCCTCGTCGGCGATCAGCTTGTCGTTGAGGATTGCGAGGGCGCCGGGACTCGCCTCGAAGAGCTTGACGATCTCGTCGATCTTTTCCGGCAGCCAGACGTCGTCCTGGTCCGACAGGAAAACGATGTCCCCTTCGCAGAGCGACAGCGCCTTCTCGAAATTGCGGAGCACGCCGAGATTGCTCGGGTTGCGGTGGATGCGCACCGGGAAGGGGGCGGTTCGGGCGAATAACTCGAGCAGCTCCACACTGCCGTCGGTGGAATTGTCGTCGCAGACGACCAGCTCGTCCGGGCGGCGAGTCTGCGCCGCCAGGCTCGCCAGCTGCTCGGGCAAGTAACGGCGGCCGTTATAGGTCGCCAGCGCCACCGAGACGGACGAAGTCATCCGCCGGGCGCGCGCAATGGATCGGCCTTGCGTCCCTTGTAGAGGATCTGGAGCTGGAACAAATGGGCGAGGCGCCCCCCGCTCAGCCGGTTGATAAACCGCGCCTTACCCGGATAGGGCGCCACCGGCCCGACCGAGAGGGTCTCGAAGCCCGCCTCCTCGAACAGGGCGCGGTAGCTGGCGGGCGTGAACCAGCGGACATGGGTGCGGTCCATCACGCCTTCCGGCTCATAGTCGAAGCGGCCGGCGAGCAGCGAGCGGATCACCTTGTGGTGGGAGATGTTGGGCGAGCTGGCGAAGACCCGCCCGCCCGGCTTCACCAAGGGGGCGAGCGCCTTCATCACGCCCCAGGGGTCGATCAGATGCTCGAGCACCTCGCTCAGGATCAGCACGTCATAGCAATCGGCGATCCGGGCCGGGTCGAGCGTCTCGACATTGGCGCAGACGACGTCGCTGAGGACGGAGCGGGCCCGCTCGGCCGTTTCCGGGTCGAACTCCACGCCGCGGTAGAAGCCCGCTCGGCCGGTGGCGAGAGCGGCCTCGCCGGTGCCGCCGGCGCTGCAGCCAATCTCCAGGATCCGGGCCTCGGGGTCCTTCGGCAGCTCCGCCAATATGTCCTTCCGAACGCCCGCGAAATAGGAGGCGTCCTTGGCGGCGTAGAATTCCCGCAGCTCCCTGGCGCCCGCCTCGATGTCCTCGCCTGCCATTTGATTGGGTTTTTCCAGATATGTCCGCGATTGGCGCCGCTCATGGTCAGCCGCCAGGGAAAGTGTCAACCTCGCACGGGGCCGTTGCACCGGCGTGAGGGACGGCTAAGAAGCCGCATGACCCTAGCCTCGAACGAAGCCGGCCCGAAGCCGCGGCGCGCGGACACGCTCCCGAGCGGCGCGATCCGCTTCTCGATCTGCACCCTGGTGACCGACCTCGACGAATATGCCGAGATGGTCGAATCCTTCAGCAAGGGGGGGTTCGAAGGCGCCGACTGCGAGTTCCTCTATCTCGACAATAGCAAGAGCAACGCCTTCGACGCCTTTGCCGGCTACAATCTTTTCCTGACGCGCGCTTCGGGCGACTATCTGATCCTGTGCCACCAGGACATCCTCCTGCTCGAGCAGGGCCGCTCGGCGCTGGAGAAGCGCCTGGCCGAGCTGGATGAGCTCGATCCGGCCTGGGCGCTGTGCGGCAATGCCGGCGGGGTCGCCGGCGGCAAGCTGGCGATCCGGATCAGCGATCCGCACGGAGCCGATCAGTCGACCGGCGACTTTCCGGCCCGGGCGGCGGCGCTCGACGAGAATTTCATCGTCGTCAGACGCGATTCCAACCTTGCTCTGTCGCACGATCTGGGCGGCTTCCACCTCTATGGGGCGGACCTGTGCATCGTCGCCGACATGCTCGGCCGAACCGCTTACGTGATCGACTTCCACCTGCGCCATAAGAGCGGGGGAAGGACCGACGCCAATTTCTACGCCGCGCGCCGGGCGGCGATCGCCAAATACCGGCGTGCGTTGCGAAGCCGGTGGATCAGGACGACCTGCACGACCTTCCTGGTCTCCGGCACGCCCCTGCTCGGCCGAATCCTCTCGACCCGGCTGGGGCGCCTGTTCCGGCGTTAGCGCCGGGCGGGTTTCAGGCGGGCCAGGGCCGCCCGGGCGAACTGATCCAGAGCTTCCGGGCGCCGGCGCCAGGAATCGAGGCTGCCGGCGCCGAGGAACAGCGCGAGCAACACCCAGCGGGCGATCGAATCCATCGGCAGCAGGAGTGCCGTGGCCGCCGCGCCGGCGAGCAAGGCGGCGGGCAACAGCAGCGGCAGAAGCCTGGCCATCGGCGCCCGCGCCATCCGGATCAGCAGCAACGCGTCGGCGACCATGCGCAGGCTCGAAGCCGCCGCAGCGCCCTTGAGCCCGAACATGGTCAGGCCGACGTAGAGCAGCCCGAAATAGGGAAGGGTCTCCACGAGATGGACCAAAGCGACGAATTTCGGCTTTCCCTGTCCCTGGAGGATGGACATGGCCACCAGGGCGAGGCTGTTCGCCCAGATCGCGGGCAGAAGGATGTAGGCGACCTCCGCCGCCGGCGGCCCTATTTCCCGGCCGAGCCAGAGGTCGAAGAACGGGCCGGCGCACAGGATCGACACGAGGATGATCGGGGTCATCACCACCGATACGGCGGTCAGGGCCGTCAGGCTCAGCCGTTCGAGCTCCTCTTTCGAGGCCATGGCGAAGCGCGGGAAGAGGGCGCTGGTCAGCGCCGCCGGAACCATGACCAGGCGGTAGGCCAAAGAGAAGGGGATGACGTAGATGGCGACGGCCTTCGGGCCGAGCACGGCTCCGATCGCGAACCGGTCCCACAAGGCCAGCAACGGCCCGATCACGCTGGTGACGCTCACCCACCCGCCATAACCCGCCAGCTGCCTGACCAGCTCGCGCCGGAAGCGCGGACGGCCCACCGGCACGGCGCGCGCGCAGGCGAGTGCAAGCAAGGTCACCGGCACCAGCCTGGCGGCGAGCGAGCCGGCGAGCAGAAGCCACAGCTCCGGACCGAAGGCCCAAGCGAGCGCCAGCGGAACGATCGAGAAGAGGACGTTGCCCGCCCCTTCGATGAGGTTGAGGGTGCCGAAGCGTTCGCGGCCGGCGAGGACGCCGTTGAGAAAAGCCCCGAGCAGGGCGACCGGAAGGACCGCCGCAAGCCACGGCACCGCCCGGACGACCTCGCCGTGGAGCTGTCCGTCCGGAACGTCGATGAACGAGAGCGCGAGGGCGGCGAGCGGGAAGGTGAGCGGGATTGCTATGGCCGCGAGGACCAGGGTGAGGGTCAGCCCGGTCCAGAAGGTCTCGCTGCGCGCATCGGCGCCCTGCTCGCGAAGCGAGGCGATCTTCTGCGACACCGCGCGGCTGATCCCGAAATCGAAAAGGCCGAAATAGCCGAGCAGAAGCCAGCAGATGGAGAGCAGCCCGTAACGTTCGGCGCCGACGATCTTGAGGTAGAGCGGAATCGTGACGAGGGCGATGCCGAGCGGCAGCAGGGCGCCGAGGAGATTGTAGGTAGTGTGCCTCGATACGCTCATCGGCCGTCGGTTGTGCCGAACGCCTCCGCGGCGGCGAGCGGCGGGGCGGCGGCGTCCTTGTCCGACAGGATCGGCTCGGCGGCGAGGTTCCAGTCGATGCCGATGTCCGGATCGTTCCAGATGACCGAGCGCTCGCTCGCCGGGTCGTAATAATCCGTCGCCTTGTAGAGGACGTCCGCTGTGGGGCTTAGCGTGAGGAAGCCGTGAGCGAAGCCCGGCGGGACCCACAGCTGATTGCGCTTCCTGGCCGAAAGGACGACCCCGACCCAGTGCCCGAAGGTGGCCGAAGTTCGGCGCATGTCGACCGCGACATCGAAAATCTCGCCGGCCGCCACCCGCACCAATTTGCCCTGCGCCTTCGGCGGCAGCTGGTAGTGAAGGCCGCGCAGGACGCCGCGCTTCGAGCGGCTGTGATTGTCCTGGACGAACTCGAAATCCGCTCCCGCCGCCTCGGCGAAGGCGCGCTTGTTGTAGCTTTCGAAAAAGAAGCCGCGCCGGTCGCGATAGGAGCGCGGCGTCAGCACGAGCACTTCGGCAAGATCGGTCTGCTCGATCAACACGTCCTGGGATTTCCTTTGAATCTGGCGGGTGCGGGGAAGCTTTATACGGCCTCGATATGCCTCAGCGGCGTCGCCGAATCGTCCTCGGCCGCCACGGCCGAGCTTCGGCGGGGCGCCGCCGGCACCATCAGTGCGCAGCTCAAGGCGAAGATGGCGACGATCGCCGCCGTCCGGATCGGGTAATCGACGATCGAGTGGGCGAGGACGATTCCGATCATCACGGAGCCCGCGCGGGCGAGCGCGGCGCCTTCGAAGTCCCGGGACCAGGCCTGGTAGGAGCGCCGCCCCCACCAATAGAGGAAAGCGAGGATCAGCAGGAGGCCCGGCGCCCCGAGCTCCAGCACCGCTTCCACATAATCGTTGTGGGTGTGGTTGGCGAACTGCCGGGTCACCCGGCTCGGGTCTTCGTAGCGGCGGTAGACGGTCGAGAAGGTGCCGAGGCCGGTGCCGATCGGGAAGCTGTCCTTGATGATCTCGACGGTGGTCGAGGCGAGCACCCGGCGGCTCGACGGCTGGGACGAAGACATGTCCGCCTCGAACACCTCCTTGCCCAGGGGGCCCTGCAAGCCGGCGAAGGCGAACACCAAGGCGAGCCCGGCGAGGGCGGCCCACCAGCCCGCAGCGATCCGGCCGGCGACGGTGCGCCGGTAGATGAGGAAGCTGGCCACCGCGGCGGGAAGGGCGAGGCCGTAGCCGGCGCTCGACCCGCTGATCGCGATTCCGGCCATGATGAAGACCGCGATGGAGGCGCTGACGATGGCGCCGCCGCTCCGTCTGGAGCGGGAGCGGCGGGTGGCCATCCGGCCCGCGACCACCGCCGTCAGGGGTAGCGCACAAAGCAGCAGGGTCGCCTCGTGATTGGCGTTGGAGAAGAAGCCGACCGGCGAGGTGCGGTTGGTGACGTCGTAGAAGCGCAGCGGCGAATCCGGCCCGCCCATCAGCTGGAAGGCGCCCAGCACCACCGAGACCCCGGCAACGGCCAGAACCACCACCGGAAGCAGCCGCCGCTCCTCGTTGGGGAGGCGGAGCACCAGCAGGAACATCGCCGTCGCGGGCACCAGATGGAGCAGCGAATTCAAGGTCCAGGACGGCGCGAGCGAGGCGGAAAGCGACGGCGGCGTCATTCCGATCATCCGGAAAGCCTCGACCAGCTCGCCACGCAGCGGCAGGCTCGATCCAAGCCCGCCGGGCAGCGGAACGAGGCTGAGCAGTCCGACCAGGAGCAGGCCGAGGCCGATCCAGAGCGGCCCTCGCGCCCCGTCCTGAAGCGCAAAATCCCGCCGCCAGAGCAAGGCGACGATCGCGCCCAGCCCGACGAACTGGAGGAAGGCGTTCGCCGCCACGCCGGCCGCGCTGGCGCCGCCGAGCAGCAGGCAGGCGCCCAGATAGGCAAGTGCCGCCAGGGTCCAGAATCCGCCCTTCACTGGCCGATCTCCATGCGCGCGATCTCGAGGTTGACGACGGTCGCGACGTCGCCGGGCTCGGCGACCAGGGCCAGCGACTGGCCGGCGCAGCCCGAAGCCGGGATGGTGAAGGCGGCGTTGAACCGCCGGTTTTCGGCACCGGCCCGGGCCATGTCGAGCGCTCCGACCGGGCTCCCGCCCGGAAGGCAGGTCAACCGCCAGAAGAGCTTGCCCGAGGTGATGCCGTTGGGGCTCCTTGCGACGAGGCGCAGAACATGGCGACCCGGCGGAAGGGCCAGCATCTGCTCGGCCAGGGTCACGTTCTGGCCGCCGAAATAAGCGACGTCGAGATAGGTGCGCTGGCCGTCCTTGGCCGGCTCGGCGCGTCCCGCGTCGCCGTCCTTGAAAGCCCAGCCGAACGGCCCCGGAGCGCGCAGGCCGCGGAAGCCGCCGTCGAACATATTGCGGTTCGTCGCCCGATCCTGCTGGGGAAGGGCGGAGAGCCAGGTCTGCCGGGCCCCGACATAATTTCCCGAGGCGGCCTGGGTCTGGAGGATCAGCTGGCGCTCGAGCATCAGGTCGTGCTTCGGCTTCAGCGCCCGGATGCGCTCGTAGAGGTCGCGGGCGTCGGCCGTGGAAAGCTTGCGCGCGCCCGCCGCGGAGAAGAAGGCCTCACGCCAGATCGGATCCCTGGCGAGGATCGTCGCGAGCGCGGCGCGGCCGCGCGGATCGGCGATGAGCTTGGTGAGCTCGGGCAGCAAGGCGGGCCTCAGCTCCTCGCTTCTCCGAAGGACGACGTCGATCTCCGAGAGCGCCTCCGGGAAGCGTTCCGCCTTGGTGTAATAGATCATCAGCTGCATGCGCGCCGCGGGGTGGGAATGGCGGCGGCGGCGCACTTCCTCCATCAGCACGGTGGCCCGGCGGAGATCGCCTTTCTGCTCGGCCGCCCGAGCGGCGACGAAGAAGGGCTCGAAGGAAAGCGGCAGTCGGGCGAGGCCGTCCCGGGCCGCCTGCTGCATCTCGTCCTTCACCCGGATCGTGGGTTGCTGGGCGGAGCTTGCGAGGACCTTGAGCGTCGGCGCCGGGTTGGCGGGCGGCAAATCCGCCATCGCGACCGCCGTCGCCATCGAGAAGCTCGCGGCGGCAGACTTGACGATCAGCCAGGCGATCAGCGGCGACGCCGCGGTCACCGCCCATGCGGCGATGCGCCGCCCGGAACCCGGGCCCTCCCCCTGTGCGCCAGCGGCCACGATCAGCCTTTCAGGAGCTCGATCTGCTTCTTCGGCGAATCGCCTTCGCGATAGGCGTAGATGTCATCGCCATAGCCGTAGCCATAGCCATAACCGTAGCCGACCTTGAGCGCGTTGAACTTGGTGAGGATGGCGCCCATCAGTCGGGAGTCGGAGGCGCGCAGGCGGTTGACCGCGTTGAGCGCCGCGGCGCGGCGGATGGCGCCGGCCTCGATCACCATCAAGGTCCCCTCGGTGCTCGACGCCAGCATCGGAGCGTCGGCGAGGCCGAGCACGGGCGGGCTGTCGATGATGATGTGGTCGAAACGCTGAAGCGCTTCGTCCAGTATCTCCTTGAAGCGGCCGGAGGCGAGCAGCTCGGCCGGGTTGGGCGGGATCGGGCCGCTGGGCAGAAGGAACAGCCGCTCCATCTGAGTCGGGTGGACGCACTCGGCGACCTTGTCCGATCCGGCCAGAAGGCTGGACAGGCCCTGGCTGGTCGAGCTCGGGCCGCGGAAGGTCGGCTTGCGCAGATCGGCGTCGATCAGAAGGACCGAGGCACCGAGGCTGGCCAGAGTCTGGGCGAGCGCGAGCGCGGTGCTCGACTTGCCCTCGGAAGCGCGGGTGCTGGTCACCAGCAGGCTGCGCGGCACGCCATGGTCGGTCGAGAATTGAAGCGCGGTCCGGACCGATTGATAGGCCTCCGACACCTGCGATCGCGGATCCTCGAGCTGCTCGCGAACCGCAAGCCCCTTGCCGACGCCCGGGATGACCCCGAGCGAGGCGAGGCCGAGCTTGTTGCCGACATCGTCAGGAGTCTTGATCGTGTCGTCGATCCACTCGATCGAGAAGGCGGTGCCGAGGCCGAGCAATATGCCGATGGCGAGGCCGATCATGATGTTGAGCGGCAGATTGGGCTTGAACGGACCGCCGGGCACCTGCGCCCGGTCGACCACCGACACCACGTTCGCGCCGACTCCGCCGGCGACCCCGACTTCCTTGAAGCGCTGGAGAAGCGCGTCGTAGAGGCTGCGGTTGGTGTCCACCTCGCGCTGGAGGATGGTGTATTGGATGCTGCGCTCGCGCAGCGCCATCAGCCCGGCCTTGCCCTCGTTGACCTTCGCCTGGAGCGCATTTTCGCGCGCCAGCGCGGCCTGATATTCGGCCTGGAGGTTGCTGGAGGTCGAGCCGGAAACGTTGCTCGACTGCCGGGCGATCTCCTTGCTCAGCGAATCGATCTGGCTGCGCAGCTGGATCATCTCCGGGAAGTCCGGTTTGAAGAGCGCGAGCTTCTGCTGATATTGCGCCTCGAGCGCGGCGCGCTGCTGGCCGAGCGCCTGGACGGTGGGATCGCTGATCGCGGCGACTCGCGACTGAGCGCCGGCGGCCTGGCGGAAGCGTTGCTCGGCGGCGATCCGGTCGCTTTTCGCCTGGGCCAGATTGTTGTTTGTCTGGATGAGGGTGGCGGCGTCGATCGACTGCTCCTGGCGGACGCTGCCGGTGCCGCCGGAATCGACGCTGAGGGTGATGATGCCCTGCGCCTTGGCATAGTCGACCAGCTGCCGCTCCGACTGCTCCAGCCGGCCCTTCACCGCCGCGATGCGCTGCTGGAGGAAATTGCGGGCGTAGGAGGTCGCCTCGTAGCGCCGCTCCATGTTCGACTGGATGAAATTGTCGGCATAGGCGTTGGCGAGGCGGGCGGTGAGCTCCGGATTGGGGCCCTCGATGGAGATGGCGATCAGGCTGCTGTCGCGCTGCGGCGCGACGGTGACGCTGCTCTGGACCAATCCGGCCGCGGCGCCTTCGCGCGCCTGGCGCGGCACGTCCTGTTCGAACAAGGTCTCGTTATTGGCGAGGTTGGTGCTGCGCGCGACCCGTTCCGCCAGCGAGCGGCTCTTCAAGAGGCCGACCTGGGTATTGAGGAATTCGCGGCTGTTCCCCGCTTCCGGCTGGACCTCGCCGACCTTCTCGCCGACGACCTGAACGCCCTGCGGATTCACCTCGATCGTCGCCTGGGCGCGATAGAGGGGGGTGATCATCAGCGAGATGACGATGGCGGCGAGCAGGCAGGCGACGGCGATGGCCGTGATCAGCCACCACCATTTCGCCACGATCCGCCAGATCTCGTTGATGTCGAAACGGGAGTCGGCCTTGGCCGGGCGCCCGAAGGCGACGTCGGTGAGGCCGGTATGCGCCGGCAGCCGTCCGCTCGGATCGAAAGGCAGAACGGCGCCCTGGTTCGGGAGATATCCCCCATGATTATTCATGATCTTCGAATCCTGTCTATCGAGTCCGAACCGCCCTTTAGAAGGGGCGCAATATGGTAAGCAGCGGCAGGGTGCTCATCAGATCGCGGTACACCGCTCGGGCGCGGCTGCCGTCGACGATGACGATATCGTTGCCGTAGATGATGGGATCCTCGGCCTTGGCGCGCCGGATATCCTGAAGGTCGAAGGCCCCGGCCATCTTTTCGCCGCGGATGGTGCGGAAGACGACGACCCGCGACGGGTTGGCGTCCTCGCTCGTGCCCTTCGCCATGGCGACGGCCTGGAGGAGGGTGGTCGGGCCCTTGACGGTGAACAGGCCGGGGCTGCGGACCGAGCCGTCGACGGTGATGGTCTGCTCCGCCCGGTCCTTGATCGCGATCTGGACGTTGGGCGACTGCAGATATTTCTGCGAGAGCGCCGTGGCCACCTGGTCGCGCAGCTCCTGGGTGGTGCGCCCCTGCGCCTGGATCGAGCCGAGCAGCGGGTAATCGATCTTGCCCTGGGCATCGACCTTATAGTCCCCGGACAGCGATTCGACCTGGAAGACCGAGACGGTGATGGTGTCGAGGGCGCCGATCGGATGCGACGCGTTGGCGACCGGCTGCCCCTGCGTGTCGGGGGCCTGGAAGCCCGTCGGCTCGTACGGGACGGAGCCGCCGCGGCCCGCGCAGGCCGAAACCGCGAGGGCTGCAACCACCAGCAAGGCGCGGCCGATCAGCCCGCCGAAGGAAAAGTCACGCACTTCATGCCGAAACGATCGCATGTTCATCTTTCTCCGGTCGGGGGCGACAAGCCCTCTACACAATCCATGGCTTCCGTGGAACAGCCCATCGCCGATTCGGCGCACACCGATCCCTGCGGAAACGGTGCCCGCGCCGCCCCTCCAGGCAAGCTGCCTTTATCTCGTTGCGCCGCTTAGCTTATTTCGCAATCGCCGTCCAGAGTCCGGCGTTTTCCGCGGCTAAAAGCTTGCAACTGCGGCGAAACACCAAATATCGGCGGCTGTGCGTCACCGGAGTCCCCGTCAGTGTTGAGCCGACTGTTTGCGAAGAGCCGGACGACCCGCGGCCGAAGCGGCCCGACGGGCGGCCGCGCCTATGCGATCGGCGACGTCCACGGCCGGCTCGACCTTCTCGTCGACCTCCTCGCCCGGATCGAGGAGGACAATGAGCGGCGCGGCCCGGCCAGGACCTGGCTGGTCTTCCTCGGCGACCTGGTCGACCGCGGGCCCGACAGCCGCGGGGTCGTCGACCGGCTCGTCAGGCATCCGCCCGCCTTCGCCCGCAACGTCTTCCTCAAGGGCAATCACGAGGAATTCTTCCTCGGGGTCCTCGGCGGCGACGATTCGAGCGTCCAGCACTGGCTCGCCTATGGCGGCACCGAATGCGCTCAGAGCTACGGGCTCACCACCGGCTGGATGCTGAACGCCACTCCGACGGCGATCATGGAGAGGCTGGTCCGGCAGGTGCCCCAGAGCCACGTCCGCTTCCTCGACGAGATGCACGACAGCTTCCGCTTCGGCGATTATCTGTTCGTCCATGCCGGGATCCGGCCGGGGGTCGCCCTCGACAAGCAGGTCAGCCGCGACCTCAGATGGATCCGCGAGGGCTTCCTCGAGGATCGCAGCGATCACGGAGTCGTCGTCGTCCACGGCCACACGATCGTCGAGCGGCCCGAGGAGCATCCCAACCGGATCGCCGTCGACACCGGCGCCTACCGTTCCGGACTCCTGACCGCGATCGGCCTCGAGGGCGAGGAGCGCTGGTTCATCGAGGCCCGCGAGCCCGGCGCCGCCGCCGCGGCGTGAGCGCGCGGCTTGGCAGGGTAGCGCCCCGCCGGTAAGGGCCCGGCCATGAAGATCCTCGTGACCGGCGCGGCCGGGTTCATCGGCCATCACGTCAGCGCTCGGCTTCTCGCCCGCGGCGACGAGGTCGTCGGCCTCGATAATTTCAACGATTATTACAGCGTCGCCCTGAAGCGCGACCGCGAGGCCAAGCTGCGCCGCCAATATGACGGCTTCACCTCGATCGAAGTGGATTTCGCCGACGACGCGGCGCTGGCACGGGCGCTCGACGGTATCGGGTTCGACCGCGCCGTCCATCTCGGCGCCCAGGCGGGAGTGCGTTATTCGATCGAGAATCCGCATGCCTATGTCCGCTCCAACCTGGTCGGCCATGTCAATCTGCTCGAGCTCGCCCGCCACCGCGGTCTTTCGCACCTCGTCTATGCTTCCTCCTCGTCGGTCTATGGCGGCAACGAGACCCTGCCGTTCCGGGTCGAGGACCGGGTCGATCATCCCCTCTCGCTCTACGCCGCGACCAAGAAAGCGGACGAGCTGATGAGCGAGACCTACGCCCATCTCTACCGGCTGCCGCTGACCGGCCTTCGCTTCTTCACCGTCTACGGCCCCTGGGGCCGGCCCGACATGGCGATGTGGCTGTTCACCAAAGCGATCTTCGCCGGCGAACCGATCCAGGTCTTCGGCGAAGGCGATATGCGGCGCGACTTCACCTATATCGACGACATCGTCACCGGGGTCGTCGCCGCGCTCGACAACCCGCCCCCGGACGACGGCGAGCCCAAGGCCGGCGGAAGCCGCGGCCCGCACCGCCTCTACAATATCGGCAACCACCGCTCCGAGGAGCTGACCCGGATGATCGGCCTGATCGAGCAGGCCTGCGGCCGCAAGGCCGAGAAGATTCTGATGCCGATGCAGCCCGGCGACGTCCGCGACACCTATGCCGACATCTCGGCGATCGAGCGCGACCTGGGGTTCAGGCCGACGACCGCGATCGATGAAGGCGTGCCGAGGTTCGTCGAGTGGTACCGCGAGTATCACGGGGTCTGAGCGGAGGAGGCTCGACCGTTCGGCGGCCTCAGGCCGCGGCGCGGGCCCGCGACCTGCCGCGGCGGACGTGGAGCCACATCAGGATCCCGGTCACCGCCAGCAGCGCCGGGATCAGCCCGCCGATGAAGATGATGATCTGCCACAGCGCGCCCATGCCGGTGCCGTCGTGGATCCGGCGCATCAGCCGGGCGGTCGTCTCGCGCTGCGGCGGCCTGGGCGGGGCGGCGGCGCCGGAGCGGTCGTCGACCGTTACTTCGGCCGCGCCGCCCGGACGCGCGAAGGAAATCTTCCATCTGGCTTCGGGACCGCTGGGCCAGGCCAGGCCGACGAGGCCGCCGCTCGCCAGCGGCCGGGCCGAGGCCAGGGCGGCGTCGGGGCTCAGCCTCGTCGCGGCCGCCGGCGGAGCCGCCGACCGGCGCATCCGCTCCGCCATGGACGGGCCCGCCGGGTCGCCGGACAGGGCCGCGAAAAAGGCGGGGAAGGAGATCCAGGCGCCGGTGAAGGACAGGACCGCCAGCGGCAGGACGATCCAGAAGCCGCCCTGGTGGTGGAGGTTGGCGCTGGTCGTCGCCCGCCGCCGCCACTTCAGGCCGCGGGTGAAGCGGCCGCTGAGCGGCCACCACAACCACAGGCCGGTGAGCGAGGAGAGGAGCATCGCCACGCCGATCCAGCCGACGATCTGCCGGCCGACGCCCGGGACCATCAGCGAGCCGTGGAGGTTGTGGAGCAGCCGGACCGCGCCCGCGTCGCTGGCCGCCCGGTCGAGCAGGCGCCCCGAGGCCGGGTCGAGATAGAGCAAAATGCGCACCGGCCGCGCGCGCGCGGGCTGATCCGTCCTGGCGAACGTGGCGACGACCGGCCCGCCGTCGCGCGGATAAGCGAGGCTGGTCAGCAACTCGCCGGGCCGGGCGAATCGCCTCGCCGCGGCCGCATAAGCGGAGGGCGGCAGGCTCGGCGCCGCCGTCGCGGCGCGCTCCGGGTTGAGCCGCTCGTCGAGCCAATCGTGCCAGACCAGGGCCGAGCCGGTCAACGAAACGGGGACGATCAGAAGGGCCAGAGCCAGTCCGATCCACTTGTGGATCTGGAACCAGAGGCGGCGGAGGCGGCTATGGGTGGAGGAGCGCATCGCGGCTGGCTATTTCAGTTGCGAATGATTATCAATAGCATATATGTCGGTCCGACATTCCCCTCCCTCGCGGGGAGGGGGGCATCAAAGCGTCCAGCGCTCGATTCCCGGCAAGGCGCGCCCCTTGTACAGATGCTTGAGGTCGGCGAGCAGACCGCCCTCGGCCACCAGCCCGATGAGCCGGGCGTCGTCTAGCTCGGCATAAGCGGCGTGGGGCACCGCGACGAGGACGAGATCGTAGCGGCGGTCCAGGGCGTCGGCGGCGAGGTCGACGCCATATTCGTGGCGCGCTTCGGCGGCGTCGGCGAGCGGGTCGTGGACCGTCACCGCATGGCCGAGCTCCTGAAGCCGGCGGACGACGTCGATCACCCGGCTGTTCCTGAGATCGGGCACATTCTCCTTGAAGGCGAGGCCCATGACCAGGGCGCGCCCCGCCCGTCCCAGCCGCTTGTGGAGGCCGTCGGCGACCCAGGCGCCCATGCCGTCGTTGGTCGATCGGCCGGCGAGGATGACGTTCGGGTCGAGGCCGAGCTGCTGGGCCCGGAAGCTTAGATAATAAGGGTCGACGCCGATGCAGTGGCCGCCGACCAGCCCGGGCTGGAAGGGCAGGAAGTTCCACTTGGTGCCGGCCGCGGCGAGCACGTCCCAGATCGAGATGTCGAGCTTCGAGAAGATCTTGGTGATCTCGTTCATGAAGGCGATGTTGATGTCGCGCTGGGCGTTCTCGATCACCTTGGCGGCCTCGGCGGTCCTGATCGAGGCGGCTCGGAACACGCCCGCGCTGGTCACCGCGCCGTACATCGCGGCGAGCCGCTCGGTCACCGCCTCGCTCTCGCCGGCGACGACCTTGACGATCCGGTCCACCGTATGCTCGCGATCGCCCGGATTGATCCGTTCGGGCGAGTAGCCGAGGAAGAAGTCGCGGCCGCGCTGAAGCCCCGAGACCTCCTCGATCAGAGGCCCGCAAATCTCCTCGGTCACGCCCGGATAGACGGTGCTCTCGTAGACGATGATCGGCTTGCGGGCGGGGTCGAGCAGGGTGGCGAGGCTTCGGGTCGCGCTGACGACCGGACCGAGGTCGGGCTTGTTGTCGGAATCGACCGGGGTCGGCACGGTGACGACGTAGATGTCGGCACCGGCGGCGTCGGCGGGCCGGCTGGTGAGCCGGAGCGGAGAGGCGGCGAGCGCTTCGCTCTCGACCTCGCGGGTCCGGTCCACGCCGAGCCGCAGCTCCTCGATCCTCTTCTCGTCTATGTCGAGGCCGACGACGGCGAAGCTTCGCGCGAGCGCGACCGCGAGCGGGAGGCCGACATAGCCGAGGCCGACGACCACGATCTGCTCTGAGCGGGAGGCGTTCATTCGAGGATCACTTCGGCAAGGAGGGCGGCGGGATCGCCGGGGCTGCCGGCGCTAGCATTCGGCGGCCGCCGAATGTCAAGTTCGGGGGACCTTGAGGGGCCCCGGCCGGACCGGCCGGCGAGCGGGCGCGGGAGCGAGGCGATGCAGAGCCGCGTTGCGGCCTGTCAGCCAGGCGCGGTTCTGGGCGACGAGGGTCTCGAGGAAGGAGCGGGGCTTCTTCATCAGCTTCCCGGTATCGGGAGTCATTCCGATCGCCGCGGCCAGCTCGGCGACGAAATGGACGCAATTATGCTTGTCGAGGTCGTAGCTGGGCTGCCTGGCCGAGCGCCAGCGCGCGATCGTCGCCATCACCCGATCATATTCGGAGTCGGTCAGGGCGACGGTGAAGTGGCGGTCGCTGCCCTTGACGTAGCCGACGGTATGATCGGTGATCACCTCGCCCGACACCTTGCCCCACAATATCGCCGGGCTGATCGTCTTCGCGGTGAAGCCGTAATCCTCCTCGATTCGCGCGCCGCCGCGGTCCGGAGTGCCTTCGAGGATGACGAAGGCGTGCGGGAAGCTCGCGCCCAGCTCCTTGGAATAGAAGGTGATCGACACCGCCGCCGATGCCGGCACGGCGGTCAGAGCGAGCAAAGCCGCCGTCACAAGGGCGATCAGGCGCGACGGACGAAAGGCAGGGATCACCGGCTCCTCCCCAAAGTCGGGTTCGCGAACCCTCTGAAACAAATTGCGATTCCGAGCAATCCCCAGGCCGGTGTCGCGCTTGGGCAACATCGTGGCCGAGTTCCGCAATTACGCCTGCCATTCTACCCAGCCGAAAGCGGTCCAGAAACACTAAGGCGTTGGAGGACGGGGACGTTTCGGCCTTCGCGGCCAAGGCTCATTTCGGGATAGACACGCCGGAGCCGCTCGACTAGAGAAAGTCTCGAAATCGAGACGATCAGACTCGGGTACGAAGGGAGAAGCTGACGTGGCTTTCAAGGGACTTATTGCTGCGGCCGCCTCGGTGGCCTTGATGACGACGCCGACCCTGGCGGCGGCGCAGGCGACTTCGAGCGCGGTGGCTTCGGCCTCGAACGCGCGTGAAGTGGCGCCGGCGGCGGAGACCGTCGATGGCGAGCAGCTTCGCGGCGGTTTCATCATTCCGCTGATCGCCCTCATCGCGATCATCCTCGGCCTCTGCGCCGCGGACGTCATCTGCAGCGGCGACGACGATCTGCCCACCAGCCCGTAAGCCGGGCTGACGGTTCGCAGAACCGCCTGAAATAAGGCCGGACGAAGCTGGTTCTTCGTCCGGCCTTTTTCGCGTCCATCGCCAAGCGGTTCGATCCGATCGCTATCAGCGTCCGAAGCGGGATCCGGGCCGTGCCGACAGCCGAATCGGTTCGCATCGACCGGGTTTGCCGGGATCGATTGTGAACCGGCACAGCGAACCCTATGAAACCTAATTCGATTTCATCCTCGGCTGTCGCTTTTGAGCAACAGTGGGCCTCGATCTCTCTCAGTGAATGAACCAAATCCACGGTCCGACGTTCGGGTCAGGCTTCGTAAACCCATCGCGGGCTAGGAAGTGTACAGGGTTTTCAATCGGGTGGCTATTTTCGAGGGTAGACAGCCCCGGAGCCCCCGATTAGGTAGACCTCGAAATCGAGAAGATCAGGCTCGAGTACGAAGGGAGAAGCTGACGTGGGTTTCAAGGGACTAATTGCTGCGACCGCCTCAATTGCGTTGATGACGGCGCCGACGATGGCGGCGGCGCAGGCGACCACGAGTGCGGTTGCTTCCGCCTCGAACGCGCGCGAAGTCGCCCCGGCGGCCGAGACCGTTGACGGCGAGCAGCTGCGCGGCGGCTTCATCATTCCGCTGATCGCGCTCATCGCGATCATTCTCGGCATCTGCGCCGGGACTGACGTCTGCGGTGGCGACGACGACGACCTTCCGCACAGCCCGTAAGGGTTAGGCGGGGACGTTAGCCGTCTTGAGTTTTTGGCCGGATGAAGGAACACTTCATCCGGCCATTTTCTTGTCCAATGCAGGAGTCGGCCGTCATGCGTGAAAGGCCCGGCCACATCCGCCCTGCGTTGCGCCTCGCCTTTCTCACGCTTGCCGCGTTCGCCCTCGGCGCGGCCGAGGCCCAGCCCGCATCGCCTCCGGTCGCCGCGGTCGAAAGCGCTCCCTCCACCACCTTGCGGAAGGACGATCTGCGCGTCGCGCTCGTCGCCTACCGGCTGGCGCTCGCCGGCTCCGCTTTGTGCACCGACCGCTATCCGCTCACCGGCCTGCTCTTCCACCATCTCGCCGAATATGAGCCGGGCGACCGGGCGCTGATGGTCGACCGCTACGGCCTCGACCGCGGCCCCGGAATCCTGACGGTGCTGGCCGGGACCCCGGCGGCGCGGGCCGGACTCGTCGCCGGCGACGTCCTGCTCGCGGTGAACGGCCGGCCGCTGCCGACCGGCGCCTCGGTCGCCGCCGTGCCCAAGCGCGAGAAATGGCGGCGGCTCGCCGACGAGGCCGAAGGCGAGCTCGAGACGGCGTTGCGCCGGGGCCCGGCCGATCTTCGGGTGCTTCGCGAAGGGCGGGAGGTCTCGCTCCGTCTGGGCTCGGTTCCGGCCTGCCTCGGCCGGGTCCGACTCGCCCGATCGACCCAGGTCAACGCCTTCGCCACCGGCCGGACGGTGGTGATGACCCTGGCGATGCTCAGGTTCCTGCGCAACGACGACGAGCTCGCCGTCGTCCTCGGCCACGAGCTCGCGCACAACATCTTCGGCCATCCCGCCACCCGCAGCGAGGAGGGAATCCTGCGCGGCCTCGGAATCAAGGCGAGCGCGGCGTGGAAGCGCGAAGAGGTCGCCGACCGCTTCGGGCTGAGGCTGATGGATTCGGCCGGCTACGATCTCGACGCCGCCATCCCCTTCTGGCGCCGCTACCTCGGCAAATATGACTGGTTCCCGCAGCTCTTCCGAAGCCACCCCAGCCTCGGCGCGAGGGAGCGAATCGCCGCGGAGGAGATCGCCAGGATAAGGCGGGAGAAAGCGGGGCTTTAGAATCCTCCCCGAGCTTGCTCGGGGAGGGGGACCAGGCGAAGACTGGTGGAGGGGTAACTGGCGAGGCCTGCGCGATTACCCCTCCACCAGTCTTCGGGTGGTCCCCCTCCCCATCTGCGATGGGGAGGATTAGCTAGACCAGCGTCCTCAGCGACCACAGCTCGGGAAACGCCCTTTTGCCCAGGGTCGACTGAAGATAGGCGACCCCGGCCGTTCCCCCCGTCCCCCGCTTGAGCCCGATGATCCGCTCGACGGTCACGACATGCTTGTGGCGCCAGCCGGCGAGCGCGTCGTCGATGTCGACCAGCTTCTCGGCGAGCTGGTAGAGCACCCAATGCCGCTCGGGCTCGCGGTAGACCTCGGCCCAGGCCGCCTCCACCGCCTCGTTCGGGCGATAGGGCTGGCTCCAGTCGCGCTCCAGCACCTCGGTCGGAACCTCCAGCCCGGCGCGCGCGGCGGCGGCATTGGCTTCGTCCCACAGGCTCGGCTGATGAAGCGCCTCGAGCAAGGCGTCGTGAGGGCCGCTGCCCTCCTCCTGGAATCTGAGGTGGCCGCCGTCCTTGAGGCCAAGCCTGTATTCGAACTCGCGGAACTGCGCGGACTGGAAGCCCGAGCTGGAGCCGAGGACGGAGCGGAAGCTGGTGTAATCCGACGGGGTCATGGTCGCCAGCACGTCCCAGCTGAGCGTCATCACCGCCTGGATCCGCGAGACCCGCGAGAGCGACTTGTGGACCTCGATCAGCCGGTCCTTCCGGACCATCGCGAGCGACAGCTTCAGCTCGTGGATGATCTGCTTGAGCCACAGCTCCTTGGTCTGGTGGATGATGACGAACAGCATCTCGTCATGATGATTCGAGATGGGGTGCTGGGCGGAGAGGAGCTGGTCGAGCGTCAGATAGCCGCCATAGGTCATCGAGGCCGGCGTGTCGGTCATTCCCGCTCAGCCGTGGGTCGCGAAGAGGGAACGGCGCCCCGCCGAATCGAAGGCGAACACCTGGTAGCGCTGGCGGACATTGTGGCCGACGTCCATCCCCGGCGCCCCGGCCGGCATCCCGGGCGTCGCCAGGCCTTTGACGCCCTTGCGGCCGGAGGCGATCAGCCGCTTGATGTCCTCGGGGGGGACGTGCCCCTCGACGACGACGCCCTGGATCAGGGCGGTGTGGCAGGATTGGAGCCCGGTCGGCACGCCCTGCGCCGTCTTGATCGCGGCCATGTTCGAAGCGTTCACCACCGGCAGCTTCCGGCCGAACGCCGCCTCCACCCGTTTCGCCCATTCGAGGCAACAGCCGCAGCCCGGATCGCGCCACATCACATAGCCCGCCGGCGCCGCCGCTTCCGCCGTTCCCGCCACCAGCGGCCAGGCGGCCGCCCCGGCGACCAGCCCGATCATCGTCCGCCGGTCGACCCTGTCATCATTCATCACAGACGCTCCGCGCTCGACACCACATCGGCGGCCCGAAGCGCCGCCAGGATCCGCATCAGATGCTGCACGTCGTGCACTTCGATGTCGAGATGGAAGGTGTGGAAGCTGCCGTCGCGGCTGGCCTGCTCCATCGAGACGATGTTGGCGCCGTGGCGGCCGAGGATCCCGGCGATCACCGCCAGCGAGCCCGGCTCGTTCTTGATGACGATGCACAGGCGCGCCGTGCCGCCGTCCGATTCGTCGCCCCAGGCGAGGTCGAGCCAGTCGGCATCGACTCCGTCGGCGAGGCTGTCGCAGCCGATGACATGGACCTCGATCTCGGTGCCCTCGCGCCTCAGCCCGACGATCCGGTCGCCGGGTATGGGGTGGCAGCATTCGGCGAGCTGGAAGGCGACTCCGGGGGTCAGGCCCTTGATCGAGATGGCGGTGCGCTGCGGCGGCGGCTTCACCCCCTCCTTGCCGGTCGAGCCAGGGATCAAAGCCTCCATCACCGCGACGTCCGACACCCGCTTGAGGGCGATAGCCTCCATCAAGGCGGCGTCGTCGTGGAAGTGGAGCCGCTTCAGAGCCTCGGTGATCGCCTCCCAGCCGAGCGGCTGGGGCAGGCGCTGGACGATCTCGTCGAAGATCTTGCGGCCGAGCTGGATCGTCTCCTCGCGCTCCTTCGACTTGACGAAGCGCCGGATCTTGGCCCGGGCCTTGCCGGTAACGACGAAGCTCAGCCAGCCGGGCTGCGGGTGCTGCGCCTTGGAAACGAGGATCTCGACCTGGTCGCCATTCTCCAGCGGCGTGCGCAGCGGCATCACCCTGCCGTTGATCTTGGCGCCGACCGTCTGGTCGCCGAGGTCGGTGTGGACCGCATAAGCGAAGTCGACCGGAGTCGCGCCCTTGGGCAGCTGGATCAGCTCGCCCTTCGGAGTGAAGGCGAAGATCCGGTCCTGGTACATCGCCATTCTTGTATGTTCGAGCAGCTCCTCCGCGGTCGCCGCATGCTCGAGGATCTCGAGCAAATCGTCGATCCACGGATGCTGGGCGGCCGCCTCTTCCGGGTCGCCTTCCTTATAGGCCCAATGGGCGGCGAAGCCGTGCTCGGCCTGGGCGTGCATGTCGCGGGTTCGGATCTGGATCTCGATCCGCATCTGCTCGTCATGGATGACGGTGGTGTGGAGCGAGCGGTAGCCGTTGCGCTTGGGGGTGGAGATGAAATCCTTGAAGCGGCCCGGGACGACCGGCCAGCGCTGGTGGATGAGGCCAAGGGTCCGATAGGCGTCCTCGACCGTGTCGACGACGGCTCGGAAGGCCATGACGTCGGACAATTGCTCGAAGCTGACGTGGCGCTCGGCCATCTTGCGCCAGATCGAGAAAGGATGCTTCTCGCGCCCCTGCACCTCCGCCTCGACCCCGTTCGCCTCGAGATGGGCCCTTATGCCCCGCCCGATCCGGGCGATGAGGTCGCCCTCGCCTTTGTGGAGCTGCTCCAGGCGGCGGGAGATGGAGGCATAGGCGTCCGGCTCGAGCTCGCGGAAGGCGAGGGTCTGCATCTCCTGCATGAACTCGTACATTCCGATCCGCTCGGCGAGCGGAGCGTAGATATCCATCGTCTCGCGGGCGATCCGCTTCCTCTTCTCCTCGTTCTGGATGAAGTGGAGGGTGCGCATGTTGTGGAGCCGGTCGGCGAGCTTGACGAGCAGAACGCGGATGTCGCCCGACATGGCGAGCAGGAACTTGCGCAGATTCTCGGCCGCGCGCTGGCTCTCGCTCTGCGCCTCGATCTTCGAGAGCTTGGTGACCCCGTCGACCAGCCGGGCGACATTGGGCCCGAACAGCCTCTCTATCTCCTCGGGCGTCGCCACCGTATCCTCGATCGTGTCGTGGAGGATGGCGGTGACGATCGTCTCGTCGTCGAGATGGAGATCGGTCAGGATCCCGGCCACCTCGATCGGGTGGCTGTAATATGGATCGCCCGAAGCCCGTTTTTGCGACCCGTGCGCCTTCATCGAAAAGACGTAGGCGCGGTTGATCATCGCCTCGTCGGCGTCCGGGTCGTAGGCCCTTACTTTCTCGAGAAGTTCATATTGTCGAAGCACCGCACCAACATGGGGTGGTGCGGTGCTGCGATGCAACGGTAATCGGGCGGGCGCACTCAATTCCACCCCGCGATTTCGCGGGGAGGGGGACCGCGCGAAGCGCGGTGGAGGGGTTCTTCGGACTCGGCGAGGCCCCTCCACCATGCTTCGCATGGTCCCCCTCCCCGGCAAATGCCGGGGAGGATTTATGACGGGTTTACCGCGCCCGGGCGTTGCACTTTCCGAGCGCCGCCGAGTCGATCGGCTGGCCGCCGACGGTGAAGCTGCGCAGGGTTCCGACCTCGCGGACCAGCGCGGAGCAGTCGACCGCCGGGCGGCTGTTGCCCTGGGGCGCGATGCAGCCGCCGGCGCCGCATTTCCAGACGATCTCCTTGACGATCAGCCGGCCGGCGGCCGGCGGATTGGCCGGCTCGGCGCGATATTGCGTTCCGGCGAAGGCGGTGCCTCCGAACAGCGAGACGGTAAGGACGAAGGCCAGCAAGGAGGAGGTGAGTTGCCGGGTCATGACAGGCTCCTTTCAGTTGTGATATGAAACCTAATAAGCATATCAGTTTTAGTTTGCAACTGGAAAATTGTGTCTTATGTTCAAGGCTGGAAAAAAGCTAAGGTGGCCCATGAGCCGAGCGGAGCAATTGCGGGAGGTGTTCGCCGAATGCGGCATCGGCGCCGCGCTGGAAGTGGTCGGCGAGCGCTGGTCGTTCCTGATCCTGCGCGGCGCGTTCAACGGCCTCCGGCATTTCGAGGAATTCCAGACCAATCTCGGCATTGCCCGCAACATATTGTCCAACCGGCTCGGCCGGCTGGTCGAGCATGGCATCCTCCGGCGCGACCCGGATCCGGCCGACCGGCGCAAGGTCACCTACCGGCTGACCGACAAGGGGCGCGACCTGCTCCCCGTCCTGCTCTCGCTGCGCCAGTGGGGCGAGCGCTGGATCTCCGGCCATCCCAGCAATCCGGTGCTGGTCGATCGCTATACGAGGAAGCCGATCGCGCCGATGATCGTCCAGTCCGCCGACGGCCGGGAGCTCAGCCTCCGCGACATGGAATGGGTCGATCGCGACGAGCTCGACCGCGAGACCCACGCGGCCTGACCGTCGCCCCAGCGAAGGCTGGGGCCCCAGGGAGCGAAATGCGCTGGCACCCTTCACCCGCCGGGGTCCCAGCCTTCGCTGGGACGACGGATCAGCTCGGCTTCACCCTCAGCGGCAGCGATTCGAACAGCTCCGGCTCTCCGGGCCGCCGGGCCCCCTCTATCTCAAGGATCCGGAACTTGGTCGCCACCCCGCCCGGCGCCGAGAAGCCGCCGCTCTTGCCGTCGGCAGCGAGCACCCGGTGGCAGGGGACGATGATCGGCGCGGGATTGCGCCCCAACGCGATCCCCACCGCCTGGGCGGCCCCCGGAGCACCGATGTCGCGGGCGATGTCGCCATAGCTTCGAACCTCGCCGCACGGGATTCGCCGGGCCGCCTGCCAGACGTTGCGCTCGAATGCCGAGCCGTCGAGGTCGAGCTTGATGTCGCCGAGATCGGTCCTGCCGCCGGCGAGAAGGCTGACGATCCGGTCGATCGCCGCGGCGGCGAAGGCGGGCGGCTCGGCTTCGACGGCGCCCGGGAAGCGCCGGGCCAGGCCGGTGCGGGCCCGTTCGTCCGAAGCCTCCGGAAGCGCCGCTCCAACGACAAGGCCGCCGCGCCACACGAGGGCGCAGCGGCCTATCGCCGTGTCGAAGAGAGCGTAACCGCTCCCTGAAGGGTTATTCGTAATCGCCGCCGGCATTGTTGTTGCGCGGCGGGGCGGCGGCGGTGAGTCGAAGCGCCTCGGCCGAAGCGGAGAGCGAGCCGACCTCGTCCGGAGCCTCGTCATCGTCCACCTGGACCCTCTGAAGGCCGGAGATCAGGGCTTCCTCGAGCTGCTTGGGCTTCACCGTCTCTTCGGCGATCTCGCGCAGGGCGACGACCGGATTCTTGTCGCGGTCGCGCTCGATGGTGAGCTCGGCGCCCCCCGACACCTGCCGCGCCCGCTGGGCCGCGAGCAGCACCAGATCGAACCGGTTGGGAATCTTGTCGACACAATCTTCGACGGTAACGCGCGCCATGAAAGCAGCTCCGCTCAACACCATAAGGGGGAAAGCGGGGGAGATACGGACGAGGGGGCCGAAAGTCAATGACATGGCGCCCCGGACACAAGGGCTTGCCCTCGCCGCGCGCCGGGCACATGCACCCGTCATGGCGGAAGCAGAAGGGGAGCGTCCGGGTCTTTCGCTCGAAGTGGCGGGCAACCGCCTGACTCTCCTCGCCGACGGGCCGGAGCGGCTCGACGCCCTGCTCGATTTGATCGGCGGAGCGAAGCAGAGCCTGCGCTTCCTCTATTACATGTTCATGGACGACATCTCGGGCACGAGGGTGCGCGAGGCCCTGATCGCCGCCGCCGGGCGGGGAGTCCGGGTGTCGGTGCTCGTCGACGGCTTCGGCTCCACCGCCAATCGCGACTTCTTCCGTCCGCTCGAGACGGCCGGCGTCGCCTTCTGCCAGTTCAGCCCGAAATACGGCCGCCGCTATCTGCTCCGCAACCATCAGAAGCTGGCTCTGGCCGACGGCGAGCGGGTGATCATCGGCGGCTTCAACGTCTCGGACGATTATTTCGGAACGGTCGAATCGGGGGCCTGGCGCGACATCGGCCTGAGCGTCGAAGGCCCGTCGGTCGCCGGCCTCGCCGGCTATTTCGACAGCCTGTTCCGCTGGACCCAGACCCCCGACGCCCGGGTCCGCGACATCCGCAAGCTGCTCCAGCAGAGCAGCGTCACGACGGGCAAATTGCACTGGCTGTTCGGCGGCCCGTCGCGCCGCCTCAGCCCCTGGGCGCGCGCCGTACGCCGCGACATGAGGAGCGCCCGCCGACTCGACCTCGTCGCCGCCTATTTCGCGCCGAGCTTCGGGATGCTTCGCCGGCTCGCCGGAATTTCCCGGCGCGGCGGGCGGGTGCGCATCGTCACCGCCTCCAAATCCGACAACAACGCGACCATTGCCGCGGCGCGCAACACTTATTGGTGGCTGTTGCGGCGGGGGGTCCACATTTTCGAATATTCCCCGACCAAGCTGCACACCAAGCTCTTCGTCGTCGGCGACGTCGTCCATATCGGCTCGGCCAATTTCGACATGCGCAGCCTGTTCCTCAACCTCGAGATGATGCTCCGGATCGACGATGCCCCTTTCGCGGCGGCGATGCGCAATTTCGTCGACGGCGAGGTGGAGAATTCGGAGCCGATCACCCTGGAGAGCCACCGCCGCAACCGGACCTGGCTCAACCGGCTGCGCTGGGCGATCGGCTATTTCATCGTCGCCATCGCCGACTACCGAATCGCCAAGCGGCTGAACTTCAGGGACGTGGGCCTGCCTCGGCCCTAGGGAGGGAGGCGCCCGTCATTGCGAGCGTAGCGAAGCAATCCAGTGCAGCTTCAGAGGCCCTCTGGATTGCTTCGTCGCTGCGCTCCTCGCAATGACGGCTAGTCCCGCCAGGCCCAGAAGAGGGTTGCCGGCGGCACGTTGACCCATTCGAAGCCGCGGTCGATGCGGCCGAAATAGGGGCTGATGAAGTCGAGCACCTTGGGCGAGAATTGATAGACGAGGAAGGCTCCGCCGGGCCGAAGCGCTTCGGCGGTCTGCTCGGCGATCTTCGGCCCGATGCCGGGAGGAAGGGTCGAGAAGGGCAGGCCGGAGAGGATGTAATCGGCATGGTCGAAGCCGAAATTGGCCATGATCTCGCGCACGTCGGCGGCCGATCCGGTCACCGCCCGAAGCCGCGAATCGCGGATCTTCGAGGTCAGATAGGAGGTGAAATCCGGGTTGGTGTCGATGGTCAGCAGGATCGCGTCGGGCGCCAGCTTCTCGAGCACCTTCTCGGTGAAGGTGCCGACCCCGGGGCCATATTCGACGAACAATTTGCAATTGGCCCAATCGACCGGCGCCAGCATCTTGTCGATCAGCATCTTCGAGGAGGGGATGACCGAGCCGACCATCACCGGATGCTTGACGAACCCCTTGAGGAACATGAGCCAGGGACCGCCCTTGGCGCCGTGGCGCGCATAAGCGCGGGATCGTTGAGCCTGTTCGCCGGGAAAGGTCATGGGGGGTTCCGTAATTAGGTCAGCTAGGTGCGTTGGCAAATCAACGCACCGATGGCAAGGGCGAGACGACCCGCAGCCCTATTTGGGGCAATTCCGGGACGAAACGCTTCATTTCCGGGATTTGCCCCCAGATGACCCCTGCCGCCAGCCTTTCGAGGGAGCGATTCGCGTTGCTTTTCGCGGTGATGCTGGTCGCCGCCTCGGGCAATACGGCGATGCAGTCGCTGATGCCGGCGATCGGCCGCGAGCTCGGCGTCGCCGATCTGTGGGTGGCGATCGCCTTCTCGCTTTCGGCCGTGATCTGGGTGCTGATGGCGCCTTACTGGGCGCGCCGGGCCGATCACAGGGGGCGGCGGGCGCTGATGCGCCTCGGCCTCTACGGCTTCATCGCGTCCTCGCTGATCTGCGGCGGGATCCTCGCCGCCGGCCTCCACGGCCTGATCCCGGCGACGATCGTCTTCGTCATCTTCCTCTTCGGCCGGGCCATTTACGGCGGCTGGGGCTCGGCTTCGCCGCCCGCGGTCCAGGCCTATATCGCCGCCCGCACCGAGGGCGAGCAGCGCACCGCCTATCTCGCGGCTCTGGCCTCCTCCTTCGGCCTCGGGACGATCATCGGCCCGGCGATCGCGCCCTTGTTCATCTTCGAGCCGCTCGGCCTCTCCGGGCCTTTGATCGTCTTCGCCGCGATCGGAGTGGTCGTGCTGCTGGCGGTCGCCTTCCGCCTGCCCGACGATACGCCCAGCTCGACCGCACGCGGCGAGGTGGTCGATTATCCGTGGATGGGCGGCTTCCTCGCCGGCGGCCGGGCGCGCGGCGGCGGCGACGGTCCCGCCAAAGACTCCGGACGCCTGCGCTGGCGCGATCCGCGGGTGCTGCCCTGGCACATCATCGGGGTCGTCGGCGGCCACGGCAACGCCGCTTTGCTCGGGATCATCGGCTTCCTCGTCATCGACCGCTCGGGCGTGCCCCTCGCCGAGGCGCAGCAGTCGATCGCGATCGTGCTGATGGCCGGCGCCGGCGCGACCCTGCTCGCGCAATGGGGCCTGATCCCCTTCCTCGCGCTGAGCCCGCGCCAGCTCGTCTTCTGGGGGCTCCTGATCGCGGCCGCGGGGACTTTGCTGACCGGCCTCGCCGACTCGATGTACGGGATCACCCTGGGCTTCGCCGTCGCCTCGGTCGGCTTCGGCCTGTTCCGCCCCGGCTTCACCAGCGGCGCCTCCCTCGCCGTCCGCCCCGACGAGCAGAACGCCGTCGCCGGAATGGTCACTTCGGTCAACGGAGTCGCCTACATCGCGGCTCCCGCCGTCGGGGTGCTGCTTTACGGGGCGTGGATGCCGCTGCCGTTTCTGGCGACAGCGGCCGGGTTGGTGCTGCTGGCCGCCTGGGTGTGGGCTAGGGTGCGACCGCGGCAATAACCGTGTAGACTCCCGTTCGAGGCCTCGCGAGATTCGCGACTTCGCCGCCGGCCGGATCAGGCCATTCTTCCGCTTTTGCCTTTTGGGGACGATTTCCTGTCATGCTGATTTCGCGCTTCCTGCGTCTCCCCTCGAACGACATGGCGATCGATCTCGGGACGGTGAATACCGTGGTCTACGTCCGCGGGAAGGGAATCGTGCTCAACGAGCCGTCGGTCGTCGCCCTCGAAACGATCGAGGGCGTCCGGCGCGTGAAGGCCGTCGGCCGCGACGCCAAGCTCATGATGGGGAAGACTCCCGAGCACATCCAGGCGGTCCGGCCGCTGCGCGACGGCGTCATCGCCGATATCGATGTCGCCGAACAGATGATCAAGCATTTCATCGACAGGGCCCATGGAGGCCCCTCCCGCCTCGGGCGCCATCCGGAGATCGTCGTCTGCGTCCCGTCCGGCTCGACTTCCGTGGAGCGCCGAGCGATTCGCGACGCGGCGACCAATGCCGGAGCCTCGAAGGTCTGGTTGATCGAGGAACCGAGGGCGGCGGCGATCGGAGCCGGGCTGCCGGTGACGGAGCCGGTGGGCGCGATGGTGGTGGACATCGGCGGCGGGACCACGGAGGTGGCCGTTCTGTCCCTGCACGGCCTGGCCTACAGCACTTCCATCCGGGTCGGCGGGGACAAGATGGACGACGCGATCACTGCTGCCGTTCGCCGCAAGCATAACCTCATGATCGGCGAAGCGACGGCCGAACGCATCAAGCTCGAGGTCGGCAGCGCGCTTGCGCCTGCAGGCGAGGCCGCGACGATACGGGTAAGAGGTCGCCACCTGACGGCCGGAATGCCTCAGGAGATCTTCATCAGCGAGGCCGAGATCGCCGACGCCATCGCCGAGCCGGTGAGCCACATCATCGGAGCGGTCCGGACCGCGCTCGAGAACACCGCGCCGGAGCTCGCCGCCGACATCGTCGATCGCGGCATCGTCCTGACCGGCGGCGGCGCTCTGTTGCGGCGGATGGACGAGGCGCTGTCGCTCGCCACCGGCCTGCCGGTGGCGGTCGCCGAGGATCCGCTGATCTGCGTGGCGATGGGCGCCGGCCGGGCGCTCGAAGACCCCGATTATCGAGGCGTGCTGTCGGAGGCGTAGCCGCCGGCCTCCGTCAGCCTGCCTCGGGCGCGAACTGCGTCGCCCTGGAGGTTGGGTGGGTCAGATAGGCTTCGATAGCCCTCGCCATTTCGGGACCCTGGCTGAAATTATAATGGGTGTATCCGGGGACGATGGCGAGCCGCGCCCGCGCATATTTCGGCTCGCCTTCCCAGCCCGCATCGCGGATTCCGCCGTCGAACAGCGCGAAGAACTCCGCGATATGCCGGGTCGACACCGCGTCATGATCGGCGAACAGCAGCAAGGTGGGCATTCGGAGCCTGGCGATTTCGGGCCGCCAATCATAATCCTTGCGCATCAATTCGCCCATGCGATCCATCAGCAGCCCGAACTGCTCCGGATGGGGCGCGACGGAGGCGTGGCGCTGGTAGAGCGGGGTCTGCTTGAACTGCTCCAGGCCGGCCGAGCTCACGGAGGCCATCGCCTTCAGATTTTCGGGATACCAGCCGTCGCGTTCCGCCGCGGTGGAGATCACGATCAGGTTGCGGACCCTCTCGGGATGCTGGATCGCCATCCGGATCGCCGCATCTCCGCCATGCGAATATCCGGCGACGTCTGCCCTGGCGACGGCGAGGTGCCTCAGAACCGCCGCGACGTCGTCGCCATTGCGTTCGTGGCTCATCGGGGTGTTGCGCAGCGCGGTGCGACCGTGGCCTTCCAGGTCGATGGCGATGACCTAGAGATTGCGGGACAGCGGCCCGATCACCTGCGCCATCGAGCTCGAATCGCCGAATCCGCCGGCCATGACGACGATCGGATCGCCCTGGCCGTAAACCTCATAATGGACGCGCAAGCCCTCGGCGCTCTCGGCATAGCCGCTGCTCTTCGGCTCGGGCGTTTTGACCGCGGCGGCATCGCCGGGTCGAGCGGTGTTCTGGCTGGAGTCGGCTGTCATGGATTGCTCCGAGCAGGCGGTAAGAGCGGTGAGCATTGCGAAGGCCAATAACCGGTCAACGCGACGGCGGAATCCGACCATGTGAAAGGATCTCCTTTCCGAATCACCAACCGCAATCGGCATTAACGGTTCCGATCCATCCGGCCGGAGCAAGCAAGCCCAATTGCCGGCGGGATTGCCAAAACGGAAGCTCGCCTTACCCTATGCGAGCGATGAAGCTTTCAACCCTCATGGCCGGACTCCTGTTTTCGGCCTTGGCCTCGGCGGCGTCCGGGGCTCCGCAGGAGGATGCCGTAAAGGCTGTCGTCAAAGCGGTTCAGCGAGGAGACGACCTCGGCATCGCTTTCCCCGGTGCGATATCGGCAAGAGAGGTTGAATCGCTGCGACGCGTCTCGAAGTGCACGGCCCTTAATTTGATGAAGCAGGAGAAAGGCCGTTACACCGTCGTGTGGCATTGCGGCTCGAAGGGCGCTCTCGGCATGGAGGTCCGGGTCTCCGACAGCAGAATTACCTCCATCTCGACGATGGAGGTCACGGCGCACCCAACCCGCGAATAGCTGCGCTCTAATCCCTTTGGGCCCACTCGCCGTCCGCCCCGACGAGCAGAACGCCGTCGCCGGAATGGCCACCTCGGTTAACGGAGTTGCTTGTATCGCCGCTCCCGCCGTCGGGGTGCTGCTCCACGGGGCGTGGATGCCGCTGCCGTTCTTGGCAACGGCGGCGGTGCTGCTCGCGCTGGCGGGATGGGTGCTGTTGAGGGTGAAGGTCCAACTTGTATGGCATTCAAATGAGGGAAGCGAATGGGCAGCGCGGCTAGCGGGGAGCGCCCGCTGATTTCGGTGGGGCCTGGATTCGTCATCTCCTGCCTGCCCGATGCGCGAGTGAAGCTCATCTAGCATGGTATTGACGGAGAGTGTGGAGCGTGAGACCGTTCGTCCATGCGCCCTTGGCTCGAAACTCGACTTATTCTTCCGTTCGTTCCTTTCCTCCTAGATCTGCTTGCCCGCGTGCTTTTGCTGCGTAGCAAGCTCGGCTGGTGGGAAATACCGGATCTAAAGACCCTCTCAATTACCAGCGCATTTTTTTGCTTCTTAATCGCACTGGATGTCGAAGAAGTAGAGCGCATACCATCCGATGCTGAGTATTACTCTCCTGCTTCGGTGATGCGTCGAAGGTTCTCGGTATATGGAATCGGAACAGCAGTAATATTCGGACTGGCTGCTGCGGTTGATGCTGCAGAGAGATCTCTTTCTATTAGTTCGTTATCAAGCTCCTTATATCCAGCGCTGATTGTAACGACTACCACCATATTAGTGATCGCAATAATAGAGGCGATCATAGCTAACTATAGGTATCAGTTTAAATATGGATAATATAGACAGCTGGTTCTCTAGTCCTATTTTCAAAGGAATGGTCAGCGCCATTACCACCATAGGGCTTCTGATCGTCATTATAAACTTTTTTAGCAGGGCTATTCAAACTATTACGATTAGCTACCGGGTTTCGATGCTTGGTCTACCGAGGGCCGGAAAAACCGCTTTGGTAGCGGCGATGTTTGGAGAAATATTTTCCGACCCGAGAAAAGACTTCAAGCCAGTAGGGCCGGAAACGATCAGTCGGATCAATCAGTTTATTGAAATGTTAGATACAGGAACAGCTATTGCTCCGACGCATGAGCGAGATGCATTCATATTTAGATTTATCTATTATATAAGACGGCTTTTTGTAATTGCCCGTATTAGATATGAAGGTGAGGTAGTAGACTTTCCTGGCGAGATGTCGGAACGTTTGTTTGATGCCGAAGAGACAGGAATGCTGCGTGGCGAGGGCGGCCTTTTTGGGCGTGAGTTTTATTCTTGGATTATTTCCGCCAAGGCCGTGATTTTTGTAATTGATGTGGGCCACTATCTGAGCTCGGACCGCCGCGCATTTGTAGCAAGAATGACCTCTGAGATAAGGACTGCGTGGCAGCTTCTACAAGAAGAGGGGTCTCACGGCTTTCGGCCAGGGACAAAGCGAATTGCGTTGGTGTTTACAAAAATGGATGCCGTTAGAGCCTTCTCGAATCAGAACGGCGAAGACTATAATAAGCTACTCAGTCGCATCGCTTTTGAGGAACCTTTTACTGCGAACATGGCGCCAAGCCTGGACGGTTACGAGGAATTGCTCGCTGAAACTGTTCAGAGAATCAAGGTAGACTTTGCAGACCTGATCAAATTCTTTAGTGCAAGAGAGCGTTATTTCTCGATATTTTTTGTTAGCGCATATTTGCGAATGAAGGGGGAGCGTTTCGGGATTAAAGAGCTTCTTACCTTCGTACTGCCAAATTTGCGGACAGCGTCAGAGAATTAATTTGGGGGATACGGGATCACGTCGAAGGCGATGCTGATGCGATGCTGGTCGACGCCGCTCGGGATCGTCCGATGCTGGAAATGGGAGGGAGCGAGGATGAGCCTTCCCTCTTTCGGGAGGTAACGCCGATTGGGGGCGAGCTCGGGCATTTCGCGCGCCACGGCGGCAGGGGGCCCGAACTCGATGCAGCCCGGACCCGGCCCGGCGGCGGAGACGATCGGGGGAATCTTCACATAATAGACCCCGCTCAGCCATCCCTGCGGATGGATGTGCCCTTCCTCATATTCGTCGCGGCGCTGGATGAGCCCCCAGGGCCGAAGCCGGGCCGCCGCCGGCCGCAGGCGGGGCCAGGGGTCGAAGCCCGGTCGGGCGGCGGGGGTCCAGCGCTCCACCTCGGCCTCGATGGACCCGAGCAACAGATCGATGAGATCGGTGCGCCGCCCCGCGAAGAGATTGTCGACCCGGCAGCTCCCGCGATTGGCTTCGTCCTCCTCCGGGAAGTTGCTGACCTTGTTCGGGTTGGTCAGTATCTCCTCCGCCAGAGCCGCGTTGAAGGCGCCGATGTCCGCGAAGCCCTCGGGCGCGCCGACCTCGAGCAGGGCAAGCCTTTCCGGCTCGAACATCAGCCGGCGGGCCCGCTCATCGTCGCCGGCGAGCGCAAGGGCCCATCCCCAATTGTACAGCATCTGGGCATTGACGGCGCCCCGCTCGGCGAGATCCTCGCAAGCCGCGACGAGTTCGGCGACCCGGCCGCCGTTGCGCAGCAGCCGGCACAGCATTCGACAGGAGGCCGGGTCGTCGGGGTGGGCTGCGAGAACGGCGCGAAACTCCCGTTCCGCGGCCTCCGGATCGCCAAGCGTCATGAGCGCCCGGCCGCGCTCGAACGAAGGCGCGTCCAGCGCGGCTAGCAAGGCAAGGGCTTCCTCATGGCGGTGCAGATAGTTCAGGCAGCGCGCGAGCAGCGTGCGCGTGTCGGCCGCGCGGTCGCCCAGCCGGAGGGCGGTTCCGAAGCTCTCCGCCGCCGCGCGATAATCCTTCCGGTCCAATTGCAGGTGGCCGAGCTTGGCATGAAGGGCAGGGTTGGCCGGGCTCGCGGCCAGCGCACGCTCGAGCAAGGCCTGGACGAGCGCCGGCGGAGCGACACGTTCAGGGAGAGGAGGACCCCACAACATGAGGGCGGGGTGACACAGAGCGGTGGGCGGGGCAACGCATCAGTGGACGCGGTGCGGCCCGTCCCATAACGCGTTTCGCCGTGACGGTGATTGCGGCCCTGTGGCATCGAGACGGCGAGCCTGCGGGACCGGACTGCGGGGCCATGCTTCGGGCGCAATGCCCGAGCGGCTGGTCCGAACATCTGTGGTCGGACCCGATATTGGCCATCGGCGGGGCCGCTCCCGAGGCCGCGCCTCACCCGGCCGGCGAATGGACAATACAGGCGGGTGAGTCCGGCGCGTTCATCCTCGCCGCCGACGTCCGGCTCGACAATAGAGAGGATTTCCTGCCGCAACTGGGCCTTCGGGGCGCGGAAGCGGCGACCTTGCCCGATCCGCGCCTGATGATGCTTTGCTTCGAGCGGTGGGGCCCGGACGTGATAGCCCGCTTCGTCGGGGATTTTGCAATCGCGCTCTGGGACAGGCGCGGGGAGCGGCTGCTGCTGGCGCGTGACTTTGCCGGGCAGCGGCCGCTCCACTTCCACGAAAGTCGCCGGGCCCTCGCCGTTTCGTCCATGGCGAAGGGGCTGCACAGCCTCGACTTCGTTCCGCGCGCCATCGACGAGACCCGGCTGCTCGAGATGCTCGCCGGTCTTCACCACGAGGGCAGCAGGACGTTCTTCAGGGACGTGCAGCGCGTCGAGCCCGGCGAGCTGCTGATCTTCGCCCGGGGCGGAAAATCGTCGCGAACCTTGTGGACGGCTCCGGCCGGGGAGATAAGCTTCGGATCGCATGGCGAATATGCCGAGGCTCTCCGGGAAAAGCTGGATGCCGCGGTCGCCGCCCAGCTCCGCGGCGCGGGGCCGGCGGTCGCCACCCACCTCAGTGCCGGGCTGGACAGCTCCGCGGTCACTTCGGCCACGGCGCTTCGGTTCGATGGGCGGGTCCTCGCCTTCACCTCGGTCCCGCCCCATGAGCGGTCCGCGCTGCCGACGGGACGCTTCGGAAGCGAAGGGGCGCTCGCCGCCCGGACGGCGAGCCTCTACCCCAATGTCGAGCACCGCCTCGTCGAGACTCCCGACTGCCTTCCGCTCGAGGATCTGGACTGGGAGCTGCAACTCTTCGAGCGTCCGGACCTCAACCTTCCGAACCTCGCCTGGGCCAACAAGATCAACGACGCCGTCGCGGGCGAAGGCGTGAACATCCTGCTCGTCGGCACCGGCGGCAATCTCTCGATCAGCTATGCCGGCCACGAACGCCTCGGCGAACTCCTTGCCCGGGGGCGGCTTGCGGGTTTCGTCGGCGAGTGCGCCGCCGCCCGCAAGCATGGAATGCGGACCCGGGCCCTGCTCGGAATGGCGGCGCACCAGCTTCTGCCGCGCGCCATGGTCCGGGCGCTTGGCGCGCTTCGGGACCGGCGAGCGCATCCGGCGACCGCCGGAATATTGAACCCGGACGCGCCCGGAGTGGACGCGATCATCGCCAGGCACGGCCGCTACGACGACCCCAGCGCGGCGAGAAGCGTCCAGTCGAGGGCGCATATGCTTCGGCGGGTGGATCCGGGGACATACAATAAGGGCCTCCTGCTGCGCTGGAACATCGATGTTCGGGATCCGACGGTGGATCGGCGGCTGGTCGAATTTTGTCTCGGAATTCCGCTTGCCCATTATTTCAGGAACGGCATGCCGCGTGCCCTCATCCGGACCGCGCTCAAGGACCGTGTGCCCGACGCGGTACGGCTCGAAACGCTGCGCGGGCTGCAGGCGCCCCACTGGCTCGACATGATTTCGGCGGCGCGCGGGGAAGCCGGTCGCCTGCTCGGCCGGATCGGCCATTCCCCGCTGGCTTGCGAGCTGCTCGACATCCCGAAGATGCGGCGGCTGCTCGGCGAGTGGCCCGATGCCAGCATGGCGCCGCCGCCTCAAGTCTACCGATCCGGTCTCATCAGGGGGCTCGCCGCCGGCGAGTTCATACGCCTCAACTCGGCGGCCGAGGCGGCGCCCGTCGATTGACGCCCGGTCCGCCGCGCCATAGAGCTGCGCCTCGCTATAAGGGAGACGGCAATGAACCTTGATCGGTCCGAAGAGCGCGGCACGCCGCAAGTTGCGACGGTGCGGTCGGAGACGGAGGCCCGCAAGGTTTGGACTCAGCCCTCGCTCAGCCAGCTTCGCGCCGGCAGCGCGGAAAACATCCCCGGGAGCGCCTTTGCCGACGGTCCGCTCGAGACGATCGGCTCCTAGAGCATTCGGCGGTTAGGTTGGATCGTCACCCCGGACTTGATCCGGGGTCCATCTTCTTCAATCCCTTGGAAGCAAGGAACAAGGGAGATGCCGGATCAAGTCCGGCATGACGAATGCAGACCGCCAATAGACGCCGAGCGCCCTAGCGCCGGTCAGCCCTTCGGCCCTCGCGGCGTCAGCATCCCCGGCGAGATGAAGCCGATGCCGCCGCTGCTCATCGCGTCCTGCTTCAGGCTGTCCTGAATCTTCTCATATTCCTTTTCCATCTCGGGCGTCACCGAGGCGCGGGTTTCCTCCATCGCCATTTCGAAGTCGGATCCGCTCACGTCCTTCGCCTCGAGCGAGCCGCGCAGCGCGAACATGCCGGCGCGTCGGACCAGATCCTCGAGGTCGGCGCCGGTGAAGCGCTCGGTGCGCGCCGCGAGGCGGTCGAGGTCGACGTCTTCGGCGAGCGGCATCCTGGCGGTGTGGATGGAGAGGATCTTGCGGCGGCCGGCCTCGTCCGGCACCGCCACGTAGATAAGCTCGTCGAACCGGCCCGGCCGGAGCAGCGCCGGGTCGATCAGATTGGGCCGGTTGGTCGCTCCGATCACCACCACCGAGCCGAGGTCCTCGAGGCCGTCCATCTCGGCGAGGATGGTGTTGACCACCCGCTCGGTCACCTGCGGCTCGCCGAGGCCGCCGCCGCGCGCCGGGACGAGGCTGTCGAGCTCGTCGATGAAGATGACGGTCGGAGCGACCTGCCGGGCGCGGGCGAACAGCCGGGCGATCTGCTGCTCGCTCTCGCCATACCATTTGGAGAGCAGGTCCGAGCTCTTGGTGGCGATGAAGTTCGCCTCCGCCTCGCGCGCCGTCGCCTTGGCGAGCAGGGTCTTGCCGGTTCCCGGCGGGCCGTAGAGCAGGAAGCCCTTGGCCGGGCGGATGCCCATGCGCTTGAACGCCTCGGGACTCTTCAGGGGCAGCTCGACGCCCTCGCGAAGCCGCTCGCGCGCATCGTCCACTCCGCCGACATCGTCCCAGCGCACGGTCGGCGCCTGGACCATCACCTCGCGCATCGCGGAGGGCTGGACCCGCTTCAGCGCCTCCTCGAAGTCGCTTGGGCAGACCGAAAGATTGTCGAGGACTTCGGGCGGGATCGTCCCCTCTTCGAGGTTGATCTTCGGCATGATCCGCCGAACCGCCTCGATCGCCGCCTCGCGGGTCAGAGCGGCGAGGTCGGCGCCGACGAAGCCGAAGGTGCGGCGGGCCAGCTCCTTGATATCGACTCCGCCGTCGAGCGGCATGCCGCGGGTGTGGATGGCCAGGATCTCGCGCCGGCCGCCCTCGTCGGGGACTCCGATGACGATCTCGCGGTCGAAGCGGCCGGGCCGGCGAAGCGCCTCGTCGAGCGCCTCGGGCCGGTTGGTGGCGGCGATGACGACGAGATTCTGGCGCGGCTCGAGGCCGTCGAGCAGGGTCAGCAGCTGGGCGACGAGGCGCTTCTCGGTCTCGCCCTGGACCTGGCCGCGCTTGGGCGCGATCGAATCGATCTCGTCGATGAAGATGATCGCCGGCGAGGCCTTGGCCGCCTCCTCGAACACCTGCCGAAGCCTTTTCTCGCTCTCGCCATAGGCCGAGCCCATGATCTCGGGCCCGGCGATGTGGAAGAAGGTGGCGTCGCTCTCGTTCGCCACCGCCCGCGCCAGACGGGTCTTGCCGGTGCCGGGCGGGCCGTAGAGGAGGACGCCCTTGGGCGGATCGACTCCGAGCCGCTCGAATATCTCGGGGTAGCGCAGCGGCAGCTCGACCATCTCGCGAAGCTGGTCGATGGTGGTGCCGATTCCGCCGAGATCGTCATAGGTGACGTCGGCTCGGCGGCTTTCGGTCGCCTCGGCATATTCGGGCCGGAGCTCGACCTCGGTATTGGCGTCGATATGGACGATGCCCTTGGGCGTCGTGGAGACCACCGTCAGCCTGATCTCCTGGAGGGCGTAGGCCGGGGCGTTGAGCATCTGCCTGAGCTCGGGCGGGATGTCGCCGCGCTGGATCTGCTGCTGGCCGGTGGTGGCGACGACGTCGCCGGCGGTGAGCGGCTTCATCCCGAAGCTGCGCTTCAGCGCCTGGGCCGAGCCGTGGAGGCGCAGATTCTTCTGCGCCGGAGCGAAGACGACCCGCTGCGCCGGCTTCGATTCGACCTTGCGCAAGGTGACGAAGTCGCCCGAGCCGATCTCGGCATTGGCGCGCTGGAGGCCGTCGAGGCGGATGATGTCGAGCCCCTCGTCCTCCGTATAGGGGCCGACGGCGCGGGCGGGGGTGGCGCGCTTCCCGGTGATCTCGATGACGTCGCCCTCGGCGAGCTCGAGCTGGGCCATCAGCCGCCGCGGCAGGCGAGCGAGTCCCCGGCCGCTGTCCTCCGGCCGCATCGTCGCAACCTGCAGCCTCGTCGGCTGCTTTTCCTCGTCCGCCATGTCTCGCTTGTCCCTTCGCTGCTCTCGCGAGTGAGATAGGAAGCGACAACGGGCCTGCCACCCGCAGGGTTCAAACAAGCCGAAAAAAGGGGAGGCTGACCTCAGCCGGCCTCGGTTTGCAAACGCCGGGCGCAACCCTACATTGAGGACATGTCCATTTTCCCCGTTTTCGAACGGTATCGGCTGCACGGGAGCAGCCTCATGTCACGACTGCACCCCTCCGGGCGGTGACCTGAAAGCCGTCCGCGAGGAAAGCTCGACTCGCCCCGCGCTCCGTCCGCAGGCCCTGAGCCCGGACGCCTCGGAGGCCCATCCCCATTGAATTTGAATCGGCCGCCCGCGGCCGATGAGGAATAGTGCCATGTCGACCATGATCAGCGAGAAGGTTCGCGACAATCTCTTCCACTCCTTCGCGGCCGTCGAGGCGGCGGTGCCGGCGATCCGGGCCGCCATGATCCCCGGCCTCGCTTTGGCCGAGGGCGAGACCGCCCCCTTCGCCCGGGCCGGCGGAATCGCCACCACATTGGTCGAGATGCTGCTCGACCAGGCCCGACGCCTGGCCGAGGGACGCCGCCCTCGCGACGTCGAGGCCATCGCCGATCGCCACCGCCTCCTCGGGATCGAGGGACGCCATTATTCCCGCTTCGGCGACTCGCTCGCGGCCGTCCTCAAGGACGCCATCGGTCCGCGCCTGTCGAGCGAGGTGACGGCGGCCTGGGGCGACGCTTTCTGGTTCGTCATCCGCCTGGTGATGCGAGCCTCGCAGCGGCGGCCGGGCCCGGCCCGAGCCGGCGCGCAGGCCCGCCATCCGATCGTCGCCTGAAGCGCCACGGGCGAAAAAAAGGGCCGGTCCCGAAGGACCGACCCTGAAAGTTTTTTAGGAGAGGATGCCTGAAAAGGCACGCCCTTTCTCGTCCCCGGGCGGTTATTGTGCAAGTGCGAACAAGTATGTTACAGATGCAATTGTTGCACCGTGATTTGCTGAGTTTTGCGCCTGTCATTGCGACACCGGCATTAGGTGCAGCGCACAAGAGGAGACGCCTCCAATGCGCAGACTGCCGCCGCTGACGGCGATCGAGGCCTTCGTCCAGGTGGCCCGGCTGGGCTCGGTCAAGGCCGCCGCCGAAGCTTTGTCATTGTCCTCGCCGGCGCTGTCCCGCCGGATCCAGGCGCTCGAGCGGTTCGTCGGCCATCCCCTGTTCGAGCGGCGCCACCAGGCGGTCCACCTCAACCCCGACGGCGAGCGGCTGATGGCCGAGATCGGGCCGGCGATCGACGCCCTCGCGCTGGCGATGGAGCGGGCCACCGGCGCCGTCGAGGTGATGCGCCTGAGGCTCGCCGTGCCGTCGCTCTTCGCCTCGCAGCGGCTGATGCCGAAGCTGCCGGACCTGCGCGCTTTGCATCCCGACCTCCATATCGACATCGACACCGGCTCCAACCGCGTCGCCCGCCTCGACGAGGGGCTCGACGCCGCGATCGCCATCACCACCGAGGTCGATCCCTCGCTCTATTCGCGGCGGATCGACAGCAATTGCGTCGTCGCCATCGGCTCGCGCGCCCTGCAGGAGGGGCCGAACGCGATCCGGGAGCCGGCGCAGCTTGCTGGCGCCACCATCTTCCTCCACCGCGACATGCCCGAATCCTTCGCTTACTGGCGCGATTCGATCGGCCTCCCGGACCTTCAGCCCGCGGCGATCGACCATTTCGATTCGGGCCAGCTGATCCTCGATGCCGCCGCCCAGGGGCTCGGGGTCGCGTTCATGCTCGAAAGCCACCTCTACGGCTCCGGCGACGAGCGCATCGTCCGATTGTTCGAGCACAAGGTCGAGAGCCCGTACAGCTATTGGTTCGCCTGCCGTCACTCCGCGCTGAAGCGCCGGCCGGTCAGGATCTTCCACGACTGGCTGTTCGACAGGTTGCTGAAGGAAGAGCGGAGCGAGGCGGCCTGATCATCCTCCCCGTCGCGCAGCGACGGGGAGGATAAAGTTAGCCCTTGAGCGCCGCGACCGCCCGCCGGAGCACCTTGCGCGGCAGGATCCGTCCCGCCTGCGAGGTCATCTTGTTCATCAGCCCGGGGACGACGATCGCCTTGTTGCGCGCCAGCCCGGCGAGGCCGGCGGCGACGACGGCCTTCGGGTCGGTCGCCATCTTGGCGAGGCGGCCGTTGGGGCTTCCCGCGACCTCGAAGAACTCGGTCGCGGTCGGGCCGGGGCAGAGCGCCGTGACATGGACTCCGCTGCCCTTGGCCTCCTCGTGCAGCGCCTCGCTCAGCGACAGGACGTAGGCCTTGGTCGCATAATAGACGGCGCTATAGGGCCCCGCCTGGAAGGCGGCTGTCGAAGCGACGTTGAGGATGAAGCCGCGGCGGCGCTCCAGCATCGGCGGAAGGGCCAGCCGGCAGAGGTCGGTCAGCGAACGGACGTTGAGATCGATCATCTCGAGCAGCCGCTCCGGCGCCGCCTCCACGAACGCTCCGGCGGCGCCGAAGCCGGCATTGTTGATCAGGGTGTCGACCTCGAGGCCGAGCCCCGCCACCTCCGCCAGAAGCCGCTCCGCCGCGCCCGGCAGGGCGAGGTCGGCGGCGATCACCTGGGCGGAGCCGAGCTCCGCCGCCAGCGCTTCGAGCCGGTCCTTGCGCCGGGCGACCAGCACCAGCTCGTCGCCGCGCTTGCGGCACTGGCGGGCGAAATCGACTCCGAGCCCCGCCGAGGCGCCGGTGACGAGCGTGACCCCCCGAGCCATCGTCAGGGCCTCAGCGACGCTTTGACGATCTTGCCCGGATTGGCGGGCGGCTCGCCCTTGGGAAGAGCGTCGACATGCTCCATGCCCTCGGTGACCTCGCCCCAGACGGTGTACTGATTGTCGAGAAAGCGGGCGTCGTCGAAGCAGATGAAAAACTGGCTGTTGGCGCTGTTCGGGTTCGAGGAGCGCGCCATCGAGGCGACTCCCCGGACGTGCGGCTCGCGGCTGAACTCGGCCTTGAGATCGGGCTTGTCGGAGCCGCCCATTCCGGTCCCGGTCGGATCGCCGCCCTGGGCCATGAAGCCGTCGATCACCCGGTGGAAGACGATTCCGTCGTAAAAGCCCTCCTCGACCAGCTCCCGGATCCGGGCGACGTGCCCGGGCGCGAGATCGGGACGAAGCTTGATGACGACGTCGCCGCCGCTGTCGAGGTTGAGGACCAGGGTGTTGAGCTCGTCGGCCATAGCGTTCTCCGTATATCGTCATCCCGGCGAAAGCCGGGACCTCGGCGAGACCCGCCGAGACTTCCTGTCCTGAGGTCCCGGCTTTCGCCGGGATGACGGGTAAGCGACGGCATAATCCCGACGCATCCCCCGCGCCACCCCGCTCGACAGTCCCATCGCCCGGGCTTAGGAAGCGCCACGGCGACAACACCCGGCAAAAGAGGGGCGGATGAGCGAGAGCGAAATCGATCTGCCCGGCGCACCGCCCGGCGTTCAGGCCGGCCGCCTCGACGAGGACGACCGGCTCAAGCCCGAATATGTCCGGGAGGTGATGGACCGGGTCGAGGCGGGCGACTCCGATGGAGCGCGCGCTCTGGTCGAGCCGCTCCACCCCGCCGACCTCGCCGATCTGTTCGAGCTGGTCGACAGCGACGACCGCCGGGCGCTCGCCGCCGCCATCGCCGACATGCTCGACGGCGACGTGCTCGCCGAGATGAACGAGCATGTCCGCGAGGAGCTGGTCGAGGCGCTCGACCCGCGCCAGGTCGCCGACCTCGCCGGCGAGATGGAGACGGACGACGCCGTCGCCATGATCGAGGATCTCGAGGAGGACGAGCAGCGCGCCGTGCTTCGCGAGCTCGACCCCGACGATCGCGCCGCGATCGAGGAGGCGCTCGCCTTCCCGGAGGAATCGGCCGGCCGGCTGATGCAGCGCGACCTGATCGCGGTGCCCGAGCATTGGACGATCGGCCAGGTGATCGATTATTTGCGCGCCGGCGACGATCTCACCACCGATTTCTGGGAGGTGTTCGTCGTCGACGAGCGCCACCATCCGGTCGGCACCTGCCTGTTAAGCTGGATCCTGCGCACCCACCGCCATGTCGCCGTCGCCGACGTGATGAAGCGCGAGCAGACCCTGATCCCGGTCGACATGGACCAGGAGGAAGTGGCCCTCAGGTTCCAGAAATATGCGCTCATCTCGGCCGCGGTGATCGACCAGTCGGGCCGGCTGGTCGGGATGATCACGGTCGACGACATCGTCCACATCATCCAGGAGGAAGCGTCCGAGGACGTCCTCCTCCTCTCCGGCGCCGGCGAAGGCGACATCAACCAGCCCCTGCTCGAAAGCTATTCGAGCCGGGTGCGCTGGCTGATCGCCAATCTCGGCACCGCGCTCGTCGCCGCCACCATCATCGGCCTTTTCGAGGGGACGATCTCGAGGATGGTGGCTCTCGCCGCCTTGATGCCGATCGTCGCCGGGGTCGGCGGCAATGCCGGCACCCAGACCCTGGCGGTGACGGTGCGCGCGCTCGCCACCAACCAGCTTACCCAGTCCAACACCTGGCGCGCCATCCTTCGCGAGATCCAGGTCGCCTGCCTCAACGGTCTCACCGTGGCGGCGGTGATCGGAGTCGGGGTCGCCCTCTTCTTCGCCAATCCGGCACTGGGCGGGGTCATCGCGGCGGCGATGCTCGCCAACATCATCATCGCCGGCTTCGCGGGCGTGTTCGTGCCGCTCGCGCTGGAGCGGGCCGGGGCGGACCCGGCCGTCGCTTCGTCCGTCTTCGTGACGATGGTCACCGATTCGATGGGCTTCCTGGTTTTCCTCGGACTCGCGTCGGCGTCGGGCATCGCCGGCTGAAGGAAAGTTTCGCGCAGGGACGCTGAGACTCAGACCTTGGCAATATTCCTATTGTCCCAACCCTTTATTGAATAAAGACGATCCCGTGCCCCTCCATATCAGCAAGGTCGCGTTCGGCTGCGCCAGCATCGAGACGTTTGCTCGGCGGCAGGCCTTGCGCGAAAGGGACGGGATTGTCCCGCTCGTCACCCGCTTCCGCCCGACCCGTGCGGACGAGCTGATCGGCGGCTCGGTCTTCTGGATCGTCAAGCACCGTATCCTGGCGCGCCAGGCGATCCTGGGCATCGCGCTTCGCGAATCCGACCGGCGGGCGATCATCAGCCTCGATTCGAAACTGGTGCCGGTCCGGGCGACCGCCCGTCGCGCGCACCAGGGCTGGCGATACCTCGAAGCGGCCGACGCTCCTGCCGACCTTGAGAGCGATGAAACCGGGCTGGCCGATCTGCCCCCCGCGCTGACCGCGAGGCTGGCGGCGCTGGCCTTGATCTAGGCTATAAGAGAAATGCGATGTTGTCCGGGGCACAAGTCATCGCTAACCAATGAATGTGGCTACTCGCGGATTGAAGCTGCTGGACCGGATGCGCCGCAATCCGCGCGACTGGCGAATGAGAGACGTCGTCACCGTTTGCGAAGCGTTCGGCCTAACTTGCACCGCGCCGCGCAAGGGATCACATTACAAGATAAAGCATGAAAGTCAGGCGGAGGTTCTAACGATTCCGGCGCACAGCCCGATCAAGCCGTTCTACATCGCCGACCTTGTCAGGTTCATCGATATCGTTGCGGGAGCATGAGATGAGGCCGCAGGATTACGAAGTCACGATCCGTCCGCTCTCTGCTGACGAGGGCGGAGGGTTTCTCGCGATCGTGCCCGAGCTTCCAGGCTGCAAGTCCGATGGCGAAACTCCGCAGCAGGCGCTCGAGAATGCCTATGACGCCGTGATCTGCTGGATGGAGGCGGCGGAAGAAATGGGCCGTGCGATCCCGATGCCCAAACGTGCCGCCGCGTAGGAATTAGCCGCTACTTCGCCCCTCCGCAGCGCACCTGGCCCGAACCCTTTGCTTCCACCGTGCAGGTCGGGCTGCCGACGATCTCGACGTCGCCGGGCCCGGTCGCCGTCACCCTGGCGGTTCGGGACACCGCCACGGCCACATTCCCGGCCGTGTCCGACGCGACCTGGGCGTCGTCCGCGGTCAATCCGGAGGCGGCGAGGTCGCCGCTTCCCTGGACCGTCGCCCGGAGCTGCTTGGCCCGGCCAGCGAGGGTGATCCGGCCGCCGCCGAGCAGGCCGACGATGAGATTGTCGGCCTCGACCACGCTTACGCTCAGCCGGCCGCTGCCCGAGACGGTGAGGTCGACCCTCAGGCCCCTCGCCCGGTCGAGGTCGAGGCTGCCCGAGCCGATCACGGCGGCGTTGCGGACGTCGCGGGTGGTCAGGGCGATCGTGACCGGGCCGACGCCGTCGCCCGGATAGCCGCCCCAGGCCGAGCGGTTGCGGCGAACCCGCAAGGTGCCGCCCTGGACGTCGATCGAGACGAGGTCGAGCGCTTCGGTCGAGCCCTCGGCGCGGGCGGAGGAGCTGCGGCCGGTGGCGATTGTCACGCGATAGGGCCCGTCGACCTGGACCCGGTCGAAATCCGTGACGGAATAGGTCCGCTCGGCGGCCCCGGCGGGGGTTGCGGCGGCGAGGGCGAGGAGCGCGAGCGGCAGGGTCCTGGTCATGGCCGCGGACCCTGCCGGAAAATGGTTAACGAGCGATAACCGCTAGCCGCAGCGCACGTCGCCCGAGCCCATCTTGTTGACGCTGCACTTGGCGCCGCCGGTGACGACGACGTCGCCCGAGCCCATGATGTCGACGCTGGCGCTCTCCGTCGCCTGGGTCTCGACATTGCCCGAGCCCGCGACCGACACCTTGGCGCTCTTCACCTGGAGACCGCCGGCATGAATGTCGCCCGAGCCGGCGATTTCGAACTGCCCCGTCTCGGCGGTTCCCGAAGCGGTCACTCCGCCCGAGCCGGCGATCGCGAAGCTGGCCTTGCGCGCGCGAAGGCTGGCGAGCTGGATCTCGCCGGAGCCGGCGATCTCGCCGACGAAGTCGCCCCCTTCGACCTTGTCGATCTTCATGTCGCCGGAGCCCGCGACCTCGGCGCCGGTCAGCGACGGCGCCGAGACGTGGACGGTGACCGGGCCGTGATCCTTGCGCCAGCCGAACGACCAATTGCCCTTCTTGTAGCCGACGTGGAGGGTGCCGTTCTCGACCTTGATCTCGAGCTTCTCGAGCAAGGCGGCGTCGCCCTCGGCCCGCACGGAAGGCGAGCCGCCCACCGTGACGATGACGTTCGACGACCCGCTGAGAGAAATCTTATCGAACGCTCCGACCTGGAAGTCGCGGCTGCCCCGCTGGCCGCTGCTTTCGCTGGCTCCGCCCGCCGAGCAGGCCCCGAGCATCAGAAGAGGTATGAGAATCGCGCCACGCATGTCCGTCTCCTCACAACTGTGTTACACATCTAATACACAGGGGCGGATTGGCATGCAACAAAAAAGGCGGCCCGTTTCCGGACCGCCTTTTTTTGTTGCGGAAAGAAAGCCGCGGCTCAGACCGCCGCTTTCTCCCGATTGTAGATGGCCGCCGCCTTGTTGAGGATCTCGAGGATCTTCACCAGGGCCGCAGGCTCGTCGACCTGCTCCATCGCCGCCAGCTCGCGGGCGAGCCGGCTCGAGGCAGCCTCGAAAATCTGCCGCTCCGAATAGCTCTGCTCGGGCTGGTCGTCGGCGCGGAAGAGGTCGCGGGTCACCTCGGCGATCGACACCAGGTCGCCCGAGTTGATCTTCGCCTCATATTCCTGGGCGCGGCGCGACCACATGGTGCGCTTCACCTTCGGCTTGCCCTTCAGGGTGGCGAGCGCCTCCTGCATCGTCTTGTCGGACGACAATTTGCGCATGCCGACGCTCTCCGCCTTGTTGGTCGGAACGCGAAGGGTCATCTTTTCCTTCTCGAAGCGGAGCACGTAGAGCTCGAGCTGCATGCCGGCGATGTCCGTGCTCTGCAGTTCGATCACCCGGCCCACGCCGTGCTTGGGGTAAACAACGTAATCGCCAACGTCGAAGCTCAACGCTTTCGCTGCCATTTATTCGACCTTCCCATTGGAATCAGCCGCCACCGTGCCGGACTCCGTCCGCCCCAAGGACGTACTCTAACTGCGATGTGCGGCGAATCTTCTTGTGACCACCGGTTGCGGAATACGCGTCGCATCCGCTTCGATGACGCCCCTATATCCGAAAAGGTGCCGAAAAGCTACCCTTTTGGAGGAATTGGGTAAAAGCGGCCGCTCCGCCTCGCCGCGCCCACGCGCTCGATGCCGCGCGTTGAAGGAGAACATATAGGGAAAACCCACTAGACCCTGTCGACCCACCCCCAACGACGGAGTCGACCATGACCTATCAGCTCACCTTGCTGGCCTCCAATTCAGGGGCTGCATTCGCCACCTCGGGAAGCGATGGAAGCCTCTGGTCGACCGCCGCCAACTCCCTCTACTGGCATGACGGCTGCGCCTGGCAGATCTTCGCGACGTTCGGCGGCGGGGTGACGGGATTCGCCGCTCAGGACCTGAAGAACCTGTGGGCGCTCAAAGCCTTCGACTTCAACAGAATCTATTATTTCAACGGCATCGCCTGGAGCTTGAGGACCCTGCCGTCCTCCGGGTCGGCGTCGCGTCTGGCGATCGGCTTCGACGGCAAGATGTGGTGTCTCGACAATGCAGCCCAGCCGAAGGTCTGGTCGTTCGACGCCGAGTCCGGAATCTGGGTCCAGTTCGCTCCCAACCCCCCCGTCGACGCTACCTTCAAGGAGATAGCCAGCGGCGGCACCGTCGCGGGCGGGCCGTTCCTGCTTGCGATCGACACCGCCGGTAAAGAATGGCAGTGGACGACCGGTCAGCTCGCCTGGCAGCAGATACCTGGCGTTACGCCGGGATATGGCAAGTCCATCGCCGCCGGACCCGATCGCACCGTGTTCCTCGTCGATACGTCGCAGGGCCAATTGTGGAAATGGAAGGCGGGAGAAGACAGCAACTGGGTGCTGTTGGACTCGAAAACCGGTTTTGTTCAGGTTTCGGCTCGGGCTGATGGTAGCCTGGTGGCAATCCATAGCTCCGGCGAGATATATGAAGGGCTCAAGACCTATCCGAGCCTGAAGGGGTTCCGGGGCAGCGACTGGAACAACGCCGGCACCAAGATATTTGCGGTGCGCTCCGAAAAGGGCACCGATCTTAAATATCGCGATCATATATATCGCAGTGCCGACGGCATTACCTTTGAGACCAGCTCATGCGGTACGCTACCGGAACTCCAAAATGACAACCCATATTTCTGGTACGCGCTGCCCCTGTTCATCCCGACCGCCAAGTTCGGAGATGCGACCGAGAAGATGCTGATCTCTCCGATCAACTCTGAGACCATCTATCGCTGCAACGACATCAGCCAGGCTTCGCTGACGTTCACTCCCGTGCTCACGGATACGGTCAATGCGGGCACCGGAGGGATCTTCAACGGTTTCGCGGAGGACGCCGACAGGAACGTCTATGCCGGCTGGTATTCGATCTATTCCTCGCAAAACAAGGCGATCCTGTACAAATCGACCCGGGCCAGCGACTACGGCGTTTGGACCGTCCTGAAGAGCTGGGAGGCCCGCCATATCCATACGGTCCGGGTCAACCCGTACAACGGATATCTCTACGTCGTTCTCGGCGAGCCGCGCGACAGTACCACCCTGGCTTCCGACAGCGCCGACACGGCCAGGATCATGCGGTCGAAGGACGGGGGAACCAGTTGGGAATGCGTGACGGATACCTGGGCCATGCCGGTGATGCCCGCGGCGCCGGGCCCGATCTACCTCGGCCTGTATTTCGCGACTCTCGGCTTCATCAAAAACCGTGTCGTGCTCGGCGAGGATACCGATTTCAAGCGGGGCCGAATCTTCTATTTCGACGATGACGGGCGCGACGGCTCCGATCCGGGGAGCCCGCTCCCGTTCGTCCCCCAGGTCAGCTATACGACCTGCAACAATGGCGAGTTCTTCCTTGGCGCGGTCAGCCTCGGCGACAGGCTCTATTTCGCTTCCCAGTTTCTGGCGCCGACCACCGGGGTCGCAAGCACGCGCTGCGTCTCGACGGCCGACGGGTCCAACTGGAAGGTGGAGCAGATCTGCGCTTTCACGCCCTCGGCGGCCCATGCGAGCTTCGGCCTGTTCACCCATCACCCGGAGCGGCGCGGAAGGCTGATCTATTCCCTTTCGGCCACCGATTCGTTCGTCATCGACGAGACCTAGCCTTCATGGCCGGCGGTCGGCAGCGCGCCGGCCGCCGGTCAGTCGCCCTGGCCGGGCTCGGGCGAGAAATATTTGTCGAACTTGCCCTCCTCGCCCTTATGCTCGTCGGCGTCGGCCGGGCTCTCGCGCTTGCGGGTGAGGTTGGGCCATTCGGCGGAGTAAGTGGCGTTGACCTCGAGCCATTGCTCGAGCCCCGCCTCGGTGTCGGGGACGATCGCCTCGGCCGGGCATTCGGGCTCGCAGACCCCGCAGTCGATGCATTCTGAAGGGTTGATGACGAGCATGTTGTCGCCCTCGTAGAAGCAGTCGACCGGGCACACCTCGACGCAATCCATATATTTGCAGCGGATGCAGGCATCGGTGACGACGTAGGTCATTGGCTTCTCCCTGGAGCGATTCCCTAGTCGGCAGTGGCGGCGTGCGTCAACGGCCGGCTTTTTACACCCTCTCCCGTTCTTACGGGAGAGGAGGGGCCCGCGGCGAAGCCGCGGGAGGTGAGGGTCTTGCTGAGTCCGGTGTCCAGACCCTCACCTCCCACCCGCTTCGCGGGCGGGCCCCTCCTCTCCCGCGGAAAGCGGGAGAGGCGTTTCCGCGCCACCTTCCGCTATCTCCGTGTACAGCGCGCGCGCCTCCGCCGGCGGCCCGCGCCTCGTCGGCAGCGCCTCGACCCTCAGCACCCGCACCGCCCCGCGCTGGGCGAAGCTCAGCACGTCGCCGACGCGGACCGGGGCGTGGGCTCGGTCGACGAGGCGGCCGCCGAGGCGGATCCGGCCTTGCCCGGCCAGTTGCTGGGCCAGGGCCCGGGTCTTCGCGATTCGGGCGAACCAGAGGAATTTGTCGAGCCTGAGGCTGTCAGCCACGCTTCAGCCCCGCCAGCGCCGCGAAGGCGTTGGCCGCTTCAGGCCGCCGCGGCGCCTCCGGCCGGCGCGCCCGGCCGCGCCAGACCCAGGCCTGGGCGCCTTCGGACGGGCGGAAGCCGAGGTCGCGCATCAGCTTCGCCACCGCCTGCGGCTGAAGGCCGAGCGAGGTCGCCAGCGCCTCGTCGACCACCGGCTGCGGCTTTCCGGTCCGCGCCTCATGGGCGTGGCGGGCGAGGCGCTCGACCAGGTCGACCCGGAGCATCTGCGGCCCCAATGGGCGGAAGCCGAGGCGAGTGAGCCGGGTCCGATCGGGCGGGCAGGGGAGGAGCACCGCCGATTCCGGGGGAAGCTCCGGCATCGGCTCGCCCGCCGCGGCGGCGCGGAGCGCAGTCCGCCAGCGCCGGGCCTCCGGCTTCAGGACGTCGGGCATGAACAGGTCGAGCGCTCCAATCCTGATCCGGAGGGCGGTGATCGCCCGCCGCTGATCCTTGTCGAGCGCGGCGAGCGGCTTGGCGACCGACTCGCGGGCGACGATCCCGCCCTCGTCGACCAGCATCGCGAGGATCGAGCGCACCGCCGCCGGAGCCTTCGCTTCCTGAGCCGCGAGCCCGGCCTGGCGAAGCGGCCCGAGCGAGCGCTCGACCTGGTGGCGGACCCACAGGTCGAGCCGCTCGACCACGATTCCCCGGCCGCGCTCCGACAGTCGGTCGAGCCGCCGGTCGACGATCACCCGCGGGCTGAGCAGATTCTTGCCCGGTCCGAGCCGGGCCACCTCATGGCCGCGCCAAAGCATCGCGACCGGCTGGCCCGGTTCGGTTCGCAAGGTGAAATGATCGTCGCTATCGGCGGCGAGCGCGGCGGCGCGCTTCTCATATTCGCCGCCCAGACGGCGCTCGGCCGTCGCCAGCAGCATCTTGCGGTCGGCGTGGCGCGCGGTCGGGTCGACCTCGAAGGCGAAGCCGTCCATCCGCCCGATCGGGAAGGAGCCGACGGTGACCTCGCCCTGCTCGTCGACGATCACCGGGAACTCGCCGACGCCCTTGCGGCCGATATCCTTGAGGAGGACCGAGGTGCGCCGGTCGACGAAGCGCTGGGTCAGCCGCTCGTGAAGGGCGTCGGACAGCCTCTCCTCGACCTCGCGGGTCCGGTCCGCCATCGCCCCGGGCTCGGCGAGCCAGTCGGAGCGATGGGCGATATAGGCCCAGGTCCTGACCCCGGCGAGCCGGTCGGCGAGGGTCTCGATATCGCCCTGGACGTTGTCGAGCTGCGCCACCTGCGCCGCATACCAGCCGTGCGGGATCCGGCCGTCGCCCTCGCTGAGGTGAAGATAGAGCCGGGCGACCAGCCGCGAGTGATGCTCCGGCCCGGTCTTGCGGAAGTCGGGCAGGCCGCAGGCCGCCCACAGCCGGCGCACCGCCTCCTGCCCGCGCGCCCGGGCGGCGACGTCGGGATCCTCCGCCAGCCGCTTCAGGACGGCGAGGTCGATCGCCTCGGGCGCGGCGCGCAGGCCCGGCTCGTTCGGCCGCCGCTCGAGCGAGCGGACCAGCGCCTCGACACTTTTGAAATCGGGATCGCCCTCGCGCCAGTAGAGATGATCGAGCGGGGCGAAGCGATGCTCCTCGATCGCCTCGAGCTCCTCGGGCCGGAACTCGGCCGAAAGCTCGCCCTCCAGGGTCAGCACCCCGAAGGTGCCGTCGCGCTGGTGGCGGCCGGCGCGCCCGGCGATCTGCGCCATCTCCGCGGGAGTCAGCCGCCGCCGCCGGTGGCCGTCGAACTTGGAGAGGCCGGCGAAGGCGACATGGGTGACGTCCATGTTGAGCCCCATGCCGATCGCGTCGGTGGCGACGAGATAATCGACCTCGCCGGCCTGGTACATCGCCACCTGGGCGTTGCGGGTCCGTGGGGAGAGGGCGCCCATCACCACCGCCGCTCCGCCGCGCATCCGCCGAAGCATCTCGGCGACGGCGTAGACCTGCTCGGCCGAGAAGGCGACGATCGCCGAGCGGGGCGGAAGCCGCGACAGCTTGGAAGGGCCCGCGTAGGACAGCGTCGAGAAGCGCGGCCGGCCGATGATTTCGGCCTTGGGCAGGAGCGCCCGGACCATCGGCTTCAACGTCTCCGAGCCGAGGATCATCGTCTCCTCGCGGCCGCGCGCGTGAAGCATCCGATCGGTGAAGACGTGGCCGCGCTCGGGGTCGGCGCCCAGCTGCGCCTCGTCGAGCGCGACGAAGGCGAAGTCGCGGTCCGTCGGCATCGATTCGGCGGTGCACAGGAACCAGCGCGCATCCTTGGGCAGGATCTTCTCCTCGCCGGTGATCAGGGCGACCCGGTTCGCGCCCTTCATCGCCACCACCCGGTCGTAGACCTCGCGCGCCAGCAGCCGCAGCGGGAAGCCGATCATCCCGCTCGAATGCGCCGCCATCCGCTCGACGGCGAGGTGGGTCTTGCCGGTATTGGTGGGGCCAAGGATCGCCGTCAGCGGCGCCCGCGCGAAGTCGCTCATGGCGCCTAGATCGGCATTTCGTGCCCCGGGCGCAATGACTTGGATTGTGAGGAGCCGTCCAATTGGAGAGGGTTTGGCGGCAGACGACCCGACGCGCGACGGTAGTTCCCGCACCTCCTCACGCTTCACCGTCTCCAGCGGCACGCTTCACCGCAAGCTCGGGCCGGGAGCGCCCTGCTTTACTGGACTTTAACCCCGTTTCGCCACAGTCCTCGCCACCTGACCGCGATCCGCGGCCGGGGGGTGTTTCACGGGTCGCGGGGGCTTTTTCCGCTTTGTACCAGTATAACCAGATCAGGCCCGGTGCCGGCGGCGGAGCCGCCGCGCTCGCCTTCGACGCGCCGGTCCGTCCGCGCAGCTTCGGAAGCCGCGCCGCTCCACCGGTGCGCGATTTCGATCTCGTCGTCGACCTGGGCTCGCGGATCGGCTCGCGCACCTGGTTCCGCGGCGCCTTCACCTGCTTTTTCCTGTGCGGCGCCGCCTTGTGGCTGGCGCCCGGCTTCGACCCCATTCCGGCCGCCTCGGCCAAGCCGCTCTCCGACGCCCATTTCGAGCAGTCGCGAAGCCTCGCCATCTCGCCGCTCGCTTTGGGCGCCGACACCGGCCGCCGGATGGCGCCGACCGACGCGGTCGAGCCTCTGCTCGACCGGCCCGAGCGGCCGACCGTCGAGCTGGTCGCGACTCTGGGCGAAGGCGACGGCTTCGTCCGCGCCCTCGAGCGCGCCGGAGTCGCTCCCAGGGAAGCGGACGAGGTCGCCAGGCTGGTCGCCGCCGCCGTCCCGCTCGACCAGATCCGGGCCGGCACCTCGATGAACATCGTCCTCGGCCGCCGTCCCGACCGGACCGTCGCCCGGCCGCTCAGCGCCTTGTCGCTGCGCGCCCGCTTCGACCTCAAGCTTTCCCTGAAGCGCTCGGGCAACAAGCTCGCCCTCACCCGGACCCCCATCTCCGTCGACAGCACGCCGCTTCGGATCCAGGGCTATGTCGGCTCCAGCCTCTACCGCTCGGCCCGCGCCGCCGGCGCCCCGGCCAAGGCGGTCGAAGCCTATATCCGCGCCGTCGCCAGCCAGACCAGCATCTCCGGCCTGACCGCCGACGACCGCTTCGACATCATCCTCGAGCACCGCCGAGCCGCCACCGGCGAGGCCGAGACCGGCCGCCTCCTCTATGCCGGCCTCGACCGCGGCTCCGGCAAGGATCTGAAGCTCATGCAATGGGAGCAGGGCGGCCGCGCCGAATGGTACGAGGCGTCGGGCGTCGGCCGCGAGAGCGGGATGCTGCAGCGGCCGGTGCCGGGCAACGTCTCGTCCAACTTCGGAATGCGCCGCCACCCGATCCTCGGCTATTCGCGGATGCACAAGGGCCTCGATTTCCGCGCCGGCTACGGAACTCCGATCCTCGCCGCCACCGACGGCCGGGTCGCCGCCGCCGGCTGGGCGGGCGGCTACGGCAACCAGGTCCGGCTCGCCCATTCGGGCGGGATGGTCACCAGCTATTCGCATATGAGCCGGATCGTCGCCCGCGCCGGAAGCTCGGTCCGCCAGGGCCAGGTGATCGGCTATGTCGGCTCGACCGGCCTCTCGACCGGCCCGCACCTCCATTACGAGCTTCTCAAGAACGGGGTCCCGATCAACCCCGCCGCCGTCAGGTTCGTCAGCCGAGCCCAGCTCGACGGCGAAAGCCTCGCCGCCTTCCGCTCGCGGCTGAAGACTTTGCTGGCGGTGAAGCCGGGGGCGGCGCGCATGGCCGAGACGGCCGGCAAGAAGAAGCCGCAGGCCTGATCCTTCCATCGGGCGTTCGATCATCCTATCGTCGAGCCTGAGCGCGGCACGGGTCGATCCGGAGGAATGTGACGATTAATACGGTTGCAATAGCCCTCGCCTTGCTCGCCGCGGCTCCGGCGGCGCCGGCCGCGTCGGAGGGGGAGGTCTGGGCCCTCGCCCGCAAGGCGAATTCGGCGCCCGCCTACGAAGGCTATCTGCTCCGTTTTTCGCAAGGAAAGCATAGCGGCAAGGCCATCAAGGCCTTCTACCGGGTGCAGAATCTGCCGATCCCCAAGGGACCGTGGTACCATCCTTCGCCCTATCCCTCGGGGGTGATCGTGGCGCCGACGGCGGGCTCCGACACCTGCCGCCCGCCATTCTTTGGGGAGGTTCGGGAGGCGGCCGAGTTGGAGCAAGGGCGGGACTATCTCGCCGCCCGTGTGGCCAATCGGCCCGCGGGCTTTCAGGCCTATATCGCGAAATATCCTGACGGCGCCTGCACCCGCGATCTGGCCTACAAGCTGCGGATACGGCGGGAGCAGATCGACCGCTTCAGGCCGATCGCCGGGTTCGGCCCGCTTGCGCCGCACCCTTTGATGCCCTTCTCAATCTTGTTCACGGTGGACGACTATCCGGCCCGGGCGCTGCGCAACCGGGAATCGGGAACGGTCGTCGCCGGCTTCGAGGTCGCCGAAGACGGATTCGTCGAGGGTTGCCACATCGTCCAGTCCAGCGGATCCGCCGTGCTCGACCAGACCACCTGCCGACTGTTCGTCGGGCGGATGCGATACGATCCGGCCCGCAACCGCGCCGGAGTGCCGGTGCGATCCAGCTTGAGCCATGCCTTTGAATGGGTCTTGCCGCCCCGTTGATCGAACGTTGGGACGGCCGTTCGCGGACAGCAAGTCGGCGCTGCTCGAGCTTGTTCTCAACCGCTGTGCGATCTGGAATATGGAGAGAAGGCGCGAAGGCGCAACGTAGAAAATCAAGGGGTTGGAGTTCGGTGCCAGGCACCGAGCATGTGGGCATTCGATCGGACGATGCGCGCTCGGTTCGGGCGAGAATTGGGCTTCGTCCAAGAAAATCGGTGTCAGACACCGATTTTAGCGGATTGACATACCGTTCTTGTTATGTTCTAATCACGCCATGCACATTGCCCGCGATTCGAGGGCGTTTGTCCTGGCTCTGCTCACGGCCTTGCTGAGGCTGTGCCTGCTGGCGCGCGAGCTGGTCGAGGGCCTGATCCGGACACCGGATTTCCAGGCCGGATATGCAGGACTTTCGGGTCTTCTGGCTGGCGCCCCCGGACGGGGCGGGCGGTCAGCGGCCCTGGCTTCGCCAGCGCTTGACGACCCGGGCCACCATCGCCTCCTCGTCGCCGGTCTGGCGCCACAGCTCGGAGAAGAGCGGGTCGGACGAGGCCGGGCGGCGGTCGCGTTCGAGATCGTCGAACGAGACCCGGATCGGGATCGAGACGCCCTCGCCGCAGACGATGCATTCGCGGTTCCTCAGCGCGGGGATGACGTCGAGGAAGCCGCGCGCGCCCTCCGGCATGGCCGATTTGACGAAATGCTGGTCGCGCTCGTTGTTGAGGCGCATCGCGATGATCGTTCCGCACTGGGAGAGCACGCCCTCGGCGAGATCGGACGGCCGCTGGGTGATCAGGCCGAGCGAGACCCCGTATTTACGGCCTTCCTTGGCGATCCGCTCGAGGATCTTCCTGACCGATTGCCCGCCGCCGGTCTTGTCGGACGGGATGTAGCGATGCGCCTCCTCGCAGACGAGGAGGACGGGCCTCGGCACCTCGTTCCTCGACCAGATCGCATAGTCGAAGACCAGGCGGGAGAGCACCGCCACCACGACCGAGACGATGTCGGAGGGTACTCCGGAGACGTCGACGATCGAGATCGGCTTGCCCTTGGCGGGGAGGCGGAAGATCTTGCCGATGAAGTTGGTCATCGAATCGGCGATCAGCATTCCCGAGAACATGAAATGGTAGCGGGGATCGGCCTTCAATTCGTCGATCTTGGTCTTGAGGCGCATGAACGGAGCGGTATCGGTCGCCTTGTTCAGCAGGCCCATCTCGCTGTTGATCGCCCCGGCGAGGTCGGAAAGCGCATAGGGGATTGGCGAATCGACGGTGAGCTTGGTCATGCCCTCGGCGGCGCGGTTCTTGGCGCGGGCCATGAGCAGGCATTTGGCGAGGATGTCCTGGTCGCGCTGCCGCTCGGCGCCCGACGAGGTGACGAACACCTCGCAATGCTCCTCGAAGTTCATCAGCCAATAAGGCATCGCCAGATTCTCGACGTTGAACAATTCGCCGACGCTCTTGAACGCCGCCGAATATTCCCCGTGCGGGTCGATCATGACGATGTGGCCCTCCGGCGCGAGGTCGCAGATCCGGTGCATGATCAGGGCGGCCGAGGTCGACTTGCCGGTGCCGGTCGAGCCGAGCAGGGCGAAATGCTTGCCGAGCAGGGCGTCGACATAGAGGGCGCCGCGGACGTCCTTGGTCGGGTAGACGGTGCCGATCTCGATATGGGCGCGCTCGTCGGCGGCGAACATCTGGCGCATGTCCTGGCCCGAGACCGGGAAGACCTTGGCGCCGGGCGGCGGGTAGCCGGTGATTCCGCGGCGGAAGTTGATCAGCTTGCCGCTCTGCTCGTCCTCCTCGCCCTCGCCGAGAAAGTCGATGTCGGCGGAGATCATCCCGGCCTCGCCGTCGCGGAGGGTAAGGCTTCGGACGTTGGCGAGCAGCCAGCGGTTGCCGGCCTCGAGCTTGACGTGCCCGCCGACCTGGCCGGACAAGGCGATGCTCGGGTCCGGATCGCGGGCGAGCTCGGCGATTCGAGACGCCTCGAGCTCGATCCGGCCGCCGCCACCGCGGATGTCGACCACCTTGCCGATCGGCGCGTGGCGCACCGGCTCAGGGATCCGCGGCCGGATGGTGGGCGCGAAATCCTCCGCCTCCTCGGGAAGAGAGACGGTCCTGAAGTTCATCATGTCGGTCATGCGAGCGTCGCTGCCCCCGGGCTGTTGTCCGGCGCCCCTCCTAGCAGCGAGGGGTAAACAACTGCTTTTCCTATAATCCTCCCCACGGCGAGCCGTGGGGAGGGGGACCACGCGCAGCGTGGTGGAGGGGTAGCTGCCGAGGCCTTCGCCAATT
>DASTFN010000074.1:0-130353 GCA_035719905.1 Allosphingosinicella sp.
CCTCCGCCGCCCGCGGCAGCGCCTCGATCGCCACGCCCCCGCCGCGCGCCGCGACCAGGGCCGCGGCGCCGGAGCCCGCGACCCGATGGGCGCGGATCGCCGCCGCCGCCGCCTCGGGCGGCAGGGAGCGGAGCGTGTCGAGCGGTCGCATCAATTCCTCGCCGAAAGTCTGAACGAAAAGCTGCCCGTGTCCGCCTTCGAGCGCAACCGCGATCTCGCCGCCCGCGCCGGCCGCCGCCGCGACCGCGGCCATCGACGAATAGCCGGCCAGCGGCACGCCCCAGCCGATGGCGAGGCCGTGCGCGGCGGCAAGGCCGACTCGTATTCCGGTGAAGCTGCCGGGCCCGCAGTCGACCAGGATCGAGCCCGGCCGCCGCCCGGCGAGCAGCGCCTCGACCATCGGCACCAGCCGCTCGGCATGGCCTCGGCCGACCAGCTCATGGCGCTCGTCGATCAGCTCCTCGCCCTCGACGAGCGCGACGGAGCAGGCGGCGGTGGCGGTTTCGATGACGAGGATCATTGGAGCCGCACCGTCACTCCCGCGAAAGCGGGAGTCGATACGGAGGTCATCGCAGGCTCCGGGTCAGCATGGATTCCCGCTTGCGCGGGAATGACGAGGCAAGTCAAACCGCCTCGACGGCCTCGACCTCGGGCACATAATGTTTGAGCAGGCTCTCGATCCCCTGCTTCAGGGTCATCGTCGAGGAAGGGCAGCCCGAGCAGGCGCCCTGCAGGGCGAGGTAGACGGTGCCGTTGCGGAAGCCGCGATAGACGATGTCGCCGCCGTCCTGGGCGACAGCGGGCCGCACCCTCGTTTCGATCAGCTCGCGGATCTCGGCGACGAGCGGGGCGTCGGCCGGATCCTCGCCATAATCCTCGTCGCCGGCGATCTCGATCCCGGCCGCCGAAGCCGCCCGGAACAAGGGCGCGTCGCTCGAGAAATGGTCGAGCAGGATGCTCAATATTTCCGGCTTCAGGTCGCGCCACTCGACTCCGGGAGCCGCGGTCACCGAGATGAAGTCGCGGCCGTAGAACACGCCTTCGACCTCGCCGGTCGAGAAGATCGCCTCGGCGAGCGGCGAGACCTCCGCATCCTCGGGGGTCGCGAAATCGCGGGTCCCCGCTTCCATCACCCGAAGTCCGGGCAGGAATTTCAGGGTCGAGGGATTGGGCGTGGCTTCGGTCTGGATCAGCATGGACAGGATGTGGGCCGACCGAAGCGCCCGATCAAGTGGCGGCGATCCGTCATTGCGAGCGAAGCGAAGCAATCCAGCGCTTCCTCGGAGGCCCACTGGATTGCTTCGTCGCTTCGCTCCTCGCAATGACGGTTGGTAGAGGCGGTCCAGACCTAATAAGCGGCGGCGCGCAGCGGCAGGCGAAGCACCGGGCGATGCCTTTCGTCCTCGACCTCGATCCAGCCGTCGTCGGATAGCTCCTCGGCGAGCAGCCTCTTCTGAAGCACCGCGCTCGCCACCCTTAACGCCCCGCTCAGCGCCGCGACGTCGTTCGGGCAGGATTCGCCGACGACGTCGGTCGATTCGTAGCCGTTGCAGGACACATTGAAATAATAACGTGGCACGCGCCTATAACGCTCCGACCGGCCTCGCCGCCTCATTCCGCACCGCCATAAGCCTGTCAATCGCCCTTCATTCGCTCCGGACGGCCGCCCGCCCGCGCACGGCGTCGGCGGTGAGGGGGAAGGCGGTGGTGCCCTTGACCAGCTCCATGGCGAAGCGGGAGGTGACGTTCTTCATCGGCAGACCGGCGATCAGCCGGCGGTAGAAATCGTCATAGGCGCTCATGTTGGCGACGGCCACGCGCAGCAGGTAATCGACGTCGCCGGCCATCCGGTGGACCTCCATCACCTCGGGCATGGCGAGAACGGATTCGGCAAAGCGGTCGAGCCAGGCCTTGCTGTGGTCGCCGGTCTCGATCTCGACGAAGACGGTGAGGCCGAGGCCGATCGAATCGGGATCGAGCAGGGCCACCCGTTTGCGGATCACTCCGCTTTCCTCGAGTCGCTGGATCCGGCGCCAGCAGGGCGTCTGCGACAGGCCGACCCGGCCGGCGATCTCGCCGACCGACACCGAGGAATCCTCCTGAAGGATGGCCAATATCTTGAGGTCGGTGCCGTCCATCTCATCTCAGCTCGAAATTGAGTATATTATTCTAATAACGCGAACAGCCCGGCAATAATAGCGCCTTTTGCACCGTGCCATTGAACCCGCGCTTTTTGGCAGATAACTTGGCTTTTTCGGGCATGGGGGAAGCGAATCCAGGCCTGAAAGGAAGTTGCGGCACTTCCTGACGTATTAGAAGGATATTCTAACTGTGACCCCGTTTCGAGTCTTTCAGTCCAACCGGCCCGCGCCGCGGCGGGCCGGGGCATGAACGCCTTCACCCGCCTTGCCGCGCGGGCCGCCGCCGAGCATCCCGGCGACCGGCTCGAGGCGCTGAGGGCGGGGGTCGACGGGCGAATCGTCTTCACCACCAGCTTCGGCCTCGAGGACCAGGCGGTCGCGCATCTCATCTTCACCCGCCGCCTCGACATCGAGGTGGCGACGCTCGACACCGGCCGGCTCTTCCCCTCCACCTACAAGGTCTGGGAGGAGACGGAATCGCGCTACGGCGCCCGGATCCGCTCCTGGCATCCGGACCGGGAGGCGCTCGCCGCGTTGGTCGCCGCGGACGGGATCAACGGCTTCTACGGCTCGAAGGAGGCTCGGCTCGGCTGCTGCCAGGTGCGCAAGGTCGAGCCGCTCGGCCGGGCGCTTGCGGGCGCCTCGGCCTGGGTGACGGGGCTGAGGTCCGATCAGTCGGCCGGCCGCGCCATCGTCGAGCTCACCGCCTGGGACCCGGAGCGGGCGCTGATCAAGTTCGCGCCTTTGTTCGACTGGAGCCGCGAGCGGGTCGCCGGTTTCTGCGCGGCCGAAGGCATTCCGGTGAACCCGCTCCACGCTTTGGGCTATCCTTCGATCGGCTGCGAGCCCTGCACCCGCGCCGTCGCTCCGGGCGAGCCGGAACGCTCCGGCCGCTGGTGGTGGGAGGCCGACGAGGCCAGGGAATGCGGCCTCCATGTCGGACCCGACGGACGGCTGGTTCGGAGCAAAGCGGCATGACCCGCATCCGCGCCTTCCGCCTCCCCCGGCGCGAGCCCCAGGCCGTACCGGCCCGGATCGCTCCGCTCGCCACCCTGCCGCTCTTCCACCGGCTCGCCGGCCGCAAGGCGGTCGTCGCCGGGAATTCCGAAGGGGCGCTGTGGAAAGCGGAGCTGCTCGCCGCGGCCGGCGCCGAGGTTCTGGTCCTGGTCGGCGAGGACGGCGATCCCGGGAAGTTCGAGGCGCTGGCCTCGCTCACCGTCGAGCGGCGCGGCTGGACCCCCGCCGACCTCATGGGCGCCGCTCTCGCCGTCGCCGATCCCGGCAGCGGGCAAGAGGCCGAGCGCTTCGTCGCCGCGGCCCGGGCGGCGGGCGTGCCGGTCAACGTCATCGACCGGACCGAGCTTTGCGACGTCCAGTTCGGGACCATCGTCAACCGCTCGCCCATCCTCCTCGCCATCTCGACCGGCGGCGCGGCACCGATGCTGGGCCAGTCGATCCGGGCCAGGATCGAGGCGGTGCTGCCGCTCCGCCTCTCCGCCTGGGCGAAGGCGGCGCAGGCCCTTCGGCCGCGCCTCAAGGAGCGGGTGAAGAATTTCCGCGACCGCCGCGCCTTCTGGGAGCGTTTCGTCGAGCGCGCCTGGGCCGGCGGCGAACCCGACGGCAGCGAATCCCTGTTCGAGCCGAGGCCCCGCCGCGAGGGCCGGGTCACCCTGGTCGGCGCCGGCCCCGGCGACCCCGAATTGCTCACCCTGAAGGCGGTGCGCGCCCTGCAGTCGGCGACGATCATCCTCTACGACGATCTGGTCGGACCGGAGATACTCGAGCTCGCACGGCGCGAGGCGAAAAGGGTCGCGGTCGGCAAGACCGGCCGCGGCCCCTCCTGCCGCCAGTCCGACATCAATGCGCGCATGGTCGCGCTCGCTCAGGCGGGCGAGACCGTCGTTCGCCTCAAGGGCGGCGACCCCCTCGTCTTCGGCCGGGCCACCGAGGAGATCGAGGCCTGCCGGGCGGCCGGGATCGAGGTCGCCATCGTCCCCGGAATCTCGGCCGCCCAGGGCGCGGCCGCGGTCCTGGGCTTCTCGCTCACCGAGCGGCGCGAGGCCCGGCGAATCCAGTTCGTCACCGGTCACGGCGCCGACGGGCGGCTGCCGCGCGACCTGGACTGGGGCGCGATCGCCGATCCCGCCGCGACCACCATCGTCTACATGCCGCGCGCCACGCTCGGCCAGCTCGCCCGCTCCGCCATCGCCGCCGGCCTGTCCCCCGATATGCCGGCGGTGGCGATCGCCTCGGCCACCTTGCCCGAACAGGCGCAGGTGGCCGGGACGATCGCGACCATCAACGACCTCGCCGCGGCGCTGCCCCCGGGAGCGCCGGTGACCGTGGTCATCGGCCGGGTCGCCCGCGATCGGACCCGGGGCGCCGCGATCGTCCCGTTCCGCCGGGCGGAGGCCGCGTCGTGAACGCTCCGGCCACCTTCCTCCGCCGGGGCCTCACCCATCTCGAGCAGCTCGAGGCGGAGAGCATCCACATCCTGCGCGAAGTCGTCGCCGAGGCCGAGCGGCCGGTGATGCTCTATTCGATCGGCAAGGACAGCGCGGTGATGCTCCACCTCGCCCGCAAGGCCTTCTTCCCGGCGCCGCCGCCCTTCCCGCTCCTCCATGTCGACACGACCTGGAAGTTCCGCGACATGTACGCGCTCCGCGACCGGGTCGCGCGCGAGGCGGGCGTCGAGCTGATCGTCCACCGCAATCCCGAGGCCGAGCGCCTCGGCATCAACCCCTTCGACCATGGCAGCCTCCACACCGACATGTGGAAGACCGAAGGGCTTCGCCAGGCCCTCGACCTGCACGGCTTCGACGCCGCCTTCGGAGGCGCCCGCCGCGACGAGGACAAGAGCCGGGCCAAGGAGCGGATCTTCAGCTTCCGATCCGCCCACCATCGCTGGGACCCCAAGAACCAGCGGCCCGAGCTCTGGTCGCTCTACAACAGCCGCAAGTCGCGAGGCGAGACGATGCGGGTGTTCCCGCTCTCCAACTGGACCGAGCTCGACGTCTGGCAATATATCCATGCCGAGGACATCCCGATCGTTCCGCTCTATCTGGCGGCGCCGCGGCCGACCGTCGAGCGCGACGGGATGATCCTGATGGTCGACGACGACCGCTTCCCGCTTCGCGAGGGCGAAGTGCCGATCGAGCGCTCGGTGCGGTTCCGGACCTTGGGCTGCTACCCCCTGACCGGGGCGGTCGAGAGCCGGGCGACCACCCTGCCCCAGGTCATCCGCGAGATGCTGCTCGCCACCACCTCCGAGCGCCAGAACCGCGCCATCGACCATGACGGCGCGGCCAGCATGGAGCGCAAGAAACAGGAAGGCTATTTCTAGATGGAAGCGCTTCGGCACGTCGCCCCAGCGCAGGCTGGGGCCCCAGGGGGTGAAGGGAGCCTTAGCCTTTCACCCGCCGTCGCCCCAGCCTGCACCGGGGCGACGGCGGAGAAGACGCTTCTGCGCCTCCTGACCTGCGGCTCGGTCGACGACGGCAAATCGACCCTGCTCGGGCGGCTGCTCTACGACAGCAAGATGCTGTTCGAGGACCAGCTCGCGACGCTGGAGGCGGACAGCCGCAAGTCGGGCACTCAGGGCGAGAATCTCGATTTCGCGCTTCTCGTCGACGGCCTCAGCGCCGAGCGCGAGCAGGGCATCACCATCGACGTCGCCTATCGCTTCTTCGCCACCGAGCGGCGCAAGTTCATCGTCGCCGACACGCCCGGCCACGAGCAATATACCCGCAACATGGTGACCGGCGCCTCGACCGCCGACCTCGCCATCATCCTGATCGACGCGCGCAAGGGCGTTCTCACCCAGACGCGGCGGCACAGCCACCTCGTCCACCTGCTCGGAATCCGCCAAATCGTCCTGGCCGTCAACAAGATGGACATGGTGGGCTACGACCGGGAGCGGTTCGAGGCGATCGTCGCCGACTATCGCGCCTTCGCCGCCGAGATCGGGATCACCTCCTTCCTCGCCATCCCGATCGCCGCCCTGGCCGGAGACAATATCGCGACGCGCAGCCCGGCCACGCCCTGGTATGGCGGGCCTTCGCTGCTGGAGCATCTCGAGACCGTTCCGATCGCCGCCGCCCGGCCCGATTCGGGGACCTTCCATATGGCGGTGCAGTGGGTGAACCGGCCCGACAGCCGCTTCCGCGGCTATGCCGGGCGGATCGCCGGAGGAACCGTCCGGCCCGGCGACGAGATCGTCATCCTGCCCTCGGGCCGGCGCTCGCACGTGGAGCGGATCGTCACTTTCGACGGCGACCTCGAGCGGGCGGTGGAGGGCCGGTCGGTCACCCTGACCCTGACCGACGAGGTCGATTGCTCGCGCGGCGAGGTGATCGCCTCGGTCGCCTCGCCGCCCCAGGTCGCCGACGGCCTCCTCGCCAACCTCGTCTGGATGTCGGACGAGCCGCTCGTGCCCGGCCGCTCCTACTGGCTGAAGATCGGCGCCAGCACCGTCTCGGCGACGGTCAGCAAGGTCGAGCATATCGTCGAGGTCGACTCCGGCCGTCCCGCCGACGCCCGGCTGCTGGCCCTGAACGACATCGGCCGCTGCCAGATCAGGCTCGACCGCGAGGTCGCTGCAATCCCTTATGCCCGGGGCCGGGAGCTCGGCGCGTTCATCCTCATCGACAAGCTCAGCCACGCCACGGCCGCCGCCGGGATGATCGACGGCTTCCCGCGCCGGGCGGCGCTCGACCGGGCGACCGGCGAGGCGGACCGGATCATCTGGCTCAACGGGATCGCTCCCGAAGAGCGCACCGAGGTCGCCGCCAAGGCGCAGCAGAGGCTTCAGGCGATGGGCCGGATGAGCTTCATCCTCGACGAGGGTTCGCTTCGCGACAGCCTCAACAGCGACCTCGCCGAGGGCCCCGCCGACCGGGCCGAGCATATCCGCCGGGTGCGCGCGGTCGCGGGACTGATGAGCCGCGCCGGACTCCATGTCCTCGTCGCCATGGATCTGCCGGCCGCCGAAGCCTGGCCGGGCCGGCCGATCGACCCGGCGGACCTCGAGCCGGAAGGGGAGGCGGAATGGGTAATCTGAGGAGGCGGCCGTGACCGCTCGCGCCCTTTTCCCGGCCGACACGCTCAGCCTCGAGCAGCGCCGCCAGGTCGAAGCGCTGACCGGCTCGGTGACGGCCGAGCAGGCGCGCTGGATCAGCGGCTATTTCGCCGGCCTCGAAGCCGGCATCGCCCGGCTGGCGGGCGACGGCGCCCTTCCCGCCGGAGCAGCCGCCGCCGTCCGGACCCTGACCGTGCTTCACGGCGGCGAGACGGGCAATTGCGCCGGCCTCGCCCGGGCCTTCGCCGCGGCCGCGGCGGACCAGGGGCTCGTCGCCCAGGTCGAGGATCTGGCCCGCTACAAGCCTCGGCGGCTGAGGGAGGAGCAGGATTTGCTCGTCATCGTCAGCACCCACGGCGAGGGCGATCCGCCCCAGCCGGCCTTGGACTTCTTCGAATATGTCGAAGGCCCGAAGGCGCCGAAGCTTCCCGAGCTTCGCTATTCGGTCCTCGCTCTCGGCGATTCCACCTACGAGCATTATTGCGAGGCGGGCCGGCGGCTCGACCGGCGCTTCGAGGCGCTCGGAGCGACCCGGCTGGCGGAACGGGTCGAATGCGACGTCGATTATGACGAGACGGCAGCACAGTGGCGCGCCGAGGCGCTGGCCCTGCTTGTTGCCCAGGCCGGGGCGGGCTGCGAGGTGTCCGCCCCGGCTGACCCCGCCTTCCCGGCCGCGACCGCGCACGACAAGCGCAATCCGTTCCCGGCGAGGATCATCGACAATCTCGTCATCGTCGGCCGCGATTCGACCAAGGAGACCCGCCATGTCGAGCTCGACATCGCCGGCTCGGGCCTGACCTACGAGCCGGGCGACGCGCTCGGCGTGGTCGCCCGCAACGATCCCGCCGTCGTCGCCGCTTTGCTCGACGCGACCGGCCTGTCGGGCGATTCGCCTTTGACCGTGAAGGGTGAGGCGACGACCCTCGCCGAAGCGCTCGAAAGCCATTTCGAGATCGCGATCACTCCGCCCCGCTTCCTCGACCATTGGGCCGGCGTGACGGGCGCGGCGGAGCTTCGCCGGCTGAGCGGGGATGAAGGAAAGTCCGAGCGCCAGACCTGGCTTCGGGCCCACCACATCATCGACATAGTGAGGCGATTCCCGTCGAAAAATGTCGATTCCGAAACATTTGTGGCGGGTCTTCGGCCGCTTCAGCCGCGCCTTTATTCCATTTCTTCCAGCCTCTCGGCGATGCCGGACGAAGCGCATATCACGCTCGCCCCGGTCCGCTACGAGCTCCACGGCGAGGCGCGGCAAGGGGTCGCTTCCGCCCATCTTGCCGACCGCGGCGCCGTGGGGGACGCATTGCCCGTCTACATCCAGTCCAACGAGCAGTTCCGGCTTCCGCAAGACGACAAGGCGATCATCATGATCGGCGCCGGCACCGGAATCGCCCCCTATCGCGCCTTCCTCCAGGAGCGCGAGGCGCGCGGCGCGAGCGGGGACTCCTGGCTGTTCTTCGGAGAGCGCAATTTCCGGAGCGATTTCCTCTACCAGACCGAATGGCAGGACTGGCTGAAGGACGGCGTTCTCGGCCGGATGGACGTCGCCTTCTCGCGCGACCGCGGCGGGCGGACCTACGTCCAGCACCGGATGCTGGAGCGCTCCGGCGACCTCTTCGCCTGGCTCGAGGAGGGCGCCCATCTCTATCTGTGCGGCGACGCGGCCCGGATGGCGCCCGACGTCCACGAGGCCCTGATCTCGATCGTCGCCGACGAGGGGCGGCTCGAGCGCGAGGGCGCCGAGGACTATGTCCGCGATCTCCAGCGCAGCCATCGCTACCAGCGGGACGTCTACTGACATGGCCGACGCCGGGACCCTCATCGACCGCAGCAAGGACCTCTCGCAGCCGCTCGACCGGCTGAGCCCCGACGAGAGGCTGAAGAAGGCCAGCAACTATCTTCGCGGGACCATCGCCACCGGCCTGCTCGACCGCATCACCGGCGCCGTCGCCACCGACGACACAAGGCTGATGAAGATCCACGGCATGTACCAGCAGGACGACCGCGACCTGCGCGACGAAAGGCGGCGGCAGAAGCTCGAGCCGGCCTATCGTTTCATGATCCGGGTCCGCCTGCCGGGCGGAGTCTGCACTCCGGAGCAATGGCTCCGGCTCGATGCGCTCGCCCGGGCCCATGGCGGCGAGACGCTCCGTCTCACCAGCCGCCAGACCTTCCAGTTCCACTGGGTGCTCAAGGAGGATGTGCGCGCCGCCATCCAGGGGCTCCACGACGCACTGCTCGATACCGTCGCCGCTTGCGGCGACGTCTCGCGCAACGTCATGTGCGCCGCCGATCCGGAGGATTCGGCGCTTCACGCCGAGGTCGTCGCCGCCGCCCGGCAGGTCAGCGACGAATATCTGCCGAAGACCCGCGCCTATCACGAAATCTGGTATGGCGAGGAGAAGGTCGCCGGCTCGGATTCGGAGGAGGAGCCCTTCTATGGGGCGACCTACCTGCCGCGGAAGTTCAAGATCGGCTTCGTCGTCCCGCCGTCCAACGACATCGACGTCTACACCCAGGATCTCGGCTTCATCGCGATCAAGGGCCCGGACGGCCTCGAGGGCTTCAACGTCGCCATCGGCGGCGGCATGGGCCGGACCGAGAACGAGCCCCTCACCTACCCGCGGCTCGCCGACGTCATCGGCTACATCCCCAGGGACAGGCTGGTCGCCGCGACCGGCGCGGTGATGTCGGTCCAGCGCGACTATGGCAACCGCGCCGAGCGCAACCGCGCCCGCTTCAAATATACGATCGACGACAAGGGGCTGGGCTGGATCAAGGCCGAGATCGAGGCCCGCCTCGGAGCTCCGCTCGAGCCGGCCAGGCCCTTCCACTTCACCTCGAACGGCGACTCGTTCGGCTGGCGCGAGACCGAGAGCGGCCGCTTCAACTGCACCCTCTATGTCGAGAGCGGACGTCTCAGCCGGGCCTGGCTCGACGGCCTTCAGGCGGTCGCCCGGACGCATGACGGCACGTTCAGGGTCACCCCGAACCAGAATCTGATTGTCGCCGGCGTGGCGGGCGAGGACCGGCCGGCGGTCGAGGCGCTGCTGAGGGAACATGGCCTGACCGGCGCTCCGGAGAGCGCGATCCGGCGCAACTCGATCGCCTGCGTCGCCTTGCCGACCTGCGGCCTCGCCATGGCGGAGGCGGAGCGCTACCTGCCCGACATCCTGACCCGGATCGAAGCGATCCTGACCGCCCACGGCCTCGCCGAGGCGCCGATCACCTTCCGGATCAGCGGCTGCCCGAACGGCTGCTCCCGCCCCTATGTCGCCGAGATCGCCCTGACCGGCCGGGCGCCCGGCAAGTATAATCTCTACCTGGGCGGCGGCTTCCACGGCCAGCGGCTCAACCGGATGGTCCGCGAGAATGTCGGCGAGGCCGAGATCCTCGGCGTGCTCGAGGACCTGCTCGGCCGCTATGCGAGCGAGCGGCGGCAGGACGAGCGGCTCGGCGATTTCGTCGAGCGGGTCTCCTACCTCGCGAGCGAGCAGCAAATTCCGGGGCGGATCAGCCCGATCATCTGAGGAGCGACTTAGAGACGGGCCAGGCACCGCCCGGAAAAGTACGGATCAATTGTCTACCAAAAGCATTGAGTATGAACAGGAAGGGGAAGAAGCCATGAGACCCGTTCGCACCCTAATCGCCGCTCTCGCCGCAGCCTTGCTCCTCTCAGGCTGCGGCGAGAGATCCGAGCAGCGCCGCGAGTTGCTCAACGTCTCCTACGACCCGACCCGGGAGCTCTACCGCGACGTCAATGCCAGCTTCGCGCGCAAGTGGAAGGCCGAGACCGGCGAGGACCTCGAGATCCGCCAGAGCCACGGCGGCTCCGGCAAGCAGGCGCGTTCGGTGATCGACGGGCTAGCCGCCGACGTCGTCACTTTGGCCCTGGCCTACGACATCGACGAGATCGCCCAGCGCGCCAAATCGCTGCCGGCGAACTGGCAGACCCGGCTTCCGGACAACAGCAGCCCCTACACCTCGACGATCGTCTTCCTGGTCCGCAAGGGCAATCCGAAGCGGATCACCGACTGGGACGATCTCGTCCGTCCCGACGTCAAGGTCATCACCCCCAACCCCAAGACCAGCGGCGGCGCCCGCTGGAACTACCTCGCCGCCTGGGGCTATGCGATGCGCAAATACGGCTCCCCCGCCCGGACCCGGGACTATATGACCCGGCTGTTCCGCAACGTCCCCGTCCTCGACAGCGGCGCCCGAGGCTCCACCACCACCTTCGTCGAGCGCGCCCAGGGCGACGTCCTGCTCTCCTGGGAGAACGAGGCTTTCCTCGCCGTCAACAAGCTCGGCAAGGGCCAGTTCGAGATCGTCATCCCCTCGCTCTCGATCCTCGCCGAGCCGCCCGTCGCGCTCGTCGACAAGGTCGTCGACCAGAAGGGCACCCGGCCCGCGGCGGAGGCCTATCTCAAATATCTCTACACGCCCGAGGCCCAGGAGCTCATCGCCCGGCATTATTACCGGCCGCGCGACCCCGCGGTCGCCGCCCGCCACAAGTCGCAATTCCCCGAGGTGACGATGCTGACCATCGACGGGAATTTCGGCGGCTGGGCCAAGGCCCAGAAGACCCACTTCGCCGACGGCGGCGAGTTCGACAGGATATTCAGACAAGCGAAGCGCTGAAGGTCGCGCGCTCCCCTGGGTCCCGCCCCCGGGGCGGGACCCCCTTTATTCCACGGAGGATCTTTATGCGTCTCTTGCTTCCCGCCCTGATTGCGCTGGCCGGCAGTCCCGCTTTCGCCCAGGACCGGGCACCCACCGGCGACCCGGTCCTCGATCGCCTCAATGCCCTCGAAGCCCGGGTGAAACAGCTCGAAGCCCGCAACGCCCAGCTCGAAGAGCAGGCGGCCGCCACCCGGGGCCGGGTCGAGGCGGCCGAGAAGCGCGAGGCGAAGCAGGTCCAGTTCGGCTTCGCCCCCACCCTGTCCGACGACAAAGGCGATTTCACCTTCAAGCCGCGCGGCGTGATCGAGGCCGATCATGCGCTCTTCGGCGAGCGGGCCGGCGGCTACGATTATAATGACGGAACCGCCTTCCGCCGCGCCCGGATCGGGCTCGAAGGCACCGCGCTCAAGGTCTTCAACTACCGGATCGAGGTGGATTTCGCCGGCAACCAGGTCGGCATCACCGACGCCTATCTCCAATATGCCGGGATCGAAGACCTGCTGATCACCGCGGGCCAGCACAAGGCGCCGTTCGGCCTCGAATCCAACAACAGCGACAATTACAACGTCTTCCTCGAGCGCGGCATGTTCACCAACGCCTTCGGCAATGCCGGCGCCGAGCGCCGCATCGGCCTCTCCGCCGCCTGGGCCGCGAAGGAGAATCTCAATTTCGCCGCCGGCCTGTTCGGCGACAATGAGAGCGTCACCCGCTCGACCGGCGCCGCCATCACCGATGCGCCCGACGAGAGTATCGGCGCCAACGCCCGCCTCGCCTGGGAGCCGGTCTTCGAGAAAGGCCGGATCCTCCACCTCGGAGCGTCCGGCTATTACCGAACCAACGTCAAGTCGGGCGACGTCGCCCGGGCCATCCGCCTCGGCGACCGGCCCAGCATCCGCGTCGACAATGGCAATATCGCCGATTCCGGGATCATCCCGAACGTCGAATCGCTGCTTTACGCGGGCGCCGAGGCCGCGGCGATCTTCGGCCCCGTCACCCTGGCCGGCGAATATGGCCGGCTCCGGGTCGACCGGCCCGGCCTTTCCGACCCCGGCTTCGACGGCTTCTACGTCTACGCCACCTGGTTCCTGACCGGCGAGACGAGGCCCTTCCGCAACGGCAATTTCGACCGGGTCAAGCCGAAGAGGCCGCTCGGCAAGGGCGGCGCCGGCGCCTTCGAGCTCGCCTTGCGCTACGACCGGCTCGACCTTTCCGACACGCCCGTGCTGGCGAGGGCGGGGAACCGCGCCGAGAGCCTCACCTTCGGCCTCAATTGGTATCTCAACCCCTACGCCAAGCTGCTGTTCAACTGGGTCCGCTTCAACGGCACCAACACCCCGCTCGACCCGGTCGGCACCCGAACCGCCGGCGACGCCGTCGCCACGCGCCTCCACGTCGATTTCTGACCGTCCCCCTTTGGATCGGGCGGCACGGCGCTTTGCCACAAAGCTCTTCCTGCCGGGCGCCACAAGGCGTATGGACAAGGCGTTCAAGCCCCGCATGGCGTCGACTATTGGCAAGTCTCTGACAACAGTCCAATATCCGCTGCGGGGATGCTCGCGATTCGACAGGCCGGGGAGTGCATTGGGTGACGGGTTTGCTACGTGGTTGGTTGAGCGCGGCTCTGGCGGCGGGCCTCATGGCCTGGACTTCCGCCGCTTCGGCGCAGGATTATTCGGGCGCTGACCCCGCCGGCTCCGGGGTGATCGTCTCCGCGGTCCGCTGGCTCCAGGGGACCCTGCTCGGCACCGTGGCGACGGTCGTCGCGGTGATCGCCGTCGCCTCCGTCGGCTTCCTCATGCTGACCGGCCGGATCAACTGGCGTTACGGCGCGACCGTCATCATCGGCTGCTTCATCCTCTTCGGCGCGGCGAGCATCGTCGCCGGGATCCAGTCCACGACCAGCCTCGGGAACTGAAGCATGGACGGCCTCGAACATGACCGGCTGTTCGTCGCCCTGACGCGCCCGCAGATGTTCGCAGGCGTGACCTATTCCTATTTCATCGCCAACGCGATCGTCGCGACCGAGCTGTTCCTGATCTTCAAGTCGATCTGGGCGGTGCTCGCGGCGCTCGTCATCCACGTCGTCGGAGTGCTGCTCTGCCTGCGCGAGCCCCGCTTCTTCGACCTGTGGCTGACCCGAGTCTCCCGCTGCCCCCGCGTGAAGAACCATAAGGTGTGGGGATGCAACTCCTACCGCCCCTGACCCGCGACCGGCGAGCGCCGTCGAGGGAGCTGCCGGCCGGCAAGCACCTCCCTTATGCCCGCCACCTGGACGATCACACGATCGAGACCCGCGACGGCCTGCTGATGCAGGTCCTCCACCTGCGCGGCCTGCTCTTCGAGACGGCCGACACGGAGGAGATCAACTATCGCAAGCGGCTTCGCGACGCGATGCTCCAGTCGATCGGCTCGTCCCGCTACGCCCTCTATCACCACGTCGTCCGGCGGCGGATCGAGGTCGGCCTGTCCGAGGGCCACCCCGATCCCTTCTCGCGCCAGCTCGACGCCGCCTGGCGCCGCCGCCTCGAGAGCAAGCAGCTCTACGTCAACGAGCTCTTCCTGACCCTCGTCCGACGGCCTTTGCAGGGACGGATCGGGCGGCTCGACCGGATCCGCGAGAAGCTCGGACGCGCTTCCGCCCCCCCCGATGCCGGCGCCGCCTATGAACGTCATCAGCTCGGCCAGGCGCGCGACGCCCTGATGGCGGCCCTGGGAAGCTACGAGCCCCGTCTGCTCGGAGTCTACGAGACCCCGCACGGCCCCTGCTCCGAGCCGCTCGAATTCCTCTCCCTGCTCTACAATGGCGAGATGCGGCCCGTCCTCCTGCCCCTTCAGGACCTCGGCGACTATCTCCCCTACCGGCGCGTCAGCTTCGGCCAGGAGACGGTCGAGCTCGGTCCGGCCGGGCCTACGCCGCGAAGCTTCCTGGGGATTGTGTCGATCAAGGATTATCCCGGCCAGACGGTCGCCGGGATGCTCGACGAGCTGCTTCGCCTTCCGTTCGAGCTCACCGTCTCCCAATCCTTCGGGTTCGTCGAGCGCCAGGCGGCGCTTTCGACGATGAACCTCGCGCTGAGGCGGATGCGCTCCGCCGAGGACGAGGCGGTGAGCCTTCGCGCCGAGCTTTCCAACGCCAAGGACGAGATCGCCGCCGGCCGGGCGGGCTTCGGCGAGCATCACATGACGATCGCGGTGCGCGCCGACACGCCCGCCGCCGTCGCCGAGGGCGTCGCCGAAGTGCAGGCGTCGCTGGCCGACCTCGGGATCATCTCGGTGCGCGAGGAGATCGCTCTGGAGCCCGCTTTCTGGGCCCAGTTTCCCGGCAACTTCAAGTATATCGCCCGGCGCGGCCTGATCTCGACCGGCAATTTCGCCGGGCTCGCGAGCGGCCACAATTTCGCGCTCGGCCGAGCCCAGGGAAATCATTGGGGCGAGGCGATCACCCTCCTCGAGACGACCGCGGCGGGCCCCTATTATTTCAATTTCCACCAGGGCGACCTCGGCAATTTCACCGTCATCGGTCCCTCGGGCTCGGGCAAGACGGTGGTCCTCAATTTCCTGCTCGCCCAGGCGCGCAAGTTCCGGCCGAGGATCATCTTCTTCGACAAGGACCGCGGCGCCGAGCTCTTCATCCGCGCGATCGGCGGGCGCTACGACCTGCTCAGGTCGGGCACGCCGTCGGGCCTCAACCCGCTCCAGCTCCCCGACAATGCGGTCAACCGCCAGTTCCTGATCGACTGGGTGGCAATGCTCGCCGGCGGCGCCGACATCGACGAGGTCGCCAAGATCAAGGACGCGATCGACGCCAATTACGAGCAGCCGGAGGATCACCGCCGGCTCCGCCACCTCGCCGAGCTGTTCCGCGGCGGCCACCGCCCCACGGCGAGCGACCTCTGGTCGCGGCTCCGGCCCTGGTGGGGCGACGGCGAGCGCGCCTGGCTGTTCGACAATGCCCGCGACCGGACCGATCTCACCGCCGAGTCCGTCGGCTTCGACATGACCCAGATCCTCGACGAGCCGGCGCTTCGGACTCCGGCGATGATGTACCTCTTCCACCGGGTCGAGGAGCGGCTCGACGGAAGCGCGGCGATCATCGTCGTCGACGAGGGCTGGAAGGCGCTCGACGACGACGTCTTCGTCCGCCGGATCAAGGATTGGGAGAAGACGATCCGCAAGCGCAACGGAATCGTCGGCTTCGCCACCCAAAGCGCCCAGGACGCCCTCGAGAGCCGGATCGCGAGCGCCATCGTCGAGCAGGCCGCGACCCAGATTTTCATGGCCAACCCGAAGGCTCGGGCCGAGGATTATGTCGGCGGCTTCGGGCTCACGCCGCACGAATATGAGCTGATCCGGACTCTTCCGGACAACGCCCATTGCTTCCTCATCAAGCACGGCACCGACAGCGTCGTCGCCCGGCTCAACCTCACCGGCGAGCAGGATCTGCTCACCATCCTGTCCGGCCGCGAGCGCACCGTTCGGCTCCTCGACGAGATCCGCGCCCAGACCGGCGACGATCCGGCGGAGTGGATCCCGCGCCTGCTCGAGGTGGCCTGATGTACGGCTGCGCGCCGCTTCCGCCGGGGGCGGGCTTCATCCAGTCGGTGCTCGGCTTCCTCGATTGCCAGGCTTGGTCGCTCGGCGCGCGCGGGTGGCAGGCGCTGGCGGCGCCGGGATCGACCGTGTCGATCCTGCTCATGGGCTTCCTCACCCTGTTCGTCGCTTTGTTCGGCTACCGGCTTCTGCTCGGCCAGGGTCCCGACGTCCGCACCGGCGTGGTCGCCTTCGTCAAGATCGGAATCGTGTTCGCTCTGGCCACCAGCTGGGGGGCCTATTCGACGCTGGTCTACGACGTCGTCAACCGCGGCCCGGCCGAGCTCGCCACCGAGATCGGGACCCCGAGCGGCCTTCCCGGCACCGGCGGCGACCTGGTCGCCCGGCTCGACGGCGCCGACCGGGCCTTCGTCGCCCTCACCGTCCTCGGCGAAGGCCAGCGGCCGCCGGGGTTCGACAGCAACCAGACGGCCGAAGCGTCCAACATCCCGCCCCAGCCCTATCCGGGCTTCAACACCTACGCGATCGCCGGATCGCGGATGCTGTTCCTGATCGGGGCGATCGCCGGGCTCGGCGCCGCCCGGCTGATCGCCGGCCTGCTTCTGGCGGTGGGCCCGTTCTTCGTGGCTTTCCTGCTGTTCGAGAATACGCGCTCGCTGTTCGAAGGCTGGATTCGGGTCCTGGCGGGGGCCGCGCTGGCCGCGCTCGGAATCTCGATCGCGCTCGCCGTCGAGCTCGCTTTGATCGAGCCCTGGCTGTCCGACCTCCTCGCCCGCAGAAGCGCCGATGAATGGCTGCCCGGAATGCCGGTCGAGCTTCTCGTCGTCACCACCTCTTTCGCCCTCATCGTGCTGGCGATGCTCTACGCCTCCGCGAAGACCGCTTTCGCGTTCCGGCTCGCTCCCTTGTGGCAGGGCGTGACGGCCCGATCCGACCGCAACCCGGCGCGCGAGGAACGGCCCTTCGCCGCCGCCAACGCCGCCGCGGTCGCCCGGGATGCGCCACCGGCCGAGGCCCGCTCCCGGGCCGCCACCGTCGTCGACGCCGTCGCCGCGACCCAGAGGCGCGAAGGCGCCCGAATCGCCGCCGCCGCGACCCGGGATTCGGGCGGAGGCGGGACCGCCGGCGCCTCGCAACCGGCCGCAGCCGCCGGGGGCCGGGGCGCGATGGCTTCATCTGCACCTTCCCCGCTCGGCCAGAGCTTCCGGCGCCGCACCCGCGGCCGGGTCTCGGCCAGCGCGGGCCGCCGGGACACCCGCTCATGAACGAACAGAATCGCGAGGCGCTCGACGCCTATTACAAGGACGCCGCCACCTGGAATCGCGACCGGATCGAGGCGCTCAACAAATCGCAGCGCACCGCCTGGTGGGTGGCGATCGGAGCGGGGACCATCGCCGTGCTCGAAGCCGGGGCGCTGATCCTGCTCACTCCGCTGAAGACGGTTGAGCCTTACACCCTGCTGGTCGACCGGACGACCGGCTACGTTCAGGCGCTGAAGCCGCTGGACGCCGACAAGATCGCCCCGGACGCGGCGCTTACCCAGTCTCTGCTGGTCCAATATGTGATCGCCCGCGAAAGCTTCGACATCGATACGGTCACGGCCAGCTACAACAAGGTCGCCTCCTGGTCGGCCGAGCAGGCGCGGACCGGCTATCTGAGCGCGGTCCAGGTCTCCAACCCGCAGAGCCCGCTGATCGTCTACCCGCGGACCACCGTGATCGAGACCCGGGTGAAGAGCGTGTCGCCGCTCGGCCGCAACGTCGCCCTCGTCCGGTTCGACACGACGAGACGGGATGCCGGCGGCCAGGTGCAGCCGCCGCGTTCCTGGGTCGCGGTGATCCGCTACCGCTTTTCGGGTGAGCCGATGAAGCTGGAAGACCGGTTCCTGAACCCGCTCGGCTTCCAGGTGCTGCGCTACCGGCGGGACGCGGAGAGCGCTCCGCCGCCCGAGGCCGTGGTCGCGGTGCCGACCGGCGGTCCGGTCGAGGTCGTGTCGGGCAGCTCGACGACGACGGTCACGACCACGACCGGTCCCGCCCCGCTCGGCGCTGCCGCGGCGGCGGCCGCTCGAGCGGCCGAGGAGCGGCGCCGCAACCGCCCGCCGGAGCCCGAGCTTTGATCAGGCCCTTCCTCTTCCTCGCCGGCGCAGCGCTCGCTTCGGCCCCGCTCTTCGCCCAGGTCCGGCCGCAGGCGGAACCCGGCGCCGATCCGCGCATCCAGTCGGTCGCCTATGTGCCCAACCAGGTCATCCTGCTCGAAGGGGCTCCCGGCTACCAGATCACCATGGAGCTCTCTCCGGACGAGCGGGTCGAGACCGTCGCCGTCGGCGACAGCAGCTCCTGGCAGGTCAATGCGAACCGGCGGGGCGACCTGCTGTTCATCAAGGCGCTGATCGGCGGGGTCTCGACCAACATGACGGTCATCACCAACGTCCGAACCTACAATTTCGAGCTGTCTCCGGTCAGCTCGACCCAGATGGCCTATAGCGTCCGCTTCATTTATCCGCCCCCCGCGCCGGTGGAGGAAGAGCTGGCCGACGCCGCCGCCGAGGGCCGCTACCGGCTCGACGGCGACAAAGCGTTGCGGCCGAGCGAGATCAGCGACGACGGAGTCCATACCTATATCAGATGGCCGCGCGACCGGGCTCTGCCCGCCGTCTATGCGGTCACCGACAGCGGCCAGGAGATGCTCGTCAACGGGATGATGCGCGCGGACGATCTCTTCGTCATCGACAGCGTCACGAGGAAGCTCGTCTTCCGGATCGACGGCGACGTCGCGACCGCGACCCGGCAGAGGAAGAAGCGCTGATGGCGAGCCGCACCCCCCCGCTCGATCCCCGGATCGCCAACCCTCCCGAGCCGGAAGGCGCGATGGCGGAAGACGGAGTCCGCCCGGTGGTCGCCATGCCCCGTTCCGGCCTTCCCACGGCCGTCCTGATCGCCGGAATGGTCGCGGCGGCGATCATCCTGTTCATGATCCTCGATTCGAGGCGCCGAGCGCCCGCGGAACCGGCGGTGAAGGTAAGGGCAAGCGACGTCGGGGGAATCGCGGCGCCGCCGCCGCCGCTCTACATCCCGCCGACCCTGCCGCCGGCAGAGGTGACAATCGTGCCGGCGCCGGCGCTGCCGGTGACGGTGCCGCCGGAGCCGGTCCGGATCCCTCCCCCGCAATATATTCCCCAGGCTGTCCCCTACATCCCGCCGCCGCAGCCGATCCAGACCTACCAGCCTCCGCCGCCGCCGACGCGCCAGGCGAGCGGCCCGACCCTGGTCATCGACACGACGACCGGCGACACCGCCGCGACCGGACCCGGCGGGGTGCCGGGATCGGCGGGGGGCCAGACCAGCCTCGCGGACACCTTTACCGGGGACCAGTCCGTTCCCCGGGTGCGCTCCGGCATCTTCGCCAACCGCTCGGCGACGGTGGCGCAGAGCACGCTCATCCCGGCGGTGCTCGAGACGGCGTTCGATTCGCGGCGGCCGGGCTTCGCCCGGGCGATCGTTTCCCGCGACGTGCGCGGTTTCGACGGCTCCAGGATATTGATCCCGCGCGGCAGCCGTCTCACCGGCGAATATAGGTCGGACATCCAGTCGGGCCAGAAACGGGCTCTGATCAACTGGACCCGGCTGATCCGTCCGGACGGAGTCACGATCGCGATCGGCTCGCCCACCGCCGACACGCTCGGCCGGGGCGGAGTCCGGGGCGATTACAACAGCCATTTCTTCCAGCGCTTCGCGGGCGCGCTCCTCCAGTCGGCGCTGGACGTCGGGGTCAATGCGGCGAGCCGGGCGGCGGCGGGCAGCGTCGTCGTCGCTCTCCCGGGCTCGACCCAGAATATGGGGCAGACCCTCCAGTCCAGCCGGATCGTCCCGACCCTGACCGTTCCCGCCGGCACCAGCATCAGCGTCTTCGTCGCCCGCGATCTCGATTTCAGCAAGTCCGAGGTCCAGCGATGAGCGTCGCTTTGGCGGAGGAGATGCCGGCCGGGCCGGGCGTCTACCTTCGCTCCTTCCTCGCGCCGCTGACCGGGATGCTCGCCCGCCCCGACGTCACCGACATCTATGTCAACCGGCCCCACGAGCTCTGGGTCGAGACCACGAGCGGCGGCATCGAGCGGCACGAGGCGCCGGGCCTGGACGAGGCGACGCTCGCCCGTCTCGCCCGCCAGATCGCGGCCCTGTCGCATCAGGGGATCAGCCGCGAGCACCCGCTGCTTTCCGCCACCCTTCCCGACGGCGCCCGGATCCAGGTCATCGCTCCGCCGGCGACCCGCGGCCCGCTGGCGCTGGCGATCCGGAAGCATGTGTCGCCCGAGCTCGACCTGTCCGACTATGTCGCCTCGGGCGCGTTCGGCGAGACCAGGGCGAGGAAGGGGTTCGAGCGCTCGGAGGGGGATAAGGCGCTCGCCGACATGCTCGCCGCCGGCGACATAAAGGGAATGCTCGCCGCCGCCGTCAAGGCGCGCAAGAACATCCTCGTCGCGGGCGGCACCTCGACCGGCAAGACGACCTTCCTCAACGCCTTGCTGAAGGAAGTGCCCGCCGAGGAGCGGCTGATCCTGATCGAGGACACGCCCGAGCTCTTCGTCCGGCACGAGAATCATGTCGGGCTGATCGCCGCCCGGAGCGCGCTCGGCGAGGCTCAGGTCGAGACTGACGATCTCGTCGCCGCATCGCTGCGGATGCGTCCCGACCGGATCATCCTCGGCGAGCTGAGGGGCCGCGAGGCCTATTCCTTCCTCCGCGCCGTGAACACCGGCCATCCGGGATCGATGACGACGGTCCATGCCGACAGCCCGGAGCGCGCCGTCGAGCAGATCGTCCTGCTCGTCCTCCAGGGGGGATCCCAGCTCAACCGGGACGATGTCCGCCACTATGTCAGCCGGACGATCGACGTCTTCGTCCAGCTGACCCGGAGCGGCGGCCGGCGCCGGGTCGCCGAGGTCGTGCTTCGCGACTGAACGGGTGGATCGACGCGCCGCGGTTGCAAAACGCGCCGCCTCGATTAGGATAAAGCCATGAAAACGCTCGCTGTAACGCTCGCCGCCTTCGTCTTCGCGGCTCCGGCCCTCGCGGCCGCCGACGACCTCGCGCCCGCCGTGAAGCGCAGGCCCGCAGCGACGGCGACGCCTCCGGCCGCCCCGCAACAAATTGTCACGGCCTCGCCGGCTCCGGCCGCCCCGCACCAGGTCGCCACGGCCTCGCCGGCGCCGGCCGCGCCGCAACAGGGGGCCAAGACCTTGCCGGCGCCGGCCGTCCCTCAACCGGCCGTCCGGAGCGAGCGCGATTCCTACCTCGCGCTCACCGCCGGCACCGACCAGGGTGGAAGCGATGCCGCGATCGACACCAGCCTGATCAGGGTGATGAGCCGTCTCGTCGCCTCCGGCCGTTGCGGCGAGGCGGCCACCCTGGCGGCGCGCGACGGTCGCAAGGAACTCGCCTCACGGGCGCAGCAGCTCTGCAAATAGGCCGGCCGACGTTCGACGGCCCGCCCGCGGCGTCGGGCACCTGCTCAAGCCACAATTGAAACTTTTCTCTTCGGAGCATGACATCCGGCGGACACGCGACCGCCGCAGATGACGCTCCACACGACGGCGCCCGGGGGGCGCTGCCGTAAAACCGAACGAACCAAATAGCCTATCGGGGGTTGTTACTATGAAGAAGCTCGCGCTCAAAGTCTCCGCTGCGGCCCTGATCTCGCTGCCGCTGGCCGCCCCGGCCTTCGCTCAGGACAGCTCGATCAACGGCAACATCCTGTTCACCTCGCCCAATCTGCCGACCTACACCCGCGACATCCGCATGTCGGACAGCGCCGGCGGCCTCCGCTTCTTCGCCACCCCGTCCCTTTCGGGGAGCCCGAACGGCGCCGCCATCCAGTTCTGGGGCAACCAGAATCCCGATTTCCCGGGCCAGGCCTATATCGACTCCGGCGCCCATAACGGCGCCGCCATCATCCTTCGCACCGCGCCCTCGAACGGCGAGATTTCCGAGCGTCTCCGGATCAACGCGCTGGGCAATGTCGGCATCGGCACCAATGCCCCGACTCAGAAACTCGACGTTGCCGGCAACATCAGGATCCAGGGCGGCAACAACGGCATCATGTTCGGCGACGGATCGGTCCTGAAGAGCGCTCTCGGCGTGGTCGGGGGCCCGCTCGGCGGTAACAACACCTGGACCGGCACCAACATTTTCAACAGCGGCATCTCGGCGAACAACGCCCTGATCAGCAACGTCGGCAACCCGGTCAGCGCCGGCGACGCGGTCAACAAGGGCTATACCGACGCCAATTTCGTCAAGTTCGTGCCCGGCGCCGAGCAGCTCTCCGTCGGCGATGCCAACGGCACCGCGCCGATGATCAACCTGCGCGGCGGCTCGACCTGCTGCTCGGGCCCGGGCGGCCACACCCCGGCCTGGTTCAAGGTCTTCCAGAACGGCAGCTTCGTCGCCACCGGCAACCTCGGCATCGGGGTCTCGCCGATGCAGGGCAAGGGCTACCGCACCTCCTGGGACAGCTACAAGGGCGCCTTCCGCTCCGGTTATGCCGACAATGAATGGGACGATGCCAATGTCGGCTTCTTCTCCTGGGCGGGCGGCTCCAACTCGACCGCGATCGGCCTCTATGCGCTCGCCTTCGGCGACACCAACTCGGCCGAGAGCACCTCGTCGATCGTGTTCGGCAGCGGCAATCAGGTGAAAGGCGCGGCCGGCTTCTCTGCCGGCGCCGGCAACCGGGTCTGCGACACCTACGGAGTCGCGCTCGGCAACAACGCCAAATCGGGCGGGCCGCTGATCAACGGCCGCTGCGATCCCGACTCGTTCAACCTTCGCGGCCTCGCCGCGGTGGCGATCGGCTACAATGTGACCGCCGACCAGGACCATAGCACGGCGATGGGCAAGTTCGCCTCGAACAACGGCTTCCAGGGCACGTTCATCTGGTCGGACGGTTCGGCGACGGCGTCGGCCGACACCTTCCGCAACACCGCGAACAACGAGTTCGCGTTGCGGGCGACCGGCGGCTTCCGCTTCCGCACCAACCTCGGCGGAACCACGGGCTGCAACCTGCCCGCCGGCTCGGGCGTGTTCAACTGCACGTCGAGCCGCGCCACCAAGACGAACTTCGCGATGGTCAGCGGAGCGTACGTCCTCGCCAGGGTCCGGGCCCTGCCCATCTCGACCTGGAACTATATCAGCGAGGGCGACAAGGTCCGCCACCTCGGGCCGATGGCGGAGGATTTCTATTCGGCCTTCGGCCTCGGCGTCGGCAACGCCTCGATCGGGGTCCAGGATCTGGCGAGCGTCAGCCTGGCCGGGGTCAAGGCGCTGGAGGAGCGCACCGCCGAGCTTCAGGGCAAGACCGAGGAGCTCGAGCGTCTGCGCGGCGAGGTGGCCCAGCTCCGCACCGCCAACGCAGCCCTGGAGGATCGCCTCACCGCGATCGAGAAGAGCCTGAGGCACAATTGATCGGAGATCGGGCGGCGGGACGTCGTTCGGAACGAAACGCCCCGCCGCCGAAGACCTGGTGACCCCGACGGGGGCCGCCGCAACACGCAGTGCGGCTACTGAATTTTATAGGCGATCAGAATGTCGTCGATCTGACTCCCCGAGACTGGGGCGGCCGGGACATATTTCTGGGCTGCGAACGTGATTTCCGGCCCGAGCTCGCGCGACCCGTCGGCTTTGCGTTTAAGCTTCCATCCACGCATCGGCACCAGCTTGCTGCCCGGGGTCATCTTCAGGCGCAGACGATAGGGCACGACCGAGAGGCCTGCGGCCGGGCAGGGAAAGGGGGTGTTGATCTGCTGGCCGGCCAGCAATGCGGTCCAATCGTCTGGGAAGTCGTGCCGCCAGGACATCAGCAGTTCGGGCACGGGCTCGGCCGCTCTCAAGGCGGGCGTCGGGCTTGAGCCCGAGCCGGTGCCGACACTGCCTTTGGCGACGAAACGGACGTGGAGGATGAGGTCCGAAATAGTCTGGTAATCGAACTCCGCGGCCTTCGGGAGCGACACCTCCCACTCCGATACCGCACCGGCATTCTCGAACGGCAGGTAGCGCTCGTCGCGCAGATTGGTATCGAACATGGCCGGGTCGTTCACCCCTGTCGAAGTGATGATCTCGGCGGCCATGTCGGGCTGTTGCATGACCAGGCCGGCGCCCGGCGTCCAGCCGATCGCCGATTGCAGCAGCCGCAGCTTTACCTGGGTCGGAGTGTAGGGGCCGGTGACGCAGGGCAGCGACAAGGCGACGGACTTGATCCGCATCGCATAGAGCTTCTTGCTGTCGGCGAAGTCGGTGGCGAGCAGCCATTCCGGAATCTCGAACCGGGCGCGACCGGTGGCGCGCAGGTCGATCAGGGCTTCGGGAGCGAGCAGCCGCAACGAGATCGAACGGCTGAGCTCGAACTCGCGCGTGTTGAAGCGCATATAGCCCGCTTCCAGTTCGCGCAGCTGGCCGCTCAGCGCCTCGCCCGCCAGCAGGCCCTGGCGGGTGCTGTCCCAGGCGCCGAAGGCGACATAGGTTTCGCTCCGGCCGAGCTCGATCTGAAAGGCCTGCTGCGCCTGCTTGGCGAGGTCGAAGGCCAGCTTGTAGGCGTTGCGGTGCAGGCTCTTCAGCTTTCCCGACATCCAGCCGTAGAGCTGCTCGTTGGTGAACCTGGATCGCATCCAGTCGTGGACGGCCTTCGACTGCTCGACCTGCAGATCGTGATTGTCGAGCTCCTTCTCGGCCATGGCCACCCGGATCTCGGCGGCCGCGATCTGCTTGTCGGCCTGCTGGACCTCCTGCGAAGCCAGCTTGGCCTGCAGCGTCCAATCCTCCTGGCGACGGACATAGGAAGCGGCGGTCAAGGCGCGGCTGGCCTCGTTGAGCCAGGCGGAGGCCTTGGCGCCGGAGGCCTGCGCCTGCAGGGCGGGCACTTTCGCCAGTTCGAATGCGAAGGTGGCATGCACGCCGTTGCCAGAGCTGCCGATCTGGAAGTTGATTATGCCCAGCGCAGCGGCGAGGGTGAGCATTTGCTGCTCATCGAGTTGGACGATGTGGGCGGATTGGGTCAGCGCCTTGGCGGTGCTCTCCTCCGCGATCATGAACTCGCGGCTCGAATAATGGTCGAACCGGGTTTCGGCGAGCTTCTTCGAATATTCGGCGGCGGCGAGCGATTGCTTGGCCTCCTCGAGCGAAAGCTTCTTGAGGGCCCGGGTGGCCCCGAGCAGGTTGAGTTCGTGCACCTGGCGAAGGTCGCCAAGCTCTTCGGCGTCGCGCTTTTCGAGCGCGGCGAGGAGCTGCGCGCCAAGCGATTTTACGTCGTTGCAGAAGTCGGTGGCGCGCTGCACCAGATAGCTGAACCGGTGGCGCGGGCTCGGCGCGGCGACGCTGTCGAGCACGTCGGACAGGTCGAGACCGGATGCCACCGCCCTGACCAGCAGGGCCGGATCGATCGGCGGCGCGAACAATGCCAGGTCCCGCTCCTCGCCCTCGATATTGCGGCAATGGCGGATCTTGAACAGGCGGTCGGCGACCCTGTCCCAATAAGCCAGCAATTGCGGGTTTTCGGGGATGCAGAAATAGAGGGCCGCCGGGGAGACCACCTTGGGATTGCCGTTGGCGGGCCAGTTCGAGAGGGCGACCGTCGAGTTTTCGAATTCGGCGGCGGCGTTGGAGAATGCGTCGAGCGAGCCGAGGAGATCGAGGAAGGTGCGGTCGGGCCGCGGCTTGCCCTCGACCTGGCGCGGCCTGGGTCCGAGAATTTCGGAGGCCAGCATGTAGAGCTGCAGCGCCTCGTTGACGCTCTCCCGGCTGTCCTGACGGAACAGCTTGTCCCCCCAGTCGATCAGGGTGTCGACATATTCCATGACGGTCCAGCGCATATAGGCCTGGATTCGCATCTCGGCGACGGCGTGCGGCTCGAACGGATGCTTTCGCCACTCGGCGATCTGGCTGGCGAAGGCGTCGCGCTTCGCCCGGTCCTGCGGCGCGCTGCTCTGCAGCAGCCTCATCAGGCTGTCGATCGAGCCCTGGGTGACATGCTCGTGGAACGGCTTGACCATCCAGAAGCGCGACGCGCCGAGATCCTCGTCGCGGTTGGTGGGATCGAAGATGAAGCTCAGCCAGCGCAACGCCTCGGCATGCTTGCCGTCGACCCGCAGCTGGTGGCCGATCAGCGCCGGCAGGTGGAAGAATATCTCCCAATTATAGGCCGAATAGGCGCCGAGATACTCGAAGTCGAAGGACAGCGTGGGGTAGGTGAGGACCCATTGCGATGGCTGATAGTCATTGAGGAAATACGGTTCGTCGATCTGCTGGCGGCGTAGCGGGTTGGGGCTTGGCCCGTCCTTCGGCGCCAGCAGCCCGTCGACGCCGAGCCGGTGAAGCTCGCGCAGCATCAAGCAGCAATGGGGATGCTCATGCAGGTCCACCAGATATATGTTCCAGATGTTGAAGTCCGGGTTTCTGACATGGGTGATGAAGTGGGTGTGGCGCCGATCGGCCAGGAAGAACGGGTGTGACGCGATCGCGTCCCTGTCCTGGTGGGCGTAGGTGAGCATGCACGGGAAATGGGCATTTCCCAGGATCGCGAGACTGCCCGCGCTCCCCGTAAAGTAGGTGGTGAAGAGCTTGACCTCGATATCGGGATCGACAACGGGAACAGTCGTTCGCCCGTCGTGGACGAGCTGCATGCCGTCTTGCCGGATCGGGTAAGGCCGCGCGACATAATGCTGCGAATAATAGTCCGGGGCGGACTGCATGACGGGCCGGCGGAACTCGAGACGCTCGTCGCAGCCGCTGATCGCGAAATCCACCTCGTAAGTGAGGAGGTGGAAGGTATTGGAAGAGACCTGGTCGCGGTCGAACATGCGCCGCAGATGGATGACGACATCTCCGCCGACCGTTTCCGCCCAGAAATAGAAAGCCCCGGGGTCCAGAGACGCGGTGGGGGCGGAGCCCATCACCTGGTCGAGGTTCAACCGCCAGTCGACCGCGAAATCGTCGAACAGCCCTGGCGACGAAAAGCGGCCCGCCCGCCAGTGTTTGTCATATTGTTTCTTGGGCGCCCACTTGCCGAATTCGAGTTTCGAATAGCATAGCCGGATTTCGACATAAGGGGCGCCGCGGTCGCTGGAACCCGCAACCTTTATGGTCCGGTGCTCCTTGGCCGTGAAGGTCGGCCAGAACAGATAGAGCCGGCGGTTGAACATCACCGGGATCAGATGGTCGCCCTGGATGTCGATCTCGATCGGATCCCAGGCGGTCCAGCGCTGGTTGGCTTCGCGGCGGCGGTAGAAATAGGCGAATGGCGGGTTCCAGGTGCGGCCGAAGACGTGGCTGACGCCTTCGACATCGTCGTAATAGACGCCGCGAATGTCGAGGCGCGACACATCCTGCAGCCGGCTGAGATAGCCGTTGAAGACCTTCTCGACATTGGCCGCGTTGAGTTCGTCCTGGAGCAGCTTCTCCTGCGCCTCGGCGAAGAAAGGCGTCTTCACCAGCCGCAGCGACGGAACGATCCAGTTCTCCGGATAGACGAACACCTTCCGGTTCGCCTCCCAGACCCGGTAGTTCTTGCGCCACACCCATTCCTTCTTGTCGGCCTCGTCCAGGCAGACCTCGGGCTCGAGCCCGAGCAGGCCGCGCTGGATCAGGGTCTGGCAGGCGTTGGTCGCCTGCACGATCCGCGAGGTCGTCATGCACGGCTCCATCTCCGGATCGAGCAGGAAATGGGCGTAGAGCCGGGGGATGTCGGCAAAATTGCGCTGGCCGAGATAATAAGCGACGAGCGCGTCCCGAAGGTTGCGCCTCAGCCGATCCTGGATTCGCCGGTAGAGAGCGGTCCACGCGGCGGCATCCCCGGCTGCGGCCTTGAGCGCGCCGCGCAGGCCGGCGACCTGGCCCGCGCTGAAGCGGTTCGGCACCCCCGGAGCGTTCGGCCCGGGCAACTGGCTCCACGCCAGGGCGAGCAGCCCGGCGAAGGGCAGGCCGATATCCTCGGACAGCATCCGGAGCACGAAGAGGCGCGCCGTCCAGGGGACCGGATCGATCCCCGTCTCGAACATCACGGCCTGGTCGGCGAGAGTCTGGAGCTCGGCCGCCGAGAGGCCCGAGAGAATCGAGGACGGACCCATCTCGTCCAGCGCCCAGGTGCCGAAGGGCGCAGGGTTGGGCTGCCTCTGCAGCATCTGTGCACGCATGAAATAGGCGAATTGGGAAATATCCAGGGCCTTGGCCTGGCCGGCGGCGCGTGCCGTCCAGACCAGCGGCGCCGCCGCGACCCCGCCGAAGCGGTTCATCCACACTTCGAGGACGACCGGAAACCGGATCATGTTCCATGCCGTCGGGCCGCCGCCGAACGAGGCATAGTTGATCAGCACCTCGGCCCCGCCCGAATCCACCCCGAGCGCCTTCATCAGCCGGGATCCGCGCAGAAGGTAACGGTAGAATTCGGTGAAAACCGGTGCGATGTCGCTGGCCGCGGCCCCGCCCCAGCTCCGGTTGACCGCGGGAGTGCCGCCGCCGGCGGGAGTCTCGACGCGCGGCTTCTGGAAGGATTGGCGCAGATTCCCGCCGCCGAGCGGAACCGGGGGCTGCGAAGCGATGGGCGACGGGACCTTGGCGATCGCCGACTGATAATGGCCGATCATCCGGGCGGCGGTGTCCGGCGGCAGCCCCGCCGCCTCCGCCATCGCCAGGTCGAACGCGGCCTCGCGCGCGGCCCTGGCCGAGGCCAGCCTGGCCGGGTCCGGCGCTGGAAGCGTTCCGGCCGCGGGCGGCGACTCGACGGGAAGGAGCGCGGCCTCCACCCCCTCCCAGGCTGCTTTCGCTTCGGCCGCAAAGGCCCTGTCGACCGCCCGTCCGGCGGTATCGAGCGCCCATCCGCTTTGCCCTTCCAGCATCGCCGACAATTCGGCGGGCGGGATCGGGATTTCGCTCAGCCCGTCGAGATCGAAGAGCAGCTGGAGGGTCGCGTCCGGGCTGTCCCAGGGCGCCGTCGGGCCGGGAGCGAGCAGCCGGACGGCGGCGTCGAAATCGGCCTGCGACAGGCGTAGCGCCGCCGCGAATTCGGCGGCCGGAGCCGCCGCCGTCCTGTCGAACCAGCCGAGCAGGGTTCCGATCGGCTTGCCCAGCCGCTCGGCCGCCGCCGCTGCGGCGGCGAGACTGCAGACGAACCCCGAGTCGAGATTGCGGCCGCCGAACCCAGCCAGAGCCCGATCGAGCTCGGCCACCGTCAGCCCCGAGCGCCGCCGCAGCCGTTCGAAGCGCATCGCCCGATCGGCGGCCGCGACGTCGAACGGCAGCGCGCTGCCGTCCACCTTGGCGAGCTTCGCCTGGTCGATGTCGCAGGGGGCGCCATCGGCGAAGGCGACATGATCGAACGTGAATTGGATGCGGCCGACTCCGCGCACGAATTCGGTCCGGAGCAGGGCCTCCAGCGCGGCGAGATCCGCGAATTCGCCGGTGTCGAGCAGCGGCTTGACCTGCGCTCCCGGCGCCGAGTTCAGGCCCCAGTGCGTCTTCCAGAAAGCCGCGCCCGTATTCGGCGTGGTGATGATCGCGAATTCTTCGGGGATCAGGCCGAACCGGGCGCAGGCCCAGCTTGTCCGCTCGGCGGCGTTGCGGGCCGTCCAGCCCGGCGCCGACAGCGCCTCGACCAGGCCCGAGTGATCCCGCCCGAGCGCATCGAGACAGGCGCGCGCCTCGTCGAATATCGGATCGTAGGGCAGCTCCCATCGCACATAGCTGCTCAGCAGCAGGGCGTCGGCGGCGGCGAAAGGAGTGCGATATTCGGGCTCGAGCAGCCGCGCGCCGGTGTCGCCGTGGGTCTGGAGGTCCCCGAGCTTGGGCCCGGTTCCCGCCGGCAGCATGGCGTAGGACAGCACCTCGATGACGATGTCGATATAGGGCATCGCGGTGTTGGCGTTGCCGCAGTTGAGCAGGATGTTGGGGATTTCCGGACGGCGGCGGGCGAGCTCGTCATAAGCGCTGTGGATCGGCGAGTCCGACCCGAGGTTCTCATCGTGCAGGCAGGCGACGTCGGCGCGCATCCAGTGGAGCAGGTCGGCGAGATAGGCGGCGGGGCCGTAGACCGACTGGCAATGGGCGCAGCTGCAAAAGTCGGCATTGCCGAACAGGGTGGTAAGGTTGGGGAAGGCGGGACCGGGGTCGCGCAGAGTGAACTGGGTCCAGTCCGGGCGGTCGATCAGCCCGATTGCATAGGCGTCGGCGAACCCCTGCTGGGCATTCCGGTAAAGCGTCTGCGCCATGTCGAGGCCGAGGCTCGGGCCGAGCTGCTGCTGGACCTTGGCCTTGCCGTCGGCCAGCAGGGAATAGCCCGAGGTGTAGCCCTTATCGATCAGCGCCTCGGCGACGGCGAAGTCGCGGTTGGGGGCGATCTGCAAGGTGCGCTGCAGCGCCGCCAGGCGGCCGAGCTGGGCGTTGTTGGGGCGTGCCGCCTCCGGCATTCCGGGCCCGGTGAAATAGCCTTGCACCGGCTGGGTGCGGATGTTGAAATCCGGATGGGCGGCGAGGGTCTTCGCCAAAGCGGTCGAGCCGGCCATCGTGCTGGCGGCGAGGCGGGCGGCGAGGTTTCGGCCCGGCGCTGCCGCTTCAGTCGCTCCGGCGATTGCACCGGCGAAATTCGCTTCGGCGTCGGGCTTGTCGCGATAGGCGGCGGGAGCGCCGGCTTCCTTGACCAGAGCGCTCCAGCCATCGGCGCTCATGAGGTGAAGCCGCTCCTGATCGAGCCCGGCGCCGCCGCGCTTGAAGATCGGCGGAGTGTCCGGCCGCTCCCTGGAAAGCGCCGCCAGCATCGGCGCATGCTGGCCGACCGCCGCGAACAAGTCGAAAATCTCCCCGAACAGGCTCTTCTGCGTAGCGGTGAGGCCATCGGCCGTATCGAGCGCGGCGGCGGAGCCGGCGGCTTCGAGCACGGCATCGAGCAGCCGCGACTTCAGCGCCGGCTCGACCGGCGCCCAGGCGATCGCCTTGGCGTCGGCGAAACGACCGTCGTCGTCGAGGTTGAAATGAAGCAGGTCGCGCCCGGCGATCAGGGCGTCGACGACGGCGGCGGTGGCGGCCGCCGGCAGGGGCGCGACGACCTTCTCCTTCGCCGCCTGCTCCAGCTCCCGCTTCAGCGCGGCTCGGGAGCGCAGCAGCAGCGCCGGAAGCGCAACGTCGCCCTGAGCCGCGATCAGCGCGTAGAGCGGCGGCACCAGGTCGAGCGCCGGCCGCTCGTCCCTGGCCCGGCGGGCGGCTTCCTCCGCCGCCTTCTTCGCCGCTTCCTCGGCGGCCCGGCGGAGCTCCTCCGCGGCCTTTTCGGCGGCCTTCTTCGCCGCTTCCTCGGCGACACGGCGAAGCTCCTCGCTGGCCTTCCTCCCCAGTACTCCCGCCGCCGCGGCGGCCACCTGAGCGGCTGCCGAGGCCTTGCCCGGCGGCGGCACGGCGGCATCGGGGGCGCCCCTGGGTCCTGGCGCGGAGGGAGGAACGGGGGCAGCCGTCGCCGCTGGCGCCGACACCGGCGGCAGAAGCGTGGCTAGCTCGGCGGCCCGCGCCTGGGCCGCGGCCAGCCGGTCGATCAATATCTCGTCGACGCCGGAGATGCGCGGCAACGCCGCGCGCTCCTCGGCCGGCAAAGCCGGAATTCCCCGGCCGCCGAGCCAGGGTGCTAGCATGGCGCTCACACGCGGATATTCCGGCAACGCCTTGAGCGGGTCCGGAAAGTCGATCTCGACGCTGATATCGCCGTGAACGCCATATTGAACCGCGGAGGAAGCGATCGGTTGCTTACGTCCCGGAGCGTAAAGCCCTACCATGAGATTGAGCGACTGGTGGTCCGGCCAATCGATGCCGATGATTACCGGCCTAAGACCGACCTCAGGGATTTGGGCAATGTCTTCGCGAGCGCCGTCGGGCGAGAGCCTCGTAACAACCGCCGACAGCTTCGCGGAGAGACTGCCGGACACAAGCATATGTTTCGGGAAGTTGACCCGCAGAGTAAATGTGAATTTTGCCACGGTTTCCTCTCCCCTCACCTCTGGCCCGGGTGACCCCCTACGCCATGTCGAATCTTGTCACTTGGATTACCACTCTTATCTCGACCGCGACCGGATTAACTTTTTGTTGTCCTGGATTGTCTGTCTCATATCTTTGCCTCGGCCGATATTGAGCCAGCGTAACGCATGTCGACCATGATAACCCGATGGAATTGCCTTATGCATCTTCTTTATTCCCCAAGAATGGAATATCATTCCGAATAGATTTGCCCGGCCCCACGAAGTTTTTCTGAATCCCTTCTCACCACGGAAATGTCCTCTTACCATTCCGAGGAAATTGACGTGCGCAAGTACCGCTGTTTTACCGTGATCGGAAATAAATACTGAACGGTTATACCTTCTTTCGTTAAATGGACTAAATACGACCTTCAGCTGCTTCTGAGTGATAGTTGTGCCGTTGCTAGAATATAGATTAGTATAAGGATTATATCTGTCGCTTTCGCCTATTTTCCATAGCCATTTTTCTTTCATTGGTATTGTGTCTCGCCCCGACAAGGTGTTATCGTTGTTGTAATCGACGCTTTCCTGGTAGCGATCTGACAAGCCGAATAGATGGCCAAATTCATGAGCTGCCTCACGCGCACTTGCGTTATAATACATGTAGCCACGGCGTTTGCTAGGCTCTACATATGAAGTATTAGCGCCATCGTTGTTTGGATCGCTAAAGCCCCGTCCAACCGTAATCGTGTAGCCTTTGGGGGCTTTTTCGTCGTCACCAAGAATCGTAAAGGTCGAGTCGGAAGCATCTACTTGTTTTGACCCATACTTAAACCCACCCCAAGTTGATATTACATTGGACTTGAATGATTCTACGTAAGCTTGCTGCTGCTCAGGTGAGAGTCCAGCGTCCCTATCGAACTTAAAATACAGCGCAGCGGTCATCTTGCCGGTTTTTTTGTCACCTTTGGCATGACCATCGTCGCGCGTTTGCAGACCTTGGACGTCGGAGCCCATGACCGGATTGCATCGACAGTAACTGAACGAATTCACGCCGTCGGCCATGCCGGCCGGATCCGCGCTCAGCCATCGCCCGAGCCAGGGCAGATAATATCGCGCCGAATGGTAATTGAGCCCGCTCTCCTCGTCGCGCTCCATGCCCGTGTAGCGGTAGCGCTTCTGGCTCAGCGCGGCGTTCTTCCAGTGCAGCGCGGTGGTCCCATAGGGGTGGTATTCCTCGTACGAGATCGGCGCCCCGGCCTCGTCCGCTTCCAGACAGGCATTCTGGAGATGGTCGTCGAGCTGGTAGCGGAGCACGGGCGCCCGGCCCGCCGCGACGGCGCCCGACGCGTCTTTCTCGGTCTCCACCAGCAGCACGCGCCGCTCGTCGTCCTCGACGTGGAGGCTGTCGCGGCGCAGATCGAGCGTGCCGCCGACCCAGCGGCGGTAGATTTCGAAGCCGCCCAGATAGAGCCGCTCCTCCTTGACGTTGCCCTTGTCGATATATTTGCGGACCCGCTCGCCGCCGCCGTCGTAGCGGTAATGCGCGTCGACGCTGCCGATGCGCATCGTCTCGGGCTGGTTCTCGGAATTCCAGGCGATCGCGGCGATCGAGGGAAGGGCCAGGATGTTGCCCGCCGGGTCGTGTTCGTAGAGCTCCTCGGCGACGGCCCCGGAGAGGCGGGTGGAATAGAGGCGGTTGGAATCGCCGGGATGCGAAGAGGCGGAGAAGGCGGAGGCGATGCCGAGGCCGGAGCGCTGGTAATCGTAGACATAGTCGCGGGTCCAGCTCCCGCTCCCCGGCGCGACGTGGCGCATCCGCACGATGTTGCCGACGGGATCGTATTCGTAGCGCTGGGTATAGCCGCGCAGATTCTGCATGTCGCCGTCGGCCGGGATCGACTGCGGCAAGGCGGCCGGCGCCTCGTGCTGGGCGCCGCCGAGCGTCTGGCCGGAATGCTCGCGCCCCCTGGCGGCGGTGAGGCGGTAGAGGGCGTCATATTCGTAGAGCCGCCGCGGCTCGACGAGCCCCTCGTTAAACACCTTGTCCTGGGCGCGATCCTCGATCTCGACGATGTTGCCGACCGGGTCGTAGGCGTAGAGGAGGCGCTGGAGCGGGGCGGGCTGGGCGGCGGCCGGCGCCGGAACGCCGTCGGAGTCGCGCTGCCAGTCGCGCGTCGCCAGCATCTCTCTCAGCCGGTCGGTGGTCGGCTCGTAAAGGTAGAAGACGGCGACGCCATTGCCATATTCGATCCAGGCCCGCTGGCCCTTGGCGTCATAGCCGATATCCTTCACCGCCGGTGCCGGAGCCGAGCGGCCGGGCAGGTTGCGCAAGACGACCGTCCGAAGCGCGCCGCCCTCGTCATAGCCGTAGAGCGTTTCCGATCCGTCGGGCGCGCGCTCGAGGACCGGACGGTCCTCAGCGTCATATCCGGTGCGGCTGGCGAAGCGTGGCTCGAACAGCCCCGCCGCCTGGGCGCCGAACCAGGAATCGATCTGGGCGTCGGCCGGCAGCCCGCTCCAGTCGGCGGCCGCGACCGGATTGGAGAAGACGAAGCGTTCCTGAACGGTCGGATTGCCCTTGAAGTCGTGATCCGGGATGCGCATCGCCCCCGCTCCGTCGAAGGCCAGCCAGGCCTGGCCGCGCAGGTTGCGGGCTTCGGCGTTGGGCGCCGCCTCGCCATAGACGATGCGGTCGCTGACCGTCGCCGCGCTGGACACCGGATCGACTATCGTGGTCGCGGCCGGCCGCCGCAGGCGGTCGTAATCGTTGCGCACATAATGGCCGCGCGGGGTCCAATGGTGGCGGGGCTGGCCGTCGGCGGCGGCGAGGGCGAAGCTCTCGCCGGAGTCGTTGCTGACCGCCCGCAGCGGCCGTCCGGCGAGGTCGAAATCCTGGAGCAGGGCCCGGTTGCCGTTGGCGTCCCAGACCTCGCGCTGACGGCCCTGGATGTCGAGGACGGTGCGGCTCTTGTAGGTCTGAGCAGCCTTGTTGTCCTCTTCGGTGAGGATGGGCCGACCGAGCGGGTCGAAGTGGGAGACAACGGGCGTGCCGGCATGGCTCTCCGCCAGAGCCCGGGCGCGCTCGCTCTTGCTTCCCGACGGATTGGGGGCTGAAGCTTTGTCCCACGGCGCACCGGGAAGCAGAGTGTCGTTGCGGTCCCAATGCTCCTCGCGCCAGGCGTCGAACGTCACCCGCGAGGAGGTCAGGTCGGGAAACCGGGTCGCGATCGGCCGCGACAGGGGATCGTAGCGTCTCTCGGGCGACACGCCCCACAGCCGCAGCTCATCCTCTTCCTCATGCGCCTCGGTGACGCTGAAATAGGGTTCATAGCGGCGCAGCGCATTGCCCTTGTTGTCGTAGACCGTCCGTCCGGAGCCGACCCAGCGGGGATCGGCGTAGCGGCTCTTCAGCACTCCGCCGGCGACGTACCAGGCGCGGCCCGGGCGCACCCGCGTCTTGGTCGCCAGCTCGCGGCCGAAGCCGTCCGAATAGATTCGGGTCTCGAGCCAGCGCGAGGCAGGGTCGCCATGGGCCTCGCGCGCTTTGGCATGAGCATAATTCGGCCGGCCCGCAGTCGACCATTCGGTTTCGACATAGGCGAAGCTCCGGGTCGGCGCCGCCAGGCTGTCGCCGTCGGCCGAGCCTGCTTTTCCGGCCGCGGCGACCGCTATCGGCCGGCCGAAGCCGTCATAAGCGGCGAGGCGGCGATTGCCGTTGGGATCGGTCACCTCGGCCGGCACCATGTGCCGGTAGTCGATCTTGGCGGACACCGAATTGCCATAGGGATCGGTCACCTCGACCGGCATGAGCCAGCTGCCGTCAAAGCCTATCCGCCACACCGCGCCGAAGGCGTCCTGAATCTTGGTGGCCTGGTAGAAGCCGGCGGGCGTGAAGGATTCGAGCGGCGAGCCGGTCCACCACCCGTCGAGCGCGATCGGTGCGCCGCCGGCGCCGGCGACGACGAAGCTGCGCGACTCATAGCCGTCGGCCGCCAAATCGACGCCCGCGGCGGTCCGGCGCTGGCCAAGCACCGAGTCGAGCAAGGGATCGGTCAGCGCCAGCGAATAGGTCCGGTAGGGGAGAGCGAGAGCGTCCACGTCGCCGATCTGCAGCTCGGCCGCGCTCAGCACGCCGTCGGCGTCGGGATCGGCGTCGGCGGTCGAGTCGCTGCGGTAAAGGTTCACTTCGGCCGAAAGCAGCCGTCGCGCCGGGCCGGCGCCCGGGGCCTGATCGAAGGGAATGATGGCGGCGAGAGCGTCGAGGGCGAGGCGCGCTTCGTCTTCCGCGAAGATGACGGGCGGCGCGGTGAGACCGGTGACTTCGAAGCCGGCGCTCCACACCGGCACCGAATGACGGTGGCGGCCGGGCAGGGCGACATCCTCGGCGAAACCCCCTTCCTCCACCATCACCAGCAACCTGCCCTGCGCGTCGGCGACGGCGGCGAGGGCCGCCGCAGCCGGGCGCTTCGCCGGCCGCCGCGGATAGGCGATGTCGAGCTTGCGCAGCGCATTTCCATAACGGTCGAGGTCGAGGATCAGCTCGTGGGCAAGGCGGGGATCGTCGGCCGTCCGCTCGAAATGCTGGGAAAGCGATTCGATCGGATAGGCGGCGAAGACGCCATAATCGCGCTCGCCCTCGCCGCACGGCTGGAGCCGCTGCACCAGGCAGCGGGTCTCCGTCACCAGATAGGGGATGTCCTGGCCCGGCGAGCCGTCAAGCGCATAGACCTCCCGGCGCAGGCTCTGGCCGCGCAACGCGCGATGCGCCTCACGCCGCTCGCGCGCCGTCACCGCGCCCTCGATGCGGCTGTCGGGCAGCTGGACCGCATCCGGGAAATATTCCTGCGCCAGGCCGGTGCTGACCGCGCCGAGGGTCCAGGCGCCGGTGTGGAACCAGCTTCGGGTCACCACCGCCGGCAGGTCGTAGGGAGCCGGGGCGGCGACCGTCTCCACGTCGCGCTGCTCGACCATGGCGAAGCCGCGAAACTCGCGCTCGGCGCGGTCGTAATATCCGTGGCGATAGGCATATTCGGAAACCAGGCGTCCGCCCGAGACCAGATCATGATGGACGACGCGGCTGACCACTTGAACCGGGAAGGGAAGCTTCGTCCGCCACGGCCGGCCGGCGCGTCGGTCGGCTCGGTAATAAACGCCGGACGCCTGATATTCGATCTCGCTGCGCGCGCCCGCCCCGTTGTCGACGCTGGTCAGCAGATAGGGCTTCACGCCCCCGTTCAGATCGACGAACCGGAGCGCCCGGCCTTCGTCCTGCGGCCGGCTCGAGGACCATATCAGGCAGGAGGTGCCGATCCCCATCAGATCCGCCAGATCGACCTGGGTGAGCGAGTCGAGCACTGGAAAGCCGGTCGCCAGGTGATGTGCGGCCGACCAGCCGTTGCCGGCCTGGTTGATCCACCAGGTCGATCGGTGACGGCCCAGATAGATGAGATCGGTGGTGCCCGAGCCGTCGATGTCGCCGAGCCGGAGCCGGGCGGGGTCGAACAGGTCGGGCTCGTCAAAGAAGGGCGCGCCGTCCATGGCCACCTTTGCGCCGAAGCGGCCATAGCCCCGGTTCGGCCAATAGCAGGTTTCCCCGTTGCGGATTCGGACGATGTCGGAAAGACCGTCGCCGGTCATGTCGGCGAGAAATATTCCCTCGAGATCGTTGGCCAGCACTCGCGCCGGCCCGCTCTCCTCGTCGGTTCCGGTAAAGGCCCGCGCCTCCGCGGCATAGCCCTGGCGGCCGCCGTTCCGGAACCAGATTATCTCCTCATCGCGCAGCAGCAGGGCCTCGGCGCGGCCGTCGCCGTCGAGATCCGCATGGCGCAGCGACCGGTCCGACCAATTGATGGCGGGATCGCGCGGGAACGGTCGAAAGGGTTCCCATCCGTCGTCGTCCGAGCGCGCGGCATAGCCGGCCGGGTCGGCTCGGCTGGTGGCATAGAGCTTGCCGTCGGCTTCGAGCTGGGCGAGCTCCGCCCCTGCGGCGGCCTGCACCCAATTGGGCTTGGTCGCCACCAGCTTCAGGCCCTCCAGCCGGCCGCCGTCGTTACGCTTGAAGAACCATGCGTCGGCTTGCTCCACCAGCACGCCGGGAGCCGCCTCTTCATAGAGATCGACGAACCTGTAACGCGTCCCGTCGACGCCCTGCGGCAGATGCTCGAGAGACTCGCTGTCGAGCGTCCTCACAGCGGCGTCGGGCGCGGCGCGGCTGTAGCCGAAGCTGAGCTTCGGCCGTTCCTCCATCGCGCCGGCGGCGTTCCAGCCGCGCTGGACCATTTCGATGAGCCGCGCTCCAGCGGGATCGCCGTCATGGGTGAAATCCAGGCTGGCCGTCAGGACCGGTCCGGGGCCGAGCGCGGCGAAGCGATGGAAGACGAGCACCCGGCGGGCCAGCCGGCGAGTGCGGACCTCGAATCCGGGCCGGAAATCCGATGACGGATCGGTCCGATAATCCCAGGCGCGAGCCTCGGCCGGAGTCGGCGCGACCAGGTCGTGCTCGCCATAGTCGATGACGATCTCGAAGTGGAAGGCGGGGGAAGTGCCTGGCGCGACCGGGGCCTGAACGCCATATTCGATGCGCTTGAGATAGCGTTGCGCGGTCGCCTGGCCCGAATTGCGATTGCGTTCGGCGGCGACGGGAGGGACCCGCGAGTCATCCTCCGACTTGTAATGGTAGCGCACCAGGTCGCCGCGATCGTCCTCGACCTCGCACAACAGCCAGGCAAAGACGCGCGACGAGTCCTCCGGGTCGGCGATCCGGCTGGCCGGCGTCCGGCCGTAGCGACTGGTCACATTGTCCTTGTCGATCGAGACCCAGAATATTTCTCCCGTCAGCCCGTCCCGCCATTGTTCGATGCGGGCGAACAGGCCTTCCTGACGCGGCACGAAGCGTCTGATCTCGAACGGACCCTGCTGGCGCACGTCGTGCAGCCATGATCCGCCGACGAGCACCTGCGCGGGAACGAGGTCTTCGGCGCCGGAGAGGACGAACGAGTCGGGCGAGTCGGGGCCGCCGTAACGGGGCAGGCCCCTCTCCGTGCCGCGGCTGATCCGGGGAACGTCGAGCGACCATCCCATCCCGAACGCGCCGAGGCCTTGGCCGGAGCCGTACGCCAGCGACAAAGCCGGCGCGGTCCCGCCACGGCCGCCGGGCAAAGGCAGCGGCAGAGCGAGTGACGCGCTACCGGTCGCCGGATTGATCGCGAGCTTCTCGCCAATGCCTCTGAGGGCGCCCCCACCCTTGGGAAGAATCAGCTCGGGCAGGCCTGGCGGAGCGCGGCCAGGGGACGGCCGGGCGCTTCGGTGGGAAGGAGATTCCGACGGGGCCGATGGAGCGCTCGCGAGTCGAGCCGAGGCCGGCCGGTTCGAATCCTCGCGGCCGGAGGTGCGGATTGCGCTGCCACGGCGGGCCCGATCTCGACCGAAATCCTGGTCGCTCGCCATTGTTCCGCCCCCGCCAGCGCCAAACAACATGGAACAAAAGGAAGCTCTCTGCAACTAGGCTGAAGCAATCAGATCGGTCTGGTGTAATTTACCTAAAGAAGGCGATACTCGCTAACGCTTTCGCCTTACTGCGATGCGTCAGGAAAATCAGTAATGTCCCTTCGCTCATTCGTGATCAGTACCGAAGCGCGCCAATCGCCCTAGTGCCGGTCGACTCAAGGCACCTATCCCTCTCTCGGAGCTGAATTACGGAGAAAGTGGAAGTAACGCCGAATCAGTCTCCGCCAGCCGCGTTTGCGGCGCCGTTATGCAGGCTGGCGGCGATCACGCCGGCGGTTTGCCTCGCTCCCGCGACGAGCGCGCATCGCCCGGTCGACCTCGACCTGTGCGGGCCCGACGTCGCCGGCGCCGCAACCTGCCGAATCGGCCTGGACGTAAACGCTTCGCGGTCAACCGCCGTCTTGATGGAGCGCGACTCACCCATCGATTGCTGGTGACCCCAACGGGACTCGAACCCGTGTTTTCGCCGTGAAAGGGCGACGTCCTAGACCGCTAGACGATGGGGCCGGTGGCGCAGCCGCGGGCCTTACGGGCTGACTTCGGGAGGGTCAAGCTGGCGCAGGCGAGCCTCTAGCGTGCTGCCCCCGCCCCCGGAGTGGGCGGCCCCTGAAAAGAGCAACAGCCGGGTCTTTGAATGGTCACGAAACCCTCCTATCTAGAGCTTCTGGCTGTGCCCCCGTCGTCTAGCGGTTAAGGACGCACCCCTGGAAAGGGTGAAACGACGGGTTCGAATCCCGCCGGGGGGGCAGCCAGGGCTTCCTACATTCAAGCTGACTCCAAGGTGCGAGCGATCGCCGCCAGCAGGCCGAGGGCCCTCAATCGCACCAGGCCGCGTCTTCCAGATGGAGCTCGGCGGCGATCCGGTCGCCCCATTCATCCTTCTTGACCCGGCCCGCCACCCACAATTTCCGGTGCGGCGGAGCGGCGAGCATCGCTTCGCCGAGCGGGCTCGCCGCCATCCGGAAGGCGATCGCCTTCACTCGCCGGCCGTCGTCGCCGGCGACGATAAGCCGCAAATGGCCGTTGCCGACCACGTCGGCCTTGATCACCCTCACCGGCCCCGCCGCCACCCGGGGCGCCGGCCAGCCCGCGCCATAGGGCCCGCCCGCTTCGAGCGCGTCGCACAGCTCGGGGCAGACCCCGCCCGGCGCCAGCACCGCGTCGAGCAGCAAGGCGCGGTCGTCGCGGCTCTTCGCGACGTCGGCCGCCAGCCGCTCGTCGAGGAAGTCGGCCAAAGCCTCGACCTTGCCGCGCTCGACCGTCAGGCCCGCCGCCATGGCATGGCCGCCGCCGGCGACGAGCAGGCCGATATCCTTCGCCGCCATCACCGCCGCGCCGAGATCGACCCCGCCGATCGAACGGCCCGAGCCCTTGCCGAGACCGTCCTCGCCCAGGGCGACGACGATGGCGGGCCGGCTGAACCTTTCCTTGAGCCGCCCGGCGACGATCCCGATCACGCCCGGGTGCCAGCCCTCGCCCGCGGCAAGGATGACCGAGCGGTTGCCCTGGCCGCCGCACAGGCCTTCCGCCGCCTCGCAGACACTCGCCTCGATCGCCCGGCGCTCCTCGTTCAACCGGTCGAGCTCGGCCGCGATCGCTTCGGCCTCGGCGGGATCCTCGGTGGTGAGCAGCCGGACCCCGAGGTCCGACTTGCCGACCCTTCCGCCGGCGTTGATCCGCGGGCCGAGCGCCCAGCCGAGATCGGTGCAGCTCGGCGCCCGGGTCAGCCGGGCCGCGTCGATCAGCGCGGCGAGGCCGGCATTGCGGCGCTGCGCCATCACTTTCAGGCCCTGGGTGACGAAGGCCCGGTTGAGGCCGCGCAGCTGGGCGACGTCGGCGACCGTTCCGAGCGCGACCAGATCGAGCAATTCGATCAGCTTGGGCTCCTCGCGCCGGGCGAACCAGCCTCGGCCGCGAAGCACCCTCAGGGTCGCCGCGCCGAGCAGGAAGCACATCCCGACCGCGGCGAGATGGCCGTACGCGGCCGCCTCCGCCGCCTCGTCGAGCCGGTTGGGATTGACCAGGGCCAAAGCCGGCGGAAGCGCGCTCGAGCATTTGTGATGGTCGACGACGATGACGTCGACCCCCGCCTCGCGCGCCATCCCCAGCGCCTCGAAGGCCTGGGCGCCGCAATCCACGGTGACGATCAGCCGGGCGCCCTCGCGCGCAAGCCGGACGAGCGCCTCGCCCGAGGGTCCGTAGCCCTCCATCAGCCGGTCCGGGATATAGGCGCCCGGCTCGGAGCCGACGCCGCGCAGGAGCCGCACCAGAAGCGCCGCCGAGGTCGCTCCGTCGACGTCGTAATCGCCGAACACAACCACCTTCTCGCCCGCCTCGACCGCGTCGGCCAGCCGCTCGGCCGCCAGGTCCATGTCGCGGAACAGCGACGGGTCGGGCATGAAGCCGCGCAGGGTCGGCTGGCGGTGGCTCGCCAGCGCCTCGCGGGCGACTCCCCGGGCCATGAGCAACTGGTCGATCAGATCGTCGGGCTGAAACGCCTCGTCATGGCCGTCCGCGGCCGATCCCCGCCAGCGCCAGGGCTGGCCGAGGATGGAGCGGGACACTCCGCAGACATGGGCGGGGGTGAGCATCGCCGCGACCTTAGACCATTGCGAGTCGGCCGTGAATCGCCCTTGTCGCTTCTATCCACATATGATTTCGCTATCGTCGGGCCATGACAGGCGACGAAACGGCCCGTGAGGAGCAGGCGCTGGCGGATTCGATCCGCCTGAGCCCGATCGCCACCGTGCTCAGCAACCCCCGCCTCCCCGACAATCCGATCGTCGCCGCCAATACGGCCTTCTGCGAGCTCACCGGCTATGAGGAAAGCGAGATCGTCGGGCGCAATTGCCGGTTCCTCGCCGGGCCCGACACCGAGCCCTGGCTCACCGAGCGCATCCGGCAGGCGCTGCGCGCGCTGCGGCCCTCGCTCACCGAGATCCTCAACTACCGCAAGGACGGCAGCGCTTTCCGCAACGCCGTCCTCATCGCGCCTCTGTTCGGCGGCAACGGCGAAGCCGCCTGGTTCCTGGGCTCGCAGGTCGAGGTCGACGCCGGCTCCGCCGCCCCGCTCGCGCTGCGCCGGCAACGCGCCGCCGGTCTCGCCGCGACCCTCTCCCCGCGCCAGCGCGAAGTGCTGAAGGAAATGGCCGCAGGCCAGCGCAACAAGCAGATCGCCTGGAGCCTCGGACTGTCGGAGAAAACGGTGAAGATGCACCGCGCCCTGCTGCTCGAGAAGCTCGGCGCGAAGACCACCGCCGACGCGATAAGGCTCGCGGTGGAGGCGGGGCTCTAAGGGATCCTACGGCACAAGGTCCGTATCGGAGTCTCGTCCCGACAGGCCTACCGCCTCGACCTCCCCCCTTCCCACTGAGGTCCACCATGTCCAGATTCACCCCCTTCGCCGCCGCCCTTCTCGCCCTCGCCGCCGCTCCGGCCGCCTTCGCCGCCGCCAAGGCGCCGATGGTCGGCGGAGCCGCCATGTATCCGTCGCGCAACATCGTCGAAAATGCCGCCCAATCGAAGGTGCACACCACCCTGGTCGCCGCGGTCAAGGCCGCGGGACTCGTCGACACGCTCTCCGGCGCCGGCCCCTTCACCGTCTTCGCTCCGACCAACGACGCCTTCGCCCGGCTCCCCGCCGGGACCGTCGACACCCTGCTGCGGCCCGAGAACAAGCCGATGCTCCAGTCGGTCCTCACCTATCATGTCGTGCCCGGCCGGGTCAGCGCCGCCCAGCTCGTCGGCAAGATCAGGGCCGGCGGCGGAATGGCCAGGCTCGCCACCGTCCAGGGCGGCATCCTCACCGCCCGGCTGGTCGGCGGCAAGGTCGTCCTGACCGACGGGAAAGGCGGCAAGGCCACCGTCACCCAGGCCGACGTCGGCCAGTCCAACGGCGTTATCCACGTCACCGACGCCGTGTCGCTCCCGAAGTAAAAATCCTCCCCGCGATTTCGCGGGGAGGGGGACCATGCGAAGCATGGTGGAGGGGTTCTTCTCTGACTCAGCGGAACCCCTCCATCGCGCTACGCGCGGTCCCCCTCCCCGACAAATGTCGGGGAGGATTGTTCACGCCCGCATCATCACCACGCCGGCGAGGATCAGGGCGCCGGCCGCCCAGCGCCGGGCGCTCGGCCTCTCCTTGAGCCAGAAGGCCGCGATCAGCATCGCGAACAGGACGCTCGTCTCCCTCAGCGCCGCGACCATCGCCAGCGGCGCCTGGGTGAAGGCCCAGATGGCGATCCAGTAGGCGCCCAGCGACATCGCCCCGGCCGCCACTCCGGGCCGCCACGCCGGAAGCATTGCGGCGAGGCCGGCGCGGCCCCGGGCGGCGAGGCCGTAGGCGAGCATGATCAGCCCGTCGAGGACGATCATGGTGAGGATGAAGGCCGAGGCCGAGCCCGCCACCCGCGCCCCGATCCCGTCGGCCAGGGTGTAAGCGGCGGTGAAGGCGGCGGTGACCAGCGCCCAGAAGAGGCCGGCGCGGCCGAGCCCGCCTTTCCCGGCCATCAGCATGATCCCGCCGGCGATCGCCACCACCGCGGCGGTCCTCGCCAGGTCCATGGTCTCGCCCAGGAACAAGGCGCCCGCGACGGCGACGATCAACGGCGCGCTGCCCCGCGACAGCGGATAGATCTGGCTGAGGTCGCCATGGCCGTAGGCGCGGATCAGGGCGAGCTTGTAGCCGCTGTGCAATGCCGACCCCGCCAGCACCCAGGGCCAGGCGGCGCTCGGCGGCAGTCCGAAGAAGGGCAGCAGGAGAAGCGCGATCGCCCCCTGCGCCAGGCCGAGGAACAGGATTGCGGAAAAGCGGTCGAGCCCGGTCTTGACCAGCGCGTTCCAGCCGGCGTGGAGCGCGGCGGCGAACAGGATCGCGAAGAAGACCGCGGCGCTCATTTTCCCGTCATCCCGGACCTGATCCGGGATCTATGAGCACGGATCGAGTCATTTCAATCACCTCCGCGTTCAATGACGGTAATAGGGATTTAGCCGTCCTGCGCTACAACCTCCCCATGTCGAGTCCGACCGTCCAGCTCTTCTACAACCGCACGTCCGGCGGCCATTGCCCGCACCGGCTCGCCGCGCTTCAAGCGGGCTTCGAGGCTCGGGGGGCGAAGGTCCTGCTCTCCGAATGCGGGCCCGGCCATGCGATCGAGGTCGGCGAGGAGGCCAGCCACGTCTGCGCGGTCGGCGGCGACGGCACCCTTCGCCACGTCGCTCTGGCCCTGGCGCGCTGCGGCCGTTCGGTGCCGCTCAGCGTCTATCCGGCCGGCACCGTCAACCTCGTCCATCGCGAGCGGCTCTTTCCGCTCGATCCGGCGGGCCACGCCTTGCGCCTGCTCGCCGAGGACGGCGGCCGGCCCTTCCATCCCGTCGCGCTCAACGACACATTCTTCCTCGCCTGCGCCAGCGTCGGCCCCGACAGCCGCGCCGTCGCGGAGGTCTCGCTGGCGCTCAAGCGGCGGATCGGCAAGCTCGCTTATGCCGTCGCCTTCGGCCGGATCCTGCTCGACTGGCGGCGAGTGCCGATCCGCCTCGCCTGGGAGGGCGGCGAACGGGTCTGCGAAGCCTTCTACGTCGCCAAGGGCCGCTATTTTGCCGGTCCGTGGAGCTTCGCGCCCGAAGCCGATATCGGCGAGCCCCTGCTCCACGTCGTCGCCCTCGACCGAGCCCGGCGCCGCGATTTCGCCCGCTTCGCCTTCGCCTTGTGGCTCGGCCGGCGGGTCGACGCCTTGCCCGGAATCACCGCCTTCACCTGCACCGCCCTCACCGCCGAAGCGGATCTGGCGCTGCCCATCCAGGCCGACGGCGACCCGGTCGGAAGCCTGCCGGCCGACATCTCGCTGCACGGGACGGCGCTGAGTTTGTGCTGAAATCCTCCCCGAGATTTTCTCGGGGAGGGGGACCACCCGTAGGGTGGTGGAGGGGTAATTGGCGAGGCCTGAGCGATTACCCCTCCACCATGCTTCGCATGGTCCCCCTCCCCACGATTTCGTGGGGAGGATTTTAAGAGCGCGCCCCCGGCTCGTGCCGGTGCTCGCCCCTCACCCAGCGCACCGTCCCGGTGCTCGCCCGCATCACCACGCTCTCCGTCGTGATCGCGTGCTTGCGCCGCTTCACCCCCTCGAGCAGCGAGCCGTCGGTGACTCCGGTCGCGGCGAAGATGCAGTCGCCCTTGGCGAGGTCCTCGAGCTTGTAGACCCGGTCGAGGTCGGTCACGCCCCATTTATCGGCGCGGGCGCGCTCGTCGTCGTTGCGGAAGATGAGCCGCCCCTGGAACTGGCCGCCGACGCAGCGCAGCGCCGCGGCCGCGAGCACTCCCTCCGGAGCCCCGCCCGAGCCCATGTAGACGTCGATCGTCGTGTCGGGGTCGGTGACCGCGATCACCCCGGCGACGTCGCCGTCGGGGATGAGGACGATCCCGCAGCCGAGGCCGCGCAGCTCCGCGATCAGCGCCTGGTGGCGGTCGCGGTCGAGCACGCAGACGATGATCTCGGATGGATCGACGCCCTTGGCCGCGGCGATCGAGCGGATATTCTCGCTCGGAGTCCAATTGAGGTCGATCACCCCGTCCGCATAGCCCGGGCCGATCGCCAGTTTCTCCATATAGACGTCGGGCGCGTTGAGGAGCCCGCCCTCCTCCGCGATCGCCAGCACGGCGAGCGCGTTCGGAGCGCCCTTGGCGGTGATCGTCGTCCCCTCGAGCGGGTCGAGGGCGATGTCGATCTTCGGGCCGCTGCCCTGCGCCGCGCCGACCTTCTCGCCGATGAAGAGCATCGGCGCCTCGTCCCGCTCGCCCTCGCCGATCACCACCGTGCCGTCCATCTCGAGCGTGTTGAGGGCCGCCCGCATCGCCTCGACCGCGGCATGGTCGGCCGCTTTCTCGTCGCCTCGGCCGATCAGCTTCGAGGCGGCGACCGCCGCCGCTTCGGTCACCCTGACCATCTCCAGAACCAGCACCCGGTCGAGAACGTGGCTTGCGCTCACCATCTTGTCGCTATTCCTCCTGTCGAGAAGCGGCGGCGATAGGCGAGCGCCGCCGCCATGTCGAGCCGCCGCGCCGGCACCGGCAGGGTCATATTTCGGCCCCTTTCGTCCTCGGCAAGGACGATTAGGGCGCGAAAATCCTCCCCCGGATTTCCGGGGGAGGGGGACCATGCGAAGCATGGTGGAGGGGTTCTGCTGATTCCGAAGAACCTCTCCACCAGCCTGCGGCCGGTTCCCCTCCCCGGCAAACGCCGGGGAGGAATTCGCGGGGCGACAATCGTTCGTAAGCGATTTAGACTTATGGCCGAACCTCCGGGGGGGAGAAGACGAATGGCCACAGCACAGCCCGAGCCGGCGGACCGCGTCGCCATGGCGAGGAAGATCGCGCACTGGACCGCGCGCACGATCGTCGCGGTCGTCGTCACCTATGTCTTCATCGTCGTCCTGCTCGTCGCCACCGCCCAGCAGAAGGTCGACGACGCCCTCACCAAGGAGGCGGTCGGCTACGATTACAGCGTCGCCGTCCGCTATTATTTCGGCCGCGAGAGCCTGAAGAACGTCGTCGGCGAGAATAGCGAGGCGATCAAGCAGTCGACCGCCCAGCTTCGCGCCGCCAACGACCGCCTGCAGTCGGCGAACCGGACCCTGACCGCCGAGGCCGCCGACCTCGCCGAGGATCTCGGGCGCCTCACCGCCGCCGGCTGCCCGGCCCCGCCCGCGCCCGACACTCCGCCGACCCCAGGCGAGCTGGTCGGAATGGCGGTGGCGACCCAGCATTGCGCGACCGAGCGCGGCGAGGCCGTCCCCGCCATCCCGCCCGTCGCCGCCGACGTCCTCGAAGGCCAGCGCGCCGTCCAGAAATCGCTCGACGACTCCGCCGGCCTCAAGCGCGACGCCGACGACGTCCAGGACCGGCTCGACCTGCTCCAGGCCGAGCGCAACGATATCAACAAGCAGACCGAGGCCGCCGCCCGCTCCGGCGACATCATCGCCGTCCTGAAGGTGTTCGAGGACAGCCAGTGGCCGCTCGCCAAGCAGCTGGTCTACGTGCCTCCCGCCTTGACCGGGATCATCCTCGCCACCGTCTCCGGCCTGTTCGGGGCGCTTCTGATCACCCTCATCCTCTTCGTCTATCCCGACAACCGCTACAAATTCACCCGGAGCAAATCCTATTTCGGCCGGATCCTGCTCGGCGGCCTGATCGCGCTCGGGGTCTTCGTCCTGATGTTCAGCGGGGTCGCCGTCCTCGCCGGCCCCAATGCGAGCGGAAGCGCCCAGAACCTCATCGCTTATGGCGGCATCGGCATCCTCGCCGGAATGTTCTCCGACCAGGCCGCCGGCTGGCTCTCGGACCGCTCGGTGTTCAAGCCGGACGGCGAGGCGGCCGCTGCCGTGCTGGTGGATGAGGCGCAGACCTAATTACCCCTCTCCCGTTCTTTACGGGAGAGGAGGGGCCCAAGCCGAAGGCTTGGGAGGTGAGGGTCTTTACTGAATCCGGCGTACAGACCCTCACCCCCCACCGCTGCGCGGCGGGTCCCCCCTCTCCCGCGGAATGCGGGAGAGGAATTTACCCCAGGAACCTCTTCACTCCCCTTGCCGCCTGCCGGATCCTCTGCTCGTTCTCGACCAGGGCGATCCGGACGAACCCCTCGCCTTCCTCGCCGAAGCCGACGCCGGGGCTGACCGCGACATGGGCCTTCGCGAGCAGCCGCTTGGAAAACTCCATCGAGCCCAGCGCGCGATAGGCATCCGGGATCGGAGTCCAGGCGAACATCGACGCCTGCGGCGGCGGGATCTCCCAGCCGGCTCGGCCGAAGCTCTCGACCAAACAGTCGCGCCGGGCCTTGTAGAGCCGGCGATTGGCTTCGACGATGTCCTGCGGTCCATTGAGCGCCGCCGTCGCCGCCGCCTGGATCGGCGTAAAGGCGCCGTAATCGAGATAGGATTTGACCCTCCCGAGCGCCGCGACCAGCTCCGCATTGCCGACCGCGAACCCCATCCGCCATCCCGCCATCGAATAGGTCTTGGACATGGAGGTGAACTCGACCGCCACCTCCCTCGCCCCCTCGACCTGAAGGATCGACGGGGTCGGCACGTCGCCGAAATAGATTTCGGCATAAGCGAGGTCGCTGATCACCCACAGATCGTGCTCGCGGGCGAATGCCACCACCTGCTCGTAGAAAGGCAGGTCGGCGGTGTAAGCGGTCGGGTTGGACGGATAGCCGATCACCAGCACCTTGGGCTTGGGCACGGTGAAGCGCACCGCCCGCTCCAGCATGTCGAAGAAGCCCGGCCCCGGCGCCGCCGGGATCGACCGGATCGAGGCGCCGGCGATGATGAAGCCGAACTGGTGGATCGGGTAAGAGGGGTTGGGCGCGAGCACGACGTCGCCCGGAGCGGTGATCGCCTGGGCGAGGTTGGCGAGCCCCTCCTTCGAGCCCAGAGTGACGATCACCTCCCGCTCGGGATCGAGCTCCACGCCGAAGCGGCGGGCATAATAAGCCGCCTGAGCCTTCCTCAGCCCGGCAATCCCGCGCGACGCCGAATAGCGATGCGCCCTGGGGTTGCGCGCCACCTCGGCGAGCTTGTCGATGACATGCGCCGGCGGCGCCCCGTCCGGATTGCCCATGCCGAGATCGACCACATCCTCCCCCCGCGCCCGGGCCGCCGCCTTCATCGCGTTGACCTCGGCGAAGACGTAGGGGGGAAGACGGCGGATTCGGTAGAAGTCGTGGCTCATGCCCCTCCCTAAGCTCCCCGTCTTCCCGGCGAAAGCCGGGACCTCGAGACCCGCTGAGGACGCCAGTGCATCCGGCGCTAGTCTTCAGCGGCCGCAGGCCAATCAATATTTCAACGCAACGACGCAACGACGCAACGATGCCGTGCCGCTTCCGAGGCCAAGATATCTCGCATCCTCCCGTGATTCGTCGACATCGCACCCTTTCGGACTCAGGAGGACGAGCGCCAGCCTCCGCGACGGGCCGAAGCCTCGTTGCGTCTTTGCGTCGTTGCGTTGAAATTGAAGGTCGCGGCGCCTGCGGCTTCGCGACGGGAGACGACCCCGCCCAACCTGAAATTCGAAATCGGTGCCTGGCACCAATTAATCATCTACAATCGAAAATTGCCGAGCCGGCCGACGATAAGCCATTGATTTACAGCTAGTAATCCGTCACCCGAAAAAAAGACTCTCCTATTCGTTCTTTTTATGTTCTATAATAGGGATGGACCAGACCGATTCGCGCTTTGCGTCTTCGCCCGAGCCGGCGTCCGATGACGTCGCCTCGCCCTTCAACCTTCAGCCGCAGCCGGACTCCCGCCCGCGTTCCGCCGACGGCGAGCTGATCTCCGATCGGCTCGCCTCCTATGTCCCCGTCACCCGCGACGCCCTCGGCCGCCGGCGGCGATGCGACGGGCTGACGCCGGAGCGGCAGGTCGTCTTTCTCGACGCGCTCGCCCGCTGCGGAGTCGCCGCCGACGCGGCGCGCGCCGCCGGAGTCAGCCGCGATACCGCCTACAGTCTGCGCAACCGCGCCGAAGGTCGCGCCTTCGCCCTCGGCTGGGACGCGGCGATGCTGATGTCGCGCGGGCGGGTGGCGGACGAGCTCCACTGCCGCGCGCTGAACGGGGTCGTCGACAGGATCTACCGCAACGGCGAGCTGTGGGGAGAGCGCCACCGCTACGACAACCGGCTGGCCATGGCCGTCCTCACCCGTCTCGACCGTCAGTGCGAAGGCTTGGGCGAAGGGGCGGCTACGGCCCGGCTCATCGGCCAGGAATGGGACCAGTATCTCGACATCGTCCAGGACGGAGGCGACGGCGCCGGGGATTTCCTCGCCTCCCGCGCGGCGAGAGCCCGCGACCTGGCCGAGCAAGCGCAGCCGGCGGACGCAGACGAAGCGGGGGAGCGCGCGGCGGCGGACATCTACCGATCCCTCGAGGCGTTCGAGCGAACATTCGCTTATTCGATGTTCGGCGGCGGCCTCGATGGGGAGGCCGACATGACCGGTCTCGACCCGGCCAACATGGAAAGCTGGACCGACAACGACTGGGACCGCTCGATCCGCGGCGGCCTCCTCGATTCGCTTCCCGCCCTCGAATGGCCCGAGGCGGTGCGCGAGCCAGGCGGGGTCGACACCGATGGCACCTGTCAGACTCGTCAGGATATCCCGGCGCCGGTAACGGGTGCGGGGGCAAGGACGGGCCTCGACCGCGCCCGATGGGAATATGAACGGCGTTTCTCCCGGCCGCGGGAGGAGCCGCACCGAACCTTCCCCCCGCCCCGCGCATTCCCTAGATAGCGCCCGACAGGAGAGACGCATGGCCGACCAGGACACCAGGGCCCCCGAGGCCCCGCCGCTGCCCACCCTCGAGGAGATGCAGCAATGGACCTGGGTGATGGGGCGCGCCCAGCAGATGATGCTCGAGCATGTCGCCAAGGCGATGGGCGAGGCCCAGGCCGTGGAGCCGAAGGCGCCGCAATTGCCCTGGCTGAGCATGTTCGCCGATCCGGCGAAGATCGCCGAGCAGCAGGCCGCTCTGTGGACCCAGGGCCTGGCGATCTGGCAGCGCGCGCTCTCGGGCGAGGCGTCGCCCACCGAACTGAGCGAGAAAGCGGACAAGGACAGGCGCTTCGCCGCGGCGCAGTGGCGCGACAACCCGCTGTTCGACATGATCCGCCAATCCTATCTGCTCGTCTCCGAGCGGCTGCTGGGCTCGGTCGACCAGGTCGAGGGGGTCGATCCGAAGCAGCGCGAGAAACTGCGCTTCGTGACGAAGAATTTCGTCGACGCGATGGCGCCGTCCAACTTCGCGGCGACCAACCCGCTCGTGCTCGAGCGGGCGATGGCGACCAAGGGCGAGAGCCTGCTGAAGGGCCTCGAGCACATGCTGGGCGACATCTCGAAGGGCCAACTCACCCATACCGATCCCCAGGCCTTCGAGGTCGGCCGCAACATCGCCGTCACTCCCGGCAAGGTGGTGAAGCGCACGCCGCTCTACGAGCTCATCCAGTACAGCCCGACCACGGACTCGGTGCACGAGACCCCGCTGATCATCTTCCCGCCCTGGATCAACCGCTTCTACATCCTCGACCTCAACCCGAAGAAGAGCTTCATCCGCTGGGCGGTCGAGCAGGGGCTGACCGTCTTCGTCGTCTCCTGGAAGTCGGCCGACGAGAGCCTCGCCGAAACGACGCTCGACGATTACGTGCTTCGCGGCCAGGTCGACGCGATCGACTCGGTTCGCGAGCTGCTTGGAGTGGAGAGCGTCCACGCCATCGGCTATTGCGTCGCCGGAACGACTCTGGCGGCGACCCTGGCCCTGCTGGAGGCCCGGGGCGAGGCCGACAAGGTCGCCAGCGCGACCTTCTTCACCGCCCAGGTGGATTTCTCCGAAGCGGGGGATTTGAACCTGTTCGTCGCCGACGAGACCCTTCAGCTGATCGACCAGATCTCGGCCGAGAAGGGCTATCTCGACGGCCGCTACATGGCCGCCACCTTCAACATGCTGAGGGGCCGCGACCTGATCTGGAGCTACGTCACCAACAATTATTTGATGGGCGAGGATTATGCGCCCTTCGACCTGCTCCACTGGAATTCGGACACGACCAACCTGCCCGCCAAATGGCACCAGGCCTATCTCAAGGACTTCTACCGCGACAACAAACTGGTCCGGGCCGGCGAGCTGGTCGTCGACGGCACCCCGATCGACATCCACAAGGTCAGGACGCCGACCTACGTCCAGGCCGGCCGCGAGGACCATATCGCCCCGCCCGCCAGCGTCTGGAAGATTACCCATTATTTCCAGGGCCCGCTTCGCTTCGTGCTCGCCGGCAGCGGCCATATCGCCGGCGTGGTCAATCCGCCCGAGGCCCAGAAATATCAATATTGGACCAACGACGGGAAGGCGGCGAGCCTCGACCAGTTCGTCGCCGGCGCGACCGAGCACAAGGGCAGCTGGTGGCCCGACTGGATCGAGTGGATCGGGGCCCAGAACGGGAAGAAGATGCCCGCCAAGGGCGCGCGTGTCCCCGGCAAGGGCAAGCTCAAGGCGCTCGAGGACGCGCCCGGGAGCTACGTGAAGGCGCGCTGAGTCGTCATCCCGGGCTTGACCCGGGATCCATGAACACCGCGGTTCGCCACCTCGGACGACCGTGTTCATGGATTCCGGCTTCCGCCGGAATGACGTTCTGCTGCACCGCAACATTTTTTCCTTGAAACCGCGATCCGCCTCGCTTATGTTGCATCGCAGCATAGATCTAAAGGAACATCCGATGGCCGATCAGCAGACCCAGACCCCGACCGCCGCCGCGGCCATCGAAGCCACGGCGAAGGCTCCGGCCGCGATCGCGAAAGCCGCCACCCCGGCGGTGACTCCGAAGGCGGAGGCCCCGGCCGCCGCCGCCAAGGCCGCCGCCGCTCCGGCGAAGGCCGTCGCGAAGATCGTCAAGGCCGCCGCTCCCAAGGCCGCCAAGCCGGCCCGCAAGACCCGCGCCGCCAAGCCCGCCCGCAAGACCGGCCGTCCGGTCGGCCGTCCGGCCAAGCGGATTGTCGCCGCGACCGCCACCACCACCCGCATCCAGAACGAAGGAACCCGCATCATGAAGAAAGAGACCGCCCAGGTCGCCGACCGCCTTCAGGCCGTCTTCGGCGACGTCAACGAGCGCGCCCGCACCCAGATCGAGCGCAACACCCGCATCGCCGAGGAAATGACCGAGCTCAGCAAGGGCAATGTCGAGGCGATGGTCGCCTCCACCAAGGTCGTCGCCAAGGGCCTCGAGACCGTCGGCCAGGAAGTCGCCGAGTACAGCCGCAAGAGCTTCGAGGGCGCGTCCGCGGCCCTGAAGAGCTTCACCGAGGTGAAGTCGGCCACCGATTTCTTCCGCCTGCAGAGCGAGTTCGCCCGCACGCAGTTCGACGGTTTCGTCGCCGAGAGCAGCAAGCTCTCCGAGACGATGATCAAGCTCGCCGGCGACGTCGCCGAGCCTCTCGCCAGCCGCTACTCGGTCGCCGCCGAGCGCGTTAAGGCCGCCGTCGCTCTGTAAAGAGCCACAGCGCCAGCTGGTGCAGTAAGGGCGGCCCCCGCGGGGGCCGCCCTTTTTGCGTTGCGGGAACCGCGACGGACGGTTGAGCTTTAGCGCCGGTGGCCAAGCGAATCTCTTGCCGCCAAATGGCCGCTTACCCTATCTAGGGCATGGTGATGATCAGGGATGAAATCACGGCTGCCGACGAGCGCAAGGGCGGGGACGTCGACGACCCCGGTCTCGGCGTCGCCACGCGCACGCGCACCCGCACCAAGACTCCGTCCCCCTACAAGGTGCTGATGCTCAACGACGACTACACGCCGATGGAGTTCGTCGTTCAGGTCCTCCAGATGTTCTTCAAGATGGGGATCGAGGACGCGACCCGGGTGATGCTCGCCGTCCACCAGCGCGGGGTCGGGGTCTGCGGCGTGTTCAGCTACGAGGTCGCCGAGACCAAGGTCGCCCAGGTGATCGACTATGCGAGGCAGAACCAGCACCCGTTGCAGTGCACCCTGGAGAAGGCCTGATCCGTCCTTCGATACGCCGGTTCGACAGGCTCACCGGCTACTCAGGATGAGCGGTGGAGGATAGTCACGGCCGCTCATCCTGAGTAGGGACTGAGCCTGGCGAAGGCCCGTAACGAAGGACCCACATGGATCGCATCATCATCCGCGGCGGTAAGCGCCTCGAGGGCCGCATCCCCATTTCCGGCGCCAAGAATGCAGCGCTGACGCTCCTGCCCTGCGCCCTGCTCACCGACGAGCCGCTGACGCTTCGCAACCTCCCCCGGCTCGCCGACGTCGACAGCTTCGGCCACCTCCTCAACCAGCTCGGAGTCTCGACCACCGTCGAGGGCGCCCGGGCCGACGAATATGGCCGGGTGATGACGCTGAGGGCGTCCAAGCTCACCTCGACCGTCGCCCCCTACGACATCGTCCGCAAGATGCGCGCCTCGATCCTCGTCCTGGGCCCGCTCGTCGCCCGGGCCGGCGAGGCGACGGTGTCGCTGCCCGGCGGCTGCGCGATCGGGATGCGGCCGGTCGACCTGCATTTGAAGGCGCTGGAAGCGCTCGGAGCCGAGATCGAGGTCGCCGCCGGCTACGTCCGCGCCAAGGCGCCCAAGGGCGGCCTCCAGGGCGGCACCATCACCTTCCCCTTCGTCTCCGTCGGCGCCACCGAGAATGCCTTGATGGCCGCCGTCCTCGCGCATGGCGAGACGGTGATCGAGAATGCGGCGCGCGAGCCCGAGATCACCGACCTCGCCAAATGCCTGATCGCGATGGGCGCCGACATCGAGGGCCTTCGCACCGACACCCTCACCGTCCGCGGCAAGGACCGCCTGCACGGCGCCACTTATGCGGTGATGGCGGACCGGATCGAGGCCGGCAGCTATGCCTGCGCGGCGGGGATCACCGGCGGCTCCCTGGAGCTGGTCGGGGCGCGCAAGGAGACGATGCCCTCGATCCTCTCCGGCCTCAGCGACGCCGGGCTGACCGTCGAGGACACGGCCGACGGAGTCCGGGTCACCGCCGACGGCGCCTTGAAGCCGCTCTCCATCTCGACCGCCCCCTACCCCGCCTTCCCGACCGACATGCAGGCGCAGTTCATGGCCATGCTGACCCTCGCCGAAGGCACCAGCCTGCTGACCGAGACGATCTTCGAGAATCGCTACATGCACGTCCCCGAATTGAACCGGATGGGCGCCGAGATCGAGGTCAGGGGCCGCTCGGCGGTGGTCCGCGGAGTCGATGGCCTGATCGGCGCGGAAGTGATGGCGACCGACCTTCGGGCCTCGATGAGCCTGGTCCTCGCCGGCCTCGCCGCGAAGGGCGAGACCCAGGTCCACCGGGTCTACCACCTCGACCGAGGCTACGAGCGGCTCGAGGAAAAGCTCCAGGCGGTCGGCGCGGACGTCGAGCGGGTGAGCGACGGCTGACCGTCATTGCGCGGAGCGAAGCGACGAAGCAATCCAGCGGGCGGAGGCGCTGCACTGGATTGCTTCGCTACGCTCGCAATGACGGTCAGGACGCCACCTCGACCGTGTGGATGACCAGCCCGACCAGCCCGCCGACCAGGGTCCCGTTGATCCGGATATACTGGAGGTCCCGCCCCACCGCATTCTCCAGCCGCCCCGTCACCGTCCGGGCGTCCCAGCCGCGGACCGTGTCCGACACCAGGGTGACGATTCCGCTGCCGTAGGTGGCGGCGGTACCGACGACGAGACGGCGGGCGAACTGGTTGATCGCCTTGTTGAGCCGTCCGTCCTGCTGGAGGGTCTCGCCCAGCTGCTTGAGCGCCTCGCCGAACCGTCCGGCCATCGCCGCCTCCGGATCGCGGGCCGCCTTCAGCAGGGCCGCCCGGCTGTTCTCCCACAGGCCGCCCAGCCAGTCGGTTACCGCCTTGTTGGCGATGATCTCGTTCTTCCAGCCTTCGACTTTCCCCTGCATGTCGGGGTCGAAGCGCATGTCCCAGGCGAGCGCTGCGAGCGCTTCCTCGGCTTTGGCGCGCAGGGGGTGCGCCGGGTCGATCGCCATGTCGATGGTGAGCCGTCTCAGGCCGTCGACGATACCGTCGGCCAGTTTCTCGTCGAGGCCGGAGAGGCGCATGATCATTCCGGCGCGGTCGTGCACCATCTTTCGGATCAGATCCTCGTTGGCGTCGAGGGTTCGGCCCGCCCAGGTGACGATCCCGTCGAGGATCGGGATGTGCCGTTCCTCGGTGATCGCCGCCTCGAGCGTCTGGCCGATCAGCGGCGAGACTTCGAGAGTCCGCATCCGCGAGGCGACCGCGGACTTGACCATCCCGCCGAGCCTTTCCTGGTCGAGCGCCTCGAGCAGGTCGGCGATCAGCCGCGAGCCGCCCTGCCTCAGCCGCCCCTCGGGCGGCGGGTTGGCGAGGAAGCGGCCGATGGCGCCGGCGATGTCGACGCTGCGCATACGCCGCGCCACAACCCGGGGGATCAGGAAGTTGTCGCGGAGGAAGGAAGCGAGGGTCGCCCCGATCCGGTCCTTGTTGCGCGGGATGATCGCGGTGTGCGGGATGGGCAGGCCGAGCGGATGGCGGAACAGCGCCGTCACCGCGAACCAGTCGGCGAGGCCGCCGACCATCGCTGCCTCGGCGAAGGCCTTGACGAAGCCGAGCCCGGGATAGACCTCGTCCCACTGGTTGGCGGCGACGAAGATCGCCGCCATCGCCACCAGCATGCCGGTGGCGATGATCCGCATCTCGCGGATGCCGTGGCGGGGCGCTTCAGCGGGAACCATGTAGCCCCAATCCGCCCGCGGCGCGATGGTTCACTCGGCCGGCTGCGGCGCCGGCCGCTTCCCGTCGTCCCCGCCCCGATAGGTCAGCATCCGGCCGAGGCGCCTGCCGAGCCACTGCTCGAAGCTGTCGGCGAGGCTGAAGCCGGCCGGAACGATGACGAGGGTCAGGATCGTCGAGAGGATGAGGCCGCCGATCACGACCACGCCCATCGGCGCCCGCCAGCTGCCGTCGCCGGTGAACGACATGGCGATGGGAAGCATGCCCGCGACCATCGCCACCGTGGTCATGACGATCGGCTGGGCGCGCTTGTGGCCGGCGTCGACGATCGCCTCGTCCTTGGGAACGCCCTTGCCGATCTCCTCGATGGCGAAGTCGATGAGCAGGATCGAGTTCTTGGCGACGATCCCGAGCAGCATGAGTATCCCGATCATCACCGGAAGCGACATCGGGTTGCCGGTGAGGTGCAGGGCGAGCGCTCCGCCCAGGGGCGCGAGCAGCAGCGAGCCCATGTTGACGAAGGGCGGAAGCACCCTCTTGTAGAGGAGGACCAGCACCGCGAAGACGAGGAACACCCCGGCGATGACGGCAAGGATGAAGTTCACGACCAGCTCGGCCTGCCACTTCGCCGCCCCGACCTCCACCTTCTCCACTCCGGCGGGCAGGTTCTGGACCGCCGGCAGCGCCTCGATCTTCTTCATCGCGTCGCTGGTGACGATTCCGGGCGCGAGATCGGCGCCGATCGAGGTGCGGCGCCGCTGGTTGTAGCGTTTGACCTGGCTCGGCCCCGCGCCGAAGCTGATCTCCGCGACATGCTTCAGGGGCACCGAGCCGCCGCTGGCGGTCGGCACCGGCAGATTCTCGATCGTCGAGACGTTCCGCCGCGACGATTGCGGCATCGCGACCCGGATCGGCACCTGCCGGTCGGACAGCGAGAATTTGGCGCTATTCTGGTCGATCTCGCCCAGCGTGGCGATCCGGATCGTCTGGCTCAGGGCCGCGGTCGTGACTCCAAGGTCGGCGGCGAGGTCGAGCCTCGGCTTGATCGTGATCTCGGGCCTCTGCAGCTCGCCGTTGATCCGAGGCGCCCTGATCTCGGGCAACTTGCGCATCTCGGCGATGATCCGCTCGGCGGCCAGCTCGATCTTGGCCGGATCGTCGCCGACGAGGGTGACGTTGAGGTCGCGCCCGCTGCCGTCGCCCGCCTGCGACTGGAAGTTGATCCGGGCGTCGGGGATCGACTGGAGCTCGGGCGCATAGGCCCGCTCGAACTCGACGCTGGTCCGCTCCCGGTCCGGCTTCAGGGTCACGAACAGCTCCGCGCTGGTCGGGCTGACGTCGGCGAAGGCGTTCTCGACCTCCGGCTTCGAGCGGAGCAGCCGGGTCACCTTGTTCGCCACCACCCCGGTTCGCTCGAGCGTCGAGCCCGGCGGCATCTCGATCTGGACCTGGCTGAAATCGAGGTTGAGCGGCGGCTGGAAGGTCATCGGCAGGGTCGCGAACGAGAAGATGGTGGCGATGAAAGCGACGACCCCGATCATCATCGTCCACCAGCGGTTGCGAAGCGACCAGCGCAGCATCCCCACATAGCGGTCCATCATCCAGCCCTCGCCGTGGCTGGCCACGCCCTTGGCCTTGAGGAAATAGGCTGCGGCGAGCGGCGTGATCAGCCGCGCCACCGCCAGGCTGGTGAGCACCGCGGCGACGACGGTGAAGCCGAAATTCTTGAAGAACTGGCCCGAGACGCCCGGCATCAGCCCGACCGGCATGAACACGGCGACGATCGAGAAGGTCGTCGCGACGACGGCGAGGCCGATCTCGTCGGCGGCGTCGATCGCCGCCTGATAGGCGCTCTTCCCCATCCGCATATGGCGGACGATATTCTCGATCTCGACGATGGCGTCGTCGACCAGGACTCCGGCGACGAGGCTCAATGCAAGCAGGCTTAGCCCGTTCAGCGAGAATCCCATCAGGTCCATGAACCAGAAGGTCGGGATGGCGGAAAGCGGGATCGCCAGCGCCGAGATGAGGGTCGCCCGCCAGTCGCGCAGGAAGAGCAGGACGACGAGGACGGCGAGCACCGCGCCCTCGACCATCGCCTCCATCGCGCTGTGATATTGGGACTTCACATAGTCCACGCTGGTGAACATCTGCGTGAACTTGACCTTGGGATTGTCCTTCTCGAGCTCCTTGAGCGCCTTCACCGCGTCCTCGTAGACGGTGACGTCCGAATAGCCCTTGGCCCGGGTGACCCGGAAGCTCAGCACCTGGCGCCCGTTCATGGTCGCGAGGCTGCGCTGCTCGGCATAGGAATCGCGAACGTCGGCGATCGCCGAGAGCTTGACCGTCCGTCCGCCCGGAAGCGAAATCTGGGTCTCGCCGAGCGCAAAGGCGCTTGCGGCATTGCCGAGCACCCGGACCGACTGCTCCGAGCCCGCAATCTCCGCCCGGCCGCCGGCGGCGTTGATGTTGACCTGCCTGAGCTGGGCGTTGACCTGGGCGGCGGTGAGGCCGTTGGCCTGCATCTTCGCCGGATCGAGGATGATCCTGATCTCGCGGCTGACCCCGCCCGACCGGCGCACCTCGGACATGCCCTCGACGCTGAGCAGGCGCTTGGCGACATTGTTGTCGACGTACCAGCTCAATTCCTCGAGCGACATGTCGCTGGTCTCGGCCGAATAGATGGCGAGCGGCCCGCCGGCGATGTCGACCCGCTGGACCCGAGGCTCCAATATGCCCTCGGGCAGGTCGCTTCGGATGTTGGCGACCGCGTCGCGGACGTCGTTGACGCCCCGGTCGACCGGGGTTCCGATGACGAACTGGACGAAGGTCTGCGAGGAGCCCTCGCCAACGGTGGAAGCGATCTCGTCGACGCCGTTGATGCCGCGCACCGCGGCCTCGATCCGCTGGGTGACCTGGGTCTCCATCTCGGTCGGCGCCGCTCCGGGCTGCGAGACGAAGATGAGCGCGGCCGGGAATTCGATGTCCGGATTGTCGTTGACGTCCATCCGCAGGAAGCTGACCAGGCCGAGCAGGCTCAGCGCCGCGAACAGGACGAGCGGGAAGACCGGGTTGCGGATCGCCCAGCTGGAGATGTTACGCATCATCTACACCTAGGGTGTGGGTTGCTTAGCGGCAATGCCCGCCTTGTCCTCCCCATGCGCAGCATAGTGGAGGGGTAGTTGGCGCGGAAGCCGAGGGTCGAGCACAAGACGGCGGAGGTCGTCGCCAAACACCCCTCCACCACCTTCGGTGGTCCCCCTCCCCATCGCTCCGCGATGGGGAGGATGTTCACTCCGCCGGCTGGACGATGGCCGGACCGTGGTCCTTGGCGCCGCCGTAGGTGAGCAGGCGCCCGACCTTGGGCCCGAGCCACTGCTCGAAGCTGTCGGCGAGGCTGAAGCCGGCCGGGACGATGACGAGGGTGAGGACGGTGGACAGGATCAGGCCGCCGATGACGACGATCCCCATCGGCGCCCGCCAGCTTCCGTCGCCCGAGAGCGCCAGCGCGATCGGCAGCATTCCGGCGACCATCGCCACCGTGGTCATGACGATCGGCTGGGCGCGCTTGTGGCCGGCGTCCGCGATCGCCTCGTGCTTCTCGACCCCCTTGGCCATCTCCTCGATGGCGAAATCTATGAGCAGGATCGAGTTCTTGGCGACGATCCCGAGCAGCATCAGGATGCCGATCAGAACCGGCATCGACAAGGCGTTGCCGGTGAGGTGGAGCGCGATCGCCCCGCCGAGCGGCGCGAGCAGGAGCGAGCCCATGTTCACGAACGGCGGCACGATCCTCTTGTAGAGCAGCACCAGCACCGCGAAGACGAGGAAGATGCCGGCGACCACGGCCATGATGAAGTTCGAGATCAGCTCGGCCTGCATCTTCTGCTCGCCCTGGCGGGCATGCTCCACCCCGGCCGGGAGGGTCTTGTAGGAGGGCAGCTCCTTGATCTTGCTCATCGCCTCGACCACACCCGGGGCGAGGTCGGCGCCGACGACGATCCGGCGCTGCTGGTTGAATCGCTGGATCTGGGTCGGGCCGGCGCCGAAGCCGATCTTGGCGACGACCTTCAGGGGCACCGAGCCGCCGCTGGTCGTCGGCACCGGCAGATTCTCGATCGTCGAGAGATTCTGGCGCGATTCCTCGTTCAGCGAGACCCGGATCGGGATCTGGCGGTCGGAGAGCGAAAATTTGGCGCTGTTCTGGTCGATCTCGCCCTGGGTGGCGATCCGGATCGTCTGGCTGAGGGCCGAGGTGGTCACGCCCATGTCGGCGGCGAGATCGAAGCGCGGGGTGATGGTGATCTCGGGCCGCCTGAGGTCGCCCTCGATCCGCGGCGCCTTCACCTCGGGCATCTTCTTCATGTCCTCGACCATCGCGTTGGCCGCCTGCTCGAGCTTCAACGGATCGTCGCCGGACAGCATGATTCCGACGTCGCGATTGCCGAAGCCCTGCTGGGACCGGAAATAGACCCGGGCGTCGGCGATCTGGCGCAGCTTGGGCGCCGTCTGCCGCTCGAACTCGCTGCTGGTCCGTTCGCGATCGTCGCTCAAGGTGATGTAGATGTTGGCGCCGCCGACCCGGATCGAAGCGAAGGCCTTGAGCACGTCCGGCTCCCGGCGGATGATGTCGGCCGCCTGGCTGGCGACTCGCTGAGTCTGCTGGAGAGTCGAGCCGGGCGCCATCTCGACCGCCACCGAACTGAAGTCGCCGTTGACGCTGGGCTGGAAGGTGAACGGCAGTGTGCCGAAGGCGAAGATGGTCGCGATGAAGGCGGCGACGCCGATCAGCATCGTCTTCCAGCGATGGACCAGCGACCAGTGGAGAAGGCCCATATAGCGGTCCATCAGCCAGCCCTCGCCATGCTTGGCGGTGCCTTTGGCCTTCAGGAAATAGGCGGCCATGAGCGGCGTGATGAGTCGGGCGACGAGAAGGCTGATCAGCACCGACACCACGATAGTCAGTCCGAAGCTCTTGAAATATTGCCCGATCAGGCCGCCCATCATTCCGACGGGGAGGAACACTGCGACGATCGAGAAGGTCGTCGCGACGACGGCGAGGCCGATCTCGTCGGCGGCGTCGATCGCCGCCTGATAGGCGGATTTGCCCATCCGCATGTGCCGGACGATATTCTCGATCTCGACGATGGCGTCGTCGACCAGGACTCCGGCGACGAGGCTCAAGGCGAGCAGGGTGACCCCGTTCAGGGTGAAGCCGAGCATGTCCATGAACCAGAAGGTCGGGATGGCCGAGAGCGGGATGGCGACCGCCGAGATCAGGGTCGCCCGCCAGTCGCGAAGGAAGAGCAGGACGACGAGGACCGCGAGCACCGCCCCCTCGACCAGCGCCTCCATGGCGCTGTGATACTGGCCTTCGGTATATTTGACGCTGGTGAAGAGGAGGCGGAACTTGACCTTGCCGCCGCTTTCCTTCTCCAGCTTCTCCATCTCCTTCTCGGCGGCGCGCCAGACGGTGACGTCGGAAGAGCCCTTGGCCTTCTCGACCGAGAAGCTCAGCACCTGCCGTCCGTTCATCAGGGCGACGTTGCGCTGCTCGGCATAAAGGTCCCGGACCGTGGCGATCGAGGAGAGCTTGATCGTCCGCCCGTTGCCGACCGAGATATTCTTCTCGCCGAGATCGCGGGCGCCGGTCGCGTTGCCGAGCACCCGGACCGACTGCTCCGAACCGGCGATCTCCGCCCGGCCGCCGGCGGCGTTGACGTTGGTCTGGCGGAGCTGGGCGTTGACCTGGGCGGCGGTGATGCCGTGGGCCTGCATCTTGACCGGATCGAGGATGATCCGGATCTCGCGGCTGACCCCGCCGCCGCGCGACACGTTGGCCATGCCGGGGATGGCGAGCAGGCGCTTGCTGATCGTGTTGTCGATATACCAGCTGAGCTCTTCCAGCCCCATCGCGGTCGATTCGACCGCCATGTAGGCGATCGGGCCGCCGTCCGCTTCCTCCCGCTGGACCTGCGGCTCGAGGATCCCGTCCGGAAGGTCGGAGCGGATGTTGGCGATGGCGTCGCGGACGTCGTTGACGGCGCGGTCGACCGGAGTGCCCATGTCGAACTGGACGAAGGTCGAGCTCGAGCCTTCGCGGGCGGTCGACTGGATCTCGTCGACTCCGTTGATGCCCCGGATCGCCGCCTCGACCCGCTGGGTCACCTGGGTCTCGAGCTCCGACGGCGCGGCGCCGGGCTGGACGACGGTCACCGTCGCCGCCGGGAAGCTGATGTCCGGATTGTTGTTCACGTCCATGCGCAGGAAGCTGACCAGCCCGAGCAGGCTCAGGGCCGCGAACAGCACGAGCGGGAAAACCGGGTTTCGGATCGCCCAGCTGGAAATGTTACGCATGTCGTTCGACCTTCGTCAGAGGCTTGGTCAGCGGGCGGCGACCGCCCGTTGCGGCCGGATCTTCTCGCCTTCGGTGAGGAACGGCCCGGCCGAGAGCACGACCCGCTCGGTGCCGTTCAGCCCTTCGGCGACGATGACCCCCTCGTCGGTCACCGAGCCGACCTTAACGGGCCGTCGGCGGACCGCATTGTCCTTGTCGACGATGTAGACGTAGCTGCCCTGGCTGTCGTTCAGCACCGCCGATTCCGGAAGCATCGGCGCATCGGTCGAGCCGGCGCGGATATTGGCCGTGGCGAAGCCGCCGGGCCTGAGGTCGCGGTCGTAAGGCACCGCGATCCGGGCCACTCCCTGGCGCGAGGCCGGATCGATGACCGGCGACAGCTGCCAGATGGCGCCCTGGTAGGACTTGGCCGAGCCGACCGGAGTGACCTGCGCGGGGACTCCGGTGCTGAGCGAGGTCAGATCCGATTCCGGCAGTCGGGCCATCATCTCGAACTGTCCGCCACGGGCGATCCGGAACAGCGCGCCCGAGCCCGAGCTGACGATCTGACCCGGCTCGACCGAGCGGGTCAGCACCAGGCCGGCGGCAGGCGCTCGGACGTCGAGGCGGCCGATGCGGGCTCGGCTGGCGCCGAGATTGGCCTGGGCGACGCGGACCCGGGCGAGCGCGGCGTCGCGCGCGGCGACCCGGCGCTCGACATCCGCCTTGGACACGAAGCCGCGCGAAACCAGCGCCTGCGCCCGGTCCAGTTCCTGCTGGGCGAGACGGGCGTCGGCTCGGGCGACGTCGATCTGGGCGGCGAGCTGCGACGCTTCCTGGGCCTGGACGGAGCGGTCGATGATGGCGAGCGTCTGGCCGGCGCCGACCCACTGGCCGGCCTCGACGAGGACGCTGACCACCTTGCCGCCCTCGCCGGGGATCCCGACCGGCATGTCGTAGCGCGCGGCGAGCTGGCCGGTGGCGGAGATGGTGCGGGCGACCTGCTGGCGGCCGGGGACGACGACGCTGACCGCGGGCGCGGCCTCGGCGCTCTCGCCGCCGGCCTTGGCCGCGGCCTTGGTGTCGCTCCCGCCGCGGCCGAACAGGAAATAAGCGGCGGCCACCAGGACCAGCAATGCGACCACGGCGAGGATGATGTTCCTCCGGCGACGGCGGGCGGCCGTCGCATCGTCGACGACGACGACCTCGTTATCGGCGGCGCCGCTGCGCCATTTGCGCGACTCGAAGTTCATATCTCTCATCTTTCCCCACACCGGACCGGGCGGCAGGCCGCTTCGGCCACTGTGTTAGCCGAATATAGCACCTGCCTCAAGTCTAAACTGCCGTGCGCCCCCACGCGGCGGAACCGGGCTCTACCTTTTTTGTTGGGGTTTGGCCACTCGAAAGCGGTACATACGCGAACGAGCAAGCGAGGATAAGGAGGGACGGATGAACCTGATGGCGGACTATGGCATCCTCGGGTGGATCCTGATCGGAGCCCTGGCCGGCGGGCTGGCGAAGCTGATCATGCCGGGGCGCGATCCGGGCGGCTGCATCATCACCATCCTGCTCGGCGTCGCCGGAGCCCTGCTCGCCGGCTGGCTCGGCAACATGCTCGGCTGGTACAGCCGCGGCGAGGGAGCCGGCTTCATCGCCGCCGTGCTCGGCGCAATCATCATCCTCTTCATCTACCGGCTGATCGCCCGGCGGCGCTAGGGCCGCGTCGCCACCTTCAAAAGCCGGACGAAGGGGCGAATGTCTTCGCCCCGGTCGATCCGGTCGACGATCGCCGAACCGGAGATCACGCCTGCGGCACCGGCGCGGAGGGCGAGGCGCACATGGCCGGGCTCCGATATCCCGAATCCGAGCACGGGCGGCGGCGCGCCCGCCTCGACCAGCGCCGCGATCACGTCCGCCGGGAAATGCACCTGCGAATCCGCCCCGGTCACCCCGGCCCGGGCGACGCAATAGGTATAGCCCTCCCCTGCCGCAGCGATGCGCGCCAGCCGCTCCGGCGGCGTGTTGGGAGCCGCGATCAGCACCGGCGCCACGCCCGCCGAGCGGGCCGCGGCGAGGAACGGACCCGCCTCGATCAGCGGAACGTCGGCGACGAGGACGCTGTCGACCCCCGCTTCGGCCACCGCCCGGTAAAAGGCCTCCCGCCCCCGGGCCACGACCAGATTGGCATAGGTCAGGATGCCGACGGGGACTTGCCGATGGCGGTCGCGGAATTCCGCGAGCAGCCGGAGGCAGTCCGCCGTCCGGGTGCCGGCGGCCAGCGCCCGCACCGCCGCCGCCTGGATGACCGGCCCGTCCGCGACCGGATCGGAGAAGGGGATCCCGACCTCCACCATGTCCGCCCCGCCTTCGACCAGCGCGTCAAGCATCGCGGCGCTCGTCGCGAGGTCGGGGTCGCCGAGCATGACGAAGGCGCCCAGCGCCCCCTCGTCCCGCTTGCCGAGCCGCTCGAACATCGCGGCGTAGCGGGTCACGCGCCGGCCCCGAGCAGCTTGCGCGCCTGCTCCATGTCCTTGTCGCCTCGGCCCGAAAGGTTGACCACCAGAACCATCGCTTCGGTCGCCGCCTCCGCCATCCTCAGCGCATGGGCCAGCGCGTGGGCGGATTCGAACGCGCAGATGATCCCCTCCGAGCGGGCGAGGAGGGCAAAGGCGGCCAGCGCCTCCGCGTCCGTCACCCCGACATAATCGGCCCGGCCGCTGTCCTTCAGCTGCGCATGCTCGGGGCCCACCGCCGGATAGTCGAGCCCGGCCGAGACCGACCAGCTCTCGTCGATCTGCCCGTCCTCGTCCTGAAGCACATAGGTCTCGGCGCCGTGGAGAATTCCGGGCCGGCCGCGCAGCAGGGTCGCGCCATGCTCGCCGCCGTCGAGCCCGCGCCCCGCCGCTTCGACTCCGATCAGCCTCACGCCCTCGTCGCCGATGAAGTCGGCGAACAGGCCGATCGCGTTGGAGCCGCCGCCGACCGCGGCGATGCAGGCATCGGGAAGCCGCCCTTCCGCCGCCAAGATCTGGGTCCGCGCCTCCTTGCCAATCACGCGCTGATATTCGCGGACCATCAATGGGAATGGGTGCGGCCCGGCGACGGTGCCGAGCAAATAATGGGTGTCCTCGAAGCTCGCCGCCCAATCCCTCAGAGCCTCGTTGATCGCGTCCTTGAGTGTCCGCCCGCCGCTCTCGACCGGAACCACCTCGGCGCCCATCAGCTCCATCCGGAAGACGTTGAGCTTCTGCCGCTCGACGTCGTGCGCGCCCATGTAGATGCGCGTCTTGAAGCCGAACAAGGCGCCGGCGAGGGCGGTGGCGACCCCGTGCTGGCCGGCGCCGGTCTCGGCGATCAGCCGGCTCTTGCCCATCCGCCGGGCGAGAAGGGCCTGGCCCAGCACCTGGTTGGTCTTGTGGGCGCCGCCGTGGAGCAGGTCCTCGCGCTTCAGATAGATCCGGGCCCGCTCCGAGCCGAGGTTGCGGCAGCGGGTGAGCGGAGTCGGCCGCCCGGCATAGCTCGTGAGCAGCCCGTCCAGCTCCGCCTGGAATTCGGGATCCTCGGCGGCGTCGAGGAAGGCGGCCTCGAGCTGCTCGATCGCGGGCACGAGGATTTCGGGCACATAGGCCCCGCCATAAGCGCCGAACCGCCCGCTCAGCCGCACGCCGCCTCCCCCCTCGCCGCCGGCCGCAACGCCTCGAAGAAGGCGTGGAGCCGGCCCGCATCCTTGCGCCCCGGGGCCATCTCGACCCCCGAGCCGACGTCGAGAGCGAAAGCTCCCACCCGGGCGGCGGCTCGGGCGTTGGAGGGCCTCAGGCCCCCGGCGAGCACCGACCGGCCGAGGTCGGCCCGGCCTTCGAGCCGGGACCAGTCGAAGGCGATGCCGGTGCCGCCCGAGCGGCCGCCGATCTGGCTGTCGAACAAGGTACGATCCGAGCCGAGCCGAGGGCGCGGCACCTCGCGCCCGACGGCGGCCGCGGCCCAGATCTCGGTCTCCTCGGGCAGGAGCCCTCGCAGCGCCCTGATGTAGAGCGCATCCTCCTCGCCATGGAGCTGCACCGCGCGCAACCCCAGAGCGCGGGCACCGTAGGCGACCTGCATCGGCTTCTCGTTGCGGAAGACCCCGACGAGCGGGATGGGCGAGGCGGCGGCGATCGTCTCGGCGCCCGAGCAGGTTACCGCGCGCGGCGTGTTGGGGACCATCACCACGCCCGCATAAGCGGCGCCGTGCTCCGCCGCCATCGCCGCATCGTGGCCGTCGGTGATCCCGCAGACCTTGACCCGGCCGAAGGCCAGCGCCCGAGCCGCCTCACCTGTATCATTGGCCCTCATCAGCGACGACCCAACCAGGAAAGCATCGGCGAAAGGGGCCAGCCGCTCTACGTCGGAGCGGCTCGATATCCCCGATTCGGCGACCAGCAAGGTACCCGAAGGCACCAAGCCGGCCAGCCGCTCCGTGGTGGCGAGGTCGACCTTGAGCGTGCCGAGGTCGCGATTGTTGATCCCGATCATGTCGGCACCCAGCCGAACCGCGCGCCTCACCTCCTCGGCATCATGCGCCTCGACCAGCACGTCCATGCCGAGCCGCCGAGCCGCCGCCATCACCGCCGCGGCCTCCTCGTCGCCGAGCATCGCGAGGATGGCCAGCACCGCGTCGGCGCCGTGAAGCCGGGCCTCGGCGACCTGGCGCGGATCGACGATGAAGTCCTTGGCCAGGATCGGCCCGAGAAACTCGCTCCGGACCGCCCGCAGATCCTCCAGCGACCCGCCGAAATAAGGCGCGTCGGTGAGCACGCTGATCGCATCCGCCGCGCCGCGATAGGCGCGGGCGAGCGCTCCGGCGTCGGCCTTCGGCCGGATCGCGCCTCCGGACGGGGAGCCGCGCTTCACCTCCATGATGAAGCGCGCGCCCGGCCGGGCCAGAGCCGCCCTGAGGCTTCGCCGGGTCGGCTCGGCCGTCTCGAGGGCGAAGCCGCCGAGCCGGGCCGCGACGTCGACCCGCTTCCTCGCGACGATTTCGGCAAGCATTCCAATCGCCTCAGCCATGGGTCGCCTCGATGAACAGCTTGAGCCGGCGATAGGCCTCGCCCGAAGCCAGCGCCTGAAGCGCCATTGCGACCCCCTCGCGCAGGTCGGCGGCGAGACCGGCGGTGAGCAGAAGGGCGCCGGTGTTGAGCGCCACCACCTCGGTCTCGGCGGCAAGGCCGTAGCCCATCAAAAGCGCCTTCAGCCGCTCGGCATTCTCCTCCGGCCCGCCGCCGCGAAGCACCTGCACCGGCCGCCGCTCCAGTCCCGCATCCTCGGGCCGGATCGTCACCGGATCGAGAGCGGCGCCCCGGACCCGGACCGCCCGGGTCTCGCCGTGGAGGGCGATCTCGTCGAGGCCGGAGCCATGGACGACCAGCGCCCGCTCGACCCCGAGCGCGGCCAGCGTCCTCGCCACCGGCTCGAGCAAGGCGGGATCGGCGACTCCGAGCAGCTGCACCTTCGGCTCGGCCGGGTTCACGCAGGGGCCGACCATGTTCATGATCGTCCGAACCCTGAGCATCCGCCGCACCGGCCCGGCATGACGCAGGCCCGGGTGGTAGAGGGGCGCGAACAGGAAGCAGATTCCGGTCTCGTCGAGCGCCTTGCGCGAGGCTTCGGCGCTCACGTCGAGCTTCGCCCCGAGCTGCTCGAGCACGTCGGCGGAGCCGCAGCGCGAGGTCACCGAGCGGTTGCCGTGCTTGGCGACCGGGAGGCCCGCCGCCGCCGCGGCGAAGGCGACGGCGGTCGAGACGTTGATCGAGGCGGAGCCGTCGCCGCCGGTGCCGCAGCTGTCGGCGAACAGATAATCGGGCCGCGGGAAGTCGGCGTCTGCGGCGCGCAGCGCCCGGGCGGCGCCGGTCAGCTCCTCCGCCGTCTCGCCCTTGAGGCGGAGCGCGACCAGCATGGCGGCGATGGCGGGCTCGGGCAGCCGCCCGGCGACGATCTCGGCGAACAGCGCCTCCGCCTCGGCTTCGGCAAGGGATTCCCCGGTGTAGAGCCGGACGAGCGCGTCGTCGGCGCTTGGGGTTTCGGACGTGGGGAGGGCGTATTTCGGCTGGGTGGACATGATCGGATTCCTGGGATGAGGCGCAAAAGAAAAGGCCCGCCGGGAGCGGCGGGCCTTCTGCTGGGACTTCGGAACTCTAGGAGGTCCGGTTCACCATCGATGGTCGCGCGCCGCGGCGGAGGAAATGTCCCACCACCAATGCCAGGCGTGCGCAGCGGCCGGCGCGAAAGAGGCGCAGGAGGAGCCGGTGCGGGTCGCGCGGGTCGTCATCGCGTTTCAAGTCCCAGCTAAAGCCCGGCAAGTCAATCCTTTCCGTCATGCCGGACTTGATCCGGCCTCCATGAGCACGGAACGCGGAGATTAGCCGCGGACATCCGCGTTCATGGATTCCGGCTTTCACCGGAATGACGGCGCCATTCAGCAACGGTGCAGGCCGTGCCGCGTTGGAAGGACCGGCACCGTAACCTTCGGAGAAGTCCATGCGTAACCTGATCCTCGCCGCGGCCCTGGCCGCCTCGGCTTTGCCGGTCGCTCCGGCTGCGGCCCAAGTGCAGCCGGCCACGATCGTCCTCGACGGCACCCGGCTCGACGTCGTCGCCACCGGCGAAGTGAGCCGGGTCCCGGACGTCGCCCGGATCACCGCCGGGGTCGTCACAATCGCTCCAACCGCCACCGCGGCGCTCGCCCAGAACGCCACCCAGATGGCCTCGGTCCGAGCCGCTTTGAAGCGCGCCGGGATCGCCGACCGCGACATCCAGACCAGCTCGATCAACCTCTATCCCGATTACCGGCAGGACCCGCAGGGCAACAACCCGCAGATCATCGGCTATCGCGCCAGCAACGAGGTCTCGGTCAAGTTCCGCGACATCGCCGCCACCGGCAAGATCCTCGACGCGCTCGTCGCCCAGGGCGCCAACCAGATCAACGGCCCGATGCTGACCATCGACAAGCCCGAAGCGGCGCTCGACGAGGCCCGCACCCAGGCGCTCGCCAACGCTCGCGCCCGCGCCGAGCTCTATGCGAGGGCGCTCGGCAAGAAGGTCGGCCGGATCCTCTCGATCAGCGAGGCCGGCGCCAATTACGCGCCGCCGGTCGTCATGATGCGCCAGGCCGCGCGCGGCAACGTCGCCGACTCGACCTCGGTCGATCCCGGCGAGCAGAGCGTCGCCATCAGCCTGTCGGTCTCGTTCGAGCTGGAATAGGCGCACCTCGTCATGCCGGGCTTGACGCGGCATCCATGAACACGGTCGGGCGAGCTCTCGACCCGCTGTGTTCATGGACCCCGGATCGAGTCCGGGGTGACGAGTCTCCCGTCTTTCCTTTTCCAACCTAAGGCCTTAGCGGCTCCCCATGCGTATCCTCCAAGCCCTCGCCGCGGCGGCCCTGCTCGCCGCGCCCGCCGCCGCCCAGAAGCTCGGCGCCCGCACCGCCAGCCCCGACCAAATGCTCGGGCAGGAGGCGGCGCTCGATCCCGTGGCGGAGGCCGAGCAGATCGCCGCCGCGGCGGCCGCTCACCCGCTCGGCACGGTGCAAAATCCGGTGCGCGTCGGCGGCCCGCAAGGCGCCCGCGCCTATATCGCCCGGCTGCGCTGCGCCGACGGCTCGAATCCCCAGGTGGGGCCGCGCAGCTCCGGCACGGTCGGCCCCTACGGCACCCTGACCGAGCGCTACCCGGTCGATTGCGGAGCGGCCGGGCCTGGCCGGGTCGCCCTGTTCTTCGATCTCTATCACGAGGAGCATGTCGAGACCCGCCCCGCTCCCGGCTTCGCCCTCGACGGACGCTGATTGGCCACGGCCCACGGCGGCGGCTAGGAAGCAAGGATGCGAACCTGGCTCGGGCGCCTCGGCACCCTCTTCCTCTTCCTCCTCGTCGGCCTGTGCTTCGCGCCGTCGCTGATCCCGCCCTTCCTCGACCGGATCTATCATGAAGGGCCTCGCTCCGACCATTTCGACGGCGAGCGCTTCTTCAACCCGGCTCCCGTCCGCGGGGCCGCCGTCCATGGCGGGCCGGCGCGCTTCATCAACCGCTTCATCGGCTCCGACGAACGGGCGCCGTGGCCGGAGCATGTGGCCGTCGCCGCGACCGTGCCGCCACGCCGGGTCGTCGGCGGGGAAATGCTCGTCACCTGGATCGGCCACGCCACCGTGCTGGTTCAGACCCAGGGCCTCAACGTCCTCACCGATCCGATCTGGTCGGAGCGGGCCTCGCCTTTCGCCTCGATCGGCCCCAAGCGAGTGCGGGCCCCGGGCGTCCGTTTCGAGGACCTGCCCAAGATCGACCTCGTCCTCGTCAGCCACAATCATTACGACCATATGGACCTGCCGACCCTGAAGCGGCTGTGGGCCCGCGACCGGCCGCAGATCGTCACCAGCCTCGGCAACGAGACGATCCTCAGGAAATCCGGAATCGAAGCGGCGGCGCTGGACTGGTCACAGCGCCTGTGGCGCCTCAGCGGATCGAAGTGGAGGAAGGACGCGGTTCCTCTGTGCGGCTTCGACGGCTGCGTGCCTTATTGGGAGGTGCGGGTGATGCGCAACCATCACTGGTCTTCACGCTGGGGCACCGATCGCAATCGCGCGCTCTGGTCCGCCTTCACGGTGGCGACTCCGCAGGGCAGCATCTTCTTCGCCGGCGACACCGGCTATGGCGACGGCAGCTGGGCCGACGAGGCCGCTCGACGCGGCCCGATCCGCCTCGCCATCCTTCCGGTCGGCGCCTATCTGCCGAGCGACGTCATGCAGGCCAACCATTTGAACCCCGAGGAAGCGGTGCGGGTGTTCGAGACCCTGAAGCCGAAGATGGCGCTGGGCATGCACTGGGGCACCTTCCAGCTCACCTTCGAGAGCATCGACGACCCGCCCAGGCGCCTGGCGGCGGCGAGGCGGGCGCGCGGGATCGCGCCGGAGCGTTTCGTGACGACCGAGGTGGGGCGGACGTTCAGGGTCCCCTAAATCCTCCCCCAAGCGCAGCTTGGGGAGGGGGACCACCCGAAGGGTGGTGGAGGGGTAACTTGCAGAAGCCTGCGCCAATTACCCCTCCACCCCGCTACGCGGGGTCCCCCTCCCCATCTCCGATGGGGAGGATAAGCTTCAACGCCCCCTTCCGGATCCGGTACTTGAGCGGAGTCTTCATCGGGCTCGCCTCGCCGTCCGCGGCCACCATCAGAGTCTCGCTTCGGCAGTGGACTTCGGCTTCCTCGATCCCATCCAGCGTCAGGAAGTCGCGCTGCCGGTCCGGCCGCCCGATCACCGCCCGCAACGACAGCCAGACGAAACCGAATCTGGACCGTGCGAGCGGCGCGTAGACGCACAGTTCGCCCTGGTCGATCGCGGCCCGGCGGCCGAGGCCGAGCAGGCCCGTCTCGTATTTGTTGTTGCCGACGAACAGCAAAGGAGTCTCGACGGGGGCCTTCATCCCGGCGATTCGCAAGGTCAGCCTCCGGCTGGAGAAACGCCAGGCGGCTCGCGCCGCCGCGACCAGCATCGCCAGGCGCTTGCTCCGGCCGAAATGCCGCTGCTGCGCCTCCCGGTCGCGCACCAGCGCGGGATAGAGGCCGACGACGCTGTTATTGACGAACAGCCGCCCGTTCACTTCGGCTGCGTCGATCCGCCGGGTGCGGCCGGCGGCGATGGCGGCGGCCGCCGCCTCGAGGTCGAGCGGAATGCCGGAGTCGCGCGCGAAATGGTTGAGGGTCCCCATCGGCAGAACGCCGAGCGCGACCCCGGTGCCCGCCACCGCGGCCGCGACCGTGCTGACCGTGCCGTCTCCGCCCGCCGCGACCAGTGCCGCCACGTCTCCTGCACCGCCGATCTCCGCGCAAAGGCGGTCGAGATCGCCGGGCTCGACCAGCCGCACGTCGGGCGCCATTCCGGTGCCTTCGAAGGCCTCGCGGATCCGCTCTTCGGCCCCGTCCGCCGAGCCTCCGCCGCGGTTGACGATCACGACGACCTTCAACCGCGGCGGCCGGTCACGCCGGACCCATCCTGAACACGCAGAACTTGTTGCCGTCGGGATCGCGGAAATAGGCGCCGTAAAAGGCCCGGTCCCCCTCGGGCCCGCGCAGGCCGGGCGCCCCTTCGTCGCTTCCGCCCAGCTCCAGCGCCCTGGCGTGGAGCCGGTCGACCTTGTCGCGACCGTCGACCACCAGCGACACCATATTGCCGTTGCCGGCGCTGGCCGGCTCGCCATCATAGGGCCGGGTGACGGCGACTCCGGGCTTGCCCCAGCCCGTCCCGTAGAGGGTGAAGCCGCTGTCCATCTCCATCAGCCGCGACGCCCCGATCTCGCCGAACAGGGCGTCGTAAAAGGCCCGGCTCCGCTCGAGATCGTCGGTGCCGAGCGTAACGTAGCCGATCATCGCTCAGCCTTTCTGGGTGGAGGCGCTGCACTCGCCGACCCGCTTGCCGGACACGCGCATCTCCATCGTCATCGGCTTGCCCATCAGGTCGGTCTTCGTCTTCATCGTCATGTCGATGGCCTGCGGGCTGTAGCTGCCCGCCATGGTCATCTCGGTCTGGCCGGTGCCGCCCTGGCCCGGGCAGATCGTCTTGCCCTCGATCCGGCCGCCTTCCCACTTGAAGCCCTCGGACTTGCAATTGCCCGATTTGTCGCCGGCGAAAATGTCGCCCTTCGGTCCCTTCGCCTCCTCGGGCGTCATGCAGGTCCGGTTGGTGCTGCTGGCGCTCTTCTTCATGCCTTCGGCCATGCCCGCCGGCAGACCTTCCGCGGAGACGTCGACCACCTCCATCTTCATCTCCCATTCGCCGGGCTCGAGGCTGACCCCGGAGGCGGACCCGCCGCCGCCGCCGGCGGCCGCCGTTCCGTTGCCGCCGCTCTTGTCGGCGGAGCCTCCGCAGGCGGCCAGGGCCAAAGCGGCGGCGGTCATCATCAGTTTCGTCTTCATCGTCTTTCCCCCTTCTAGTGATCAGTTTCCGGGCGCGGACGCCCCCGGCCGTAGCAGATCGAGCACCGCCACCGTCATCGCTTCCGTCCCGAGCCGGACCGACGGTTCCGGGTCGATCCTGAACAAGGGCGAATGGTGCGACGGCACCGGCGGTCCTCCGGCCTTCGCCGAGTCGAACGATTCGGGCGGAGTGCCGCCGACCTGGAAATAGAAACCGGGCACGCCGAGCTCGGGCTGGACGAAGTAGGTGAAATCCTCGGCGCCCATGCTCTCCTGCGCAAAGGGGACCACCGTCCCCGCCGGAAGCGCCCGGGTCCAGGCGGCTCGGACCCGCTGGGCGAGCTCCGGAGTGTTGCTGGTCGTCGGGGTGCCTTCGGAGATCTTCACCTCCGGAAGCCGATTCTCGGCGACTCCATGGGCCCGGGCGATACCCTTGGCGATCCGGTCGATCGCGATCAGCAGCTGCTTCCTCGTCGGCTCGTCATTGGCCCGGACGGTGAGCTGGAGGTCGGCGCGGTCGGAGATGATGTTGTGCTTCGTCCCGGCGTGGAACGAGCCGACCGTCACCACCGCCGGCGACAGCGGCCCGACCTCGCGGCTGACGATCGACTGCAGGGCGGTGACGATCTGGGCGCCGATATAGACCGGGTCCTTGCCCGTATGCGGCGCGGCGCCGTGAGCCCCGACTCCGTGGATCGTGATGTCGACGCTGTCGGCGGAGCTGTACATGAGCAGGTCGGAGCCGCTCACCGTGCCGGTGCGCATCCCCGAATTGACGTGGAAGCCGAGCGCGTAATCGGGCTTGGGGAAGCGGGTATAAAGGCCGTCGGCGAGCATCGCCCGGGCGCCGCCGACCCGTTCCTCGGCCGGCTGGGCGATGAAGACGATCGTTCCGCGCCATTGGTCCTTCGCCGCCGCCAGCTGGCGGGCCGTGCCGATCAGGGAAGTGATGTGAACGTCGTGGCCGCAGGCGTGCATCACCGGCATGTCGAGACCGTCGACTCCGACCTGGCGGACCTTGGAAGAATAAGAGACGCCGCTCTTCTCCTCGACCGGCAGTCCGTCCATGTCGGCGCGGATCAGGACCGTCGGCCCGTCGCCGTTCCGCATCACGCCCACGACGCCGGTCCCGCCGACCCCTTCGGTGACCGTCGCGCCTTCGGCGCGAAGCGCCTTGGCCAGGATCTTGGCGGTGCGTTCCTCCTTGAAGCTCAGTTCCGGGTTGCGGTGGAAGTCGACGAACATCGCGCCGAGCCTCTTGTCGTAATCGGCCTTGATCGAATCGGCGAAATCGGCCGCCGCCGCGGGCGCGGCGACGAGGGAGCAGGCCAGCAACAGAGACTTCAGACGCATTCAGGCCCTCCCCCGATTTCGACTCATCCTAATGCGGCCACAGCGCGGAGAACAGCCGCTCCGAATCGGCGTCGTCATTATAGAGATGCGGCGTGATCCGCATCCGCTCGCCGCGCAGGCTGACATGGACGTCGGCGGCGGCAAGCCTTTCCTCGATTCTCTCCGGCATTCCGCCCGGGAAGCGGACCGAGAGGAAATGCGGCGCCCTCCCCTCCTGTCCGCTCACGCCGCGCTCCCCGAGCCGGGACTCGAGGGCTGCGGTCATCGCACCGAGCGTCTCGGCGATATTGGCGACTCCCCAGTCGAGCAGCTGGCCGATCGCCGCTCCCGCCACCGGAAGCAGAGCGAAATTGGCCCGCTCGCCCATGTCGAAGCGCCGAGCGCCGGCGGCGAAGCCTTCCTCATAGTCTGAGAGGCTTCGGAAATCGTGGGCGTTGCGGCGGACGATCCAGGCCTCCTCGAGCGGCCGCCCCTGCTGGTGGCGCGGAGCGACGTAGAGGAAGCCGAGGCTGTAGGGCCCCATCAGCCATTTGTAGGACGTGGCGATCAGATAGTCGGGATCGACCGCGGCGAGATCGAGCGAAAGGGCGCCGGTCGACTGGGTGGTGTCGAGCACCAGGGCCGCCCCGACCGAGCGGCAGCGCCGCCCGACCGCCTCGACGTCGATCAGGGTCCCGCACACCCAATGGGTATGCGGCGCCACGACCAGCGCGGTGGCGCCGTCGATCGCCTCGAGGATCGCGGCGGTCCAGCTCCCCTCCTCCGGCCGAGCCACGGTCACCACCCGTGCCTCCGCCCGCCGGGCCAGCGCCCGCGCGGCGAGGATTCCGGACGGGAAGTCGTCGGCCAAAGTGACGATCTTCTGCCCCGCCGCCACCGGCACGTTCGCCATCACCGTCGCCATGGCGTAGCTGACCGAAGGAACGATCGCGACGTCGTCGGCCGAAGTCCCGATCAGACGGGCGAACAGCCCCCGCACCTCTTCGGATTCGTCGAAGAAATGCTCGGCTTTGATCTCCCAGGGATGCGCCTTGCGCTCCAGCCCGCGCCGCCCCGCCGCGATCGCCGCCCGGCTGAGCGGCGACATCTTGGCGCAGTCGAAAAAGGCCGTCCCCTCCCCGATGTCGAAGAGGTCGCGCTGGCAGGGGATGAGCGGCATCAGGCCTTGGCTTTGCCCTTGCCGTCCTCTGCCGGAGCCGCGCAGGCCGGGCCCGTCCGCCGCCCTTCGATCTTGCTGTTCATGACGAAGTCGCCGTCGCCAGGAAGGAAGGAGGTTGCCGTTGCCGAGCCCTCCAGGCTCTCGCCGGTATAGGTGCCCTGGACCGAGACCATGACCTTGCCTTCCAGCGCCTCACGCTCGCACTCGAGCGTCAGGTTGATGCGGTTGCCGCTGATGTAGCGGTCCTTATATTCGCACTCGTAGCCGACGCCCGCGAACATCTCGGCCGGCGGCTTGTCCTCCTTGCCGGCCTCGATGCAGGCCGGCGCCGACGCCTTGTCGCCCGCCGCCGCCTTGAGCGCCGGGGTCGCCTTGTCGGTCGAGCGGAAATCGGTGACCTCGGAGCCGATCTCCCATTGTCCGGCCTGCATCGCTCCGGCGACCTCGGCGGCTTTGTTCTCCTCGCCCCCGCTCGAGCAGGCGGCGGCCAGGCACAAAGGTATGACGATCAGTCCACGCATCCCCAATCCCCCTTTTGTTATGGCGGGAAGCTAGCGCGAAAGCGGGCGAATGACCATATAGCGGCCATGTCGATCATGATCAGGACCGGCCTGGAAGAGCCGGAGACGGGCCAGTCCTTCGTTCCCCACCGGCCGCAGCGGCCGGAAAAGGCGGAGGGCGGCCGGAAGCTCAGGATCGTCTCCGACTACGAGCCGGCCGGAGACCAGCCGGCCGCCATCGGCGAGTTGGTCGATGCGGCGCGGCAGGAAGAGCAGACCCAGGTGCTGCTCGGAGTCACGGGGTCCGGCAAGACCTACACTATGGCCAAGGTGATCGAGGCGCTGCAGCGCCCGGCGCTCGTCCTCGCGCCCAACAAAATCCTCGCCGCCCAGCTCTACGGCGAGTTCAAGAGCTTCTTTCCCGACAACGCGGTCGAATTCTTCGTCTCCTACTACGATTATTACCAGCCCGAAGCCTACGTCCCCCGCTCCGACACCTACATCGAGAAGGAAAGCTCGGTGAACGAGGCGATCGACCGGATGCGCCACTCGGCGACCCGGGCCCTGCTCGAGCGCGACGACGTCATCATCGTCGCCTCGGTCTCCTGCCTCTACGGCATCGGCTCGGTCGAGACCTACAGCGCGATGACCTTCAGCCTCAAGAAGGGCGACACGGTCGACCAGCGCGAGATCGTCAGGAAGCTCGTCGCCCTCCAGTACAAGCGCAACGACCAGGCCTTCGCCCGCGGCAATTTCCGGGTGCGCGGCGACAGCCTCGAGATCTTCCCCTCGCATTATGAGGACATGGCCTGGCGGGTCGCCTTCTTCGGCGACGAGATCGAGGAGATCGTCGAGTTCGACCCGCTGACCGGCAAGAAGATCGCCGCGCTCGACTACGTCAAGGTCTACGCCAACTCGCACTACGTCACCCCCGGCCCGACGCTCAAGCAGGCGATGGAGGCGATCCGCCACGAGCTCACCGAACGGCTCAAGGAACTGGTTGCCGAGGGCAAGCTGCTCGAGGCCCAGAGGCTCGAGCAGCGCACCAATTTCGACCTCGAGATGATCGCCGCCACCGGCAGTTGCGCGGGAATCGAGAATTACAGCCGCTTCCTCACCGGCCGCCTCCCCGGCGAGCCGCCGCCCACCCTGTTCGAATATCTGCCCGAGAATGCCCTCCTCTTCGTCGACGAGAGCCACCAGACGGTGCCTCAGATCGGAGCGATGGCGCGCGGCGACCACCGGCGCAAAATCACGCTCGCCGAATATGGCTTCCGCCTCCCCTCCTGCATCGACAACCGGCCGCTGCGCTTCAACGAATGGGACGCGATGCGGCCGCAGACCATCGCCGTCTCGGCGACGCCCGGGCCGTGGGAGCTGGAGCAGACCGGCGGAGTCTTCGCCGAGCAGGTCATCCGCCCGACCGGCCTCATCGACCCGCCGGTCGAGATCAAGCCGGTCGAGGACCAGGTCGACGATTTGATCAACGAAGCCCGAATCACCGCCCGCAACGGCTACCGCACCCTCGTCACCACCCTCACCAAGCGGATGGCCGAGGATTTGACCGAGTTCATGCACGAGGCCGGCCTCAAGGTCCGCTACATGCACTCAGACGTCGAGACCCTGGAGCGGATCGAGCTGATCCGCGACCTCCGCCTGGGAGTCTACGACGTGCTCGTCGGGATCAACCTTCTCCGCGAGGGCCTCGACATCCCGGAATGCGGCCTCGTCGCCATCCTCGACGCCGACAAGGAGGGCTTCCTGCGCTCCGAGACCTCGCTCATCCAGACGATCGGCCGGGCCGCCCGCAACGTCGAGGGCCGGGTCATCCTCTATGCCGACCGCACCACCGGCTCGATGGAGCGGGCCCTGAGGGAGACCGACCGCCGCCGCCAGAAGCAGCTCGAATATAATGAAGAGCACGGCATCACGCCGACCACGATCAAGCGCAACATCCAGGACATCCTGTCCCACGTCAGCAACCGCGACGGGGTCATGGTCGACACCGGCGACGAGGACCGCCCCCACCTCGTCGGCCACAACCTCAAAGCCTATATCGCCGACCTCGAGCAGCGCATGCGCAAGGCCGCCGGCGATCTGGAGTTCGAGGAGGCCGGGAGGCTGCGCGACGAGATCAGGCGGCTGGAAGCGGACGAGCTCGGGATTCCGGATCACGAGAAGCGCGCGCCGCTGCTGGGCCATTCGACGGAGGGCAAGCCGGGGACGCGCAAGACCCGCTTCGGCAAGCAGCAGGCGATCAGGATGGGGAAACGGATGGGGGGACGTCGGACCTAGAGAGACTTGACATTTGCGTTGTATCGTAGCAGGCCTTTCCTCTATAATGAATTAACCGCTGAGGCAGCGGTGCATCTTCTCGGCAACCCATCGCTTGAGGTCAGATCGACTGGCAAGGCCGCAGCCGCCGGGAAGGACCCCTGTGGTCAAAGCATCGAAAATCTAAGAGCGACTGTCAGGAGCACCATCTAGCCCGGTACCTTTTCGGGAGTTCGAACGATGCGTCGTCGGGTTCGGCTTCGTTCATTGGAGGAGCCACGGAAGCCACCGATCGTATAAGCACCCGCAAGTAATGGAAGTGCTCACCATTCAACCGAATGGCAAGGATGCGCAGCCCTACCAAGTGCGTCGTTTTCTCGCTATGGTACGCACCCACGATCTCGAGCCGGATGATTGATGCAGCCTCGCTACCATATCAACGTGTTCTGGTCTGATGAGGATCGCCGATGGATCGCGGACGTCCCAGATCTGCGCTACTGTTCAGCGCATGGGGACACGCCCGAGGAAGCCGTAGCTGAGGCGCGAGTCGCGACCGAATTGTGGCTCGAAACGGCGCGCGAAACGGGCGTTCCGATCCCGGAGGCTTGCTACAAGCCGGATAAACGTGAGGACCGGGCAGCTGCCTGAATAGTCGGTCGGTTAGCCTCACCCCCGCGCCGGCATCACCTTCGGATTGCGAAGCAGCGCCGCCGACACCAGCGCCACCAGCAGCCCAACCGGGAAGATCTCGACGAAGACCATCGGCAGTCGGAACAGCGGGTTGCGGTAGCTTTCCGCGAACCCTCGCAGCTCGGCCGCCTGGGCCTCGATCGCGGCCGGGCTCGCGCCTTCGGCGCGCATGCGCTCGAGGATGCTGGCGCTGTATTCGGCCATGAAATCGTAGCCGGAGACCGCCTGGAAGATTTCCCAGCCGATCGCATAGATGAGGCCGGCAACGGCGGCGATGCCGAGGCCGACGAGGAAGGCCCGGCCGAAGCGTATGACTCCGCCGCATTCGACGTCGCGATAGCGCTTCACTCCGACGAAGATCAGCGACAGCGCGATCAACATGATCAGGTAGGTGACCCACATGGCCGTCGAATCGTGGCCGGTCAGGTCGAGGCCGATCATCGCACTGATCAGGCTGATGGCGATGGCGCCGGCGATTCCGCCGTAGATGAGCGCGTATTTCATGGCCTGTCTCCCAATTCCCGTGCGTCGCAGGCTTAGCGCCGGCCGCGGCTCCGGCCTATCGCCCGAAAGGGTGATTTGCCCCCTAGGGGATGAGCCGCAGCCACCGCGCCTTCTCGATCGCCTGCACCCGCCGCGCCACCTCCAGCTTCTCGTAGACCCGTGCGACATGGGTCTTGATCGTGTTCGGCGAGATGGCGAGCGTTCGCGCCATCTCCTTGTTCGACTGGCCGGTGGCGAGCAGCGCCAGTATCTCGCATTCGCGCCGGGAGAGGCCGAGCGAGCGGATCGCCGCCTCGTTGCGGACGAAGCCGTCGCCCGCGGGGGCCGCGGGGGTCAGCTTCCGGCCCACCCAGATGCCGAGGCCGACGAAGCCGGCGGCGAGCAAGGCGACATAGATTTCGGTCGAATAGGCCCGGGTGACGTAGCGATATTCGAGCCACTGGAGCAGGCCCGCTCCGACCGCCAGCGCCAGCGCATAAAGGATGATCGTCCTCGCCATCTTGCCCAGGCTGCCAGAAAGGGCTTTGATCGTCACCCTTCCGCCAAAGCCTCTTTCCCCCGTAAGTAATTCGCCGGCCGCAGCGGCCCATTTTCAGCCTCTAGTTTTTTCCGGTCGAGCGGGCAGTATCCAGAGGACGATTCGCAATCGCGTCAAGAAATAGCTTTCAAGCGGGGGCAATGAATGGCCGGGGGTGTCGATTTTAGGAGCTTGCGACCTGGTTTTCCAGTCGAGCCGCCTGCTGTAGCCCGTCACCTCACCTTTCATCTAAGCGCCCGTGAGAATCCGAACCGGGTTCCGGACGACGATCCTCGCACGGAAGCGTGGAAAATTCTTTGTGACCGCCTCTCCAGCCACGTCAACGCCCTGCGAATGGCGCACGGACTTTCCGGCGACGTCGTCTTCGTAGGCCCGGATGAAGATCCTGGCGGCATGCTGCGCCGCTATTGCTTGGGCGGCAGCTGCATCGTTCCGATCAACCGCCCCGGGCCGATAGAAGACTTTCGCCTCCGCGTCCGGGTCGACGTGCATACGGAATTGTTCAGCTTCACTTACCTCATCGACCAAGTCGGCCAGATCGGGAAGGGAGACTTGTCCGAGAAGTTCGTTGAACTTTCGGACGACTCGCAGCCCCTACGCCAATCCGCAGCCATGGATTGGCTTGTCAACGGGATCTGGAAGTCGGAGGAGCTGCGCTGCGCCAACGAGATCATCGGATGGCTGCGACGCCCCGGCGCCGCTCAGGGGAGCGAGCAGCCCGTCGGACGGCTGATCACCGATTTTAGGAGCGTGGTTGTCTGCGCCGAACCGAATTGCCGCCTTGGACCACCGCGCCTTGAGGAGACGGCCATCAGGGATGCCGAAGCCCTGGCGCACAAAAGGTCGCTGCACGACTCGCTGGTGACCTATGCGGAGCGCAACGCCCCGCTCATCCGGCACATAGCCGACCCGCAGGCGGACTCTGAGACTGCCGCAGGCGGCGAGGCCGTGGTCTGCGGAATGCTCAACGGCAACGCTCTCTACGCGGCCGCCTTGGGGCAATGGGGCGAGGGCGTGGAGCGCATCCAGCCGATCCGCCATCTACTTATCTATGCGGGAACGTCATCGGCCCAGCTCGGCCGGCTGCTCCGGCGGATGCACATTCTCGGCGAGCTTCGTCACGCCGCCTTGATTGATTACCAACCTGATCCCGACCTCGTCGCGCAAGATGCCGGCCAGGAGGGGAATGTGCGGCGGGGACTGCGCGACGCCAGCCGTGCCATCGCTGCCTTGAGCTACGAACTCACCCGGGAAACCCATGAGATAACCGAATCGGAGGTGCCGATAGGACGGCTGCAGGGCTTCGTCTCGGAATTGGCCAGCATCAGCCAGATGGTCGACGGGGGGCTGACCTACCGCGTCGAACAATCGCGATATTACGCCCGCGAGTTCAAGGCGACGATCAAGCATCTCCGGGTCACTCCGGTAAGCGACTGGCAAGCTTATGACGACTTCGTCGAGCGCTACATCATGCACCGTTTCGCTCGCATTGATCGGATCGGCAATCGATACGAAGCTCTCGGGCGGCGCGTCGACCGGCTGCTGTTCTTCGCTCAAGCGAGGCTGATCGAGCCCTACACCAAGAGCGTCGACAGTACCGTCCAGCAAATCCGGGAAGTCACGGCATCGCTGACCCGTTCGTTCACCCAGCAGTTCGAGACGCTACAGAATATGAACCGGTCGGCGATCCAGCAGACCGCGGCCAGCCGCAAGCAGATCAACCTGCTTGAGGTCGCCGAGCTGTTTGCGGCCGTCTTCCTGCTCTATTATGTCGGATCCGTAATCGACCATCTCTTTCCGTATGGCGCAGCTGCAGAGGAGCACGGCCTATCCGGCCAACGGCTCTATCGTATCGGCTGGGCGGTGCTGATCGGAGCGCCGGGTCTCTGGTTGCTGTCGAGGATCGGCCGGCGTCTGGCGAGACGCGTCGCCCACCATGGAGCTCGCAAAATCCACTATTTTCGGCTCCCGTCTCGCCGACGGCGGATGGTCCGCCGAATAAGCAAGGCGATCAGGCGCTCGCGACCGGCGGACTGAAATTTCGGGCAGGTTGAGCCGCTTCGACTTCATCCCTACATGGCCCCGAATATGGCCGCCCCCGTCCTCGCTTATGAAAATCTCGGACTGATCCAGGGCTCGGGCTGGCTGTTCCGGGGCATCGACCTGTTCGTCGGCGCGCGCGACCGGCTGGCGCTGATCGGCCGCAACGGCGCCGGCAAGACGACTCTCCTGAAATGCCTCGCCGGGCTGATCGAGACCGACGAGGGCCGGCGCACGATCCAGCCCGGGATCAAGGTCGTCCTGCTCGAGCAGGACCCGCCCGTCGACCTTTTCGCCACCCTGCGCGAATTCGCCCTCCATGGCCCCGAGGCGCCCGCCCCGCACGAAGTCGACGCGATCGCCGACCAGCTCGGAATCGACCTCGACCGACCCGCGGCCACCGCCTCGGGCGGCGAGCGGCGCCGAGCCGCCATCGCCCGGGCGCTGGCCCAGGATCCCGACGTGCTCCTGCTCGACGAGCCAACCAACCATCTCGACCTCGGAGCGATCGAATGGCTCGAGGACTGGCTCTCCCGATACACCGGCGCCTTCATCGCGATCAGCCACGACCGCACCTTCCTGAAGCGCCTCACGCGCTCGTCGCTCTGGCTCGACCGGGGGTCGCTGCGCCGGGCCGAGGTCGGCTTCGGCGGCTTCGACGCCTGGACCGAGCAGGTCTATGCGGAGGAGGCGCGCAACGCAGAGAGGCTCGACGCGAAGCTGAAGCTCGAGCTTCACTGGCTTCAGCGCGGAGTGACCGCCCGGCGCCGGCGCAACCAGGGCCGGCTCGCCAAGCTCCACGAGATGCGCGCGGCCCGGGCCGCAATGCTCGGCCCCGCCGGGGCGGCCAGGCTCGGGCTCGAGAATGACGACGTGAAGACCAAGATGGTGATCGACGCCCAGAAGGTCGCCAAGCGCTTCGGAGAGCGCTCCATCGTCCGCGACTTCACCCTGCGCATCCAGCGCGGCGACCGGATCGGCGTGGTCGGCGCCAACGGCACCGGCAAGACCACCCTGCTCCGGCTGCTGACCGGCGAGATCGAGCCCGACGAGGGGACGATCCAGCGGGCCAAGACGCTGCAGGGGATCATGATCGACCAGCAGCGCCGTCTGCTCGATCCCGACAAGAGGGTCCGCGACATCCTCGCCGACGGCGGCGACTGGGTCGAGGTCAGGGGCCACAAGAAGCACGTCCAGGGCTATCTCAAGGAATTCCTGTTCGAGCCGACGCTTGTCGACGCGAAGATCGGCACGCTTTCGGGCGGCGAGCGTTCGCGCCTGCTGCTCGCCCGCGAGTTCGCGCGCCGCTCCAACCTGCTCGTCCTCGACGAGCCGACCAACGACCTCGATCTCGAGACCCTCGACCTGCTTCAGGAGGTGATCGCCGATTATGACGGCACCGTCCTCATCGTCAGCCACGACCGCGACTTCCTCGACAATACCGTCACCATCACGCTCGGCCTCGACGGCTCGGGCAAGGTCGACATCGTCGCCGGCGGCTATGAGGATTGGCAGCGCAAGCGGCGACAGCCGGCGGCCGCGCCGAAGAGCTCGGTCCAGCCCAAGGCCGCACCGGCTCCGGCGAAGCCCCAGACCAAGCTCACCTACAAGGACCAGCGCGACTACGACCTGCTCCCCGACCGCATCCATGCGCTCGAGGCGCAGATCGCGCGCGACGAGGAAGCGCTCCACGATCCGGACCTGTATACGCGCGATCCGAAGCGCTTCGCGGCGCTGACGGCGGCGATCGACAAGGCGCGTGCGGAGAGGGACGTGGCCGAGCACCGCTGGCTGGAGCTGGCGGAGCGGATCGAAACGCTGAGCGCCTGAAAAGGGGGACAGTCCCTATTTTCGCAAACTCAGGTCGAAAAGAGGGACTGTCCCTCTTTTCTAACGCGCGCAGCTCGACCCCGGCCCCTCGTCCAGGTCGAGGCAGCGCCCGTCGATGCTCCCAATCGGGATCGTCACTCCGATCGTCGCCGCGAGCGTCGGCAATATGTCCGCCGTCTCCACCGCCAGCGACTGCTCGAACGAAGTCATCCCCTTGCGCCAGAACAGGATCGGCACCCGGCGGTCGTAATCCCAGGGGCTGCCGTGGGTGGAGGTGTAACCTCGGCTGGTGTCGAAGATCGGGGTCACCCGGGGCTTCAGGAGCACGATGAAGTCGCCCGAGCGTTCCGGGTCGAAGCTGGCCTTGGCGCGCTGGATCAGGCTCCAGCTGTCGGGCGGCCCCGAAGGTCCCGCCGCCGCCGTGAGCTCGGCCTTGGTGAACACCGCCGCCACCTGCGGGTGGCGCTTGTAGGCCGCCACCGCCTCGCGAAGCACCCGCGCCCGCTGGGCCGGGGTCAGCTTGCGGTCGATATACATGTCGCCGAACGCGCCGTCGCCGTAGAGCACTTCGCCGCCCAGCTTCAGCCGGGCCGCGAGCGACTTGGCCATGGCCCCGGCGTTGAGCGCCGGATCGACCCGGACCGCGTCGCCGGCGGCATGATCGCGGTGGCGCTCGGGTATGTCGTGGCCGCCATGGTCGGCGGTGAGCATGACCAGATAGTCGATCCCGGTGGCGTCGAGCGTTCGGAAGAAGCCGCCCAGCGCCTCGTCGAGCGCCATCAGCTGGATGCACATCTCGCTGCCCTGGGTGCCGTAGGTGTGGCCGACATAGTCGGTCGCCGACAGGCCGAGGATGAGCAGGTCGGTCGCCGCCCCCTCGCCCAGCTTCATCTCGCGGCGGAGCGACTCGCCCATGTCGATGACCGCCCGGTCTAACTCGGGCGAGGCGCGGAAGCCGTTCTTGTCGTCCGCCTCGCGGGCGAAGCGCCCGGTTCCGACCGGCTTGCCGCCGCCGGCCACGGCCACCGAGCGGCTGTGCGGCTCGCAGATCCGGGGGAGGTCGCGGGCGGAGCGGGCCCGGGCGAGGGCCTCCTTCACGCCGTCATTGGCCGCCGCGACCGATCGCGGCGTGGCGGGGGCGCCGGGATTGACGAAGGCCTTGAGGTCATGATCCCACCACCAGCGCTCGTCGGGCCTATATCCGCCCATCATGATCGCCGCCCGGTCCTTGCCCGCGACGACCGCGACCCGGCTCGCCGAATTGGCGCGCTTCATATGATCGCCGAGCGCCGGAACCCGCAGATGGTAGGAGGAGACCGTATATTGGCCGCCCCTGGAGCTGCTGCCGGGGACCCGCGGATCCTCGGAGCAATAGACCCCCTTGTCGTCGCGGGTGAGACCGAGGTTGAACCAATTGTTGGCGATGATCCCGGTCCGCGCCGGGCGCGAGCCGGTGAGGATGGTCGAGTGGCCCGGGCAGGTCTCGGTCGCATTGTGGCCCTGATAGCCGTTGGGGAACACGACGCCCTCGGACAGGCGTTGCAGGCCGCCGTCGAAATGCTGGCGATATTGGGCGAACAGGTCGGCGGAGAATTGGTCGACGGAGATGGCGACGATCAGCCTGGGCCGCTCCGCCGCCGGAGCCTGAGCCGCCATGGCGGCGAGCGGAAGGGCGAGCAGCGAGGCGAGCCGGGCCGGTTTCATGAGCGTTCCCCCTGAAGTCGTTTCACGTCCGCCTCTACACTCGCCGCGGCTTTGAGCAACCCCCATCAAGCATCTCGACTTGCACCGGAAAATTTGCGAGCGGGCGCAAAAACCCAAGGGGACAATGATGGATTCGACCGACGCTGCAGACCTGATTGCGGAAATTCACCAGGACAGGGCCGACGATCAGGCCGCCGCAAGCTTCCAGAAGTGGGCGGCGCTCATGATCGCGATCATGGCCGCGGTGCTGGCGGTGGGCGGATTGGGCGGCGGCAATGCCACCGACGACATGATCGAGAGCAACATCAAGGCAAGCGATACCTGGGCCTTCTACCAGGCGAAGAACGTGCGCCAGACGATGTACGAGATCGAGGCGGAAAAGCTGAAAGCCTCCCTCGCCGTCGGCGGCGTGTCGGCCGCCGAGCGCGAGTCGGCCGAGGCTCGGCTCAGGGACTATGAGGCGACGGTCGCCCGCTACGACAGCGAGCCGGACCCGAACGACCCGTCCAAGGGCGAAGGCAAGAAGGAGCTCTCCGCCCAGGCGAAGAGCTTCGAGGCGGCGTTCGACCGGGCGGCCCGGCGTGACGACAATTTCGACCTGGCCGAGGTCCTCCTCCAGCTCGCCCTGGTCCTCGGCTCGGTCGCGATCCTCGCGGTCAACCGCTGGATCCTGATCACTTCCGCCGCCCTCGGAATTCTCGGCGGGCTGCTCACCCTGAACGGCTTCTTCCTGCTGGCGCCTCTGCCTTAAATCCTCACCGGCATTTGCCGGGGAGGATTTTAGAACTACCCCTCCCGAGCGTCCCGCAAATGCGCGCGGATTTCCTCGTCCGTCGGCGCTCCGTGCGCCGCCTGCTCGAGCAAGGCGAGGCCGCGGACCCGGTCCTCGCCGCTCCTGAACAGAAGCCAGCCTAATGTGTCGGCGGTCACCGGATTGCGCGGCTCGAGCGTCCAGGCGCGGCGGGCGAGCGGCAGGGCGCGGTCGTAATCGCCGGTCTCCGCATAGGCCCAGGCGAGGTTGTTGAGCAGGGTCGCGTCATTGTTGCCGAGCCGCTTGCGGACGCCTTCGTAGAGGGCGATCGCCTCGGGCCAGCGCTTCGCCTGCAAATAGGCGTTCGCCGCCATGGTCTGGGCGGAGACGTTCTGCGGGTTCTGCTGGAGGAACAGGGTCAGCACCTTGGTCGCCCCCAGATCGTCGCCCGAATTGCGCAGCGCCTCGACCAGCCGAAGCGCCACCGGCTCGCTGAAGGCGAGGTTCGCCGCTCGGCGATAAGCCGCCACCGCGCCCGGATAATCGCCCTGGATGGCGAGCGCGTCGCCGACCAGGACATGGGCGTCGGGAGCGCCCGGGGCGGCGGCCTGGAGCCGCCGGGCCCGCTGCAGCGCTTCCGGTCCAAGGCCGCGGCCGAGCAGCGCCCGAATGAGGACGACCTGGGGCAGCGCCGCGTCGGGCCAGGCGGCCGCGTCGCGGCGAAGGGCGGCAAGCTCGCCGTCACCGAGGGGATCGTCGAGCGGCGCCGTCGCCGACGGACGCGGCGCCGCCGCCCGGCCGAGATAGCGGATTGCGGCGGCCTCGTCGCCGAGCCGGGCATAGGCCTTGCCGATGATGCTCAAAGTATAGGCGTCCGCATCGGCCCGATCCGCCAGCGGCCGCAGGGTCTGGGCCGCGGCGGCGGCATCGCCGGCCTGCCACTGGGCCGAGCCGAGCAGCCGCCGCGCCTTGAGATTGCCGGGCTGCGCCTTGAGCAGCCGCTTCAGCGGCGCGATCGCCAGTGCCGAATTGCCGGAGCCGAGCTCGATCGTTCCGGCGAGAAGCATCGCCGCCGGACGGTTGTCGAAAGCGCCGCCGGTGCGCCGATAGAGGCTGCGCGCGAGCGCGTAGTCGCGGCCGCGCGCGGCAAGCATGGCCTGAAGATAATAAGCCGAGGGATTGTTCGCCGAGACGCTGAGCAGGCGCCTCGTGTCGGCCAGCATCTCGCGGGTGCGGCCGAGATCGCCCAGGGTGGCGGCGCGCTCGATCAGGACGGCGGCGTTGGCGGGATCGATCTCCAGCGCCCGGTCGAACCAGGGCATTGCGGCCGCGAGCCCATATTGGCTTCGGGTGAGCTCGCCGCGGAGCCTCAACGCCTCGACGTTGCGCGGCGCCAGCGCGACGGCGCGGTCGGCCGCGGCGATCGCTCCGGCCGTTTCTCCGGTCGCTCGGCGGAAATCGGCTATGTCGGTCCACAGCGCCCCGTCGCCGGGAGCGGCCGCCAGGGCGCGGTCGAAGGCGGCGGCGGCCTCCTCCAGCTTGCCGGTCAGCTGATTGGCCCGGCCCAGCATCCGGTTGGCGTAAGCGGCATGGGCCGGGCCGGCCCTGCGCGCTTCGGCCGCGGCGCGCTCCGCCTGCCCCTGGAGGAGCAGGGCATTCGCCATCAGATGCCCGGTTTCGGCCACGGGGATTCCCAGAGCGTTGGCCCGCCTCAGCTCGGCCTCCGCCGCGCCGCCGTCGCCGAGCAGCAAATAGGTGCGCGCCTGGGCAAGCCGGAGGTCCTTATTGTCCGGCTCGGCCTTGATCGCGTTCAGGAACTCGATGCGCGCGGTCCGCGGCTGCCCCTGGGCCAGCGCCTCCAGCCCGCGGCGATAGGCCTGGTCCGCGGATTGGGGGCCGGCATTGGAGCAGGCGGCGGCGGCGAGCAGAAGCAGGACGGTCAGGGCGGAGCGCGGACTCATGGCTGCAGATCGTATTGCTTCATCAGGTCGTAGAGGGTCGGGCGGCTGATCCCGAGCAGCTTGGCGGCGCTCGAGATATTGTTCTCGGTGCGCGCCAGCGCCTGGCGGATCGCCCGGCGGTCGGCGAGCTCCCGCGCCGACTTGAGGTTGACCGGCAGAGCCGCTTCGGTCCGCGCCTCGAGGTCGAGATCCTCGGCGGTCACCAGCTTGCCGTCGGCCATGATCACCGCGCGTTTCATCCGGTTCTCGAGCTCGCGGACGTTGCCCGGCCAAGGCCATTCGTCGATCGCCGCCAGCGCGCCGGGGCTAAGGCCCTTCACGGCCGGGTTCATCTCGCGGGCGAAGCGATGCAGGAAATGCTTGGCGAGAAGCACCGAATCGCCGTGCCGCTCGGCAAGACTCGGGATTCGGACGACGATCTCGGCGAGGCGGTAGTAGAGATCCTCCCGGAAGCTTCCCGCCTTGATCATCTCGGGCAGGTCCTGATGGGTGGCGCTGACGATCCTCGTGTCGACGGCGATCGGCTTGCGGCCGCCGATCCGCTCGATCACCCTCTCCTGGATGAAGCGCAGCAGCTTGACCTGGAGCGGCAGCGGGATGTCGCCGACCTCGTCGAGGAAGAGGGTTCCGCCATGGGCGAGCTCGATCTTGCCCTCGGTGGTCTTGATCGCTCCGGTGAAGGCGCCCTTCTCGTAGCCGAACAGCTCCGCCTCGAGCAGATTCTCGGGGATGGCGGCGCAGTTGATCGCGACGAAGCCGCCGCCGCAGCGGTTGCTGGCCTGGTGGAGGCCTCGGGCGAGCAATTCCTTGCCGGTGCCGCTGGCGCCGAGAAGCATCACCGACACGCCGGTATTGGCGACCCGCTCGATGGTCCGGGCGACCTTCAGCATCTCCGGCGCGGAGGTGATCATGGTGCCGAGCACCGTCTGGTCCTCGCCGACCCGCTCCTCGAGCTTGCGGTTCTCGGTCTCGATGCCGTGCAGCTGGAAGGCGCGGCGAACGATCAGGCCGAGCTGGTCGATATCGACCGGCTTTTGATAGAAATCGTAGGCTCCGGATGCGATCGCCCTAAGTGCGCTCTCCCGCGCTCCGTGGCCCGAAGCGACGATCACCTTGGTCTCCGGCTTGAGCGAAAGGATCGTCTCGAGCGTGGCGAAACCCTCGGTCACTCCGTTGGGGTCGGGCGGCAGGCCGAGGTCGAGCGTGACCACCGGCGGCTCCTCGGCGCGCAGCAGGTTGATCGCCGAATCCCGATTGGAGGCGACCAGCACCTCATAATCGTCATAGGCCCAGCGCAGCTGCCGCTGCAGCCCCTCGTCATCCTCGACGATCAGCAGTTTCGCCCTCGTAGCCACACTCATGCGCGCATCCGTCCGATCTCGAGGCTGGTCTCACCCAGCGGTAAAAAGATTGTGAAGCGGCTGCCCTCGCCGGGGTGGCTGTCGACCTCGATCCGGCCGCCCATCGCGGCGATCAGGCTTCGCGCCTCGAAGGCGCCGACCCCGAAGCCGCTCTCCTTGGTCGAGGCGAAAGGCTGGAACAGCCGGGTCCGGATGAAGTCGGCCGACATGCCTTCGCCGCGGTCGACGATCTCGATCGCCGCTTCGCCGCCGCGCCGGCTGCAGCTTATCCTGACCGGGGCTCCGCCGGGGCTTGCATCGATCGCATTCTGGACGAGATGGGCGAGCGCCTGCTCCAGCCGGACCGGATCGGCGACGGCCGCGAGCGTCGCGTCGCCTTCGACCTCGACCGGGTGGACCCGCCTTTTCACCTCGGCCACCGCCGCCACCGCCCGGCCGAGCGGGATCGCCCGCACCGGCTCCGCCTCGACGTTGCTTCCGCCGCGGTGGAGCCGGGCGAGGAGGTCGTTCATCTTCTTCACCGAGCTGTGCAGGGTCGCGATCATGTCCTCGCGGAACTCGGGCTTGTCGGCGTGCCGCTCGGCGTTGCGGATGACGAGGCTGAGCTGGCTGACCAGATTCTTGATGTCGTGGATGATGAAGGCGAAGCGCCGGTTGAACTCGTCGAACCTCCGGGCGTCGGCGAGCGCATCCTGGGTGTGCGCCTCCGCAAGATAGCTCGCCGCCTGGATACCGACCGTCCGGAACAGGTCGAAATCCTCCCAGTCGAGCGGCCGCCGGACGAGCGGATGCTCGAGCAGGACCAGCCCGACGAGGCGGTCGCCATGGATCAGCGGAACTCCGGCCCAGGCTCCGTCGAGGCCGGCCAGCGGCGCCGGGACCCGGACCTCGGCCTCGTCCGTCCGAAGCATTCCGGCGCGCAGCGCGGTGAGATCGAGGACGTGGCCGCTCCTCTCGAGGAAGCCGATCAGCGCCGCGTCGTCCGGGCTCGCCTCGGGCAGATCGTCGCGCCAGTTCCAGCGGGCGGCGACGCTCAGCCGCCCCCCTTCCGGAACGAGCAGCAGGCCGGAAGGGCTTTCGGCGATGTCGGCGATGGCCTTGATGATGCGCTCGCCGAGCGGCGCGTCGCCGCCGACGGTGCGGGTGAAGCGCAGCCATTCCGCGCGATAATCGTAGCGATGCTCGAAGAAGTGCTTGGCGACGATCACCCGCGACCAGGCCCGCATCCGCCCCGACGGAAGCAGGATCACCGCCGCGACCGTGATCGCGAAGACCAGCCCGACCTGGCCGATCCGCACCCAATTTCCGCCGACCACCTCGAGCGCCCGGCTCGCGGTCATCATCAGGATGAGGTAGCCCAGGATCGCGATGAGGGAGAGCGACTGGAAGGTCGCCGCGCGCGACAATCGCATCCTCCAGCCGGAATTGCGCCGGCTGGCCAAAGCGAACAGAGGCACCAGCATCGCGAGGATCGCGCCGCGCATCGCATAGAGATCGTCGACCGGCCCCCGGGTCAGCCAGCCGACCGTGTAGAGATGAAGATCGTAGGCCCACATTCCGGCCAAAGCGATCATCGGCAGCCTTATCCCCCAGCGGCTCTCATGCGCGGCCTGGCCGTAGAGATTGTGGACCAGGACCAGCGAGCCGGCGGCGATAGTGAGGCCGATCACCTGCAGGGTCGAGGTCAAAGCGTCGTAGAGGATCGGATTGCGGGCGAATTGCGGAGTGACCCCGGCGAGCGTGAGCTGAAGCGCGATCACCGCCGCGAGCGCGGTGTAGACGAGCTTGACCCCGCTTTGCCCGCGCTCGTCGGCGGCACGGCTGACCATCGCGAACATGAAGCCGAGGAAGGCGAAGTTGCGGGCGGCTTCGGCCACCCCCGCTCCGAGGCTGTGCGGCCCCTGGAATGCGGTGAAGATCGCCCAGGCCGAGGTCACCGCGAAGGCGGCGACGAGGCGGCGGTTGCCGCCGTCCTCGTTCCACCGCCGAAGCTGCCACAGAGCGAGCGCGCCGTAGAGCAGGGCGGCGAGCGCGTGGGTCCAGAAGCCGAGCAGCACGATCATCGCGCGCCCTCCGGGAACAGCACCACCCGCACCGTCTGGAGGAGGATGAGCAGGTCGAGGAAGGGGGTGTAGTTCTTGGCGTAATAGAGGTCGTATTCGAGCTTCTGGCGGGCGTCCTCGACGCTGGCGCCGTAGGGGAAGTTGATCTGGGCCCAGCCGGTGATGCCCGGCTTCACGACGTGGCGCTCGGCATAATAAGGCAGCCGCGCCTCAAGGTCGGCGACGAACTGGGGGCGTTCGGGCCGCGGCCCGACCAGGCTCATCTTGCCGGTCAGCACGGTCCACGCCTGGGGAAGCTCGTCGATCCTCAATTTGCGGATCACCGAGCCGACCCGAGTCACCCTCGGATCGTCCTTCTGCGCCCAGACCGCCTTGCCGCCGACTTCGGCGTCCTCGCGCATCGAGCGCAATTTCACCAGCTCGAAGCTCTGTCCGTAGAGGCCGACCCGGCGCTGGCGGAAGAAGGCCGGGCCCTTGCTCTCGATCTTCACCGCGAGCGCGGTCAGCAGGATTAGCGGCGCGAAGACGAGCAGGATGACGCCCGAGACGATGATGTCGAACAGCCTCTTGCCCGCCGCCGACAGCCGCCGCCCCGACGAGAAGCCGTCGGAGAATATCAGGAAGCTCGGATTGACGCTGTCGAGGTCGACCCGTCCGGTCTCGCGCTCGATGAAGGAGGAGAATTCGTTGACATGGACTCCGGTCGTCTTGATCCGGAGCAGGTCGGCGAGCGGAAGCGCGTTGCGCCTTTCCTCGAGCGCCAGCACCACCTCCGACACCCGAAGCCTCACGACATGGGCGGTCAGATTGGCGATATCGTCGCGGTTGACCGAGTGCGGCACCGCCTGCGGCCCGTCGTTCATCCCGACATAGCCGGCGATGGCGAAGCCCGCCCCGTCGGTCCGGGCCAGCGCCTCGAGCCGGGCCGCGCGCGGGCCGGCGCCGAGCACCAGGATCCGCCGCTTGAACGCCTCGTTGCCAAGCGCCCGTCCGAAGGCCAGCCTGGCGAGGAACAGCAAAACGAGCGCGAAGCCCATCGCGTAGAGCAGGTTGGAGCGCCAGAAGGTCACCGCCGGAAGCAGGAAGAAGACCAGGGAGAGAAGCAGCACCCCGAGCGATATCGCAACCACCAGCCGAGCCGCGGCGAGGCGCATCGAGCGCAAGGCGTCGACCCCGTAGGAGCCGACCCCGACCATGGCGAGCTGGAGCACGATCGCAAAGGTGAGCAGATGCGGCAGCCTCTGGACGTTGGGATCCGCCGCGCCGCTGATCTGCCACAGGCGCAGAAGCCACCCCGCCTCCCCGGCCGCGATCAGCAGCAGGAAGTCGATCACGCCCAGCATCAGCACGCTGTGGGGGACGTAATGCTTGAACAACCTGATCAAGGGGCGGGCGCCTCGCGGTGTGTAAACTCTGCCGACAGGGTCTTAGTGTCGCTCAAATTGACAAAGAAAGCGTGAAAAGCGTCGGATCAGCGCGGGACGCCGGCGCGGAAGGAGGTGCGGCGGGTCATGAAAAACGAACGCGGTGACGGCTCGCGCCGTTGTTTCACCCAAAGCACCAAAGGACCAAAGAGGCTGGGGCAGCTCGAACGGGGTCGCTGAGCTGTCAGGATTTCGATTGAGCGACGCAGTCGCTCTTTCACGCCCGAGCGACCGCGAGCCGCGCACAGCCTGACGGACCGCGCCGGCCCCTTGGTCCTTTGGTGCTTTGGGTGAAATCAGTGACTGGATTGGCAGTCGGGGACACAAACGTTTGGGTCCCCGATCGGCATAGGCGTAGCACTAGCTCCAGGAAGGAAGGGACCGTCAATGCGCCTGTATATACGTCCGATCGCTCCGAATGCGCTCAAGGTGACCATCTTCATGGCGGAGCGGGGCCTCGAGATTGAAACGGTGGACGTCGGCGACCTGCCGCCCGAGGATTACGGCCGGGTCAGCGCGCTTCGGACGGTGCCGGTGCTGGAGACGGACAGCGGCCTCTTCATCACGGAATCGCTGACCATCTGCCAGTATCTCGATGCCACCGCCCCGGGCCCCTCCCTGTTCGGCGAGGGGTCGGAGGAGCGGGCCGTCGTGGCGATGTGGGAGCGGCGGGCGGAGCAGCGGCTGATCGAGCCGGCGATCGAATATGGCCATCACACCCAGCCGATGTTCGCCGGCCGGCTGGAGCAATTTCCGGACTGGGCGAAGTCGAACGTCGAGCGAAGCGCGCCGATGCTGGCTCTCATGGAGGAGCGGCTGGCGCAGACTCGCTACCTCGCCGGCGAGCATTTCACCATGGCCGACCTGACCGCCTTCCTGGGCTGGGCCGGCCTGATCGGCTGGCGGGCGATCGAGCCCCGGCCCGGCCCCGCTCTCGGCCGCTGGCTCGGCGAGGTCGGCGCCCGGCCCAGCATGGCGCCGCTGCGCGCCCTCGCCGCGCAATTCGACTTGCCGTCGGTATAGACGTCCGCCGACGTCGTCAGCAGACCGAGCGTCTCGACGGCGCCCGGACGACGATGCTGTTGGTCCGGGAGACGATCCGGATGCCGCGGAGGCCGCGGTGGGCGGCCCAGTAGCGCCTCGCCGAGATCGGGGTGACGACCTGGGGGACGATTCCGCGCGGCGGGCGGGCCGTGAAATCCACTTCCCAGATGCCGTTCGCCGGCGGGGCGATATAGACCCGCGGAGTCAGCATCGCGTTGGTCCAGCCGCGCGTTCCGACCCGGCCGCGGGCGCAGATCATTACCGAGCCGGGCTTGCGGGTGTAGATGATCGAGCCCGACACCACCCGCATCACCGGCCTCTGACCGGCCGGGGCCTTGGCCGGAGCGGGTGAGCCCCCCAGCGCCATCGCCGCGGCGCCGAAAAGTCCGATGAGCATCTTCGCGGGTTTCATGATCGCCTCCTGGTTTTCGCGCTACCGGAGAAGCCGTTCCACAGACCGCCTCCGAGGAGTCGGCTGCCGAAAATCTACGCCTCGCCCGGCGGGTTGCCAAGGCTTGGCGATTTCCGATGCGTGACCGTCGGCAGAGGGACAGTCTGGTGACGGTCACGGCGCCTCGGCGCAATGCGGTTTTGGGATAGGCTGCGCGCTGCTATATTTGGGCCTGCCGGAGGGCAGAATGAGCAGGACGAATTCGCAAATCCTTCAGGAGAACGAGAAGGCCAAGGCCTGGTCGACGATCATAGGCAATCTGGGGACGGCCCTGATGATCGCAGCGGTGGGAACGCTGTGGGTGAAGGGGCTCCAGCCCTGGCCGGTAATATGGATCGCCCTTGGGATTGCCGCGATGATGTTTGCCACCCATCTGATGAATTATCTGGAGGTGGAGAATTGAGATGAGCCTGGTTGCCAACATCGCACCGCCCGCCGTCGTCGGCCTGGTCTGCGCCATCGCTTATGTCTCGGTGCGGGCTGGGCATCGGAAAGGCCGGGACTCGGCACCTGTCCACGCGAAAGACCGAGCCGGCTGAGTGAAGTCGCGCGCCGTTCGGTGCTGCGTGTCCTTAGGCCACCCTCATTAGCTGGCTCGGAAAGGGCTGGGCCAGCGAGCAGGCGTCGGCCGCCTCGCCGTCGAGCCATTTGTCGTAATCCTCGCGCTGGAGGATGACCGGCATCGCCTTGGGGTGGAGCGGGGCGACCAAAGGATTGGGCTCGCAGGTGAGGAAGGCGAAGCGGGCGCGATCCTCGCTCCAGCGCCAGATGCCGGCGAAGGCGCAGCATTGCTCGCCCTCGACCGTGAACCACCAATTGGCGGGACGCCCGGTCTCGGGGTCCTTGCCCGGGCGGGGCTCGGCGAACGAGGTGAACGGGACGAGGCAGCGCTGGGCCGGATTGGCGAGGGTCGAGCGCCAGAAGGGGCTGTCGAGATTGCGGACGTTGGTCACCGACTTCTTGATCGGCTTGCCGCTCTTGCCCGGCAGGGTCCGGATGATGCCCCAGGCCATGCAGTCGAGCCGGCGCTCGCCGGCCTCCTTCCTGACCACCAAGGCCTCGTATTTGGGGTAGATGTCGGGCTTGGCCTCGAACGGGAGCTCGAGCGGACGGGCCTCGAACAGGCGGCTCAGATCCTCGGTGCTGCTGAGTCGGAAGAGGTTGCACATGAGCGGCGATTATCGCCTGCCGCGGCGCAGGGGAAGCGCCGACCCATATGCAAAAATCGATTGCTGTCGCTCCACTTTGTTCTCTATTTGTTCTCCATGGACAAGCGAATCGCCGTCACCTCCGCCGAGCTCGCCCGGGCGATCCGGGTCTGGCTTCGGGTCATGCCGAAGCACATCTGGCGGGCGCTCGAAAAATACCAGCTCGCCGCGCTCGATAAGAGGCAGGATCATGACGAGGAACCGCAGGTCCACGGCGCCGTCGCCGATCATATCGCCGACCATTTTCGGAAGGCCAATTGGGAGATCACCCGTCCCGAGCCGAAGGACCTCGGCTCGCCGCCGCCCTGGCGCGGAATGACCGATACGAATCGGTAAGGGGGCCGAGCGGCCCGTGGAAGCAAACCCCTCGACCCCCACCGTGAGAGGAAGCCATTCCAAACTCTCGGTAAACCTCCAATACCATACGTATCGGTATCGAATCCAGACCTAAGTTGACCGCGCTGGCCAGGTTTTGCGAATGAATACAAAGGCCACGGCGTCCGCAGGCCGGCTTCGCCACGACTCTTGCGAAACATCCGGAATCGGATCAACCTCCGTTCGCCAGCCGCCTGCCAAGGCGAGTCGGCGCGGGCATGGCCCGTATCTCGACGCCCGGCGCCCGCGGGGGGCGATGCGCCGGGCGTCGTTAGGCCGGCCCTTCAGCCTTAGCAATTCCGGGACCGCCGTCCCGCCCCGGCACAGGCGGGATCGAGGGCTGGCGGCGCGGGATCGGTTGCGACATTGGGGCGCTTCGACGGCTCGGAACGGCCTAGGCGGAGCAGGACGATGATCGGCAGGACGATGGCGGCGCGGATCGGGACGGGGTTGCTGGCCGGCGCGGCCCTGCTCGTCGTGGGCTTCGAGATTGCGGACGAGCCTGCCCGGGCCCCCGCTTCAGCCGAGGCCGCGGCCGCCTCCGTCGCCGCTCCGGTCGTCGCGGCCGCGGCGCCGGCACCGGCCGATCCCGATTTCGTCGTCCGGCGGATCCTCGACATTCCCGGCCCGCTCAGGATGGGCGACCATCATTGGGACGAGAGCGGCGCCCCCGCCGACGGCCCGATCGTCATCACCGTCGACCTCGAGGCCCAGGTCCTCTCCATCTTCCGCGGCGGCTACGAGATCGGCGCCGCCGCCATCCTCTACGGCCGCGAGGACAAGCCGACCCCGCTCGGCGCCTTCCCGATCACCCAGAAGAAGGCGAAGCACGTCTCCAACCTCTACGGCGCGCCCATGCCCTACATGATGCGGATGACCAATGACGGCATCTCGATCCACGGCAGCGACAGCGTCGCGCCCGGGTACGCGACCCACGGCTGCGTCGCCGTCCCGGTCGCCTTCGCCAGGAAGCTGTTCGAGGCGGCGAAGCTCGGCGATCTGGTGATCGTCACCCGCGGCAAGACCCTGGAGATGGGCGAGGCGATCGTCCACACCTGAGGGTTCCCACGAAAGTACCAGTTTCGTGGGGTCCCTGAGTCGGGCTGGCGCAGGGCGGAGCCTCTGCTACACCCGCCCGCATGAGCAGCCCCACGATCAGGCCCGTCATCCTTTCCGGCGGCGCAGGGACCCGGCTCTGGCCGCTGTCGCGGGCGGGACGGCCCAAGCAGTTCCTGGCCCTGGCCGGCGAGGAGAGCCTGCTCAAGGCGACCGCCCGGCGGGCGGCGGCCTGGGGGGCTCCAATCGTGGTGGCGGCGCGCGAGCAGGCGCTTGCGGTTCGCGCCGAGGTGCCCGACGCCCGGCTGGTGCTCGAGCCCTGCGCGCGCGGCACTGCCGCGGCGGTGGCGCTGGCGGCTTTGGCGGCGGAGGTGAGCGAGCTTCTGCTGGTCATGCCGAGCGACCATCATATCGAGGACGAGGCCGCGTTCCGGGCCGCGGTGGCGACGGCGCAGCCGCTGGCTCAGGACGGCTGGCTGGTGACCTTCGGGATCGCCCCGGACCGCGCCGAGACCGGCTACGGCTACATAAAGCGCGGCGAGGAGCTCGCCCCGGGCGCCTTCCGGGCCGCCCGCTTCGCGGAGAAGCCGGATCGGGCGACGGCGGAAAGCTGGGTCGCCGAAGGCGGCTGGGACTGGAATGCCGGCATCTTCCTGTTCGAGCGCGAAGCCCTGATCGCCGCTCTGCGCGACCATGCCCCCGAGATCCTGGCGGCGGTGGAAGGCGATTTCGCCGCCGCCCCTTCCGCCTCGATCGACACCGCCCTGATGGAGAAAGCGGACAAGGTGGCAGTGGTGCCGGCGGCGATGGGCTGGTCCGACATCGGCAGCTGGGAGGCGCTGCACGCGCTCGGGCCGCTCGATCCCGCCGGGAATTTGCTCACCGGCGACGTCGTCGCGCCGGACAGCCGCAACTGCCTGGTGCGCTCCGACGGGCCGGTGGTGGTGGCGCTCGGAGTCGAGGATCTCGTCATCGTCGCCACCGAACGGGCGGTGCTGGTCGTTCCCAAGGGCGAGACCCAGCGGGTCCGCGAGGCGATCGAGGCGCTCGAGGCGCGGCGGGTGAGGCGGGGCGATTCGTGATGGAGGCAGTGCATGGCTGAGCGACGTTCCCTGGGCCGAAGCGGGCTCGAGACGCCGCGCCTCGTTCTGGGCGGCAACGTCTTCGGCTGGACCGCGACCGGCGAGGAGGCGTTCCGGATCCTCGACCGCTTCGTCGAAGCCGGCGGAACAATGATCGACACGGCCGACGTCTATTCGGCTTGGGTGCCGGGGCACCAGGGCGGCGAATCCGAGGCCCTGATCGGCGAATGGCTGAAGCGGCGGGGATCGCGCGAGGGCGTGCTGATCGCCAGCAAGGTGGGAATGCTCCACCGCCACGGCGGCGGCAGGCTCGAACCCTGGCGAATCGAAAAGGCCGCCGAAGCGTCGCTGAAGCGACTCGGGGTCGAGACGATCGACCTTTACTATGCCCACCAGGACGATCCGGACACGCCGATGGAGGACGTGATCGAGGCGTTCGACCGGCTGGTCAGGGCCGGCAAGGTGCGCGCCCTGGGCGCCTCCAACTTCACCGCGGAGCGGCTCGGACGGGCGCTCGCTCTGGCGCGCGAATCCGGGATGAGCCGGTACGAGGTGCTCCAGAACGAATTTCATTTGTTGGAGCGCGGCAAGCTCGAGGGCGAGCTTCAACGGCTCTGCCTCGACGAGGCAGTCTCCGTGCTGCCTTTCTACGGCCTCGCGTCGGGCTATCTCACCGGCAAGTATCGGAGCGAAAGCGATTACGGCAAGAGCGTGCGCGGCGAGCGCATGGCGAAATATGTCGAAGGCCGCGGCCCCGCCGTCCTCGCCGTCCTTGACGGGATCGCTTCGGAAACCGGCGCCACCCAGGGGCAGATCGCCCTCGCCTGGGTCGCCGCGCAGCCGGCGGTCGCCGCCCCGATCTCCAGCGCCCGGACGCTCGAGCAGCTCGAGGAGCTGATCGGGGCGATGGAGCTTGAGCTGACCGCCGACCAGCTGGAGCGGCTGGACGAGGTGTCGGCGGGGGCCGGCTAGAGCATTATCGGCTTCATTCGTTCGTCATTGCGAGGAGCGAAGCGACGCGGCAATCCAGCGGGCCCCCGAGGCCGCACCGGGTTGCTTCGCCTCGCTCGCAATGACGACCGGCGTCTTAAGTTCAAAACGGATCGACTAGTTGAGCCGTCCCCCTTCCCGAGCGCCTTACGTTAGCGTAAGGAAGCGGCAAGGGGCTTCTGGCCTGGACGCGTGATGGGATGCGTCTCGGGCGAAGGGTGCGCTGTCCAGGCATGGCCTGGGAAGCTGCGCACCGAGGGGGAGGCCCATGGATGGACTCAAAGCTATCGGAGGCGGGAAGCTCGCGGCGTCAGGTCGTAGGCTTGCACGCCAGGCTCCATAATCTGCTCGAATCGCTGGACAAAGCGGAGCTTCACGGCGCCGCCGCCTACGTCTCGATGGCGCTCGACTCGATCCAGCGCGACTTTCCGGAAGTCAGTTCGACTCGCTGAAATATTGGGTCAGGCGGGTGATCGCCTGCGGCGTGAGCTCGAGATAGGTGCTGCGTGCGTCGGCCGGGTGGGGACGGCGGACGACCAGCCCCTCCTGGACGAGATAGGCGATGTGGCGCAGCGCCGTCGTGGTCGGAGCGCAAGCCGCCATGCACGCGGTCGAGACGGTGACCTTTCGGCCCTCCAGCGTGCTGACGAACAATTCGAGCAGAATGTCCCACGAAGGATCGCAGAACAGGCGCCGGCCGAACAAGGCGTAGAGCCTTCGGCGGGCGGCGCAGGCTTCCGCCGCCGCGGCCAGCACCGAGGATTGCGCCGCCGGCCCCGATTCGCGGCGCGACGTCTCGATCAGCCTGTGCAGGCGCGATTCGATCTCGAGGATGATTCGCTCGGTCTCGGTGGCAAGGCTGCTCACGTCTTCGGGCCCGTGCCTGCCCGTCGGCTGTGCGACCATTACGCGGCTCTCCGAATGGGTTCCACTATACGCAGCACCGGATCCCCTATCCGTAATCGGCTGCGCATCTCCAACAGTGTGCCCGGCGGCAAGTCGATCTGCAAGGCCTGAAGCAGTTCGCCGTCAACCAAGGTCGGCAAACCCAGCGGAGTCACCGGCCAGCCGACCGAAAGCAGTGCAGGGACTCGGTGCGCCTCGGCGACGAGCGTGTAGCGGCGGATGTCGTTCGACTGGGCGAACTCGACCAACGCCAGAGCAAGCAGGCGATGGACTCGAAGGATGGTGGTGCCGGAGGCGTCCGCTGGGCAGGTGACGAGACGTGATATCTCCCAACAATCCTCTCCGCTCGGAACCCCGGCCGGGCAGAGATGACTGAAAAGAGTGCTCAGCATATGGGGCCGTGAGGACGGGAGAAGCCTCACAGACCCCTGATGGCGGCCCTCAGGTGATCTGGCGAGCAGGTAGATCGTGTAATCATCGTCGAACTGATCGACCTCCAGCCAGCTACCCTTCGCCGGCAGACGCCATCCGAACCGATCTACGAATACCTGCTTCCGGTCATGGTGCATCTCCATGAGCGCCGCGGCAAAGCCGAGACGACCTTCCGGAAGAACCAAATCAATCATGCTTCAGCCTCCGACGCCCCCTAAGTCCGCCTTCCGCGCCCGGAATCACACCCCGGTAGTTACCGGGTGGGGGCCGGGGACCCGCCGCGTGTAGGGTACCGGCCACAGGAGCCTGCGTGACCGTCCCCTTCTTGCCCCCCGTCGCCTATCGCGAGAAGCCGCGGGTGCTCCGCCGCGAATTTCCGCGCGTGCGCGGCCGCGATCTCGAGTCGGTGCCGGGCAAGCGGGGCCTGCCCTTCGTCGGGATCCTGCCCGAAGCCGTCCTCGACCCCCTCGCGTTCGCCCGGCGGATGCACGAGCGCTACGGGCCGATCCATCGCTTCCAGGCCTGCGGCAATTGGAACGTCCAGCTGGTCGGGCCCGAGGCGAACGAGTTCGTGCTGTTCGACGAGGCCCGCAATTTTTCGGCGGAAGGGGGATGGAAGCCCGTCTTCGGCCGCCATTTCGACGGCGGGCTGCTGCTTCGCGACGGCGCCAATCACCAATGGCACCGCAAGCTCGTCGCCACCGCGTTCAAGCAGGAGCAGCTGCAATCCTATCTCGACATCTTCGCCCGCAACAACGCGGCGCTGCTGGCAGACTGGTCGGGACGGTCGCTCGACGTCTACGAGCTCGCCCAGCAGATCAGTTTCGCCAACGGCTATGCGGCGTTCCTCGGGCGCGATCCGGCTCTGGCCAAGCGCGAAGACCTGCTCGCCTTCCGCTACCTGATGCGGGCCGCGACCGCGGTGGTGACCTTGCCCCTGCCGGGCACGGCGGAGGCGCGGGCAACCTGGGCCAAGCGCCATATCGAGGGCCTGATCCGGCCCATGCTGAGGGAAATCGTCGCTCCCCAGCGCACCGATCTGCTCGCCAATCTGTGCCGGATGCGGGACCTGGGGCTGCTCGATGACGATGAGGTCATGGCCCATCTCATCTTCGTGGTCGCCGCCTCGTTCGACACGCTCTCGTCGGGCACCGTCGCCACCCTCCATTATCTCGCCGCATATCCCGACTGGCAGGACAAGGTGCGCGAGGAGCTGTGCGACCTGATCCCCGACCCGGGCGCGATCGACATGGCCGATCTGAACCGCTGCGAGCGGTCCGCCTGGGCGATCAAGGAATCGCTTCGGCTGAACGCCGGAGCGCCGGTCCTCTGGCGGCGCGCCGTGCGGCCGTTCGAATATGGCGGCCACCTTTTCCCGGAAGGGACGATCACCGGGGTCAATCCGATGCTGACCCACCTTCTGCCGGAGCTTTGGGAGGAGCCGGATCGCTACGACCCGCTTCGCTTCTCGCCGGAGCGCTCGATCGGGCGGCACCGCTTCGCCTTCATCCCCTTCGGCGCGGGCGCCCACTCCTGCCTCGGCGCCAATTTCGCCTATCTCCAGGTCCGGGCCTTGCTCCGCTCCCTGCTCGACGGGCACGAGCTCGTCCCCACGGGATCGCCGCCGCGCTGGTACCATTGGCCCAATTGCCGGCCTCGCGGGGTTCTGCGCATCGGGTTGCGCCGGCGGCCGTCATTGCGAGGAGCGTAGCGACGAAGCAATCCAACGGGCCTCGAAGACCGCTCTGGATTGCTTCGCTACGCTCGCAATGACAGGATCAGTCGATGACCTCGGAGAAGCAGATCTCGCTCCTGAACAGGGCCCGCACCAGAAGCTGCGAACGGGTCGCCACCGAGTAGCGCCGCTTGGCGGCCTCGATATGCTCGTTGACCGTCTTGGGACGGATGGCGAGCAGGTCCGCGATCACGGAATCGCTTTTGCCCCGAGCCACGAACAACAGGCACTCGCGCTGCCGCTCCGAGAGCGGCGCCGGCTGAAGATAGATTTCGCCGGGCCTCTGCCTGACGAGCTTGCGGGCGGCCTCGAACGCGAAGCTCCCGAGCGCCTGCGCCGCCGAGATGCTGGCGTCGGGAAAGGGGCGGCCTTCCCGAGCGACGAAGTTGCACGATCCGAAGGCCTCGCCGGGAACGTGGTTGGGGACCGTATAGCCCTGGGAGATGCCGTGGCGGGCGGCCTGGCCCATATATTCCGCTTCGGCCGGGGTCATGTTCACAAGCGACCCGAGCTGGTCCCATTTGAAGCCGCTCGACATCCGCTCGGCCGCTCTCACCACCGGGTCGGGCAGCTTGGGCAGCTCGCGGACGAAGCCGACCCATTCGAGCGGATAGTTGGTGAGCCGGACATGGTCGCCCGCCGGCCGCCCGAAGCAGACGTGATGGACGATCGCGAAATAATCGAAATCCAGTTGATGGACGGCCGTTTCGATCAGGGCTCGCAGGTCCGCCATGGCGTTGAGCTTGGCCGCCGACACCACGAAATCCTGCACGACGGCCAGTCCGTCATGGCGCTGTGCAGCTTTCAGGTCGCTGACGAAGGACACCCGCAAATTTACTCCATTTCGGATCGGCCTAGCCGTCGGATGGATAGAATGAACAGGTATAGCAGTCAAACCGCCGGCTATGGCCTGCGGCCTGCCGAAAGTCCGACAACCATTTCGGGGGCAAAATGATCCCGAGCGCTGTTCACGACCGGTGCCGAGTGTCCGACTCGAACGGACGACCTACCGCTTACAAGGCGGTTGCTCTACCAGCTGAGCTAACCCGGCCCAATGCCCAAATGGGTCATTAGTCGCCGAAGGTCCAGCCCCTGCGCCCCGCCACGTGTTGACCCGGCGCACCGTACCGGGCGAGAGTGTGGCGACAGGCGGCGGCGGGGGATGGCGTGCGTTTCTCAACTCACCTCTTCGGGGCGATAGCGGCGGCGGCGGCGCTCGCCCCGGTGGCCGCCCGGGCGGCGGAGGCGCAGGAGCACAAGAGCGCCTGGCCGGCCCTCGTCTCCGGCTCCAACCCGGCCGAGCTCGGCGCCAGCCTCGACCTCGGCCCCAATCTCGAACGCGGCCGCTCCGCGCGGATCGAGCTGGCCGAGCATCGCCGTCTCACCGATGCGCTGGCGGGGCTGTCGCCGCAGCGCCGGGGGGTGGTGGATGCTTATGTCCTCGTCGTCGGCCTCGACAGCGACGCCGTCTTCGGGCGCGAGGCGCGGGAAGCCGCGAAGGTGCTGGCGCGCCGCTTCGACGCCGCGGGCCGGACCCTGGTCCTCGCCGGAGGCGACGGCCGGGGCGGCGCCGCGCTGCCGATGGGATCGCTCCACGCGCTCAACCTCGCGCTCGCCCGGATCGCCGAGCTGATCGATCCGGACGAGGATGTGCTGGTCCTCTATTCGACCGGTCATGGCGCGCCCTACGGAATCACCTATCATGACGGCGACCAGGGCTATGGCGTCCTGACCCCGGCCCGGCTCGCCGCCTTGCTCGACGAGCTTCGCCTGCGCAACCGCCTGCTGATCCTCTCCGCCTGCTATTCGGGGACGTTCGTTCCGGCCCTGTGGAGCGAGACCACGGCCCTGTTCACCGCCGCCTCCGCCAGCCGGACCTCGTTCGGCTGCGAGGCCGACAATGACTGGACCTTCTTCGGCGACGCGATGATCAACCGCGCCCTGCGTAAGCCGCAGCCGCTCGAGGGCGCCTCAGCGGAGGCCTTGAAGCTGGTCGGCGAGTGGGAAGCGGCGAAGAAATACGAGCCCTCCTACCCCCAGGTGAGCATCGGCACCCGGGTCGACGCCTGGCTGAAGCCGCTCGAGGCGCGGATGCCGAAGACGGCGACCCAGCCGGTCGGCAAGCCGGCGGTCGGGCGCTAGCTACACTATTCCGAACGTCCAGCCTTCGGTTCGGGCGAGGTCGGGGGTCAGGCCTTCGGGGGCGAAGGCGCTGGGTTCCGTGGCGGCGAGCGCGCGCATTCCGGCCGCGGTGACGAGGGCGTCGGTCTGGTGGTCGTTCGGCTCGAAGCGAAGCCGCGCCGGGCGGCTGCCGAGCGCGGCGAGCGCCCGATCGAGCTCGGTCCTCGACCTCAGCTTGGCGCCGCTGAGGCCGGCCCGGCGCAGATAGATCCGCGTGTAGATCTCGACGACGGCGCTGCCCTGCTCGGGGAGCGGGTCTATCGGCCAGACCGCGACCCTGCCGCCCAGGCGATGGAGGAACCGCATGCCCGAGAAGCTCGCCTTGGCGACCTGGGCGGCGCCGATTGCGTCGTAGGCGCTCGCCGTCTTGCGGCCGCCCTGGGCATTCAGCCGGGCGTCGCACCGGCGGAAGTGCATGAAGCCCGCCTTCTCGCCGTCGGCGATCCCGAAATAGAAATGGCGGCGGTGGGCCCGCTCGAGGAAGCTCGCCGCGCCGAGGTCCTCGTCGTCGCTTCGAGCGTCGACATAGGCCCAGAAGTCCCGGGCCGTGGCGGGGACGTCCGGCTCTCCGGGCAAATATTCGCCGCGTTCGGCGATCGGCGGAGCGAAGCTGAAGTCGAAGCCGAACAAGGTCGGGGCTTCGGCGGCGGCCGCCAGCAGCCACTCGAGCACCTCGGTGCGCGACCACACATGGCCGGGCCGGACGAGCTTCGGAGCCGAGTCGCCCGAATCGGCAAAGGCGATCGCGATGCCCTTGTGGCGCCTGCCCTTGGCCCCCGACCAGTCGATCGCGGCGAAGCGCGCGAACCGGGACGTCACTTCTTCTTCCGCGGCCTCGGCCGGGGCTTGGCGGCGGTCCAGGCGTGGGAGCGTTCGATGATTTCCCGCACGCGCTCGGGATCGTCGCTGTCGTAGCGGATGAGGACGGCCGGCCAGCCCTCGTAATGCGGGGTCTGCCAGAAAGTGGCGGGATCGGTCTCCTTCAGCATCTCGACCGTGTCGAGATCGATAGCGACTCCGAACGAGCTCTTGTCCTCATGGCCGGTGTAGAGGAAGGCGCGGCCGTTCACCTTGACCGCCGGCTTGCCGTAGCTGGTCGAAAGCTCGGTGCCGGGCAGGGTGAGCGCGAAGGCGACGGCTTCGTCCCAATCCTTCATGGCCGAAGCCCCGCGAGGATCGCCGCCGTGAACTTGGCGATGTCGAAGCGGGCGCCGGCCGGATCCTCGCCGCGGCGGACGATGACGATGCGGCGCGACGGCACGATGACCACATATTGTCCGCGATTGCCGAAGGCGGCGAAGGTGTCGGCCGGGACGCCGGGGCTTTTGTTGATCAGCCAGAAGGTAGCGCCGTAACCGAACTCGCCTTCCGGCTGCGGACCCGACGGGCGGGTCACATAGTCGCGCCAGCCTTCGGGCAGAATGCGCTGGTTCAGCCACATGCCGTCGTTGAGATAGAGGATCCCGAAACGCGCCAGGTCGCGGGCGGTCGACCAGACTTGGCTGGACAGGATGAAATTGCCCTTCCAGTCGACCTCCGCGATCGTGTCGTCCATGTCGATTTGACTGAACAGCAGAGCATTCGGGAAACGGTCATATGTCTGATCGCCGGCTTCCGATCCCAGCGCGTGAACGGCGAGCAAAATATCGTTGTTCGCATAGCGGAAGCGGGAACCCGGCGGCACTTCCAGCGGCCACGCGACCGTTTCTTCCGTAACTGCGGTTCCCCCGAAATAGACCGCATCGGTGCGATTGCCCGCGGAGGCGCTGTGAAGGCCGCTCGCCATCCGCATCAGCTGATCGAGCGTGATCTTCGATCGCGGGTCGCCCGGCGTCTGCCACTCCGGCACAGGCGCCGGGGCGGCGGGATCGACAAGGCCCTTATGGACCGCGGCCCCGATAATTGTCCCGGCCAAGCTTTTCGCGACGGACCAGGTGCGCTGGCTGGTGTGGACTCCGAAACCTTCGGCGTAGCGCTCAATGACAATCTTGCCTCGCTGCACGACGACGACCGCCGTGGTCCGAGTTTTTTCGCCGAGGCCTGCGCCGAAAGCCGAATCCACAGCGTGGTTCAGGGCTTTCCGGTCGCCTTTGGGACGTGCGCCCGCTTCCGCATCCCCGTAGGGCCAGCGGGGCTCGTGAAACCCGGCGCCTCGAAGGAAGGTCGGGCCATCGGGCCGCGGTTCTGGCTGAGCGCCGATCGGGTAAAGGAAACAGCCCCCGGAAGCGCGCGAGCTCGCGAGACGCGGCGGAAGCCCCTCGTCGAACTGGACCATGACGCGCATTTTTCCCCGGTCGACCACGGCAGGAAGCGTCCGAACGATCTCGTCATATTCGGGATAGATTCCGGTCAGCTCCAGCGCCTCGATCTGCGCCTGAGTCCGGTGCGCGTTGAACATGCCGCTGCACAGGGTCAGCGCCTTGTAGCCGGCGGCGATGGCGCGGTCGTAGGGGGTCGGCTCCCTCGGCGGCGGTTGGGCGGCGGCCGGCGTGGCCCCGATCAGCAAGGCGAGGGCGAGCTTAATCCCCTTCGGCATCGCGCATCTTCCGTCTCTGCTCCTCCCACCAGGCGATGCGCTCGGCAACGCGCTTCTCGAAGCCGCGGTCCGTCGGCGAATAGAAGGTCTGGGGCGTCATCTCCTCCGGCCAGTAATTGTCGCCGGAAAAGCCGCCCTCGGAATCATGATCATATTGGTAGCCCTTGCCGTAGCCGACCTGCTTCATCAGCTTGGTGGGGGCGTTGAGGATGTTCTTGGGCGGCATCAGCGAGCCGGTGTCGCGCGCCGATCGCCAGGCGGCCTTCTGGGCGACATAGACGGCGTTCGATTTGGGGGCGGTGGCGAGATAGAGGCAGGCCTGGGCGATCGCCAGCTCGCCCTCGGGAGAGCCGAGGAAGTCGTACGTGTCCTTGGCGGCGATGCACTGGACGAGGGCCTGCGGATCGGCGAGGCCCACATCCTCGACCGCGGCCCGGGTCAGCCGGCGAAGCAGATAGAGCGGCTCCTCGCCGGCGGTGAGCATCCGCGCCAGATAATAAAGCGCCGCCTGCGGGTCCGAGCCTCGGATCGCTTTGTGGAGCGCCGAGATCAGATTGTAATGGCCCTCCCGGTCCTTGTCGTAGACGGCGACCCGGCGGTGGAGGAGCGCGGAGAGGGCCCCCGGATCCAGCGGCTCGGGCAGGTCGATCGAGAAGAGCGTCTCCGCCTGATTGAGCAGGAAGCGGCCGTCGCCGTCGGCGGTGGCGACGAGCGCGTCCCGAGCCTCGGCGGTGAGCGGCAGAGGCCTGCCGACCAGGGCCTCGGCGCGGTCGAGCAGCTTACCCAGGGCGGCGCTGTCGAGGCGGTTGAGGATCAGCACCTGCGCCCGGGAGAGCAAGGCGGCATTGAGCTCGAAGCTCGGATTCTCGGTGGTGGCGCCGACCAGGACGACGGTGCCGTCCTCGACATAGGGCAGGAAGCCGTCCTGCTGGGCGCGGTTGAAGCGATGGATCTCGTCCACGAACAGCAGGGTCTGGCGGCCCAGCTTCGAATGCTCCCGCGACTCCGCGAACACCTTCTTCAAATCCGCCACTCCGGAAAAGACGGCGGAGATGGCGACGAAGCGCATTCCGACCGCGTCGGCGAGCAGCCGGGCGATCGTCGTCTTGCCGGTACCGGGCGGCCCCCACAGGACCATCGAGGCGAGCTTGCCCGCCGCGACCATCCGCCCGATCGCGCCTTCCGGCCCGGTGAGGTGGTCCTGCCCCACCACCTCGTCCAGCGCCTGCGGCCGAAGCCGGTCGGCGAGCGGCGCGCTGTCGGGCGGCGCTGTCGAAGCAGGTGGGGGCGGCGGATCGCCGGCGAACAGATCGGCCATGGCGGGCTTCTAGAGCGGTATCGTGTTGAGTTGAACCACCAACTCCGCAGCCCGTCATCCCGGGCCTGACCCGGGATCCATGAACACCGCGCTCACCGGGCTCGGAAAGCCGTGCTCATGGATTCCGGCTTTCGCCGGAATGACGGGGCACCACCCTTGACCCAGATGCGTCTGAGATATATCTAAGCTAGGTCTAGATAGATTGGAGACATGACATGAGGATTGGCTGTGGACCCCGTTTCACCTTCCGCGACATTCCGCCCGGCCTGCTGGCGATGGGCTTCGGGCCGCGCGGCTGGGGCGGCGGTTGGGAGGGCGGCGACTGGAGCGCCGAGTTCGGGCGCGGCCGCGGCGGCCGCGGCAAAAAACGGATGTTCGAATCGGGGGAGCTCCGCCTCGTCCTCCTCAAGCTCATCGCCGACCAGCCGCGCCACGGCTACGACCTCATCCGGGCGATCGAGGAGCTCACCCACGGCAGCTACGCGCCCAGCCCAGGAGTGGTCTATCCGACCCTGACCATGCTTCAGGACATGGGCCTGATCCAGGAAGCGGCGGCCGACGGGACCCGCAAGGCTTTCGCCATCACGCCCGAGGGCGAGGCGCATCTCGCCGAGCGGGCCGAGGAGGTCGAGGCCCTGTTCGAGCGGCTGACCGGCGCCGGCGAAGGCAAGCGCCGCGCCGGCGGCAAGCCGATCCAGCGCGCCGTCGGCAACCTCCTCTCGGCCCTGTGGCACCGGGTCACCGCCGACGACACCGGCGAGGACAGGCTGCACGAGATCGCCGCCATCCTCGACGAGGCGGCCCAGAAGATCGAACGGCTGAAGTGAGACCGTCGCCCCAGCGAAGGCTGGGGCCCCAGGGAGTGAAAGGCTCGGCGCCTATTCTCGCTGGGATCCCGGCCTTCGCCGGGATGACGGTCGCAAAAAAACGGCGCCCCGGGAGATACGCCCCGGGGCGCCCGATCGCGCGAAAGGAGAAGTCGCGACCTTACTGAACGTTGACCGCGGCGGCGTTGACGTCGGCGTCGTCGATCGCCTCTTCCTTGGCTTCGCCGGCTTCGCGCACGGCGTCGGCCTTGGCCTCGCCGGCCTCTTCGATCGCCTCGTTGCCGCTATTCTCGGTGACGGCTTCGATATTGTCCGCGACGGCGTCGGCATTGTCGGCGATATTGTCGCCGAGGCTGTCGTCGCCCTGGCCGCCGCAGGCAGCGAGCGCGAGCAGTCCCGCGCCGAGCGCGGCTTTGAACATGAACTTCATCTTCTTTCCCCTCTGTTTTCGGTCCCTGACAAAAGGACGCCCCAGCAACGTGGAGCTGAGGCGTCCATGGGAGCCCCGCGTGACCGGTGGAGGCTCGACCGCTGCGTTGAACGTGAGAATCTGGCTTAGGTTCCCCCCTTCCCGCCATTGCCGCGAGAGAGGGGATTTCAGCGCGGCACTCAGATGAGTCCCGCAAGGGGACTTGAGGGATCGGCATAGCGGCGCTGCCCCATCCGGCCGGCCCGATAGGCGATGCGGCCCGCCTCCACGGCGAGCTTCATCGCCCGCGCCATCGCCACCGGGTCCTTGGCTTCGGCGATCGCCGTGTTCATCAGCACTCCGTCGCAGCCCAGCTCCATCGCCACCGCCGCGTCGGAGGCCGTGCCCACGCCGGCGTCGACCAGCACCGGCACCTTGGCGCCTTCGACGATGAGCCGGATCGTCACCCGGTTCTGGATTCCGAGCCCGGACCCGATCGGCGCCCCCAGCGGCATGATCGCGACCGCGCCCGCTTCCTCGAGCTGCCGGGCGGCGATCGGGTCGTCGACGCAATAGACCATCGGCTCGAAGCCCTCCCCGGCCAGAGTCTCGGTCGCCTTCAGGGTCTCGCGCATGTCGGGGTAGAGCGTCTTCGCCTCACCCAGAACTTCGAGCTTCACCAGGGTCCAGCCGCCCGCCTCCCGCGCCAGCCGCAACGTCCGCACCGCCTCGTCCGCGGTGAAGCAGCCGGCGGTGTTGGGCAGGTAGGTGACTTTCTTGGGATCGATGAAGTCGATCAGCATCGGCTGCTTGGGATCGGAGATGTTGATCCGGCGCACGGCGACGGTGACGATCTCGGCGCCCGACGCCTCCACGGCCTGAGCGTTCTGCGAGAAGGATTTGTACTTACCCGTGCCGACGATCAGCCGGGACGTGAAGGTGCGTCCGGCAACGCTCCAGCGATCCGCGCTGGCGATTGCGGCATCCAGGGTCCGCTGTTTGACTGCGGCTTCGTCCATCAGCATTCAGGCCCTAACCTCCGCCCACGAACGTGACGATCTCATAATCGTCGCCATCCTCGACTTCGACCTGGCCCAAGGTGGAGCGCGGCACAATCTCCAGATTGCGCTCGACCGCCACCCGAGTCGGCTCGAGCCCGAGCTCGAGCGCGAGATCGGCGACGCTGATGCCCCTGGGCACCCGGCGCGGCTCGCCGTTGACCGTGATCGATGCCGTCTCGTCCACCTTTGCGCTCCTTGCGACCTCGCCCTATAGCCCCCGCCATGGCCAGACCACCCATCATCTATGTGCTGAACGGCCCCAATCTCAACCTGCTGGGCACCCGGGAGCCCGAAATCTACGGTCCGGACACGCTCGACGAGATTGCCGGGCGGATCGAGGACCGGGCCCAGGAGCTTGGGGTGGAGGTCGAGGTCCGCCAGTCCAATCACGAAGGGCATCTGATCGACTGGCTGCACGAGGCGCAGGCGGTAGGGGCGAAGGCGGTCATCCTCAACGCCGCCGGCTTCACCCACAGCTCGGTCGCCCTGCACGACGCGATCCTGGCGATCTCGACGCCGGTGATCGAAGTCCATCTGTCCAATCCGCAGGCGCGCGAGAGCTTCCGCCGCCGCAGCCTGATCGCCTCCGCCGCGAAGGGGTCGATCGCCGGTTTCGGGGCCCTCTCCTATCTGCTGGCTCTGGACGCGGCGGCCCGTCTCTGACAGGAAGCCGGCCTTCGGGGCCGAGGCTTCGGAACAGGGAAAGAGACTTTCGAAATGAGCGATGAAGAAGGCGTCCCGGAAGGCGGCATGCGGATCGAGGCCGATCTCGTGCGCCAGCTCGCCGAGCTCCTCAATCAGAACGACCTGACCGAGATCGAGGTCGAGGACGGCGACCGCAAGATCGTCGTCAAGCGCAACGTCGTCGTGGCGGCCGCTCCGGCGCCAGCCGCGCCGGCGCCGGCGCCGGCCGCACCCGCTCCGTCGGCGCCCGCCGCGGTCGCCCCGGCCAGCCACCCGGGAGCGGTCAAGTCGCCGATGGTCGGGACCGTCTTCCTCTCCGGCGAGCCGGGCGCCAAGCCGTTCGTCTCGCCCGGCGCCAAGGTGAAGGAAGGCGATACCTTGCTGATCATCGAGGCGATGAAGGTGATGAACCCGATCGTCGCCCCGCGCGCCGGCACGGTCAGCCAGGTGCTGGTCGTCGACGCCCAGCCGGTCGAGTACGACCAGCCGCTGGTGATCCTCGAATAAGATGCCGATCAAGAAGGTCCTCATCGCCAATCGCGGCGAGATCGCGCTCCGGATCCACCGCGCCTGCCACGAGATGGGCATCAAGACGGTTGCGGTCCATTCGACCGCCGACACCGACGCGATGCACGTCCGCCTGGCCGACGAGGCGATCTGCATCGGGCCGCCGGCGGCGGCGGACTCCTATCTCAACATCCCTGCGATCATCTCCGCGGCCGAGATCAGCCACGCCGACGCCATCCATCCGGGCTACGGTTTCCTGTCGGAAAATGCCCGCTTCGCCGAGATCGTCGAGCTCCACAACATCATCTGGATCGGTCCCAAGCCCGAGCATATCCGGGTGATGGGCGACAAGGTCGAGGCCAAGCGCACCGCCGCCAAGCTCGGCCTGCCGCTGGTGCCGGGCTCGGACGGGCCGGTCGAAGGTCCGGAGGAAGCGCGCGCGGTCGCGGCGGCGACCGGCTATCCCTTGCTCGTCAAGGCGGCCTCCGGCGGCGGCGGCCGGGGCATGAAGATCGTCCGCTCCGAGGACGAGCTCGACAGCCAGCTCAGCCAGGCCCGCTCGGAGGCGAAGAACGCGTTCGGCGACGACACCGTCTATATCGAGAAATATCTCGGCGACCCGCGCCACATCGAGTTCCAGGTGTTCGGCGACGGCAAGGGCCACGCCATCCACCTCGGCGAGCGCGACTGCTCGCTCCAGCGCCGCCACCAGAAGGTGCTCGAGGAAGCCGGCTCCCCGGTCATCTCGCCCGAGGAGCGCGACCGCATGGGCGGCATCGTCGCCAAAGCGATGGCCGACATGGGCTATCGCGGCGCCGGGACGATCGAGTTCCTCTACGAGAATGGCGAGTTCTTCTTCATCGAGATGAACACGCGGCTCCAGGTCGAGCATCCGGTCACCGAATATATCACCGGAATCGACCTCGTCCGCGAGCAGATCCGGATCGCCGCCGGCGAGCCTTTGTCCTGCACCCAGGACCAGGTCCAGTTCCGAGGCCACGCCATCGAATGCCGGATCAACGCCGAGGATCCGGAGACCTTCGCCCCCTCCCCCGGCACCGTCAAAGGCTTCCACGCGCCGGGTGGGATGCACGTCCGGGTCGATAGCGGCCTCTATGTCGGCTACAAGGTGCCGCCTTATTACGATTCCATGATCGCCAAGCTGATCGTCTACGGCTCCACCCGCGAACGCTGCATCATGCGCCTGAGGCGCGCGCTCGAGGAGTTCGTCATCGAGGGCATGAAGACGACGATCCCCTTGCACCAGAAATTGATCAACGAGCCCGACTTCCTGGCGGGGAATTATACGATCAAGTGGCTGGAGGAATGGCTGGCGCGCACATAGGGAACAGCGCCGCCGAATGACCATCGAAAGTCCGTATCCTCCAATCCTCTGCAAAATAGTCGCGGGCTCTGTTATGCAACCCCGGCTATGAGATACTTTCGCCGGCCGGACCCGCCGAAGCTGTTCGAATCGCCGGAGGCGGAAAGGCTCCGCAGCGAAATCGCCGAATTCATGGAATTTGCCCGCGGCAGCCAGGAGAGACGAGCGCCTTTCAACCGGCGATTCATCGAAGACCCTGAGCTTCGCGACGCGCTGGTCAGCGCGTTCGACAACGCCTGCGCCTATTGCGAGACCCCGTTCATTTCGCTGACGCCAGTGGTGGCCCACCACCGCCCAGCCGGCTTCGCCGCGGGAACCGACGGCACGACCGCCTTCCTCCATTATGTCTGGCTGTCCTACGACTGGGCCAATCTCTACCCGGTCTGCCCGAGATGCACCAAGCACAAGGAGAATCTGTTCCCGGTTCGGGAGCGCGGGCTGATTGGAGCGCCGATCTACCATCTCAGGAAGGTCGAAGGCGAGCTGCTGCTCGACCCGTGCTTCCACGATCCTTCCAAGCATCTGCGCTTCGGCTCCAACGGCACCATCTCGGCACTCAGCGAAGCAGGCGCGGAGACGCTCAGCATCTTAAACCTGAACCGGGATGACCTCGTCCGCCAGCGGCGTGACGCCCTCGAGAGGATACTCAGGGGCTTGGCCGCCGGAGTCCCGTTCCGCACTGAACCGACCGGCTTTCCGAGCGGACCCGCAGCGGAGGTGCTGGTGGGAGAATATGTCGGCGCGCATCGCGGCGCCGCCTCGTTCGCCCTGCTGAACCTGGCGCGTGAAGCCGGCCTGCCCTGGGGGAGCCACAGGTTGCTTCTCGAAACGCTGCAGGCTCAACCCGCTGCTCGCGCCCGGCTGCTCGGCGAGGCCGGACCTGCCGCCGCCCGCGCCGAACCCAAGGCCAAGGCGGCCAAACCCAGGCCTGCCCGCTCACGCGCATTCCGGGTCAATCGTCAGCCGCTCGCGAAGGTGCCGATCGAGAAGGTGACGATCAGGAACTTCAAGGCGCTGACGGCTATCGATTTCGCCCTTCCGGTAACGGTCGACGATCCCAACCTCGTTCCCTGCATGCTCCTGCTGGGGGAGAATGCCGCCGGCAAGAGCTCGGTTTTGGAGGCGATCACCCTGGCGCTGCTCGGAACCCGGGAGACCGGTGAGCTCGACAAGATGCTGCAGCACGAGGTCAAGCCGAGCGACGTCGTCCATCGTCCGGATCTCACCAAACCGGACTCGATTCCGGCCGATTCTGTGTCGGTTGAGGTCCGCTTCCTCAGCCAGAGCGAGCCGGCACAGATCTCGGCCCCCGGCAAGGCGAAGCGATTCCAGGGTTCGGAGGAGCCGGCCAAGGTGGTCTTGGCCTACGGACCGCGCCGGTTCTTCACCAGCCGGAAGACCCGCCGCCTGCGCGCACCCGCCAACCGGGTCCGCTCGCTGTTCGATCCGATGGCCACGATTGCCAGCCCGCTCGAGTGGCTGCTGCGCTGCTCGGACGACGATTTCGTTGTCGCGGTCCGGACGCTGCGCGAGATTCTGATGCTCGGCGAGGACGCTCGCATCGACCGGGACAAAGTCAGGCAGCGCCTCGACATCCAGACCGCGGCCGGGCCGGTGCCGCTGGAAGAGATGTCGGTCGGCTACAAATCGGTCATCGCCATGGCGACCGACATCATGCGCGAGCTCATGCTTCACTACGACAATGTGGAGTTCGCCCCCGCCGTGGTGCTGATCGACGAGATCGAAACCCACCTTCACCCCCGCTGGAAACTGCGAATCGTCGGGCTGCTCCGCCAGGCGTTCCCAAAGGTTCAGTTCATCATCACCACCCACGATCCGCTTTGCCTGCGCGGCATGTTCGACGGCGAGGTCTTCGTGCTTCAGCGGGATCCGGACACCGCCGAGGTGGCCAAGCTCGACGAGCTCCCCTCGATCCGGGGCATGCGCGCCGAGCAATTGCTGATGTCGGAATATTTCGGCCTCGGCTCCACCGATCCGGAGACGGACGCCAAGCTGATCCGCTATCAGAACCTCGTCACCCGGGGGGTCGAGGGAGACGAGGTCGACAAGCTTCGTCGGGAGCTCGAAAGCACGATGAAGGTCGGCGACACGATTCAGCAGCAGGTTTTCGCCGAGGCCATGCGCGACGCGAGCATCGATCCTCTCATTCCGCTTGGCAGAGCCAAGTCCCCGCCCCGCCGGGAAATGGTCAGGGCGATCCTGGAAAAGATCGAGAGCGCTCGCGCCGGCTCCGTTCCGGAACCCGGTTCATGATCTTCGTCGAAAGGACCCAATGCCCGCCTTCGCTCGATCTCGGCGTGGCGGCCAGCGCCGCATCGCTCGAGCTCGAGGCCTGCAAGAAGCATTGGAACGACACGGGGATTCCTCCCCCCACCGAAACCTTCCAGGCCTATAAGGGCGGCGAGGTGCGGCCTGCGCTCACTGCCATGTTCAAGGGCAAATGCGCCTATTGCGAAAGCCCAGTCAGCGGCAGCAGCCAAACGGACATCGAGCATTATCGGCCGAAGGGCGGCATCAGCGACAGCGCGAATCACCCCGGCTATTGGTGGCTTGCGATGGACTGGGGCAATCTCGTCCTCAGCTGCATGCACTGCAACCAGGGGCGGCGGCAGCTGATCCTCGACCCGGACATGACCGAAGACCAGATCCGCGAGGCGATCGATCGCAACGATCTGACGACCACCGGCAAAAGGAACGCTTTCCCGACCGAGGGCGGCCTGTGGGTTACGGACTTCGCCGGAAGCGTCGACACGGAAAAGCCGCTCCTCCTCGATCCCACCAGGACCGATCCTGAGCCTCTCGTTGACTGGGTCCTCGACGGAATGCTCTCCACGATCCGGGCGAAAGACGGAAATGAGCGGGCCGAAAAGACGATCGACCTGCTCGGCCTCAACCGGAGGTATTTGACCGAAGCGCGCGTGCAAACCTTGAACGACCTGCACGACATCGACGCCAAGATCGATCGCCATTTGAGGAGGATCGCGGCCGCAGAGACTCAGGAGGATGCCGAGGATGCGCTCGGCACGGTCAACGATTTCCTCGATCTGGTCATTGCGCGATGCGATGCAGCCAAGCCCTATGCCGGCCTCGCGCGGGCGTACCTCAGCAAGGTGGAGGCGAAGGTCGCGGCGATGCTCTGACCGCCGTCACCTCTCGCCGAGCCGCAAAACGCCCCGAAGCACGCCGATGTGCCGATTGGGCCAAGCCGGCGGCCACTCATAGGGTCTCCAATATTTGGTATGCGTGAAGAACGGAGTGTCTTCTTTGGCAACCGCCGGCATGACCGGCCAATCGACGATCCCCGATATCGTCCTGCCGTCCATTTCCATGCCCATCGCGTCGGCTAACGGCCCGGATATGATATCGCCCCAGGCGATCAGGCTGTGCGGCGAATAGATGTTCGACCACCGCGTATAGGCGAACAGGGCCGCATGATGCGGCACCCGCGGCGATCCCGGTTCCTTGTCCTTGCCCAGCCCCCTCACCTCCAGAGAGCGATAGGTGAAATGACGCTGCTCGGTGGTCCGATCATATTCGAGCGCCGGCGGACAAGTGGGCAGGATCCGCTGGGACTTCGCCTCCGTCAGTCGCGCACGGTCGCGCACCAGCAGAAATTCCGCATGGGTGAGCGGCGAGCCGAGGGTGATGAAGTCGCTGACGATCCACGGGTTTCCAGTTTGATTGAGCTCCTTGCGGGCGTCCGCCTGCGCTTTCTGGAAGCCGGCGATCCAGTCTTCGGACTCCTCGCGGGTGGGCGGCTTCGCAGCCGCATCGCGGATCAATTTCTCCAGAGCTTGCCGGGCGGTCTGGGGGAACGGATCCACGGTCGGATCCACGATCGTGTTCACCCGAGCAAAGGCGTGGGTCAGGATATCGTAGGCGACGATCGTTCCAAGCGAGTGGGCGACGACGACGATGCGGTCGTAATCGCGCTTGCCGGTCGCCGTCCCGTCGGGCCGGATTCCCATCAACGTCTCGAGCAGTTGGACTCCGTTCTCCCGGATTTCCTGGCGGCGGGCGACGTTGAGCGGCTTGGCCTTCACGTAGCGCGCCACGTCACCGAAATAGCTGACGAGGAATCCCAAAAGCCATCCGAGCACGGCGGTGCCGAGCGCCACGGCGATCGCTCCCGGCCACGACCCGTTTACGCTGCCGTCGAGCCTGGGCCGGAGCGTCAGGAGAAAGGCGACGCCGCCGCCGATTGCGAGGAGCCAAAGGAGTATCCAGACCGGCCGGACCCCCCGCGGAACATCCCGAAACGGATTGCGCAGCATCAGCTCGAAAATCCAGGCGCGAACCTGAGCCCAGGTCGTGTCGACGATGAGGTGGGCCCAATAATATTCGTAAAAGTCGGTGCGGCGGCCGTTCGATGCGGATTCGGTCGTGATCACCCGAAGCTCGTAGCTGCGGTTGCGCGGGTCCGGCTTGCTCCAGGACGCGTTGCGGACCTTGGTCCGCGGAGTCTCGCCGGTGTCCGGATCGGGCTTGCCCTGGTCGACCCGGCTTTCGTCGGTGGTCCAGACTGCATCGACGAAGCCGGTGAGAGTCTCCATCGGAATCTGCTCGCCCATGCCGTGGATGACGACGACGGCCTGCTTCATACGCTCCTCCCGACGGCCGCAACGATAGCATGATCACGGCTACGGCGGCTATGTCGACAAGTTGCCGCCTCGGGACGAATGGATGACGGCCGAGCCGCTCGACTACGGATTGCACCGAAACGGACTGGGCCGACCATCAATGCGTTGAGGGGCCCAGCCGCATCATGTTAATATCAAATGGTTATGCGCGCGCTTCTACGTATCGCGGCGACTCCACTGCTGCTGGTGACGGCGGGAATCGCCGTGACTCTGGCGATACGTGGCGGTTTGAACCAGGAAGCGCTGCTCGCGGGCATGCTCGTGTTCACGCTCGTCTATCTGAGAATCTTCGAAGCGCTGATACCTCTTGAGGAATCGTGGCAGGTAAGGCGCGAAGACGCCTGGCCCGATCTCGCCCATCTTATCCTCGTCAACGCCTTTTCGGGCATCGGCGCGGTGGCCGCGCTCGGCGTCGCGCTTCGGATCCACCAAGCGCTCGATCTCGAATCCTCCGTCTGGACGGACGTCCCGATCGCCCTGCAGGCGGTCATAGCGATGATCGTCGGCGAGTTCCTGCCTTACTGGTATCATCGCGCCAGCCACGGCAATCACCCCTTCCTGTGGCGCGTGCACGCGATCCACCATCTCACGCCGCGGCTCAACAGCCTCAAAGGCAGCTGGATGCATCCTTTGAACACGTTCCTGAACGCGTTCATGAAAATGGTGCCGATACTCGTTCTCGGCTTCAGCGAGGAGACGCTCGTCGTCGTCGCCGTCTTCAGCCTCGTCATCGGCTACATGTCGCACGCCAATGTGGATGCGCGTACCGGCGTCCTGGATTATCTGATCGCCACGCCGCACATCCATCATTTCCATCACAGCGTCCGTCCGGAAGAGGCCCGCAATTACGGCGTCAACGTCATGCTCTGGGACCTTCTCTTCGGCACCCATTTCAACGCGCGCGGCCGGGTTGGCGGGGTCGGCGTCGAGGACTCGTCCGGCAGTTTCTACCCCCGGCTGAACAGCGTTTCGCACCAGCTGCGCTTTCCGTTCGAGCGTCCGCACAAACCGCCGGCCGTGCCGTGACGTGACGCTCTCGATCATCATCCCCACCTTCCAGGAGGCAGGCAGCGTCGGCGCGACCGTCGATGCCGCGCGCGGGCTGGGACCGGGCGTGGAGATCATCGTCGTCGACGGCGGCAGCAGCGACGGCACGGCCGAGACGGCGAGGGGGCACGGCGCGCGCGTCCTCAGGGCCGACGAGCGGGGGCGAGCGCCGCAGATGAACCTGGGCGCCGCGGCGGCCAGGGGGGACGTGCTGCTCTTCCTGCACGCCGACACCCTATTGCCGCCGGACGCGGCGGATTCCATCGCAGCGATATTGTCCGAGCCGGCCGTTGCAGGCGGCTGCTTCCGGCTGAGGTTCGACGACGATCACCCGGTCCTGCGCATGTCGAGCGCTCTCAACCGATTCAGCTTCCGGCTCTTCCATTATGGCGATTGCGCCTATTTCGTACGCAATTCGACCTTCCGCGAGATGGGCGGATTCCACGCCATGCCGCTGCTGGAGGATCTCGACTTCTGGCTGCGCCTCAACCGGACCCACCGGGTTGTCGTCTCCCGCTCGAGCGTGCTCACCTCGGCGCGGCGGTTTCGCGACGTCGGAGTGGTCAGGCAGCAAGCGCTGGCGACGCTGATCGTGCTCCTGTACGTCTTCGGGGTGGGAGCGCCGCGCCTCGCTCGCCTCTATCACCGCTTCACGCGGTTTCGCACTCGGGAGGTCGCCTGATGTCCGCCGCCTATCTGCCCCGCACCCTCTGGTACTGGACCTATTCCAACGTCCACATGATCAAGCAGACGCTCAACGTGCTGGACTTCATGTGGGTGCATCGCGTGAAGGCGGGCCTGCTGGCGCCCGATCATCCGTGGATCACCGGCGTGATGCCGGCATCCGGCGGCGAGACGATCTGGTCGAGGAACATCGTCTTCGCCTCGCCGCGCGGCCGCCGCCTTGCCGGAGTCGAGAGCGACGGAGACATCGTCACCCGGGTCGGGCGCTTCCTCGCGGCGATGGTCCGGCGCTCCAACTATGCCGATCCGGAGGTTCCGCAGGGCCGCCAGCGGCGGATGCCGCACGCGGTCAACTACCTCCACGGCCCGGTTCACTACAACGGCGGCTATGTCGTCTTCGACGATTTCAGGGACGCGATGTTCCACCTGTCGGACCGGCGGTTCGCCAGGGAATTCCTGAGGTTCGCGCGCAAGGAGCGCCGCGAGCTGACGATCGTCCTGCGCGAATGCCGCTACGACCCCGAGGAATATGCCTGGTTCGTCGCCTTCGTGCGCGCGCACCTGCCGTGGTATTGCAACGGCAACGGCCCGACCCGGAAGCGCGTCCTGCACGGCACCCCCAGCCCCTATCCGGTCGTCAATCCGATCAACGGCACCTGGATCGCCGACGTCCGCGACCTGCAGCGCGGGCGGCTCGGCGGGCTGGTGCGGCCGCCGCTCACCGCGAGATATTTCACCGGCGCCTATGCCGGCCGCCGCACCGATTTCAACTGGACGGAGCGCCTGCACGCCTGGCTGCAATGGCTGGTGACCGAGGCCAAGGGCTTTCAGGGCGGGCTCGTCTTCACCAGCCGGAAGCTGATCGAGCCCCACAATCTGGCGGAATATGTCGCCACCGGCGGCAAGTGGCGCCCCGGTTACACCATCTCCCACCCCTTCACGACGCTCCGCCGGGCGCGGGCCAGACGCAGGCCGCATTCCGACTAGACCCGTGGCGCAGCGTCCCCGTCGGCCTCATTTGAACCAGTAGAGCCACAACAGCAGGATCGACAGCAGGAGCAGGAGCAGGGCGATCAGCCAGCACCAGCGGCAGCTATGGCCTTCCGGCCCGGTCCCGGGCGGCGTCAGGACGACCGGCGGACGGCCGGGCTGGCCGACGACCACTCCCGGCTCGCCGGACTCGGGGTCCCAGGCCACCGGCACCGTGTAGGTGCCGTCGCCATTGTCCGTGGCCGGGCCGGTGACGGTCGTTCCGGGCGTTCCGGAGACGGTCAGGTCCCGGCCCGGGCCGACGAGATTGCCGAACGGATCGCGCGGCGTGATCGTCACGGTCCCGGTCGCCCGGCCGTCGACCCGCGTCCCTGTGCGGACGACGGTGACGTCGGTCCGGCCTGGATCGACCGCCGCGCCGACATGGATCGACCATTGCAGCTCGCGGCTGGAGATGCAGCCTTCCCCGTAGGTGGCGACCGCGTGGAAGGTGTAATCGCCCTCGAAGGCGAGCAGGTCCTTCATCGGACCGCCGAACAGGCCGACGGACTCGAAGGCGCCGCCGGTGCTGCCCGGACCCTCGCTCATTTCGACTTCGCTCTCGCCATAGACGATGGCCGGTCCGCCGGTGCGGGCCTCGATCGCCTGCATGGTCGCCTGAAGCGCCGGGATCGTATCGCCGCCGGCCGCCGAAGGCTGGTGAAGCCGCTCCTGCGAAAGTAGGTTGCCGGCGCTCACCCTGGGACCGGTGACCTTCAGCTTCACCTGCACATTTTCCGGCGAGCCGCCGCTGGGGTAGGAGAGGAAGACCATCGGGTTGATCGTGTCGCCGGTATAATAGGTCCGGGCGTCCGGCACCCTCTCCAGCCGTGGCCCGCCTTTGGCGATGACGTTGATGAAGTAGCGGGTCGCAGGCGCCGGCGGCGGGAATTCGCCGCCGCCGCCCGGCCGGAAGACGACGACGTTCCAGGCCCCTTCGCGTTCGCCGTTCTGCGGAAGCGGAACGCGCAGGAAGGTCCAGGCCCGGCCCGTCGCCGATTCGGTTCCGGGCGCCCCGGCGTGGATCGTGGCGCCGTCGGGCGTCACGACTTCGATGAACAAGGTCGTGTCGAGATTGTCCCAGCCGACGACGACGGTGACCGCTTCCTCGTCGCAGATGTTGAAGGGGAACGGCGTGGCGCGCCGCTCCTCGGCCTTCATCACGAATTCCGGATCTGTGAGCAGCCCGGATTCGAAGATGTTGCCAAAGGCCTGCGAGAAATATTTCTCGAGCTGGAGGAGGCTGTCGGCGCGGACGTAGGTGCCGCCATGCGCCTGGGCGAGCGAGTCGAGCAGTGGACCGTCGAGATTGGCCGCGGTCCCGTAGCCGATGGCGTTGATCCCGATCCCCGCGAGCGCGTTCTGGACGGAAGCCTCGCCGATCATCGGCGGCGTGTTCTGGAGGCCATCGGTGAGCAGGAGGATCGTCCGCGGGTTGCTTGCGCCGTCCGGAAGCTCTTCCGCGGCTTTCTTGAGGCCGCCGCCGATCGTCGTGTTGCCGTCCGCGTCGAGGTCCCCGATCTTGCCGCCGGAGAAAGGCGGCGGCCCGACCAGGCTGGCCTTGTTGCCGTCGGTGACGTCGTGCAGCGTGAAATCCTTCACCGCCGACGTGCTGAAGGAAACCAGCCCGAGGCGGTTGCCGGTGCCGGCCAGGATCAGCTGGACGAACAGCGATGCCGCGTCGCGGGCCTCGTCGATCTTCGGCCGCCCGCTCGAGCCCGCCAGCGACATGCTGCCCGAACGGTCGAAGACGATCATGACGTCGCGGGTGATCGGCGGATCCGCCGGCGGCTCCGCGACCTGCTGGAGGATGCTGGCGGTGGGATAGTAGCGCAGCTGGCTCGAGGGGCCGACATTTCCGCAGGGATCCCCGTCCGCGAGCACGCCGACCACCCGGCCGACGGCGTCGAACAGGCCCGACCCCGAGCTTCCGCCCGAGACGTGGAAGTTGTTCGGCACCCGGACGTTGTTGACGTCGCTGCTCTGCACCGTGGCGAAACCGGAATGCGGGATGGAAAGCTTCTTCACCGCCCCGTTGGGATGGTGGATTCCGAACACCTGCTCGCCAGCGCCGGGGATGTCGTGGCGCATCTGGATCGAGGGCAGGCCGGGCGGCACCTTCAGCCGGAACAGGCAATAATCCATGTCGTCGGTGGCCGTATTCCAATGCTGGGCGATGACCTCCTTCACCTTGAAGAAGCGGCCGGCATAGCCGGCGGGACGGGAGCCGTCCGCTTCGGTTTCGTAATTGAAGATAACCGAGCTGCTCTTGGCATGCTCCGCGGGCTGAGCCATGCAGTGGCCGGCGGTGAGGACGAGGTCCGGCCCGACGAGCGTCACCGAGCAGGTGGAAAGATGCGAGCCGTCGGCATGATAAACCATGCCGACGCTGCGCGCGACCGTCCGGCGGATATCGCTGGCCGAGGGAATTTGGGCGATATTCTCCCAATTGGGCGGGTCGGCACAATACCAGAAGGGATCGTAATCCGGCTCGACATAGACGGCGTCGAGCAGGAACGGATCGCAGTTGGAGAGCGAGGTCGGATCCTGCTCCCCGGCATGGCGTTCGCCTCGCCCATATTGGCCGAGCGTGACTCCGCCCGTGGCGCCGCCGCCGTTCCTGATGTAGCGGATCGGCACCTGGGCGTCGCCGAAGGCGGCGAGATTGATCGGGCGGGTCCAGAAATCCGCCCCGTCCGCCGAGGTAAACACGTCCATCGTATCCGCCCCGCCATAGCCGAGATCGACCTCGACTCGGTTGCTCCCCGGAAGGGTGGCGGCGGTGAAGTGAAGCATCACCAGCTTGGTCCCGCCGGACGCGGGCTCGGGTGTGAACTCTACCGACCAGGTGTCCGGACCGTCCGTCGGCGGCCCGGCGTCGGGACCGAGATGAATAGGCGAGGGGACCGGCAGGACGGAACCGACGACGTGCGACATGGCAAGCACCCCTCGACTTGGCCGGCCGCGTTCAGGATGTCGCGTTGCTGCGATCAGCAGCCTGAAGCGGCGACTCGTTCGCGAAACTAAGCATACATTAAATTGCCGAGAGCCGCTCGGGAACATGGTCCATTTCGTGCTGTTCCTGTCAGGTCATTGCGGCGCCTCATGAAAAGACCGCCGTGGTCCGCAAGGTCGGACAGCGCGAGCGCACGCTCAGCCGAAATAACTGGACCGAAACGTGAGGAAGTCCTCGCATAAGGTTTGAGGACCGCTGCCGCGCATGATAGCTTCGTTCGGCGGGGACCCGGGCAGTCCCGCGTCAGTGCGCTTTTCATCCGCAAGACTGGGGGGTCGGACATGCGCAGCACGCGATTCAGGATTCTTCTCAAGCTGACCGCTGCGGCTCTCGCCTGCAGCGCCGGGGCCGCCGCGGCCGCCGGGCCGGTCTTCCTCCATCAGGGATCGTCCTGGACTCCCGCGGCCCGGGCCGATTTCTACACCCGCGACCAGGGATCGCGGCTCATCCCTTATGCCTGGGCGAAGGCGCTGAAAGCGCCCGGCGGAGCGCCGTTCCTGGCCGACGGCCTCGCCCGCTACGGCTATCTTCCCAACCCGGCCAATGCCAATGGCCTTCCGGTCGGATTCATGACGGGCAGCTACGACGGAAAGCCGTTCCTGGCGATGAACTGCTCCGCCTGCCACACAAGGCAGATCGTCGTCGGCAGCACCGAGTATCGGGTCGACGGCGGCCCCGCTCTCGTCGACTTCCAGGCGCTTCTGGCCGACCTCGATTCGGCGCTCGGCGCGGTGCTCGCCACAGACTCCGCCTTCGCGACGTTCGCGGCTCAGGTGCTCGGGCCGGGGGCGCCCCCCGCCAAGATCGCCGCCCTGAAGCAGGAGGTCGCCGCCTGGCATCTGCGCGAGCACACCCTCGTCACCCGGGCGCTGCCGCCGCAGGGCTGGGGCCTCGGCCGGCTCGACGCCGTCTCGATGATCTTCAACCGGCTGGTCGGAATGGACATCGGGCCGCCGCCCAGCTTCCTCATCCCGGGGAATATCGCACTTGCCGATGCGCCGGTCCGCTACCCCTTCCTGTGGAACGCTCCGAAGCAGGACCGGACCCAATGGCCCGGCTTCTCCAAGAATGGCGACGATCTCTTCGCCCTCACCCGCAATCTCGGCCAGGTCTACGGCGTGTTCGGGATCTTCCGGCCGAGCCGGCAGGGCAACCATGTCGACTTCCTCGCCGGCAATTCGATCCAGTGGAAGAACCTCGGGCATATCGAGAATCTCGTCCGCAAGATCGGACCGCCGCGCTGGCCGTGGGCGCTGGACCCTGGCCTCGTCGACGACGGCAGGCGAATCTACGAGCGCAAGACGTCGGACGGTGGCTGCGCCGAATGTCACGGCAAGCGCCCCGGCGCCTTCCGCTTCGTTCCGCCGAGCTCGACCTGGGCGACTCCGCTCTGCGACGTCGGCACCGATTCGCGGGAATATGCCATCCTTAAAAGGACTGTGGAGAGCGGGGTGTTCCAAGGCGCAAAGGCGCCGGTGGGATCGGCGATAGGCGCCACCTCGGACACCTTCTCGCTGCTCGGCGTTTCGGTGATCGGCGCGATCTTCCAGCAGGCCTTCGGCGTTTCGCTGTTCAAATATGGCAGCGAAGCCCCGGCCGTGACTCCGAAGAAGCACAAGCAGGCGGCAGACCAGCTGCTCGCCACCTACAAACCCGCGGCGCCCGACGTCTGCGGCGGCAAGGGCGGCCCGATCAAATACGAATCCCGGGTGATGCATGGCATCTGGGCGGCCGCGCCCTATCTGCATAACGGCTCGGTCCCGACCCTTGCGGACCTGCTCAAGGCGCCGCGCAACCGGCCCGACAAGTTCGAGGTCGGCAATCGCTACGACACGGCTCTGGTCGGCCTTGCCCGCGATCAGGGGGCGGGAGCCGAAAAGCGCAACACGCGCGGCTGCAGCGAGGACGACGTCAAGTCGGGCGAAAGCCGCTGCGGCCACGATTTCGGGACCGACCTCAGCGATTCTGAGAAGAAGGCCTTGCTCGAATATCTGAAGGCGATCTGAGCGCTGCCGGAAGATGACAGGTCCGCCGCGTTTCGGCAAAAGCGCGGCGGACTTGCACGGGAGGCCCGATGACCGACAATAAATTCCAATTCTCCGTCGCGCCCGAGAAGCTCTGGCAGGCGATCAATCCCTGGACCTTCATGAATCAGGGCGCCCAGTTCGGCCTGGTCAACGTCAATCTCGGCCAGACGCCGCGGCCCGACATCGAGCAAAAGGTGCTCGATGAGGTCGGCAGCTACGGGCGCCAGCTCGGGCGGATCGGCGACGCGCTCGAGGTGCTGATCGACCATGTGAAGCTGGAAGGGCTCAGCCGGGACGAGACCGACGCGATCACTATCCTCAAGGGCCAGCTCGCCGAAATCCGCAAGGTCAAGCAGCGCGAGCGCGGGACGGCCCGCCGGATTCCTGATCCATCCGAAACGGACGCAATCCCGGCGTTGCGTCCTTGACCGTCCGGCCGGCGCTGTGAGACCTTCGCCCGGATCAAGACTCGTCTGGCCTCAAAGGAGACGATGATGGCGATTACCCCAACGAGCAGTTCGAAGCTGGTTTCGGCCCGGGACCTGTCGAAGGTGGTCGAGGCGGCGGTGAAGGCCGCCGGCGTGCGCGGCGAGGCCGTAAGCGGCCCAGTGATCGTGAAGTGGGAGCTGGTCGGCCGAGTGGCCAAGAATCTGGCGCAGGGCCAGGAGCTGGCGACCGCCATCACCGGCGAGCTGGGCAAATCGGGAATGAAGGTGCAGCCGGCCGTGCTCAGTGTCGGCAGGCAGATCATCTGCGGCTTCTTCGAGCCGCCCAACGTGCCGGTGATCCGCGAGTTCTAGACGGCCGCAGTCCATGGCCGGCCGTACAATTCCCCTGTCCTGCCCGAGCGCTCAGCCGGACATGGTCGACGCGCGCATCTTCGGAGTCGTCGCGGGCACGGCGGAGGAGCCTCGAGTCGCTTATCTCAAGGCCGACGCGGTCGTCACCGACGAGATGCTGGAGGAGCTTGGCGATCTCAAGCCCACCCAGGTCTTTCGTTACACGGCGCGCTGCGAGGAAAGCCGGTGCGCGCAGTTCGACAACGGCTGCTGCAGCCTCGGCAAGCGGATCGCCGAAATGCTCCCCGTGGTGACCGAGGCGCTGCCCTCGTGCCAGATCCGCCCGACCTGCCGCTGGTATGCCGAGATCGGCCGGCCCGCCTGCCTGCGCTGCCCGCAGGTGATGACGATGGTGCCGTCCGACGAGAGCGATCTGGCCCGGGTCGCGGTTCCGGAGGCCTGAGCGCTATCGCGACTCGCCGCTCCGCACGCTAGGAGGGCCTCTTCGCGAGGAGAGGCATGGCATGAAGGCGACGATCTGGCACAATCCCAATTGCGGCACGTCTCGAAAGACGCTCCAAATCCTTCGCGAGAGCGGCGCCGACGTGACCGTGGTCGAATATCTGAAGACCCCTCCCTCCCGCGACGAGCTGCGCCGGGTCTACGACCGCGCCGGCCTCGCTCCGGCGGAAGGGCTGAGACTGAAGGAGGAGGGCGCGGCCGCCGCCGCGGCGGCGGGCGACGAGGCGGCACTCGACGCGATGGTGGCGAACCCCGCTTTGATCGAGCGCCCCGTGGTCGAGACCGAGAAGGGCGTGCGCCTGTGCCGGCCGCAGGACAAAGTCCGCGAAATCCTCTGATCCGGGCCAATCGGCGGCTTCTGTCCGGCGTCCGGCCTCGCTAAACCGCTAGCGATGGCGGCGATCGATCCGGACCTCCTTCTGCGCGCCTATGCGATCGGGGTGTTCCCGATGTCGGACAGCCGCGACGCGGACGAGGTCTTCTGGGTCGAGCCGAGGCGCCGGGCGATCCTTCCGCTCGATCGCTTCCGGCTGTCGCGCTCGCTGAGGAAGACGATCCGCTCCGGCGGATTCCGGGTCACATGCGATTCTGCCTTCGCCGAGGTCGTCCAGCGCTGCGCCGAGCGCGAGGAGACCTGGATCAACGCCGATATCGAGGAAAGCTACCACCGCCTCCACCAGCGCGGCCACGCCCATTCGGTCGAATGCTGGAGCGGCGGCGAGCTCGCCGGCGGCCTTTACGGAGTGAGCCTGGGCGCCGCTTTCTTCGGCGAGAGCATGTTCTCGGCCCGACGCGACGCGTCGAAGGTCGCGCTCGCCTGGCTGGTCGCTCGGCTCAGGGTCGGCGGCTACCGGCTGCTCGACTGCCAGTTCATGACCGATCATCTGCGAAGCCTGGGCGCGGTCGAGGTGACCCAGGAAGATTATCTGGCGCTGTTGGATTCGGCGCTGTCGGCAGCCGCCCCGGACGGCTCCGGCGCCGGCGCCGGGACCGGTGCGGCGGGCTCCGAGGCGCGCCGGGCCGGCGCCGAGTTCGGAGCGCTCGACCGCCTGCTCGCCGCCGACGCCGCCCGAACGGTCGATTCGCCGGCTTCCGGATGCGTCATCGTGCAGCTCTTAGGCCAGACGTCGTAGATCGGGTGCTCGACCACGTTGAGCGACGGAGTCTCCTTGTAGAGCCAGCCCGAGAAAACCCGCTGCCAGCGTCCCTGCGGATTGCGCACGTCGAGCTGGACGAAGGCTCCGGTCAGGGTCTGCACCTCCCAGGGCGCGGTCGTCTCGCAGGCCCGCAGCCGGACGATCGCGTCTCCGACCCGCACCGCCTGGCCGGGCCTGAGGGTGATCGGGCGCGAGATGCCGTTGCGCTTGTTGAGGAGCCCGATCACCGCGACCCGCTCCGCCATCGGCGTGGTTCCAGGAGCCACCGCGGTCACGGTCTGCGGGATGTCGACGGTCCGCGGCTCGCCGCCCGCCTGCCGGTTGCCGGCCGCGGCCTGCTCATCGCCGCGGTCGCAGCCGGCGAGCGCGGCCAAGGCGAGGAGAGCGGCGCCGAGCGGGAGCCTCATGCCCGATCCGGGGTCCAGGCCTCATAGTCGCCGCTCGCCGCGGGACGCTGGGCGCCCAGCTCCAGAGCGCCCGAGGGGCGGTAAGCGAGCGGGGTACCGGTGCGGTTGGGCTCCGGCTCCCTGAGGAATTTCGGCGGCGGCGACAGCTTGTCGTCGGGCACGTCGTCGATCTGGTGGTGGAGCCAGCCATACCATTCCGGCGGGATCC
>DASTFN010000075.1:0-82974 GCA_035719905.1 Allosphingosinicella sp.
GCTTCGTCGCGTCGCTCCTCGCAATGACGGCTTATTCGGCGAACCTCGGCTTGCCGGCGAAGCCGCCGACGGCGCGGAGCGCGTCGGCGTCCATCAGCTTGCCGTCCATCATCACCAGGCGGGTGTGGCGCAGATCGCCGATCCGCCGCGACGGATCGCCGTCGACGAGCACCAGGTCCGCCGCCTTGCCGACCGCGATCGAGCCGGTCTCCGGATCGGCCCCGACCAGCCGTGCGGGAACGATCGTCGCCGCGGCCAGCGCCTCGGCGGGGGTGAAGCCGGCATCGTCGACGTAAAGCTCGAGCTCGCGGACCAGCTCCAGGCCGGTGCCGTCGGTGCCGGCGACGACCGGCACTCCGGCCTTGTGCATCGCTCCAACCAGGCCGGCCAGCTTGCGGTAGCTCGCCCGCCAGTCGGCCCGGGTGAGGCCGGCCGGAACCGCGAAGCCGCCCTGGCGGAAGCTTCGCTCGGTCGCCGGCGGCAGGGTGCCGACGAACGGCGCATAAGCCGGCGAGAGATCGCCATTCTCGGGCACGAACAGGCCCTCGGCGACGACCAGGGTCGGGTCGGCGACGATCTTACGGCGCGCCATCGTCGCGATCAGATTGCGGATCGCCTCGCCCTCGAGGTCGACGTCCTTGGCGTAGCGGCCCGGACCCTGGAAGCGCTGGATCCCGTTCGAGACGGCGACCACCTCGTCCGGCATCGCCTGCATCATCATGAAATAGATATGGGTGACCTCGTCATAGCCGGCCTCGATCGCGTCCAGAGTCCGCATTCCCGCGGGGACGTGGCCGTGGACGTGGAGGCCGAGCTTATGGGCCTCGGCGGCGGCGGCCGGCAGCCAGGCCGGGTTGAACGTGCCGTAGAATTTGACCCCGGTCATCCCGTTCGCCTTGGCCCGGCGAACCGCGGCGATCGCTTCCTCCTGCGAGGTGGCGACTTCGGCGACCTGGGCGGTGTTGGGCCCTTTGCCGTCGATCAGGGTCGAGGCGTAGACGTGGGGGCTGAGCAGGTCGCCCTTGGCCCGCCGCTCGCGCCGGGCCAGCGTCAAAGCGGTGACGTTTCCGGGATCGCGCGCGGAGGTGATCCCGAGCGAGAGAAGCATCGGTCCGGTGCTGTCGTCGCTGAAATGCATGTGGGCGTCCCACAGGCCGGGGACCAGGGTCTTGCCCCGGCCGTCGATCAGCTGCGCGCCCGCCGGCGGGCGGGTGCCGGCCGCCGGCCCGACCGCGACGATCCGGCCCTTGTCGACCACCACCGTCTGACCCTCGGCGAACCGGCCGCCGTCGACGAAGGCGCGCACGTTGGTGAAGGCGACGGGCCCGGCCGGCGCCTTCAGGAAGCGCCGCGCCAGCGCCGGCGAGCGCGCCGCCAGCGCCTCGTCCTGCGCTTTCTCGAGGAGGGGCTGGGAGTCCTCGTATCCGACCGGGATGGTCGACAGGAAACCGACCGAGGCGAAATATTTGCCGTCCTCGGTCGCCCAGACCGGGATCGAGCTGTTGGTGATTCCGGTGACGGCATAGCCGATCACCGTCCGGGCCGCGGCGCCGGTGCCGATCCGGGCCCTGGTCAGCGGCTCGATCTTCGCCCGGCCGCCGGGCAGCAGGGCGACGCTGTGATCCGGCGCCGCGATCAGCCGCTCGACGAGATGCTCGAAGGTCAGCGAGCCTGGGCCGGCCGGATAATAGATTTCGGGTCCGGCATAAGGTGCCGAGCCCTTGTCGATCTGCGATTTCCATTCCGCCTTGCCGCCGGCGACGGCGAAGGTCTCGGCAATATCGCCTTGGGGGCTGGCGCCGCGGGCGACATAGCGCTCGACCATCCCGTCACGGCTGAGCGTCACGGCTTCGTCTATCTCCCAGACCTGGCCGCGAAGGACGAGGCTCGACCGCGCCCAGCGGGTCCCGTCGGGAGCGGTCCACTCGCTCGCTTCGCCATGCTTTCCGGCGGTGGACATGATGACGTAGCGCTTGGCGTCGGCCGGCGGCCTGGCAAGCTGGTCTTTCGGCACCTGGGCGAAGGAAGAAGCCGCGCTCAGCGCCAGCCCGATCGCCAATATCCGCCGCATCTTCGCTCTCCCCCTTGGCATCGCCGCAGGAGGCTAAGCGGCAGCGACAGGGAGTCAATCGCCCCATATTGCGAAAGGCCGCCCCTCGCGGGACGGCCTTTTACATTGTCAGCCGGAAATGCGGCCTAGAATCGTCAGGCGCTGACCCCCGTGGAGGCTGCGCTCACCCGACCCGCCGCACGCGGCATTTGACAATGAGACATCAGACCACCTCCTTTCCGTTGTTGAACGATGGAGGTGAGATGGTGGAGGGAGGAGATAATTCAAGGGCGGCAGGGGGTTACGTCGCCCCAGCGAAGGCTGGGGCCCCAGCGGGTGAAGAACGCCGGCGCCTTTCACCCCACGGGACCCCAGCCTTCGCTGGGGTGACGGGGATCAATAAGGCGGCTTGTCCAGCCCGGCCGGGCTCTTGGTGAAGACCTCGCAGCCGTCCTCGGTGATGCCCACACTATGCTCGAACTGGGCCGATAGGGAGCGGTCGCGGGTGACGGCGGTCCAGCCGTCCTCGAGCAGTTTCACGCCCGGCTTGCCGATGTTGATCATCGGCTCGATCGTGAAGAACATCCCGGGCCTCAGCTCGGGGCCGCTGCCCGGCCGGCCGGCATGGACGACCTCGGGGGCGTCGTGGAACAGCCGGCCGAGGCCGTGGCCGCAAAAGTCGCGGACGACTCCGTAGCGCTGCTTCTCGGCATGGGTCTGGATGGCATGGCCGATGTCGCCGAGGAACCTGCCGGGCCGGGCCTGCTCGATGCCGAGCATCATGCATTCGTAGGTGATGTCGACCAGCCGCCGCGCCCGGATCGGGACGTCGCCGACCAGGAACATCCGGCTGGTGTCGCCGTGCCAGCCGTCGAGGATGATGGTGACGTCGATGTTGACGATGTCGCCGTCCTTCAGAGTCCGTTCGCCCGGAATGCCGTGGCAGACGACATGGTTGATCGAGGTGCAGCAGCTGCCGGTGAAGCCGCGATAGCCGAGCGTCGCCGGAATCCCGCCGCGGGCGATCATCTCGCGATGGACGATGTCGTCGATCGCCTGGGTCGAGATTCCCGGAACGACGTGCGGGACGAGCGAGTCGAGCACTTCGGCGGCGGCCCGGCCGGCGCGGCGCATCCCTTCGAACGCTTCGGGTCCGTGGAGCTTGATCGCCCCGCTGCGGCCGACCAATTCGGTGCCGCTGATCGCCTGATATTGGGTCATTGGGGGAATATAGGCCGGGGGACGCGATACGACAAACTCCGTTCGGCCTGAGCCCGTCCTTCGATACGCCGTTTCGACAAGCTCAACGGCTACTCAGGATGAGCGGGAAGCCGTATCACGCTCATCCTGAGTAGGGACTGAGCTTGGCGAAGTCCCGTATCGAAGGACGGAACATGACTTCCGAACGCATCTGGACGGCCGGTCTCCTGATCATCGGGGACGAGATCCTCTCCGGCCGGACCCAGGACAAGAACATCGCCCAGGTCGCCTTCTGGCTGAACCTGCAGGGCATCCGCCTCAACGAGGTGCGGGTGGTGCCCGACGTGATCGAGCGGATCGCGGCCGCGGTGAACGCGCTCATGGCCGATTACGATTATCTGTTCACCACCGGCGGGATCGGCCCCACCCACGACGACATCACCGTCGACGCGATCGCCCACGCGCTCGGGGTGCCGGTCGTCGTCCATCCCAAGGCGCGGGCGATACTCGAGGAATATTACGCGACCCGCGGCGGGCTCAACGAAGGGCGGCTGAGGATGGCCCGGGTGCCCGAGGGCGCGGAGCTGATCGAGAACAGGATGTCGGGAGCGCCCGGGATCCGCCGCGGCAACCTCTTCATCCTGGCGGGAGTGCCGCACATCGCGGTCCAGATGCTGGAATCCCTCTCGGGAACGATCGAGGGCGGGCGGCCTTTGCTTTCGTGCACGCTCGGCTGCTGGACCGCGGAGAGCGAGGTGGCGCAGCTGCTCGCCGAGGTCGAGCGCGCCCATCCCGGCTGCCAGATCGGCTCCTACCCCTTCTTCCGGGAGGGCCGGGTCGGCGCCAATTTCGTCATCCGCTCGACCGACGAGGCGGCGCTGTCCGCCTGCGAGGCGGACCTGGTCGCACGGTTGAAACAAGCTGAACGAGAGGTGGTGCGAGAGGGAATTTAAGCCGGAAGGCGCCTTCGCAGCTTCAGCCAAGGCACCTCGGTCGCGTTCATTCCGCTACGACCTGTTCTGCCCCCTCCGTGAACAAATTCTTCGCAAGCACGTCCTCCCAACTCGCGTAGAAGGTTTGACGGTGCCGCCACTTCTCTCCGAACACGTCGGTGAATGTTAGTTCGTAATCGAACTTCAGACGCGCACCCTCCTGCTGCAGCGCCTCCAGTTCCTCGTCGATAAGGTTTAGCCCGAGGTTCGCGTGCTGGGTCGATCTGGGAAGGAGCGTCGCGACCGTAAGGTCCAGGGTGTGCCGCGGCAGATCGACCCCCGGTTCAACCCAGGCTTCCGAATGAAGCATCCCGCTCAGCGCGGGGGTGGCGCCCGTATTATTGTATCCGACGCGAATCCAGATTCTTCGAGGAATGCTTTCCTCATCCTCCTGATAGACTGATTCATTTTCGACGGCGAGATAGGGCCTTAGCTCCACTCTCGCGGTCTCAGCGGAATGCGCCAAGGTTTTCTCCGCGGCGTCCGCGGCTCGTCGGCCTTCCCTCGCTGCCTCCCGGGCGTAGAATGCGGCCGCGGCGGCCGCGGTGAGGGTGAGGAATCCGCCAATTGTCTGGAGGAAAGTCATCCATGCTACTTGTTTGGCGATTTCGGCCTGCGCAGCGGCCGCGTCGGCGGCCCGCGTCTGCTGGATGAGGTCGTTGGTCTGAAGACGGTGCTCCTCCGCCTCCTTCGCGCAGGCAATTCGCTGCCGCTCGGCTTCGACCAAGTCCTGGATTGCCGCGAGCCTTGACGGGAGGCAATTCGCGCCTCGGCCCTCAACGCTACCCGGGCGTGCCTCTTCATAGGCATAGCGCTTGAGGGTCGGTGGATCCGGCCACGAAAGGGCCGCTATGGCCGCTGTCCCCGCCACGGCGGCTGCGGCGGCGATGGCTATGCCGCGGTTGTCACGACTCATAGACAGGCTCTCAGCCGCAAAAATACAGGCCTGGAGCGGGCGAAGGGAATCGAACCCTCGTCGTAAGCTTGGGAAGCTTCTGCTCTGCCATTGAGCTACGCCCGCTCGGGCGGCCGATATCTAGGAAAGCCGGGCGCCTTTGTCGAGCCGTCGACGCTCGCTTCAGGGCCGAAGCGCGGCCGCTGCCCTGGCGAGGCGCTCGATCTCTTGCCCGTCCACCGGTCCTTTCGGGACCAGCCAGGAGCCGCCGACGCACAGCACCGGCGCGAGCTCGAGCCAGGCCGGAGCGCTGGCCTGGGTGATCCCTCCGGTAGGGCAGAAACGCGCTTGCCCGAACGGGCCGGCCAGCGCCTTCAGGGCCGCTATTCCTCCCGAAGTCTCGGCGGGGAAGAATTTGAAATGCGAGAGGCCGAGGTCGAGGCCGCGCATCAGGTCGGCGGCGGTGGCGATTCCGGGCAGGAAGGGGATTCCGGAAGCGACCGCGGCCCGGCCGAGCGGCTCGGTGAGGCCGGGCGAGACGATGAATTCGGCGCCGGCGGCGACGCTTTGATAAAGCTGGTCCGCGTTGAGAATTGTGCCGGCGCCGACCACCGCGCCTTCGACCTTGCTCATCTCGGCGATGGCGTCGAGAGCGGCGGGCGTCCTCAAGGTGACTTCGAGCACCTTGAGGCCGCCGGCGACGAGGGCCCGGGCGATCCTGCAGGCGTCTGCGGAATCGTCGATCACCAGCACCGGGATGACCGGCGCCAGGCGCATGATGTCGCCGATATTCCTCATTCCATATGCTCCGCGGCGAAAGCGGCGGCCGCGCCGAACAGGCCCGGCTGCGCGTAGGTGATGATCTTGACCGGAATCTCGTCCATCCGCCGCTCGAAGCGGCCCTTGGCGATGAAGCGGCCGCGGAAGCCCGAACGCGGCAAATGGCCGGCGAGGCGGAGACCGAGCCCGCCCGCGATCACCACCGCCCGAGCGCCCTGCGCCAGGGCGATGTCGCCGGCGACCGCGCCGAGCGACAGGCAGAAACGGTCCAAGGCGGCAACGGCGAGGCTGTCCTCGCCCGCCAGCGCCGCCTGCCAGAGCGCCTTCTCGTCGCGAAATTCGAGGTCACGACCCTCGATCGCCGCAAGCGCTTCGTAGAGGTTGGCGAGGCCCGTGCCGGACGCGACCCGCTCGACCGACACTCGCCGATGACGCTGGCGCAGTTGGAGTAGGATACGGTCGTCGAGCCCGTCGAGCGGCGCGAAATCGACATGGCCGCCCTCGGTCTCGATGACGTGGTAGCCGCCGCCGCGGCGGAGCAGCTGGGCGACCCCGAGGCCGGTGCCGGGGCCGACGATGCTGATCATCCCCTCGTCGGGCAAGGGCTGCTCGGGCCCGCAAAGATGGCCGAAATGCTCGCCGCCGAGCTGGGCGACGGCGTGGGCGACCGCTCCGAAATCGTTGACCAGGGTGAAGCGCTCGACCCCGAGGCTCGCGGGGATCGAGGCGGGACGGATCACCCAGGACGTATTGGTGAGCTTGAGCGTTTCGCCCCGGACCGGGCCGGCAAGCGCGATCGCCGCGGCCGGCGGGAGCGGGCGTCCGACGGCGGCTCCGAAAGCCTCCCAGGCGGCCTGCAGGCCGGCATGGCCGGCCGTCTCGAAAGTGCGCGCCTCGCCGAGTCGGCGCACGCGGCCGGAGTCCACCTCGGCGAGGGCGAAGCGGGCGTGGGTGCCTCCAACGTCGATGGCTGCGATCTCGGTCATGGACGCGCGGTTCCAAGCCTATATCCATCGCCACTGCAAGGCTCGGCCCTTGAAGTGAGAGCGCCGTCGGCGCAGCATGGCCGCAAGGGAGGGCGACATGGCGGACTCGAACAGGGACTGGACCCGGCTGGTAACGCGGGCGGCCGTCGTGCTCGGCGTCGGGGCGGTGGTCGCCGCCCTGGTCGCCGCGATCGGCAGCGCGCTCGAGATCTGGAGCTTCCGCTCCGGGCTGACCGCCCTGCGCTATTTGTTTTTCGCGGCCGCGGCGGGCGCCTTGCTCGGCCTCGTCGGCCTGGTCATGGCGCGGCGGCGGGCGAAGCTGATGCTTGCCAATCTGCTCGCCCTGGTGGTTGCGCTCGGCTTCGTCCTCTATCTCGGCAATCTGGTCCGGATCGCCAAGAGCGTTCCGGCAATCCACGACGCCACCACCAACCTCGACGACATCCCCCAATTCGCCCGCCTGAAGGTGCGGCCGGACAATCTCGAGAACATCCCCGACGAGGGCAGGCCGGAGCTCAAGTCGCTGCCGCCCGAAGAGCGCTGGAAGGCCCTGCACCGCGCACATTATGCCGACCTGCGCACGGTCCATCTCGCCGCGCCGCCGGCGCAGGCGGTCCGGCGGGTGGCGGCGCTCGCCGGCGAACGCGGCTGGGAGACGGCCCTGGTCGACGACGACGGCGTCGAGGCGACCGCCACCAGCACCTTCTTCCGCTTCAAGGACGATGTCGTCGTCCGGGTGCGGCCGGCGCCGGACGGCGGAAGCCTCGTCGACATGCGCTCGATCAGCCGGGTCGGAGGCAGCGACGTCGGCATGAACGCCAAACGGATACGGGCCTTCCTGGCCGATCTGCAGCGCTGATCTCGCCATTCCCGCTCGGACGGGCGGCGATTCGCTTGCGTTTAATAAGCATGCTTATTATATTCCTGCCGTGGATTCTAATTTCGCGTTCGAAGTGGCGAAGACGGCGCACGCTTTGCGGCGGGCGTTCGACAGGCGCGCGGCGGCGCTTGGGGTCACCCGGGCGCAGTGGCGGGTGCTCGCCTGGCTGGGCCGCGAGGACGGGATGCGACAGGTCGAGCTTGCCGACGGGCTCGACGTCGAGCCGATCACCTTGTGCCGGATGATCGACCGGCTCGCCGAGGCGGGGCTGGTCGAGCGGCGAAGCGACGACGAGGATCGCCGCGCCTGGCGAATCCATCTCACGCCGGCCGCGGGCCCGGTGATCGATCACCTGCGCGACCTCGCCGCGGAATTTCTCGACGAGGCGCTGGAAGGTGTTTCCGAGGCGGATCAGGCGCGCGTGCGCGACGTTCTGGCGCGGGTGCGCACGAACCTCGCCGGCGGCCTCAAGGACAGGCGGAGAGCATGATGAAGGAAGGCCCGATCACGGCCGCCGAAGCGGAAGGCGTCACGCCGCCGAAGAAGAAGCGGCTTCGGCTCATCCTGATGCTGTCGGTGCCGCTGCTCATTGCGGCGGTCGGTCTCTACCTCTGGCTGAGCTCGGGCCGCTACGTCTCCACCGACAACGCCTATGTGCAGCAGGACAAGGTCTCGGTCAGCGCCGAACTGTCGGGACCCATCGTCGAGGTCGCGGTGCGCGAGAACCAGCGGGTGAAGCGAGGTGACCTTCTCTTCCGGATCGACCCGCGTCCCTACCGGATCGCGCTCGAGCAGGCCGAGGCCCAGATCGCGTCCGCCCAGGTGTCGGTCCACAGGCTGGAAGCGGAATCGGCCGGGACGAACGCCGACATCGAGGGCGCGGGTGCCAATGTCGGGTTCGCCCAGCGCGCCTTCGAGCGTCAGGCCGAGCTGATGCGCCGCGGCTTCACCACCCGTGCCCGCTACGACGAGGCGCTGCACGCCGTGCAGGAGGCGAAGGAACGGCTCGCCAACGCCCGCGCCGACGCCCGGATCAAGCAGGCTGCACTGGCCGAGGGCCCGGCCGCTGCGCAGCCCGCCGTGGCCGCCGCCTACGCCGCGCGCGACAAGGCCCTGCTCGACTTGAAGCGCACCGAGGTGCGCGCGCCCATTGACGGTTATGTCAGCCAGGCCGAGCGGCTGCATGTCGGCGCCACCGTGATTCCAGGCCTTCCGGTGGTGACGGTGGTGCGCAGCGAGCAGGCTTGGGTCGAGGCCAATTACAAGGAAACCGACCTCGACAAGATGGCTCCGGGCCAGCCCGCGGAAATCCGGCTCGACGCCTATCCGAACACCCGGATCCGCGGCCATGTCGCCAGCATCGGACGAGGCACCGGCTCGGAATTCTCCATCCTTCCGGCGCAGAATGCGTCGGGCAATTGGGTCAAGGTCACTCAGCGGGTCCCGGTTCGGATCGCCATCGACGAGAATCCCGGCAGGCCGATGATCGCGGGACTTTCGGCCGAGGTGAAGATCGACACGAAGGAGGCGCCGCTGCCGCCGTCCGCCCGGCCCAGGGTCGCTGCGCGCTAGCCTCATGGCGACCGCCGCAGCGCCTTTCGCCCCGGCGACGCTGACGCTCGGCCGGTTCGAGCATCGCGTGCTCACCGTCGCGATCATGATGGCGGTGCTTCTGCAGGTGCTCGACACGACCATCGCCAATGTCGCTCTGCCGCACATGATGGCGTCGATGTCGGCCACCCAGGAAACGATCAACTGGGTCCTGACCAGCTACATCGTCGCCTCCGCCATCGCGATTCCGATCACCGGCTGGCTTGCCGACCGGGTCGGCCGGAAGCGTCTGTTCGTCTGGTCCGTCATCGCCTTCACCATCGCCTCGGTCCTCTGCGCGATGGCGCAGGGACTGACCGAGATGGTGCTCTTCCGCGCCCTTCAGGGCGTCTCGGGCGCCTTCCTGGTGCCGATCGCCCAGGCGGTGCTGTTCGACATCAACCCGCCGCACAAGCATGCCCGGGCCATGGCCATGTTCGGAATGGGCGTGATGATCGGGCCGATCATCGGGCCGGTGCTCGGCGGATGGCTGACCGAGAATTATTCGTGGCGGTGGGTGTTCCTGGTCAATTTGCCGGTCGGAATCCTGTGCACCTTCCTCCTGATCCGGACGATGCCCTCGGCGGAGGTGCGCAAACGCGCCTTCGACCTGTTCGGCTTCGCCCTTCTGGCCGTGGCGCTCGGGGCCTTCCAGCTGATGCTGGACCGAGGCCACCAGCTCGATTGGTTCGAAAGCTGGGAAGTGTGGATCGAGGCCGCCCTGGCCGCTGCCTGCGCGTGGATGTTCGTCGTCCACCTGGCGACGGCGAAGCAGCCTCTGTTCGATCCGAAGATGTTCGTCGACCGCAATTTCAGCTTCGCCTTGCTGTTCATGGTGGTGACCGGAGTGCTCCTCCTCGCCGGCCTCGCTTTGCTGCCGCCGCTCCTCCAGCAGCTGTTCGGCTATTCGGTCCTGGAATCGGGTTGGCTGACGGCGCCGCGGGGCATAGGCACGCTCGTCTCGATGCTCATCGCGGGCCGGCTCACCGGCAAGGTCGACGCGCGAATCCTCATTTTCTTCGGGATGAGCTGCCTTGCTCTGTCCCTCTACCAGATGTCGGGCTTCACGCTCGTCATGGGTTCGCGGGAGATCGTCGTCAGCGGAGTCATGCAGGGCTTCGGGCTCGGCTTCATCTTCGTTCCGCTGCAGGCGCTCGCCTTCGCCTCATTGGCGGCGAGCTACCGCACCACCGGCGCCAGCCTGCTCAACCTCGCCCGCAACATAGGCGGATCGGTCGGCATTTCGGTGGTGACCAGCCTGCTCGCCCGCAACCTCCAGGTCAGCCACTCCGATCTGGCGTCCCAGGTCACTTCCTCGACCCTGCCGCTCCTCGATCCCGGTCTCATCCAGCGCTTCGGCCAGCTCGGCGACGGCGCCGCCGCCATGCTCAACCTCGAGATCAACCGGCAGGCATTGATGATCGCCTATCTCGACGATTTCCACGCGATGATGCTTCTCACCCTGGCGGCGCTGCCTCTCGTCTGGCTGCTCCGAAAGCCGAAAAACGCGCCCGACGGGCCACCCGTCATCGCCGACTGAGCCGAGGCCGGGCCGGCCGGCGGTCCCGCCTCGATCGGCGCATGTTGGTGCCGCGCAATGATTTTTCACGTTGCGGCGCCGATACGAGCGGCGTACCCCCGCGCCTTCGGCCACTCTGGTCGCCCTCCTTCCGCAGGTTGCTGGATGGCTGAAGGTACCCGCTTCGACACCCATGTCACGGCCGAGCGTTTCCAGCTGCTCATCAACGCCGTCACCGATTACGCCATCTACATGCTCGACGCCGACGGCTATGTCGCCACTTGGAATCCCGGCGCCCGGAAGTTCAAGGGCTATGAGGCCGAGGAGATAATCGGCCGCCATTATTCCACCTTCTTCACCGACGAGGATCGCGAAGCGGGCTTGCCGGCACACGCTCTCGAGACCGCGGCGAAAGAGGGGCGGTTCGAGGCGGAAGGCTGGCGGGTTCGGAAGGACGGCACCCGCTTCTGGGTCAACGCCGTGCTCGACCCGATCCGCGACGACAAGGGCAATCTGCTCGGCTTCGCCAAGATCACCCGCGACGATACCGAGAGGCGCGAGGCCTCGCTCGCCCTGCTGGCAAGCGAGCGCCGCTTCCGGACCCTGGTGCAGGGCGTCAAGGACTATGCCTTGTACATGCTCGACCCGGACGGCCGGGTATCCAATTGGAACACCGGCGCGGAGACGATCAAGGGCTACAAAGCCGAGGAGATCGTCGGCCAGCATTTCTCGCGCTTCTATACCGAGGAGGATCGGGCGCGGGGCGAGCCGCAGCGCGCCTTGGCGACCGCTCTGGCGGAGGGCAAATATGAGAATGAGGCGTGGCGTCTGCGCAAGGACGGCACCCGCTTCTGGGCCAGCGTGGTCATCGATCCGATCCACGACGAGGAGGGCAGGCTTGTCGGCTTCGCCAAGATCACCCGCGACATCACCGAGCGCCGCAAGGCCAATGAAGAGCTTGAGGAGGCGCGGGCGGCCCTGTTCCAGTCGCAGAAGCTGCAGGCGCTGGGCGAACTGACCGGCGGGGTCGCCCACGATTTCAACAATCTGATGACGGTCATCCGCGGTTCCGCCGAGCTTCTCACCCGGCCCGGGCTGAGCGAGGAGAAACGGGCGCGCTACCTCCAGGCGATCCTCGACACGGCCGATCGCGCGGCGACCCTGACCAGCCACCTGCTCGCCTTCGGCCGGCGTCAGGCGCTGAAGCCGGAGGTGGCCGATCTCAACCTGCGCCTCGACGCCTTCGCCGATATGGTCGGGCGGACGCTGGGCGAACGGTTCGAGGTCGGCCTGGACCTCGCCCCCTCGCTGCCGCCGGTCGAGGTCGACCTCGCCCAGCTCGAGACCGCCTTGCTCAACGCCGTCTTCAACGCGCGCGACGCGATGCCGGAGGGCGGCAGGCTGATGCTGGCCACCCGCCATCTGCCGGGCGAGAGCGGCGGGGAGGTAATGGTCGAGATCGCCGACACCGGCAGCGGCATGAGCGCCGAGGTGCTCGACCGGGCCTTCGAGCCTTTCTTCACCACCAAGCCGGTGGGCGAGGGGACCGGCCTCGGCCTGTCGCAGATCCACGGCTTCGCGGCCCAGGCCGGCGGCCGAGCCGAGATCCGATCCGTCTCCGGCGAGGGGACGAGCGTAAGGATCGTCCTTCCGGCGACGGACAAGGCGTTCGGCCGCTCGACCATCGCGGCTCGCCTGCCGAAGCCGCCGAGAGGGCTGAGCGTCCTCCTCGCCGAGGATAACGACCATGTCCGGGAGTTCGCTCATCATCTGCTCGACGAGCTCGGCTACCGGGTCGTCAGCGCCGCCTCGGGCGAGGAAGCGCTGGAGCGGCTCGAGGCGGTGCCGGTCGACATCCTCTTCAGCGACGTGGTCATGCCGGGCCTGAGCGGGATCGAGCTGGCGCGCCTGGCGCGGAAGCGGCATCCGCGCCTGCCGGTCCTTCTCGCCAGCGGCTATAGCGAGGAGATCGTCGGGGTGGCGGGCGCGGAATTCGAGATCGTCCGTAAGCCCTACGAGCTCGGCGTAGTCGAGGCCGCGCTCGCCGCCGCGCTCGAGCGGGCCAAGGTCGACAGCTAGTTCAACCGGAGAAGGTTAGCTCCTGGGCCTCGTGAAGGGATTGGCGCTCTCGCCGCGGAGCCGGCGGACGCGCGGCTGCGGCAAAGGCGGCAGCTCGGCGCGAAGGATGCGGCCGTCGCGATCCTGGTCGAGCAACCCGAAACGCTCCGCCGCCGCCTGAGCGAATTCGGCGCGGGAGACGCCGCGGTTCATGTCGGCGTCGGCCGCCATCACCGGGTGGGGGATCTTGAGGAAGGAGAAGCGGCCGGCGCCGTCCACCCCTCTCTCGTAGACCTGGACACGCCGCCGCCGGCCCCCGCCCCAGTCGCCGATGCCCGTGGCGCGCATCTGCAGCCCGACCTGGACCTCCGGCGCGATCTCATTCTCGTAGCGGGCGATCTCGACCATCTCGAGCTCGCCGTCGCGGTCGCCGTCGAGCAATACGAAGAAGCGCTCGGCATCGTCGCGCAGCTCCGCCAGGGTCAAAGCGCGGTCGCGGTCCCGGTCGGCGGCGGCGAACCAGGCTCCGACATTGTCCATGGCCAGTTGCGCGGAGCGGAAGGGCTCGCCCATCGGGCTCAGGAAAGGGCCGTTGTGGGCGGGCGGCGGCGGCGCGGGCTTCGCCGTCGAAGCGGCGGGGGCGACCAGCAGAAGCAACGGGAGGACGAAGCGCATCGAGCGTTGATGGGCCAGGAACCTCCCGCCGACAAGCTCAGCGTGCCGCCGTCACCCGCCAGATCGTGTTGCCGACGTCGTCGGCGACGAGCAGGCTCCGCCCGGAATCGACCGCCACTCCGACCGGCCGGCCGCGCGCCTTGCCGTTGGAATCCAGGAAGCCGGTGAGCACGTCGACCGCCGCGCCCGACGGCCGCCCGCCCGCGAAGGGGACGAAGATCACCTTGTAGCCGCTCGCCGGCTTGCGGTTCCATGAGCCGTGCTGGCCGACGAAGACGCCCCCGGCATAGCGGGCGCCGAGCGGGCCTCCGGGATAGAAAGCGAGTCCGAGCGAGGCGGTGTGCGGGCCGAGCGCGTAATCGGGGACCAGGGCGGAAGCGACGAGGTCGGGCCGCGGCGGCTTCACCCGCGAGTCGACGTGGCGGCCGTAATAGGAATAGGGCCAGCCGTAGAAGCCGCCGCGCCGGACGGAGGTCATGTAATCGGGGACGAGGTCGCTGCCGAGCTCGTCGCGCTCGTTGACCGCGGTCCACAGCAGGCCGGTGACCGGCTCCCAGTCCATCCCGTTGGGGTTCCTGAGGCCGGTGGCGAACAGCCGCTTGGCGCCGGTCGCCCGGTCGATCTCCCAGATCGCCGCCCGCCCTTCCTCCTCGGCCATGCCGTGCTCGGCGACGTTGCTGTTCGAGCCGACCGTCGCATAGAGGTGCGCTCCGTCGCGGCTGGCGATCAGGCTCTTGGTCCAGTGATGGTTGCGCGTCCCGGCCGGAAGATCGGTAAGGCGGGTGCCGGGGGACGAGATCGCCATATCGCCTTCGCGATAGGGGAAGCGGACGATTGCATCGGTGTCGGCGACATAGAAATCGCCGCCGACCAGGGCCATTCCGAACGGCGAGTTCAGGCCGGACAGGAAAGTGCTTCGGGTCTCGGCGACTCCGTCGCCGTCGCCGTCGCGAAGCAGGGTGATCCGGTTGGCGCTAGGCACGCCGGCCCCCGCCTTCTTCATCAGCATCTTCTCGATCTTGGCCTTGAGCCCCTTGCCGTCTTCGGGCCGCGGCGGCGCGTTGCTCTCGGCGACCAGCACGTCGCCATTGGGCAGGACGTAGAGCCAGCGCGGATGGTCGAGATTGGCGGCGAAGGCGCCGACCTGGAGGCCCGCCGCCGGGGTCGGCGACGCGCCGAGCCAGCCGATCGCATCGGCGACGTTGACGGTGGGGATGAGCGTCTTCACCGGCTTGGGCAGGGTCGGCGCCGGGCCCATGCCGGCGTTGACCGGAAGCTTGGCTCGGTCGCCGCAGCTGGCGACGGTCAGGGACAGAGCAACGATTATCGCGGCTCCGGAAAGGATGATCTTGCGGCCGGGCATGCGGGGCCTCCAGCGAGGCTTGGGATCAGGAGAAACGTCCATCTGCCTTTTGCCGTTCCGCCTTCCGGTTGCGCCGGGGGGAGCGTAGGGCCGGTCCAAAGGCGGGACAAGGAGACGGATCATGGTTCCACGCAGGCGGCTTGGGCGCGGCGGCCCCGAAGTGTCGGCGATCGGCCTCGGCTGCATGGGCATGTCCGAATTCTACGGCGCGGGCGACGAAGCCGAATCGATCGCCACCATCCACGAGGCGATCGAGCGCGGAATCAACTTCCTCGACACCGCCGACATGTACGGCGTCGGCCGCAACGAGCTGTTGGTCGGCAAGGCGATCGCCGACCGCCGCGACCGGGTCTTCCTCGCCACCAAGTTCGGCAACGTCCGCGGCGAGGACGGCAGCTTCAGGGGCGTGTGCGGCCGGCCCGATTATGTCCGGTCCGCCTGCGAGGCGAGCCTGAAGCGGCTCGGGGTCGAGACCATCGACCTCTATTACCAGCACCGGGTCGATGCCGAAGTGCCGATCGAGGAGACGGTCGGCGCGATGGCGGAGCTGGTCGAGGCGGGGAAGGTCCGCTTCCTCGGGCTCAGCGAGGCCGCCCCGGCGACGGTTCGGCGGGCGCACGCGGTCCACCCGATCGCCGCCCTCCAGACCGAATATTCGCTGTGGAGCCGAGATGCCGAAGCCGAGATATTGCCGACGGTGCGCGAGCTCGGAATCGCCTATGTCGCCTACAGCCCGCTCGGCCGCGGCTTCCTCACCGGCCAGTTCCAAAGCCCGGCCGATTTCCCCGACGACGATTACCGCCGCTTCCATCCGCGCTTCACCGGCGGCAATTTCGAGAAGAACATCTTTTTGGTCCGCGAGATCGAGGCGATGGCGGCGGAAAAAGGCTGCACCGCCGCCCAGCTCGCCATCGCCTGGGTGCTGGCGCAGGGCGAGGATCTGGTTCCGATCCCGGGAACCAAGAGGCGCAAATATCTCGAGGAGAATATCGGCGCGCTGGAGGTGAAGCTGACCCGCGAGGAGCTGGAGCGGATCGACCACATCCTGCCGCCCGGCTCCGCCTCGGGCCCGCGCTATCACGAAGCCGGAATGGCGACCGTCAACCGCTAGCGCCGGGGCGAAGCTTATTTCCGGGCGATCACCTCCAGAACGAGCGGAGTCGTCATCCAGCTCCCGGCCGGCAACCGGTCCAGCGCCGTCCCCAGCCGCTCCGCTTCGTCGGCTTCGACATAGCCGAGCTCGGCCAGCCGCCGGGCGCCGCTCGCCATGAACGCGGCCGGCCATTCCCAAATGAAATCGCCCTTGCGGACGACATGGACGAGGGGGCGCATCTCAAGGATCTCGAGACCCTCCTCCGCCAGGCAATCGGGCAGGCGGAGCCCGATATCGGGCTCGCCCCCGGCGTCGCGCCAGCTTTGCATGACGAGGTTGCGGAACCGCTCGACGTCGGGGTCCGGCGGCAGGGTCCGCCAGGCGCCGTAATCGGCATATTCGTGGAAGATGGCGCGTCCGCCGGGCTTCAGCGCCGCGGCGATGTGGGCCACGGTGCGAGGCGCGTCGCCGACGAAGGAGAGCACCCAGCGGCACCAGCTCGCATCGGCGAAGCCCTGGCCCGATCCCGCTTCGGCGACGTCCTGCTCGCGCGCTTCGATATTGGCGAGCCCGAGCCGGCGCGCCCGCTCGTCGATGACGTCCAGGAAACGGCGCGAGCGCTCCAGCGCGACCACCCGCCCGGCCGTGCCGACGATCTCGGCAAGGTCGGTGGCGGCAAAGCCGGGCCCTGCGCCGACGTCGACCACGGTCGCGCCCGGGGCGATGCCGGCGCGGCGGAAGGCGTCGAGCATGTAGGGGCGCCAGACGCGGTGCTGGAGACCGAGCCGCTCGACTTCGGCATCGCTTGTGCCGAGCACATATTCGCGTTCGCTCATGACAACGTCTGAGCAGGCGCTGCGGCGATCACCAATCCGTATCTTGCGTCTAAATTCCTCCCCGAGGTTTCTCGGGGAGGGGGACCATGCGAAGCATGGTGGAGGGGTTCTTGCGGCGGACAAAAAGAAAGAGCCGGCGCTTCCGCGCCGGCCCCTCCACCGCCTTTCGGCCGGTTCCGTCATGCCAGCGAAGGCTGGCATCCCAGGGGGTGAAAGACGAGGTGCCTTTCACTCGCCGGGGTCCCAGCCTTCGCTGGGACGACGTGCATTTTACCTCTTCGAGAACTGGAAGGAGCGGCGGGCCTTGGCCTTGCCGTACTTCTTGCGCTCGACGACTCGCGGATCGCGGGTGAGGAAGCCCTCGCGCTTGACCGTGGTGCGCAGCCCCGGCTCGTAGCGGGTGAGAGCGGTCGAGATGCCGTGGCGGACCGCGCCGGCCTGGCCGGAAAGCCCGCCGCCCTTGACCGTCGCGACCACGTCATACTGGCCGCGGCGCTCGGTGACGTCGAACACCTGGTTGATGATCAGGCGAAGCGTCGGCCGGGCGAAATAGACTTCCTGGTCGCGGCCGTTGACGACGATCTTGCCGGTGCCGGGCTTGAGCCAGACCCGGGCGACGGCGTCCTTGCGCCGACCGGTGGCGTAGGCGCGGCCCTGCTTGTCGAGCTGCTGCTCGCGAAGGATGGCCTGGATCTGCGGACCCTGGGTGGAGACGCCCTGGTCGTCGGCCGCTTCGGCCGGCCTTCCGGTGGGGGCCGGAGCCTCGGCGGCCGAAGAGTCGGCGGCCGGGGCGGCTTCGGGGGCGGCGGGCGGCGCGGCCGCGGCGGCGCCGGTCAGCTCACCGAGATCGGCGAGGGATTGGCGATTGTCGGTCATCAGGCACCCACCTTGTTCTTGCGGTTCATGCCCGCCACGTCGAGAGGTTCAGGATTCTGGCCGCCGTGCGGATGCTCGGTGCCGTTGTAGAGGTGAAGGGCGCGCATCTGGTCGCGGCCCAAAGGCCCGCGCGGGATCATCCGCTCGACCGCTTTCTCGAGCACGCGCTCGGGGAAGCGGCCCTCGAGCACCTTGCCGGCGGTGACGCCCTTGATCCCGCCGGCATAGCCGGTGTGGCGCCAATAGATCTTGTCGGCCAGCTTCTTGCCGGTGAACTTCACCTTGTCGGCATTGACGACGACGACATGGTCGCCGCAATCGACGTGCGGGGTGTAGCTCGGCTTGTGCTTGCCGCGCAGGATGTTGGCGATGATCGAGGCGAGGCGGCCGACGACCAGCCCGTCCGCATCGATCAGATGCCATTTCTTCTCCACCTCGGCCGGCTTGGCCGACTTGGTGGTCTTCATCAGCGCCTTCATGGCCTGAATCTCCCTTGGAGGGTGTGACCTCATTTGAAAATGAAGGCGCCGCGTCCCGGAGGAGCGGCGCTTGGGCGGCCAAATGACAGCGGGAGGCCCGGAAGTCAAGGAAAAGCGGGCATTTGGCGTGAGGTATTATGTTACCTTGAAGTTTCCGCGCTCACCCACTGGCCATAGCCTTCGAGGGCGTCGGCGATCGGCCAGACGACCGCCGCCGGCACGTCGTAGCCGTGCAATTCGGCGAGTCGGCCGATCAGCGCCTCGGCCAGGTCGGCCCTCGTCTTGAACAAAGCGGCGACCTCCTCGCCTTCCTCGATCGCGCCCTGCCAGCGGTAGATGGAATGGCAGGCGCCGAGGATGTTCGCGCAGGCGGCAAGCCGCTCCTCGACCAGGGTACGGGCGATTCGGCGGGCTTCCTCGTCCGAGGCGAAAGTGGCGTAGACGGTGACGATGGCGCTCATGCCGGCTCGCCCTGAACCCCCCTTCCCTCGAGGGGGAGGAATTGGGGAGGGGTGCCGAGCTCGCCCAGCCGGTGCGCTGCGACCAGGGTCGCCGCCAGCAGCAGAACCGCCATGCCCTGGTGCGAGGCGGCGATCCACAATTCCACCCCCGAGAGCAAAGTGAAGATGCCGAGCAGGATCTGGACCGTCACCGCGCCGGCCAGCGCGCCGGCCGCCTGCCGGCGCCCGCTCAGCCAGGCGGCGCGGGCGAGGACGAGCGCCGCCGCGGCGACGGCGAAGGCGAGCCAGCGGTGGATGAACTGGACCATGATCGGGTTGTCGGCGAAGTTCCGCAGGAAGGGCTCGAGCAGCGGCGCGTCGGCCGGGAACCATTGGTCGCCCATCTTCGGCCAGCTCGCGAAAGCGTAGCCGGCGTCGAGGCCGGCGACATAGGCGCCGAACAGAAATTGCAGGAACAGCAGCGACAGAGCCCAGATTCCGGCGGTCGGCATCCGCACCGGCCCCGCAGCGCCGTTCCGGACGAGGAGGAGGAGGTCGAGGGCGACCCACAAGGTGGCGGCGAAGATGGCGAGCGCGGTCAGCAAATGGATTGCGAGGCGGATGTGGCTGACGTCGGGCCGGTCGACCAGGCCGGAGGCGACCATCCACCAGCCGATCGCGCCCTGCAGGGCGCCGAGCGCGAGGATGAAGCCGAGCTTCCAGCCATAGCCGGCCGGGATGGCCCGTTTCCACGCGAACCACAGCAACGGCAGAGCGAAGGCGAGCCCGATGACCCGCCCGAGCAGCCGGTGCACATATTCCCAGAAATAGATGTTCTTGAAGTCGTCGAGGCTCATCCCGCTGTTGATCAGCTGATATTGCGGGCTCTGCCGGTAGGCCGAGAACTCGGCCGACCACGCCGCCTCGCCGAACGGCGGGAGAATCCCCGAAAGCGGTTCCCAGCGCACGATCGACAGTCCGGATTCGGTCAGCCGGGTGATCCCGCCGACGACGACCATCAGGAAGACGAGCCCGGCGACCGCGAGCAGCCACAGGGCGATGGCATTGGGCTGGGTGGTACGGGTAACGGGCTCGACGGACATCTAAACGGGCTCCAGAGATTCCCCTCTCCCGCGAAGACTGGAGAGGGGAATATTGCCGGCGATATGGTTGCCGGACCGGACAAAGCCAATGCAACTTTTTTCAGAATGTTATGTTGTATCTTTACGGCTGCGATATTATAGAGGGGGCCGTCAGGAGAACGGCGAGTCTATGTTCGCGAAGGTGGGAGCAAATGGGTCGATGGACCGGATGGCGATCGCGCTGTCCGGGCTGTGCCTCGTCCATTGCCTGGCGACGTCGGTCGTCCTCGCATTGCTCGCCTCCGCCGGCGGGCTGCTGGTCGCGCCCATCGTCCACGAGGTCGGGCTGACCCTGGCGATCATGCTCGGAATCGTCGCCCTCGGGCGCGGGATCAGCGAGCACGGCTTCATGATGCCTTCGGCGGTCGGAGGTCTCGGCCTCGGCGTGATGGCGGGGGCCCTGACCATGCCCCATAGCGCCCTCGAGACCGTCTACACGATCATCGGAGTCGCCATCCTCGCCCTGGGCCACGATCTCAACCGCCGGGCGGTGATCTGACCGCTTACGCCTCGTCATTGCGAGGAGCGAAGCGCCGAAGCAATCTGCGGGTCTTCGCCGCTGCAGACTGGATTGCTTCGCTTCGCTCGCAATGACGGGCGGAAGCCTTGTCCCCGCCCCGCAAAAGCCTTACCTTGCGCCCATGGCGCATCACCACCATCACGAGGCGCATGAGGGGGCTTCCCTCATGCAGGCGGCGCAAAGCACGATGGAGCGCAGCGGCGAGCAATGGACCCAGATGCGGTCCGCCGTCTTCGAGGCGCTGGCCGGCTTCGACCGCCCCGCCTCCGCCTACGACATCGCCGACAAGGTCAGCCAGTCGCAGGGCCGGCGGGTTGCGGCGAACAGCGTCTACCGCATCCTCGACCTGTTCGTCGGCGCCAATCTCGCCCGCCGGGTCGAGAGCGCCAACGCCTATGTCGCCAACGACCATCCCGACTGCCTGCACGACTGCATCTTCCTGATCTGCGACACCTGCGGCAACACCACCCATCTCGACGACGACAAGCTCTCCGGCGGCGTTCGCGCCGCGGCGACGCAGGCGGGGTTCACCCCCGAGCGGCCGGTGATCGAGGTCCGCGGCACCTGCCCGGATTGCAAGGAAGGCTGAGGCTCTAGGCGCGGGGCTTGGCCCGGCTGCTCTTGCCGGGCGCGGATGCGCCTTTGGCGCCGTCGCGAAGCTCGGCCAGCCGTTCGGCGATCGCCGCCTCCTTCTGAAGCGCCTCGAGCTCGGCGACCTTGGCCGTCGCTTCCGGGCTGGCCCGGCCGCCGCTCAGGCCGCCGGCCGCCTCCAGGGCGCGTTCGAAGGCCTCCTGAGCGCGCTCGGCCCGCCGCTTCAGGCGCGAGTCCGGCGATCCGGGAGCGTCGTCCCCGTCCGACCCGGCCCGCTGCGCCGCCTCGAAGCCGCGCAGCTCGTCGACCATCTGGCCGCGGCGCAGCTTGAGCTCGGCGGCGCTCTCCTCGAGCCGGCGCTCCGCGGCGGTTGCCTCCGCCTCCGCCCTGGTCAGCGCGGCGACCTGCGATTCCACCTCGAGCTGGCGGGCGATGGCGGCTTCCGCCAGGTCCATCCGGTCCTTGCCGAGCGCGAAGCGCGCCTGATCCTTGAGGGTCGCCAGCTGCTTGCGGCATTCCTGGAGCCGATGCGCCGCCTGCAGGCGCCTCGCCCGGGCGTCGTCGCCCTCGGCGCGCGCCTTGTCGATGGCCGCATCCATGTCGCGGATCGCCTGGCGCATCACGCTGGTGCCGCCGAGCCGCTCCGCCGCGTCGAGCGCGCTTCCAACGCCGCCGGTCACGACCCGCTGGACGCGGACGAAGATCGATTCTGCCATCCCTGACCCCCTGCAGACGAACGAGACCCGCCGTCCCACCCCGTCGCCGGGATAATGGCGCCCGCTTAAAGCTGCGTAAAGCCGTCTTACGGCTCCGCCGACATCCGCAAGACAGGTTGCAGTCAGATAAGCCATTGTAATTGCGGTCGCCCGGGCGGAGAATGATCCGTCGCCGAGGGCTGGCCGATGATGTTGCGTCTGGAACCCGAGAACAGGGACCGCCTGAAGTCGGCGGCCGGAGTCGGGCTGCTTCATGCCCTGATCGGCTACGTCCTCCTCACCGGCCTGGGCTATGGGCCGACGGCCGCGGTTCCCGACGCCCTCAAGCTCTTCACCGTTCACGAGGAGCCCCCGCCTCCGCCGGCCGAGCCGGCTCGCCCGGACGTCGAGAAGAAGACCCGCAAGGCCAGGCCGAAGGACGCCGAGGGCGCCGCTTCGCCCGCCAACCTGCGCAACACGCCGACCCAGATCGTCGCTCCGCCGCCCGAGATCCGCCTTCCGGTGCCGCCGCCCATTCCGACCGCTCCGGCGGCGGGACTGGGGAGCGCGATGGCGGCCGGCGCGGCGCTCGTGCCGGGTCCCGGCACCGGAAGGGGCGGAATCGGCACCGGCCTCGGCAGCGGGCGCTTCGGCAACGGCACGGGCGGCGGCGGCGGCGGCGGCCGCGGCAGCCGCGCCCGCTGGCTCAGCGGCCGGATCGACGGCTCCGATTATCCCGACGGCGCCTACCGGTCGCGGATCGGCGGGACCGTCCATCTGCGCTTCACCGTGGCGCCGAGCGGCCGGGTCAGCGACTGCGCCGTGACCCGCTCGAGCGGCAGCCGCGAGCTGGACAATGTCACCTGCCGGCTGATCGTGAACCGCTTCCGCTACCGCCCGGCGCGCAATGCCGAAGGGGTTGCGATTCCGTCCTCGGTGGTCGGCGAACATGTCTGGGAGGTCGCGCCCCAGCCGCCGGACCGATGGATCGAGCCGGACATCGAGGAGCCGGACGACGGGCGGTGAGCCCTGCACCCTTCCTGCACATCTTCGCCATTCGACACCCGCGGCGCTTTGGTCTAGCGGGGCGGTGCGACAGGGACCATATGCGCCAGCCATGACCGAACGCCCCGAAACTCCGCTTCTCGACACCGTCGGAACCCCCGCCGAGCTGCGCCGGCTCAAGCCCGCGCAGCTTCGCCAGCTCGCCGACGAGCTTCGCGCCGAGACCATCTCGGCCGTGTCGGTCACCGGCGGCCATCTCGGCGCCGGCCTCGGAGTCGTCGAGCTGACGACGGCCCTCCATTACGTCTTCGACACCCCCGACGACCGGCTGATCTGGGACGTCGGCCACCAGGCCTATCCGCACAAGATATTGACCGGACGGCGCGACCGCATCCGCACCCTTCGCCAGGGCGGCGGCCTCTCCGGCTTCACCCGGCGCTCGGAGAGCGAGTACGACCCGTTCGGGGCGGCGCACAGCTCGACCTCCATCTCCGCGGCCCTCGGCTTCGCCGTCGCCAACAAGCTGGCCGGCAAGCCCGGCCGGGCGATCGCCGTGATCGGCGACGGCGCGATGTCGGCCGGAATGGCCTATGAGGCGATGAACAACGCCCAGGCCGCGGGCAACCGGCTGATCGTCATCCTCAACGACAACGACATGTCGATCGCGCCTCCGGTCGGCGGGCTCTCGCACTATCTCGCCCGGCTGGTCTCGTCGCCCAAATATCTGACGCTGCGCCATCTCGCCCAGAAGCTGGCGCGCAAGCTTCCCAAGCGGCTCCACGTCATGGCCCGGCGCTGGGAGGAATATTCGCGCGGCTTCTGGACCGGCGGGACGCTCTTCGAGGAGCTCGGCTTCTATTATGTCGGGCCGGTCGACGGCCACAATATCGAGGGGCTGGTCCAGATCCTGGAGAATGTCCGCGACGCCGACGAGGGGCCGATGCTGGTCCACGTCGTCACCAAGAAGGGCAAGGGCTACGGCCCGGCCGAGGCGGCGGCGGACAAATATCACGGGGTCCAGAAGTTCGACGTCGTCTCCGGCGAGCAGGCCAAGGCCGAGCCCGGCCCGCCCAGCTACACCGCCGTCTTCGCCAAGGCTCTGACCGCGGAGGCGCAGCGCGACGACAAGGTGGTGGCGATCACCGCGGCGATGCCTTCGGGCACCGGCCTCGACAAGTTCGGGGCGCTGTTCCCCGACCGCATGTTCGACGTCGGCATCGCCGAGCAGCACGCCGTCACCTTCGCCGCCGGCCTCGCCGCCCAGGGCTACCGCCCGTTCTGCGCCATCTATTCGACCTTCCTCCAGCGCGCCTACGATCAGGTCGTCCACGACGTCGCAATCCAGAATTTGCCGGTGCGCTTCGGCATGGACCGCGCCGGGCTGGTCGGCGCCGACGGCGCCACCCACGCCGGCAGCTTCGACCTCGCCTATCTGTGCACTTTGCCGAATTTCGTGGTGATGGCGGCGGCCGACGAGGTCGAGCTGGTCCACATGGTCCACACCATGGCGCTTTACGACCAGGGCCCCAGCGCCGTCCGCTACCCGCGCGGCAACGGCGTCGGCATTCCCCTGCCCGACGTCCCCGAGCGGCTCGAGATCGGCAAGGGCCGGATCGTTCGCGAAGGCAAGAAGGTGGCGATCCTCTCGCTCGGCACCCGGCTTCAGGAAGCGCTCAGGGCGGCCGACACGCTCGAGGGGCGAGGACTCTCGACGACGGTCGCCGACCTCCGCTTCGCCAAGCCCCTCGACGAGGCCCTGATCCGCCGCCTGCTGACTTCGCACGAAGTGGCGGTGACGGTGGAGGAAGCGGCGATCGGCGGCTTCGGCGCCCACGTCCTCACCCTGGCCAGCGACCTCGGCCTCATCGACGGCGGCCTCAAGCTTCGCACCCTGCGCTTCCCCGACCGCTTCCAGGACCAGGACAAGCCCGAGAAGCAATATGCCGAAGCCGGGCTGGACGCCGACGGAATCGTCGAGGCGGTGCTGAAGGCGCTCCGTCACAACAGCGCGGGCGTGGTCGAGGGCGCGCGGGCTTAGCCGAACCGTATTGTCGTAAGGATCTTCGCGAGTTGGATCGCCGATTCGGAGGCGCCCCGCGAAAAGGTCGGAAATGGAGCCAACTCCGGACGGCCGGCGCTTCATGTCGTCGCGCAAAGAGCGTAAGGTGAGGCCTCGGAAAAGCAGGGGCGGGGCCGATGTCTGGCAAGCGACTCACAATGGCCGGGATGCTCTGGCTCTCGCTTCCGCTCCAGGCCTGCGCCTATCACCAGCTGCGGGTCGCCGAGCCCAACGGCTACGGCGACTTCCAGACCGTCCATAGCAACGCCTATTTCTGGGGAGCGGTCGAGAAGACCGCCGTCGCCGACAAATGCGCGACCAACCTCATCGACGAGGTCCGGGTCGTCACCAGCCTGCCGCAGGCGCTGGCGACGGCGCTGACCCTCGGCCTCTGGATGCCCGCCACGATCAAGTACAAATGCGCGAAGCGGCCGATCTTGCCGGACGAGGATGAAGGAGGCGGCGCGGGGCAGCCGTCGGGGGAGGCGCACGATGGCGAGCGAAGCCAGGGTAATAACCTTCGCTGAGAAGCATTGGTCCAACTGGCACCGGACGCTGACCAGGGATCCGATCGCGGATCGGGTCGAGATCCACAATCCGGAGACCAATCCCGGCATGGGCGGAATGCGCAAGACGGCGGCCGCGATCCAGGGCCTGATCGCGGCCACCACGGCGGCGGGCCTGAGGATGCACCCCGTGGGCGGACGCTGGTCGCATTCCAGCGTCGCCACCCCGTCGGGCGGCCGACTGATCGAGACGGCGACGCTCAACTGGCGGTTCCGGCCCGAGGCTGCCAGCCTGTCGCCGAACTACAAGGGCGATCCGGCCGAGCTCGTCCTCGTCCAGTGCGGAATCGCCGTCGCCGAGCTCAACAAATGGCTGGAGACGGGACTCGGACGATCGCTGCGCACGACCGGGTCGAGCAACGGCCAGACCATCGTCGGCGCGTTCACGACCAGCAGCCACGGCTCCGCCGTCGACATGGGCGCGCTCCACAACCAGGTCTGCGGTCTCCAGCTGCTCACCGGAAGCCGCAATCTGTGGCTGGAGCGCTCGACCGATCCGATCGCCGGCGACGCCCTCGTCGCCGCGCTCGGGGCGACCCGGGCGCCAGGCGACGATCTGTTCGACGCCGCTTTGGTCAGCCTCGGCGGCCTCGGGATCATCCATTCGGTGATGCTTCGCACCGCTCCGATCTTCCGGCTCGAAGCCCATCAGATCGTGCTTCCCTATGACGAGGCGATGAAGCGGGCGATGAACGGCTTCGACTTTTCCGGGATCGCCCTGCCGCGCGGGGCGGAGCGGCCTTATTATTTCCGCGCCATCGTCAATCCCAACGACGGCCGGCACCGCGCCTATGTGCAAGTCATGTACAAAAGGCCTTTCCCGCCCGGGACGAAGATCGATTATTCGATCGACGGCGAGTTCGGTCCGGGTCACGACATTCCCGGGCTGGTCGCGGGGCTGCTCGACACCGTCCCTGGCCTCAACGGCCCGCTCACCGCCTTGATGGTCGACAACCAGCTCAAGACCTATTCGAACCGGCTCGGCACCTGGGGCGAGACGTTCGACTTCACGACCCCGCGCAAGGATGCGGCCGCCTCGTCGATGGCGATCCCGCAGCATCTCACCAGCCGGGCGATCGAGCTGGCGACCGATGAGTATCAGAAGGCGCCGGGGCCGGTGGTGTTCACCTGCCGCTTCGTGCGCAAGACCCAGGGGCTGCTCGCCTGGCAGATGAACGACCAGAATTGCGTGTTCGAGCTCGACGGCCTCAATTCGAAGCGCGCCCGGGCGGTGATGGAGAGGGTGCGGACCCGCTTCGATACCGAGGGCCTCCCTTATGCCCAGCATTGGGGCAAGCTCAACGGCCTGACAAAGGCCCGGGTCGAGAGGAGTTTCGGCAAGGACAGGCTCGATCGCTGGCGAAAGGCCCGCGAGACGCTTCTTCCGACCCCGCAGGAGCGAAGGACGTTCAGCAACGCCTATCTGGAGAATATCGGGCTCGGCGCCTGAGGACCGCGCCGGCCTGAAATGCAAAAGCCGCCGGAAATCCCGGCGGCTCGCAGAGATCCTTGGTCGCCGGTCCTAGATCAGGACGGTGGCGAAGATCAGGATCTGGCTGGCAATGGCGACAACGCCCGCCACTCCGGTTTCAACGATACGCATTTCGATTTCCCTATGATCGGGAGCCGTTCCGCTCCCGCAACGCATATGGCGACGGGCGCCGCTATTCTCAACTGCAAAGGTAGACATATGCAGTTGCGTTTCGTGCAACTGCATGTCCTCGGCCGAAGGCCGTAAGATTTTTCGCACAAAGATCACGAAGGCACCGAGGCGCCGTGCGAAATCCGACCTTCCTGCCTTCTCGCATAGACACAGGTTCAAGCAGCTGCGCTGATTCTTTGTGCCTTCGTGACCTTTGTGCGACCCCATCCTTCTTTTTGCTCACCTGCCGTGCGCGGCGTTATGGGGAGTGATGGCGAAGGAACGCGCGGATCAGATGCTCGTCGAACGGGGCCTCGTCGAGAGCCGCGCCAAGGCGCAGGCCTTGATCCTGGCCGGACTGGTCTACAGTGGCGAGCGCAAGATCGAAAAAGCCGGGCAGGCGCTCGCTGGCGACGCGCCGCTCGAGGTCCGCGGCAAGGAGCATCCCTGGGTTTCGCGGGGCGGGGTCAAGCTGGCGCATGCGCTGGAGCATTTCGGGTGGGACGTTGCGGGGGCGGTGGCGCTGGACGTGGGGTCGTCGACCGGGGGCTTCACCGACGTGCTTCTGCAGAAGGGGGCGGCCAGGGTGTTCGCGGTCGACGTCGGCACCAACCAGCTCGCCTGGAAGCTTCGCCAGGATCCGCGGGTCGTCGTCCACGAGAAGACCAACGCCCGCTACCTGACCGACGCTGTGGTGACCGAGCCTGTGGACATCATCGTCTGCGACGCCAGCTTCATCTCGCTGGCCAAGGTGCTGGCCAGGGCAATCGATTTCGCGAAGCCGGGAGGCCGCCTGATCGCGCTGGTGAAGCCGCAATTCGAGGCCGAGCGGCACGAAATCGGCAAGGGCGGAGTCGTGCGGGACCCGGAAATCCACGCTAGAGTCTGCGCGGCGGCGCGGCTATGGATCGAAGCGCAGGGGTGGAAAGTGGCCGGGCTCGTCGAGAGCCCGATCACTGGTCCTGAAGGGAATGTAGAGTTTCTACTCGCTGCACAGCGCGCTTGATGGGCGAGAGGCCGCAGGCTAGCGGCCACCCCATGCGCGCCCTCAAGGTCTCGATTTCCATTCTGCTGCTGGGGCTTGCGGCCGCGTGCGGAGGCGCCGGCGCCGAGGAGAAGGGCAAGGCCCGCCCCGCCCCGGTGGTCAAGGTCGAGCCGGCCACCACCATCCGCTTCGTCGAGACGATCGAGGCCGTCGGCACCGCCCGCGCCAACGAGCAGGTGACCTTGTCCGCTCCGGTCACCGAGCGGCTCGTCCGCCTCGGCTTCGACGACGGCGCCTTCGTCCGCCAGGGCCAAATCGTCGCCGTCCTCGCCCAGGGGCAGGAGGCCGCCCAGCTCGCTGAGGCCCAGGCCCGGCAGCGGGAGGCGCAGCAGCAGCTCGGCCGGATCCAGACCCTCAAGAATCGCGGCTTCGCCACCCAATCGCAGCTCGACGTGCAGAACGCCGCGGCCGCGGCGGCGAGGGCTCAGGCCTCCGAGGTCCGAGCCTCGATCGGGGAGCGGGTGATCACCGCGCCCTTCTCCGGCTACGCCTCGCTTCGCACCATCTCGCCCGGCGCGGTGGTGAATTCGGGCACCCCGATCGCGACGATCAGCGACATCTCGACGATCAAGCTCGATTTCCCGGTGCCCGAGACGCTGCTGTCCACGCTCCGTCCCGGCCTCACCATCGCCGCCATCTCCGCGGCCTATCCGGATCAGCCCTTCCGCGGCCAGATCGCCAATATCGACCCGGTGATCGATCCCAACACGAGGGCGGTCATGGTCCGCGCCCACCTCCCCAACGGCGACGGTAAGCTCAAGCCCGGAATGCTTCTCACCGTCGCCATCGAGACGTCCCCGCGGCTCGGCCTGTCGGTGCCGGAGCTGGCGATTGTTGGAGAAGGCGATTCGCGATTCGTCTATACGATTGACGGGGGCGGCAGCGCCCGGCGGACCGCCGTCAGGACGGGCCTGCGCAGCGCCGGCCGGGTCGAGATCCTGGAGGGGCTGAAACCGGGGCAGAAGGTCGTGACTGAGGGCGTGGTCAAGCTTTCCGAGGGGATGAAGGTGCGGGTCGCCGGCGCCGGCAATGCCGAGCGCGGGCCGCGAGGCCAAAGCGGCGCTCCGGCCGGCAAGGCGCCGTGAAGATATCCGACCTCTCCGTCCGCCGGCCCGTCTTCGCGGCGGTGGTGGCGATGCTGATCGCGGTCGTCGGGCTGGTCGGCTTCTTCGCCCTGTCGGTGCGCGAATATCCGGATGTCGATCCGCCCGTCGTCTCGGTCCAGACCCAATATATCGGCGCCGCCGCAAGCGTGGTCGAGACCCGGGTCACCCAGGTGCTCGAGGACCAGCTCTCCGGGGTCGAGGGGCTTCAGACGATCACCTCGCGAAGCCAGGACGGCCAATCCTCGATCACCATCGAATTCTATCCCGGCCGCTCGATCGAATCGGCCGCCAACGACGTCCGCGACCGGGTCGGCGCCGCGGCCGGCAACCTCCCCGACGACGTCCGCCCGCCCGAGGTCCGCAAGGTCGACGCCGACGCCGCGCCGATCCTCTTCCTCGTCGTCTCCAAGCCGGGATGGTCGAGGCTTCAGCTGTCCGATTATGTCGACCGCAATCTGCTCGACCGCTTCTCCTCGATCGAAGGGGTCGCCCGGGTCTTCGTCGGCGGCGAGGCCCGGCCGGCGATGCGGGTGTGGATGCAGCCCGGAAGGCTCGCCGCCTACGGCCTCACTCCGGGCGACCTGGAGAACGCGCTCAGACGCCAGAATGTCGAGCTTCCCGCCGGCCGCCTCGAATCGGCGCAGCAGAACGTCACCCTGCGCGTCGACCGGCCGTTCGCCAACGCCCAGCAATTCGCCCAGCTGGTCGTCGGCCGGGGCAGCGACGGCTATCTGGTCCGGCTCGGCGACGTCGCCCGGGTCGAGCAGGGGCCGGAAAACCCTTATTCGGCCTTCCGCCTCAACGGCCAGGAGGCGGTCGGCCTCGGCATCGTCCGTCAGTCCGGCGCCAATACCCTCGCGGTCGCCGATTCCGCCAAGAAGGCCGCGGAGGAGCTGCAGTCGACGCTTCCGGAAGGCATGAACATCGTCGTCGGCTCCGACGAGAGCCTGTTCATCAGCCGGGCGATCGAGAAAGTGTGGGAGACGCTGGCCGAGGCGGCCGTGCTCGTCGTCCTCGTCATCTACCTCTTCCTCGGCAACTGGCGAGCCACCCTCATCCCCGCCGTCACCGTGCCGCTCTGCCTCCTCGCCAGCTTCGCCGTGCTGTGGCTGTTCGGATTCTCGATCAACCTCCTCACCCTGCTCGCCATGGTGCTGTCGATCGGGATCGTCGTCGACGACGCCATCGTCGTGCTCGAGAACGTCTACCACCGGATCGAGGAGGGCGAGCCGCCGCTCGCCGCCGCTTATGAGGGGACGAGGCAGGTCGGCTTCGCCATCCTCTCCACGACCATGGTCGTGTGCGCGGTGTTCGTCCCGATCATGTTCATCGCCGGACAGACCGGCCTCTTGTTCCGAGAGCTCGCCGCGGCGATGATCGGCGCCGTCGCTTTCTCCGGCTTCCTCGCGCTCAGCCTCGCTCCGATGCTCTGCTCGAAGCTTCTCAAATATCAGGAGCGCGGCCGCTTCGCCCGCTGGGTCGACGACCGCTTCCGGCGCCTCGAGGGCTTCTACTCGCGCCGGCTGGACGGCGTGATCCTGAGGCCGATGGTCCCGCTCGCCGTCGTCGGCATCTTCCTCGCCGCCGCCGCCGCGCTCTTCCTCACCCTCCGCTCCGAGCTGGTGCCGGCCGAGGATGTCGGCATCCTCTCCGCCACCGTCAACGCTCCGGAAGGGACCGGCTATGCGCAGATGGACCGCTACATGGTCGACGCCCAGGGCAAGTTGCTGCCGCTCGTCGACAAGGGCGCGATCCGCGCCATCATCACCCGGACGCCCGGCGGCTTCGGCGCCAGCGACGATTTCAACAGCGGCAATTTCGTCGTCTTTCTGAAGCCTTGGGAGGAACGCGAGAAGACCACCCAGGACGTCGTCCAGGAGGTTAATCGCCGGCTCGGCCAGATGCCCGCCATCCGCGGCAACGCCCAGGTCCGCTCGTCGATCGGCGGCCGCGGCCGCGGCCAGCCGGTCAGCTTCGTCATCGCCGGCTCGACCTATGCCGAGCTCGCCCGCGCCCGCCACCGGATCCTGGCGGCCGCCGCCGCCAATCCGGGAATCGTCAACCTCGACAGCGATTACAAGGAAACCAAGCCGCAGCTGCGCATCGCCGTCGACACCGCCCGCGCCGGCGATCTCGGCGTCTCTGTGGAAGACGTCTCCAACGCCCTCCAGTCGCTGCTCGGCTCGCGCCGGGTCTCCACCTATGTCGACCGGGGCGAGGAATATCGGGTGATCGTCCAGGCGGAGGCGGGCAACCGGGCCACCCAGGCCGATCTCCAGACCATCCACGTCCGCAACCGCTCCGGCGGGGTCGTTCCGCTCGCCAGCCTGGTCACCGTCACCGACACGGCCGGAGCGCGCGACCTCGGCCGCTACAACAAGATGCGGGCGATCACCCTCTCCGGAGGGCTCGCGCCGGGCTATTCGCTCGGCGAGGCGCTCGAATTCCTCGAGGCCCAGGCCGCCCAGTCGCCCGAGGTGATCGCGGTCGGCTATCGCGGCGAGAGCCAGGCGTTCCGGGAAGCGGGCGGCTCGATCTGGCTGGTCTTCGGACTCACCATCCTGATCATCTACCTGCTGCTCGCCGCCCAGTTCGAAAGCTTCGTCCATCCCGCCGTCATCATCACCACGGTGCCGCTGGCGGTGGCGGGCGGCGGCATCGGCCTCGCGGCGATGGGGCAGACCTTGAACCTCTACAGCCAGGTCGGCCTGGTCATGCTGGTCGGCCTCGCCGCCAAGAACGGGATCCTCATCGTCGAGTTCGCCAACCAGCTGCGCGACCAGGGCCGCGACATCGGCCAGGCGATCCGCGAGGCCTCGGCCCGCCGGCTGCGACCGATCCTGATGACCTCGATCGCCACCGTCGCCGGCGCCGTGCCGCTGATGCTGGCGAGCGGCGCCGGCGCCGCCGCCCGGACCGCGATCGGCGTGGTCATCGTCTGGGGCGTGTCGATCTCGACCCTGATCACCCTCTTCCTCATCCCGCTCCTCTATTCGCGCCTCGCCCGCTACACCGGCTCGCCGCTGGCGGTGACGCGCAAGCTCGAGGAGCAGCTGAGGCATCCGGGCCACGCCCAGCCGGCGCCGGCGGAATGAGGAGCCCGTCATTGCGAGCGCAGCGAAGCAATCCAGTTCTGAGTTCACGCCGGACGCTGAGGCTGGATTGCTTCGTCGCTTCGCTCCTCGCAATGACGGAGGTAAAATGACCGCGCTCGCTTCCCGGTCGCAGCTGCGCATGTCGTTCCTGCGCTATGCCTTGTTCACCGTGCCGCTGGTGCTTCTGCTCGGCGCCGTGTCCGGCCGAATCTCCGGCTCGGGCTACGGCAACGCCTGGTTCGACGCTCTGGAGAAGCCGGCGATCATGCCGCCCGGCTGGGTGTTCGGGGCCGCCTGGACGATCCTCTACATCCTCCTCGGCCTCGCCGTGGCCCTGATCCTCCACGCCAAGGGCGCCCGCGGGCGCGGCCCCGCGCTGGCCCTGTTCGTCCTCCAGCTGCTGCTCAACTACGCCTGGTCGCCGATCTTCTTCGCCTATCACGAGGTCGGCGCCGCTTTCTGGACGATCCTGGCGATGATCGCGATCTCGGCCGTGACGGCGATCCTGTTCTGGCGGATCCGCCGCTCCGCGGGCCTGCTGATGCTGCCCTATCTCGCCTGGCTCTGCTTCGCGGCGACGCTCACCTGGCAGATCGGACTGCTCAACCCGCGAGCGGCAGAGCTTGCGCCGGACGCCTCCACTACCGATATCCCGCTTTAAGGCATCTTCAAGGAGGACTCGCGATGCAGTCCGAAAACCGTCTGTTCGACGATTTCGTCAAGGTAATGAACGGCGCCGCCGGCACCATCGCCGGAATGGGCCGGGAGGCCGAGAACGCCTTTCGCGAGCGCATGCGCGATTGGGTCGGCGGTCTCGACATGGTGTCGCGCGAGGAGTTCGAGGCGATGAAGGCGATCGCCGTCGCCGCCCGCGAGGAGAGCGCGGCGCTCAAGAGCCGGGTCGAGGCGCTCGAAGCGGCCGCCGCGGCGAAGCCGAAACGCAAGCCGGGCGCGGAGGCCGGTAAGGGGCCTTCGGGTCAGTAATCCACAACATATTGTGGTCGCCTAACCTGCGTCTCTTGCGCCGAGGCGCTCGCGCGGGCAGATTCATTTAAAGCAGGCGGCCGGAAAGCTGAGTGATGAACGTGGACGAATTCGAGCTGGAGCGCGAGCCGGGCGGCCCGATCGACATGCTCGAACATTATTTCAGCGCCCATGGCTGGGCCTGCGAGCGCGGCGAGGACGAGATCGTCGCCAATTTCCAGGGCAGCTGGGCGCAATATGAGATGCGCGCCGTCTGGCGCGACGAGGACCATGTCCTCCAGTTCCTCGCCCTCCCCGACATCCGGGTCGCCCAGGACAAGCGCGCCGCCGTCTACGAGACGATCGGCCTGATCAACGAGCAGCTCTGGATCGGCCATTTCGAGCTCTGGGCCTCGTCCGGCCTGGTCCTCTTCCGCCACGCCACCCTGCTCGAGGGCGAGGAAGGCGGAGTCCTCACCCTCCAGCATGCCGAGACCCTGGTCGAGGCGGCGATCGAGGAATGCGAGCGCTTCTACCCGGTCTTCCAGTTCGTCCTCTGGGCCGGCAAGACCCCCCAGGAAGCCATCGCCGCCGCGCTCATCGAGACCCAGGGCGAGGCCTGACGTCGTCCCAGCGAAGGCTGGGACCCCAGCGAGAACTTGCACCGGCGGCAGAGCCACGGGAGCCCTCCCCAGCCCGCCGCACCTTTCACCCCCTGGGGTCCCAGCCTGCGCTGGGACGACGCTCACTGGTTGATCCGCTCCCAGAGGTCCTCCCAGAGTGGATTATGCTCTTGGATCAGGCGCAGCTTCCAAACCCGCAGCCACGCCTTGATCGCCTTCTCCCGCCCGATCGCGTCCTCGATTCGATCATGAGCTTCGACGTAGACGAGCCGCGTGCAATGATGCTTTCGAGTGAACTTTCCGCCCTCGCCCTTGCGATGTTGCCATACTCGCCGGGCAAGGTCCGCCGTGACGCCAGTATAGACGACGCCGTGCGGCTTGTTGCAAAGGATGTAAACTCATCCTCCGGCCATACCAAAACCATGGAATATAGAGAGACCAAGCGCAACCCGTCGTCCCAGCGCAGGCTGGGACCCCAGCGAGAGTACGCACCAACGCTGGAGCCGCGCCCTCCAAGATTGTAAGCGCCCTTCACCCACTGGGGCCCCAGCCTTCGCTGGGGCGACGGAACAACCATGACCCAACTCCACCTCCCCGGCCCGCTCTTCCTGATCGGCTGCGGCAACATGGCCGGGGCGATGCTCGAAGGCTGGCTGGCCGCCGGCGCCGATCCGCGCCTGATCACCGTCGTCCGCCCGAGCGGCCGGGCTCCGGCGCCCGGCATCCGGACCCTCACCGCGCTTCCCGAGGACGAGGTGCCGGCTGTGGTGCTGCTCGGGGTCAAGCCCCAGAAGCTGGCCGAGGTCGCGCCTGTCGTCGCCCCGGCGCTGGAGCGGGAGACGATCCTGGTGTCGATCCTCGCCGGAACGACGCTCGCTACCTTGCGCGGCCTGTTCCCGGTCCCGCGCAGCGTCGTCAAAGCCATGCCCAACCTTCCCGTCAGCCTGCGCCAGGGAGTGACGGAGCTCTTCACCGACGGCGCGAGCGACAAGGCGGCCGGGGCCGAGGTCGATCGTCTGATGCGGGCGCTGGGCCATGTCGAATGGTTCGAGGACGAAAAGCTCCTGTCGGTGGCAAGCGCTCTCACCGCCGCCGCCCCGGCCTTCCTCTACCGCTTCCTCGATGCTTTGGCCGCGGCGGGGGAGGAGCTTGGGCTTCCGGCGGAGCAGGCGGCCCGCCTCGCCGCCCTGATGAGCGAGGGCTCGAGCGCGCTTGCGGGCCGATCCGGAGCGACTCCGGCCGAGCTCGCCCGCCGGGTCGCCAGCCCCGGCGGCACCACGGAGGCCGGGCTGGCGGTGCTCGACTCGGCGGACGGGCTCAGGGCGCTGATGCTCCGGACGCTCGAGGCATCGCGCCGGCGCGGCCAGGAAATGGCCGCCGCCGCCAGCTAAACGCCCGATGAACGGCGCGTAGTTTGGGGTTCATGCAACGGGGCATATCCTCCGCTCGTTTCATCGGCGTCCGCATTTTTGGCGGGCGCTCCTTTCGAGAGGGAGAGACGGGTATGCGTATGTTTGTTCTGGGCGCGGCGCTCGCCGCCGCGATCGCGCTTCCGGCGACCGGCGCCTCCGCGCAGCGCTACGGCGGCCAAGGCTATGGTTACGGCAGCGGCTACGGCAATGGTTACGGTTACGGCCGAGGCAATCGCGGCCATGATGTGCGCGACGAATTGCGCGAATGCCGCCGCGAGCTTCGCCGCGCCGACAGCCGCCGCGAATATCAGCGCGAGCTGCGCGAATGCCGGCGCGAGCTTGCCGAGGCTCGGCGCGACAGCCGCTACAGCCGCTACAATCGTTACGACCGCCGCTATCGCGGCTGGTAAGACCGGCTGCGGGCCGCCTCCCTAAGGCGGCGGCCCGTCAGCGATCCGGCGAGAGGTCCATGGCCGCGCGGTAGCTGCCGTCCATCAGGAACGGCAGCGAGCTGTGGCCGTGGGCGATCTTCCAGGCGCCGTCCTCACGCCGGAAGGCGAGGGTGGAACGCATCCACATGTCGACCTTGCGGCCGCCCTTCAGTTGGCCGTGAAGCCGGTTCAGGCTTCGGCACCAGCCGACGTCGCCGCCGGTCTCGACGTGAAGGTCGCTTATCTCGATCCCGACCGGGCCCTCCCAGCCCGAAAGCCAGGCGACCAGCCCGGCTTCGTCGCGCGCCGCTTCCGGCCCGAGCGCAAGCGGCGGCGCCATCTCGAAGGCGACGATGTCGCTCGCCAGGGTCGCCAGCGCCCGCGCCGCATCCTTGTCGCGAATTGCCGCGGTCCGCTCCTCGATCAGCGCCCGGATCTCGGCCTCGTCATCGTTCATCCTGCCTGGCCGCTATCTTTTTTCGGAGGGCTCGCCGGTCTCAGCGGAAGCCGGGGCCGGCCTGCATTCGGGAAGCCGGAGCTCGAGCGCGTCCTTGCAGGCGCTGATCTGAACGTCGCCATTGGGAGCGATGTAGAGGGCAAAGTCGCCGCTGTCGGTGCAGTGGGCGGTCCACATCGCCATCGTCTTGTACTGCTGCTGATACTGGCCGCGATCGACCCGCTTGCAGCGCTGGCCGTTGTCGCGGAGCGCCCGATACAGGCCGAGATAGCGGGTCGGCTCGCTCAGCGCCTTGAGCTGGTCGCTATACGAATTGGCGGCGACGACCTGGGTCACGTTGCGCTCGGGCGCGCCGTCCTCGCAGCCGGCGAGAAGGATCGTGCACGCCGCCATCATCGCCCAGGCTCTCATGTCTCACTCCCTTGCTCGTACCCTCAATACGCTCGGGCGAAGCGGTCGTTGCGGTCGAAGCCGAGCCGCGTGACCCCGGCGCGCTTCACGTGCGCGAGAATCCGGTCGAAATCTTCATAACGCGTTTCCGCCTCGGCACGGAAGAGAAGGAAGTCGTCCTGGTCGGCGGAGCGGAAGGCCGCGAGTCGGGCCGGCAGGGCGGCTTCGGCGATCGGAGCGCCGTCCCAGCTGAGCCGGCTGGCCGAATCGAGGGCGAGCCGGTGGGTCTCCGGCTCTCGCTGCTCCCCGCCCCGGGGAATGTCGATCTTCACGCTGTGGGTCGTCAGCGGGAGGGTGATGATGAACATGATGAGGAGGACGAGCATGACGTCGATGATCGGCGTGGTGTTGATCGTGCTGAAGGGCTGCTCGGCGACGTCGGCATAAGCAATGCGGCGGCGGTTCGTCATCTCGGCCTCCTTCATGTTATGTAACATCATAACAAGAATGAGCAGCAGATGCAAAGGTTCCGTCGCCCCAGCGAAGGCTGGGGCCCCGTGGGGTGAAAGGCTCCGTGCCCTTCACTCCCTGGGGTCCCAGCCTTCGCTGGGACGACGGGATTAGCGGCTTTCGCCCGTATAGATCCGCCAGCCGCTGCCGGCCTCCGCCCCCGACTTCGCCTTGCGGACGGTGACGCTGCCGGCGCTGCTGAAGGGCTTGCCGCCGCGGAAGGTGCCGCGGATCATCACCGGCACCTCCACATAGGCCCAGCCCTGCGCCTCGACCGGCTCGCTCGGCGCTCCGACATCGGCCTGGTAGGTGGAATAGGCCTTGAAATTGTCCGCGAATCGCCGCCGCGCCTCGTCGCCGGCCTCGCCCGAGCGCATCGCCCAGGCGGCCTTGTAATCGCCCGCTTGGATGCGCGAATAATAGCGCCTGAGCGTGGCCGCGGCGTCGCCGCTGTCCTCGCGATCCTGCGCCGTCGTCGCCGGCGGCTCGAGCTCCGGCATCGGCGGATGCTGGGCTTTCTCGCGCTTCTCGGCCTGCTGGGGAGTCTCATGCTCCTCGCCGCAGGCGGCAAGGAGCAACATGAGGGAAAGGAGGGCGATGGAGCGCATTCGGGCGCTATAGCGGGTCGGAAGGCGAAATTCCTCCCCCGGAAATCCGGGGGAGGATTTGGATCAGGCGCTGAGCCGGCTCTGGGTGCCGTGGATGAGGTCGGTGGCGCGCTCGAAGCTCATCGGGCGGCCGAACAGATAGCCCTGGATCTGGTGGCAGCCGAGATCGCGCATGCGGGTGAAGTCGTCGGCGGTCTCGACGCCTTCGGCCGTGACGGTCATCCGGAAGCTCTTGGCGAGCTGGACGATCGACTGGATGATCGCCACCGTCTCGCGGTTGCTGCCCGCCTCGCGGACGAAGCTGCCGTCGATCTTGAGCTTGTGGAAGACGGCCTTGTTCAAATAGCCGAGCGACGAATAGCCGGTGCCGAAATCGTCGAGGGCGATTCCGACGCCGAGCGCGCGGAGCCGCTTCAAGACGTCGAGCGAGCCCTCCGAATCGCCGAGGAACACCGATTCGGTGACCTCGAGCTCGAGCCTATTGGCTTTCAGCCGATATTTGGCGAGCGCTTCGGAGACGGTGTTGGGAAGCGCCGGCAGGATCAGCTGGCGGGCCGACAGGTTGAGGGCGACGCTGATATAGTCCGGCCACACGGAAGCGGCGCGGCAGGCCTCGTCGATCACCCAGTCGCCCAATTGCATGATCAGCCCGGTTTCCTCGGCGAGCGGGATGAACTCGATCGGCGAGACCATGCCGCGGGTCGGGTGGTGCCAGCGGATCAGGGCCTCGAAGCCGACGAGGCTCTGGTCGGCGGCGTTGACCAGAGGCTGATAGTCGAGCCGGAACTGCTTGAGCGTCAGCGCCTGGCGCAAATCCTGCTCGAGCCGGAGCCGGTCCTCGGCCTCGTTCTGCATGTCGGCGGCAAAATAGCAGCAGGTGCCGCGGCCCTGGCCCTTGGCCTGGTAGAGCGCGAGGTCGGCTTTCTGGATGAGGTCGTCGACGCTCTGGCCGTCGATCGGCCCGAACGCGCAGCCGATCGAGACTCCGATACGGATCTCGGCCTTGTCGATATGATAGGGCTCGGCGACCGCGGCGATGATCCGGGCGGCCAGATCGTCGACCTTCTTGCGGCTCTGGGCGTCGCGGATGACGATGGCGAACTCGTCGCCGCCCATCCGCCCGACATGGCCCGTTTCGCCGGTCTCCTTGACGAGGCGCTGCGATACGCTCTTCAGCACCGCGTCGCCTTTGGGGTGGCCGAACGTGTCGTTGACCGGCTTGAAGCCGTCGAGGTCTAGGAACATGATCGCGCAGGGCACATTGCTCGACTGCGAGGTCGACAGGGCCTCGCCGAGCAGCTGGCGGACCCGGCCGCGATTGGGCAGGCCCGAGAGCACGTCCATGTTGGCGAGGTTGGTGAGCCGCTCCTGGGTGCGGCGAACCTCGGTGATGTCGGAGCCGACTCCGCGAAAGCCCTGGAACTGGCCGGCCATGTCGATGATCGGATCGCCGGCGAGGCTGATCCAGCGCGTGCCGCGCCGGGTCTTCAGCTCCATTTCGAGGCTCGCGAAGGGCGCCCGGGCGAGCAGGGTCCGGCCGAGGGCGCTGTTGCCGCCCAAGGTCGCCGGAAGCGAATGGCCGATCAGCTGGCTCGCCGAGCGGCCGAGCAGGGAGGTCATCCGCGAGGAGATGTAGACGACCCTGTTCTCGGCATCGACCTGCCACAGCCAGCCGACTCCGCGATGCTCATATTCCTTGAGCAGCAGGCGCACCGATTCGGCCTGGGTGCGGACGTTGGCGATGGTCTGGAGCTGGCCGAAGGTCCAGCGGGTAAGCCTCGCGACCCCGAAGATGGCGACCGCCGCGACTCCGACGATGGAGGCGCCGAAGGTCGGATCGAGGTGCGAGCTGCCGAGATAATAAGCGCAGCACAAGGCGGCCGTCATGGTCACGATCCAGGCGAAGGCGGCGGCCGGGACCGAGGCCAGGCCGATCGCGGCCATGATCATCGCGCCCATCGCTCCGCCGATGACGACCTGCACCTCGTGCGGCTGGGTGGCGAAGGCGTAGGTTGGGAAGGCCGACCATATCGCGGCCATTCCGACCGCCTCGCCGATCGCCCGGAACAGCGGGCGGCCCTCGGCGGACCGGCTTTCGGCCGCCGCGCCTTCGGTGACGGCGGAGCGGAAATAGGTCCAGTTGGCGAATCCGACGAGTCCGAGCCAGGCCGCGATCAGCTCGATCCGGGTCGTCCCGAGCATCGCCCAGGCGACGAGCAGCGCCGCGCCGGCGCCGGTCAGGGCGAAAAAGGGTGCGAAAAGAAGCCGGGTCTGCGCCTGCCCGTTGTGGAGATGGGCGTCGCGGAGCCTCTGGCTGCTGGCGTCGGCGCCGACGCCCTCATCCGCCAGCTCGGCCGGTTCCAATTCCTGCGGGTCGACTTCCAAGGGAACGGGCGCGTGGTACATGGGGATCCTGCATCCTGCCGGGTTGCCCTGTCCTACGCAGAGAGTTTTGATGGAGTGTTAAGGACGGGACGGAATGTGCGTCCTTGGAGACGTCCTTCGATACGCCGGTTCGACAGGCTCACCGGCTACTCAGGATGAGCGGTCGAGGATGATCCCACCCGCTCATCCTGAGTAGGGACTGAGCGAAGGCGAAGGCCCGTATCGAAGGGCTCAGCAGCCCTCGTATTTCCAGTTCCGCCTCTTGCCTTCGGCCATCCATAAGACCGCCTGGGCGATGCGCTTGTCGCGGGTCTCGGGCCGTTTCGCGTCGATCACCCATTCGACATATTCGCGCCGGCAGCCCGGCGGGAAGCCGTCGAACGTCGCCCGGGCGGCGGGGTTGGCGGCAAGGGCGGTCGCGAGCTCCGGCGGAGTCTCAAGCTCCGGCTTCGGAGCCGCTTTCGGCCGCGCCGGGCGGGATCCGGAGTCGGTCAGGGCCATCGCCTTGCCGATCAGCGCCTTGAGGACGTCGCCCGGGGGCAGGTCGGCGACCGAGGTCAGCCGTCCGAACTGGCCCATGGCGTCGCGCTCGGCCCCGGTCCCGCCGAGCACTTCCTTGGCCCTCCAGAAGCCGAAAGTGGCATGCGCCTTGAAGGCGGCCATGCCGGCGAGCATCTGCCCCTTGTAGAGGAAATGCGGCATGCTCCACTTCAGAGTCTCCTCCGCCTCCGGGCAGGCGGCGTGGACGGCGGAGCGGAGATGCTCGAGGATCGGCCGGGCGAAATCCGCCTGGCGGGCGATATAGGCGTCGATGCGCGGGTCGGTGGACATGCCGAAAATATAGACTCGTTCCAGCCCTGAATCGATTCGCTTCGGCGAGAATGCGGGAACCGGTGATTCTTCAAAGCTTTGGCGCCCGATTCCGGCGAAGGATCAGGTCCATGCGCGCTTCCAGGCTGTCGTCGAGCGTCATCGCCCGAATCGCCTATGACGAGGAGGCGAGGGCGCTCGGCATCTGGTTCCGCGAGACCGGCCGCTACATCTATTCGGACGTCCCCAAGGCGATCTACGAGGCGTTGTGCAAGGCGCCCTCCGCGGGCCGCTTCTACAACGAATGCATCAAGCGCCGCTTCCCCTGCCGGCCGGATCCGGAGCGGAGGCGGTGCCGGCCGGCCTGACCGGCGTTGCTCCATCCCGCCGTTTGTGAGAATAGCGGCGCGAGGAGAATAAGCCTTGCGTCTTAAGACCTTGACCTACACGAGCCGCGCCCGGCTCGATCTGACCGACCAGGATCTGGCCGCGATCCACCAGACGGCGCGACACCTGAACGCGCTCGACGGCATCTCCGGGCTGCTCCTCTTCGACGGTTCCCGTTTCCTGCAGATCGTCGAAGGCGCGGAGGACGCGGTCGACAATCTCGTCGAGCGGCTTCGAATGGACCCCCGCCATTCGGCTTTCGAATTGCGCGACGAGCGCCATGTGGAGCGGCGCTCCTTTCCGGACTGGTCGATGGAGATGCTGCGCGTGTGCGCCGGCTACGGGAACGCGAAGGACGAGGTCGCGACGATCCTCCCGGCCACCGTCGCCGCTCCGGTGCGCGAGCTGGTCCTGAGGATGTCGGGCGAGATGGCCACGGCATAGCGGGCGGTTGCCAGGGCCGCGCAGAGCCGGCCCGTATCGTTCGGGCTCAGTCCTCAACCTCGACGATGTCGATTCGGAAGGTATCGAGATTCTGGCTCGCGATGCGCAGCGGGATGGAGCGAGTCTCGCAAAAGACGGCTGCCCGCTCCCGATCGACGGCAGAGACGTTGGCGCCCAGGATGAGCGAGCGCGGCGCAGGCATCATAACGGGACGATTGGGTTCGTCCGGACCGGCCGCGTAGACTATTCGCCACTCCCGCTCATAGGACCACTCGTCGCTCTTCAGCAGGCATAGATAATGGGCGAACAAATTGTTGAAGTCTCTCAATTGCTTGGCGAGATAGCGGGTCGCGTCGGTCCGCTTGCGGCGGTAGAAAACGGGAAAGCAAAGCCGCCGGCGAAGGTCGCTGTAGGGAAGGGCCGCGAGATCATATTCAATGCAGAAGCCTCGGTGCGAATCCGAATAATGAGACCACATCAGCACCGATGCGGGATTTTCCGATAGAGACAGAACGCTCATTCCTCGTCGCAAATAATCGGACATCCGGCGGATGCCCGCCTCACGGATGGCGCCTAAGGCGGCATCGATGAAGGCGCGCAGCGCTTCCCGGCTCTCCGAAGCCACCTCTTCGATCAGGGTTCCGAAGACCCGCTCGAGCCAGTCTCCCGTTCGAATGGGGTTGGCGACAGGCCGAATATCTGGCGCTTCGCCCGCCGCCGAGCGAGCGCTCACGGCCTTCATCTCGGCAACGAATGTCCCGGGATCCTGGTCCTCCATCTCGAACCGCTCTGAGTTGAAATAGATCGCGGTATCGAAAGGATCGTTGAAGCGGTCGGGCGACGACATCCACAACTGGTCATTCTCCAGAGCGTCCAGGTGATAATCGTTGAAATTCCGATATTTGAAGAGCCGATTGGGCACATGCTCATGTTTGATCAGGAAGGCGCGCTCGATGTCCAGCCTCTCCGCCGAATAGTGAAACAGGCTCCGGATGAGGATTTGCTGCCACAAAGGGAGCATCTCGAACTCTCAGTCGGTCCGCCCGACGCTCCACCCCGCCTTGGGCGGCTGGTGCAGATTCGCTTCCGGGATCAGCCGCCGAAGCTTCCTCGCGAAGCTTCGCAGGCACACTTCGCTCTCGCCCAGCGGCCCCGGCACGTAGCGCCTCGACGCCATGCCCTGCTGGACCCCTTCGATCAGCGCCGTGTCCTCGGCGTTGACCTGGCGGTTGATCCGCCAGTTGAGGTAGCGCGCCGCCTTCATCTCGCGGCGGCCATCGGGGAGGGCGTAGCTGATCTCGCGGATCACCGTCCGGGTCGGCGAGACCGGCAGGAACTGCATGAAGTCGACCTGGTCCGGATAGAGGTCGAAGGCGACGTTCGGCCAGAGCTTGAAATAGAGCCAGCGGCGCTGGAGCTCGGCCGGCAGGTGCGGCGCTTCGGGGATGTGCTGCTGATAGGCGCGCTCGGACAGATTGGTGGAGGGCCGCTCGATCAGGTCGCCGGCCATCCGGTCGACATGCTCCCCGGCCGAGATCGCATAGCCGCGGCCGAACAGGCGGGTGAGGCCGGGATGGGCGACATTGATGTGAAGGCCGTCCGAATAATTGTCGGCGACGTTCTTCCAGTTCACGTCGCGCGGCCTCAGCGTGACCCGGCCGAGCGCCTCCAGCGCCTCGAACCGGTAGGGGGCGATCTCCGCTTCGTTCGGCGCCATCATCTCGGCCACGGACGGGCCGCCGGCCTCGAGCCGGACGAAGAGGAAGCCGCGCCAGGCCTCCAGCTCGACCGGAACGAGTCCGAGCGTCGACGTCTCAAGCCCGGGATAGTCGCTCTTGTGCGGGACCCCGATCAGCCGGCCGTCGAGCGCATAGGTCCAGGCGTGATAGGGGCAGGTCAGCCTCCGGGCGCAGCCCGCTTCGCCGCTCACCACCCGCGAGCCGCGGTGGCGGCATACGTTCGAGAAGGCGCGGACGACGGAATCGTCGCCGCGGACGACGATGACGCTCTCGCCGAGATAGTCGATGGTGCGCCAGTCTCCCGGCGCGGCAATGTCGCTCGAATGGCAGACCACCTGCCAGGAGGGCCGGATCACCCGCTCCATCTCCACGTCGAAAAATTCGCGGTCGCGATAGATCCAGCCGGGCAGGCTGAGCTCGGGCTCGGGGGCGGCGACGAGGTGGGGGCTGGGCATGGGCCGTTTGTGCCAAAGCGGGGGTCATTTGTCACTCGCCGTCATCCCAGCGAAGGCTGGGATCCCAGCGGGTGAAGGCTCCGAGGTCTTCACCCCCTGGGCCCCCAGCCTTCGCTGGGGCGACGTCACTTGCGCAATCGCGCCCTTTGCCGGACAATTGCCCGATGACCACCGAGCTCAATATCCTCGCCTGGGGCTGCATCCTCGCCCTCGTCCACATCTTCGCGGCGGTGCGGTTCAAGACCCGGCAATATGGCACGAAATGGAATGTCGGCGCCCGCGACGAGGAGCTGCCGCCGCCCCAGCCGATCGTCGGCCGGCTCGCCCGGGCCCAGGCCAATTTCTTCGAGACCTTCCCGATCTTCGCGGCGGCGGCGCTGATCGTCGCCGTCGCCGGGCTCGGAGACCGCTGGACGGCGCTCGGCGCCTGGCTGTGGCTGGGCGCCCGGATCGTCTATCTGCCGCTCTACGCTTTGGGCGTGCCGGTGGTTCGGACGATCGCCTTCCTGGTCTCCGTCGTCGGCATCCTGCTGGTGCTTCGCCCGGCGCTGTTCTGAACGTCATCCCAGCGAAGGCTGGGATCCCAGGGGGTGATGAGCGCCGGCGCCTTTCACCCGCCGGGGCCCCAGCCTGCGCTGGGGCGACGGGGTCACCAGGAGAAGGGGTTCTCGTGCTTCTCGCGGGGCGGGACCGGGACTTCGCGGATCTCGGCGATGATTCCGTCGCCGCAGCGAATCGCGACCCCACCGTAGCGATCGATCGCCGGGAAGACCCCGCGGACATTGTGGGTGACCGGCCTGGCGCCGGCCTCGGCCGAGCCCTCGGTGCGCACCCTGACCTGCTGGATCGGATCGTCGAGCCGGGCGACCGGCCCTTCGGCGAGGCTTGCATAATAGCCGCCCGCCGTCGTCACCTTGCCGGTGACGACGAGCTTGCGCCTCAGATAGGGGATCGGGCTCGAGGTCGACGAAAATTCGACCTGCGCCTTCCAGTCCGAAGAGCCCAGCACGTGGCAGGGCGCATAGCCGGTCTCGCGGATCGGCCCGTCGAGGGCGCAGCCGGCCGGAAGCATCAGGGCGAGGGCGATCGCCGGAAGTGGGAAAAATGTTCGCATCGGCAAGTGCCTTAGCCGGTCGCCGCGTGACGGGCTAGACCGCTGCCTCAGCCGCCGCTGCGGCAGCCCGGGCGGCGCGCCCGGCGCGCAGGCCTTCGCCGACGAAGATGGCGAGTGCGAGCCAGATGGCGGCGAAGCAGACGATATGGGCGGTGGTCAGCGGCTCGCCGAAGACGAGCACGGCGAGCAGGAACTGGAGCGAGGGCGCGACATATTGGAGGAAGCCCAAGGTCGAATAAGGCAGCCGCTTCGCCGCGGCGGTGAAGAGGAGGAGCGGGATGGCGGTGATGGCGCCGCCCAGGACGAGCAGCAGGTCGGTGAGGCGGCTGTGAAGGAAGGCGCTGTCGCCGGCCTGGCCGAGCCAGAGCAGCCAGCCCAGAGCGAGCGGAGCCAGGAACAGGGTCTCGATCGACAATCCCTCGAGCGATTCGACCGGGGCGACCTTGCGCAGGAAGCCGTAGACCGCGAAGCTGGCGGCGAGGGTCAGGCTGATCCAGATCGCCCCGCCGGCGCCCACGGCCAGGATGGCGACGCCCGCGCCGGCCAGGAACACCGCCGCCTTCTGAAGGCGGCTGAGCTTCTCCTTGAGGAGGAACACTCCGAGCAGGACGTTGACCAAAGGATTCAGATAATAACCGAGGCTCCCCTCGAGCACATGCCCGGTGACCACGGCGTAGATGTAGACCAGCCAGTTGACGCCGATCAGGATCGCGGTGAGCAGCAGGGTAAGGGCGACCCGGGGGTTGGCCAAAGCGGCGCGGATTCCGGGCCACCGCTTCCACAAGGTGGCGAGCGCGCCGAGGAAGATGAGCGACCACAGGATCCGGTGAGCGACGATCTCGGTCGCGCCGACATGGACCAGCGCCTTGAAATAGAGCGGAAGCACGCCCCACAAGGCATAAGCGCCCAGCCCCATGAGGAGCCCGGATCGGGTGCGGGCGGCGTCGTTCACCGTCGGGCGGGTAGCCGAGGGCATGGGCCTGGACAAGCATTTGGCGGGCGCCGCCGGAAGGGCTAGAGAAGAAAGAATGATCCGTCCGAGCCTGTGCATTGCCACCGCCGCCGCCCTGCTTGGCGCGTGCGACGGGGATGTCCGTCCCGAGGAGCCCGACAACCCGGTGGCCAACAGCCAGGTTTCGGCGGAGGGAAAGGCCGAGGAAGGCAAGATCTCGCTCAAGATGCCGGGCGTCGACATGACGATCAGCCTGCCCAAGGGGGTCGCCGACGAGGCCCGGGCCGAGCGCGACAGCAAGCTCCTCTACCCGGGTGCGATCCTGCGCGGGATGGCCATCGCCGCGGGTCCGGAGAGCGAGCGGAGCGGGGACAGCGAAGTCGAGATCCGCTTCTCGACTCCGGACCCGGTCGACAAGGTGGCCGCCTGGTACCGGGACCCCGGCCGGGCCGAAGGCTTCCAGCTGGAGCAAGCGGCTAAGGAAGGCGATTCGTGGGTCGTCACCGGGGTTCAGAAGCGCGACGAGCATGGTTTCAAGCTGCGCCTGAGCCCGCGCTCGGGTGAGGGCACCAACGGCCAGCTAACGATCCGCCACCGCGACTGAAGGAGGTGCGATGGCCGCGCTCGCCGATCCGGAGGAGGTGCGGCTCCACCTCGTCGCCGCGGCCCGGGCGGGGACCTCGCTCAGCTATGGCGAGCTGCTCGAGCGGCTCGGCTATTCCTTCTCGCGGCCCAAGATGCGGGCGCTCTGCAAGATCCTCGGCACCGTCGACGAGGCCGGAGCGCTTCGCGGCGAGCCCGAGCTTGCGGTGCTGGTCGTTCGCCACAGCGACGGCCTTCCCGGCCAGGGCTGGTGGGTCGCCGGGGGCGCCCGTTCGCGCGGCTATGAGGGCGCCTGGGAAGGGCCCGAGGCCCGTCGCTTCATCGACAAGGTCCAGGCGGAAAGCTTCGCCTTCTGGAAGTCCCGAAGCGGGACACCGGGCGACGACACCCCCGGTTAACCATCTCTCGTCACCCATTTTGCGCGCGAATGCGCCATAGCGGCGGCTCCAAGGAGTGTCTTCGATGACCGACCGCGCCATAAAGCTGCTTCGCCTGACCGCTCTGGGAGCGGCGCTCGCGCTCGCCGCCTGCAATCGCGGCGGCAGCGAAGACAATCTCGCCGATCTTGCCAACGACGCCGATCCGGCCGTGACCAGCGCGCTCAACGACCAGATCCTCGTCGACGAGAATCTGGTCGCCCAGTCCAACAAGAATGCCGCCCGGCCCTCGCCGACTCCGGCGGGCGCGCCCTATCCTGCCCCCGGCAAGGCTGGCGGTCCGCCCGCCGCGCTCGCCGGCCCCAAGGGCTGCTCCGACGCCCGGCGCTTCGACTACAACATGGCCTGGGCCAGGCGGCTGGCGCCCAACTTCCCGGTCTATCCGGGCGGGAAGGTGACCGAGGCGGCGGCGAACAATTCGGGAGGCTGCAGCACCCGCGTCGTCACCTTCGCGACCGCCGACGATTGGCAGCGCGTGCTCGACTGGTACCATACCAAAGCGGTCGGCGCCGGCTATTCGTCGGAGCATCAGGTGCGCGACGGCGACCACATCCTCGCCGGCGCCAACGATCGCGACAAGGGCGCCTTCTACCTGATCGTCACGCCCAAGGCGAAAGGCTCGGAAGTCGCCCTGATCGCCAATAACGGGCGCTGATCCGTCGCCCCAGCGAAGGCTGGGGCCCCAGCGGGTGAAGGGTACGGATCCTTTCACTCCCTGAGATGCCAGCCTGCGCTGGCATGACGGAGGGTAAGAGCTTCCTTCCTCTCCTTCGCGGCGCTACATCGCCGCCATGAGCGACGTCCGCCAGTTCACCGTCGCGCCCGATGACGACGGCATCCGCCTCGACCGCTGGTTCAAACGCCATCTGCCCGAGGCGAGCTTCAACGTCGTGTCCCGCTGGGCGCGGACCGGCCAGCTGCGTATCGACGGCAAGCGCGCGGCGCCGGGCGACCGGGTCGAATCGGGCCAGTCGATCCGGGTCCCGCCCGCCGAACCGGCCGCAGCGGCCGCGCCGGCACGCGCCAGGCCGGAACGGCGGCAGCTGAGCGAGGACGAGATCGCCTTCGTCAACGAGATCGTCATCCACCGCGACCCCCAGGCGATCGTCGTCAACAAGCCGCCCGGTCTCGCCACCCAGGGCGGCACCAAGACGCCCACCCATCTCGACGGCCTGCTGGACGGTCTCGCCGACGATTCCGGCAACCGGCCCAAGCTCGTCCACCGGCTCGACAAGGATACTTCCGGAGTCCTTCTCGTCGCCCGAACCGCCCGGGCCGCCGGCTTCTTCTCCAAGGCCTTTTCGGGCCGGACCGCGCGCAAGGTCTATTGGGCGATCGTCACCGGAGTGCCCGACATAGCCGACGGCTATATCGACCTTCCGCTCGCCAAGCAGCCCGGCACCGGCGGCGAGAAGATGCATGTCGAGGAAGGCGAAGGCGGCCTTCCGGCGAGGACCCGCTACCGGATGATCGAACGCGCCGGCAACCGCGCCGCCTGGCTCGAGCTCCAGCCGCTGACCGGCCGGACCCACCAGTTGCGGGTCCATATGGCGGCGATCGGCCATCCCATCCTCGGCGACGGCAAATATGGCGGCCCGGACGCCTTCCTGACCGGAGCGATCAGCCGCAAGCTCCACCTCCACGCCCGCCGGCTTCGCATCGACCATCCCGACGGCGACACGCTCGACCTCACCGCCGAGCTGCCCTCGCACTTCGCCGAGACGCTCGCCAATCTCGGCTTCGACCCGGAGCTGGCCGATCTGCCGCTCGACGAGGTCAAATTCTCCGAGACCGCGGAAGGCAAGCGCCGCGCCGCCTCCGCCGCCGCCAAGTCGCGCCGCAAGGAGCGCAAGGGCGAGCGGCGGGGACGGGGGCAGAGGTGACCTGCGCCGGACAGAGCCGTCATGCCGGGCTCGACCCGGCATCCATGAACACCGTGGGCCGTAATTCTCGTTCTGCCATGTTCATGGATTCCGGCTTTCGCCGGAATGACGGAAGACGCTGATGCATCCCAACCGCAAGTTCCATATCCAGGATCGCGAGGCGATGGCGGCGCTGGTGCGCGAGCTCGGCTTCGGCACTGTGTTCGTGGCCACCGCGGAGGGGCCGCGCGCGGTGCACGTGCCGGTTCTGCTCGACGGCGAGCGGCTGCGCTTCCACGTCTCCCGGGGAAATGCCGTCTTTGCGGCCCTGGCGGCCGGCGCCCAGGCCCTGTTCGTCGCCAACGGCCCGCACGCTTACATCAGCCCGGAATGGTACGGCCTGGAGGACCGGGTCCCCACCTGGAACTACATAGCCGTCGAGCTGGAGGGGCCGGTTCGGCCGCTCGATCCCGAAGCCCTGGTCAGGCTGGTCGACGATCTCTCCGCCGAGCAGGAGGCCAGGCTGGCGCCGAAGCCGCCCTGGACCAAGGCCAAGATGAGCGAGGGCCGCTTCGAGGGGCTGCTCAAGGCGATCGCCGGCTTCGAGATGCACGTCTCCGCCTGGCGCGGCACCGCCAAGGTGGACCAGGACAAGCCGGACGAGGTACGCGCCCGGATCGCCGACGCGCTCGCCGAGCGGGGCGAACGGGAGATGGCGGCGACGATGAGGAAAGCTGCGCCATGACCCCGCAAGACGACGAGACCCTGTGGCGCAACCGCTTCATCGCGATCAACCTTGTCCGGATCGGCGGGACGATCGTGGTCCTGATCGGGCTCGCCATCTGGCACGGCAACGTCCTCGTCGAAGGCGGCACGCTCGCGGTCGGCCTGCCGATCACCCTGGCCGGCCTCGTCGCCAGCTTCTGGGGGCCGAAATGGCTTGCGGGCCGCTGGAGGACCCCGCCCGGGCCATGAAGCGCTTCTACAAGCTGGCGACCGTCGCTCCGGAAGCGGGCGGGGTCGCCATCCTGCTCGACGGGCGACCGGTGCGCACTCCGGGGCGCAACCTGCTGCGCGTCCCGACCGAGGAGCTCGCCGAGGCGATCGCCGGGGAATGGAACGGGCAAAGCGAGGAGATCGACCCCCGCGCGATGCCGCTGACCGGCCTCGCCAACGCCGCGATCGACCGGGTCGAGCCCGATCCCGCCGCGTTCGGGCGGACCCTGGCCGAATATGGCGAGAGCGACCTGCTCTGCTACCGGGCGGAGGGCCCGGAGTCGCTGGTCGAGCGCCAGAGCCGGGTCTGGGACCCCCTGCTCGGCTGGGCCCGCACCCGCTTCGGAATCGAGATCGAGACCACGGCCGGGATCATGCACCGCCACCAGCCGGCCCACACCGTCGAGCAGCTCGGCCGGGCGGTGGCGGCCCGGGGCGCGTTCCAGCTCGCCGGGCTGGCGCCCCTGGTCACCATCGCCGGCTCGCTGATCATCGCCCTCGCCCTCGCCGAAGGGGCGATCGGGCTGGAAGCGGCCTGGGATTCGGCCATGCTCGACGAGGCCTGGCAGGCCGAGCAATGGGGCGCCGATCCCCTCGCCGCCGCCTCCCTCGAGAACCGGCGCCGCGAGTTCGAGGGCGCCTACCTTTTCCTTACCCTTCTGTAGCGGGCGCGGGCTCGGCGGCGGCGGTCGGGTAATGGGGCGTGAACCAGCGGGCGACGACCAGGCCGGCGACGATCAGGGCGGTCGTTTCCGCGATGAAGGAATAGATCCAATAGCCCCAGCCGAAATGGCCGAAGACCGGCTGGGCGAGGAGGGTCCAGAAGGTTATCGCCGTCGAATAGAGCACGACCAGCCGGGCAAGGCCGGCGAAGCCGCGGCCGCCGGCCGCGGCCAGAGCGAAGGCGATGAGCAGGCCCGCGATCAAAGCGAAGACCAGCCCGGCGACCATCATGTTCATGTCGTCGACCGGAAAGCCGCTCGTGTTGAAATGGATCGAGGCGACCGGTCCCTTCCCATAGAGCACCGTCCCCTCGGCCGTATCGGGATTGGGGATCTGATAGGTGCCGGTGCCGCTCTTGGTCAGGCTCTGGGCGAGCGCGGTCTGCACGGCGGCGCTCTCGGCGGCGCCGGCATTGGAGAAAGCGAGCCGGTTGAGCGGGGTCGCCCAGAAGACGAAGCCGATGACGAACAGGATGAAACCCGCGACGATGCCGCCGACGACGGTGCGTATCATGCGATCCTCCCCCTAAGTTGGCGGCGATCCTACGCCGAAACCGGGACGACGCCAATCAGCCGATCAGCTCGCGGACGAAATCGTGGAGGAAGACCCGGCGGGTCGCTTTGAGCCGTTCCGCCTTGAGGATGTTGTGGACGAGCTCGCGGCATTTCTCGGCGTCGTTGTTGATCAGCACATAATCATATTCGGCCCAGTGGCTGATCTCGGCCGCGGCGCGCTCCATCCGCCGGCGGATCACTTCCTCGCTGTCGGTGCCGCGGGTGCGCAGGCGCCGTTCGAGCTCCTTCATCGACGGCGGCAGGATGAAGACCCGGACGATGTCGGGATCGACCTGCTTCAATTGCTGGGTGCCCTGCCAGTCGATGTCGAGCAGCACGTCGCGGCCGCCCTCGATCGTCTTTAAGACCTCGCTCTTCAAGGTTCCGTAGCGGTGGCCGAAGACGTGCGCCCATTCGAGGAAATGGCCCGCCGCGACCAGCGAATCGAAGCCGTTGTCGTCGACGAAATGATAGTCGCGCCCGTCGATCTCGCCGGGCCGCTTCGGGCGGGTCGTCGCCGAAACCGACATGGCGACGCTGTCGTCATTCGCCAGCAGCATGCGGGCGATGGTCGACTTGCCGGCACCGCTGGGGCTGGACAGGACGAAGAGGAGGCCCCGTCGCTGGAAGGCGGCTGCGATTTCCATGCGCGCTACTGGCTTGCCGAGCCGCCATGCGTCAAGCAGGTAGGGACATGGCCCGTCTCATCGCCCTGCTCCGAGCCGTCAACGTCGGCGGCCGCAAGCTGCCCATGGCGGAGCTTCGGGCGCTTTGCGCCGGGCTCGGCTGGAAGGATGCCCGGACCTACATCCAGAGCGGCAACCTCGTCTTCACGGCCTCAGGCAAGGCGGAGGCGCAGGAGAAAAAGCTCGAGGAAGCCATCAAGGACCGGTTCGGCCTCGACGTCCCGGTCATCGTCCGAACCGCGGCGCAATGGGCTGAGTATGTCGCCGCCAACCCGTTTCCGATGGTCGCCCGGGACGCTCCGAACCGGCTCCAGCTGCTCGTCTCGAAGCGGCCGCCCGACCCAGACGCCGCGCCCAGGCTGATGGAGCGTGCCCGCGCCGGCGAGGCGGTCGAGGCCGCCGGCGGAGCTTTGTGGTTCCACTTTCCCGAGGGCGTCGGGACCTCGAAGCTCACGCCCGCTCTGATCGACAAAGCTGCCGGCTCCCCGTCGACCGGCCGCAACTGGCGCACGGTGCTCAAGCTTCGGGAGATGGCGCAGGCATGATGAGGGCGCCCCCCGTCCCCCGCGGCTACTGGCTCGCCGCCCTCCTCCTCGTCGCCGTCATGGCCGCCATCCTGCTCTGGATGGGCCGGCCGCCAATCTGCACCTGCGGCGAGGTCAAGCTCTGGGTCGGAACCGTCAACGGCCCGGACAACAGCCAGCATCTCGCCGACTGGTACACGCCGAGCCACATCATCCACGGCTTCCTCTTCTACTGGCTGGGCTGGCTCTGCCTGCGCCGCAACCCGCCGGGCGACCGGCTGATCGGCGCCGTCCTGATCGAGGCGGGGTGGGAGCTGCTCGAGAACAGCCGCTGGATCATCGAGCGCTACCGGGAGGCGACGATGGCGCTCGGCTATAATGGCGACGCGGTCATCAACTCGGCCGCCGACGTCGGCTGGATGGTGGTCGGCTTCGCGCTCGCCCGGCGGCTGCCGGTTCGGGCGACGCTGGTGCTGGCGGTCGTCTTCGAGCTTCTGACGCTGGCGATCATCCGCGACAATCTCACGCTCAACGTGCTCATGCTGGTGGCGCCGAGCGACTCGATCCGGGCTTGGCAGGCGGGCGCGTGAAAAGGACATCGCCATGAAACCATTTCTGATTGCCGCCGCTCTCACCACCACGGCCTCGCCGGCCTCCGCCCAGGAGATATTCGGCGGTATCTTCGCCCACGACGTCGAGACTCCGCTCAACCTTCGCGGAGTCGAGCCCGGCGTGGATTTCCAGGCCGGGTGGCGCGGCGAACGGATTCGCGGCCTCGGCTTCATCGGATCGCCTTCGCCTTATGTCTTCGCCGCGCTCAACAGCGACGGCGACGCCCATTATGCCGCCGCCGGGATCAGCTGGAAGGTCGGCGGCAGGCTCTACCTGCGCCCCGGCCTCGGCCTCGCCGTTCACACCGGACCGATCCACCCCGACCCGCTCGAGCCGCGCCGGTCCTTCGGCTCCCGAATCCTGATCGAGCCGGAGCTCGGGATCGGCTACCACTTCGGCGAGCGGCTCTCCGCCGAGGCCAGCTGGGTCCATATGAGCCACGCCGGCCTGCTCAACGGCCGCCAGAACCCCGGGATCGACAATATCGGCGTCCGGCTGAACTACCGTTTCCGCTAGCGATGGAGCGGGCGCGGCCCGCTTCAAGGCGTTGACATCGCTAGCACTGGGTGCTATAGAACTCAGTGTGAGGAAATGCTCACGCAAGGTAGTCAAATCGGCTCCCTACCCGAAGGAGATATTACATGGATCATGCTCGAATGAGAAAGAGAGCAAGAGATGAGGGTATACAGCACCCGTGAGTTCAGTCGGTTCGCCTCTAAGGAAAAATTGAATGATCGGCAGCTTTGTGAAGCTGTTGGGCGAGCCGAAAGAGGGTTGGTGGATGCAAATCTGGCAGGTCCTCTGATCAAGCAGCGAATCCCGCGAGAAGGCCACGGCCGCTCAAGCGGGTACCGGGCGATAATCGTTTATCGCAGTGGCGATCTGGCAATATTTGTTGCCGGCTTCGCCAAAAGCAGCAGAGCGAATCTCAGCAAGAGCGAGCAAGCCTTGTATCGAGAATTCGGGGAGACGGCGGTCGAGTTGTCTCAAGAGCAACTGGATGCGCTGGTGGCGCAACGTGGATGGAGAAAGTTAGACTGTGAAGGAAACCAGGACGAAGTATCGGAGTGATCCGTTTCGCTCGCTTCACCTGGCGGTGCAGGATCTGGCGGCGATCGGTGCGATCGACAAAGCAACGCTGCGTAGGTTTGACGCGGCTTGCCTGACGACCATCGAGCCGCTGGATCCTGCGCAGATCAAGGAGATACGCGAGGAAGCCAGGATGAGCCAAGCCGTTTTCGCGCTCACGCTCAACGTAACCACCTCTTTGGTGAGTCAGTGGGAACGAGGTGCCAAGAGGCCGAGCGGTCCGTCTCTGAAACTGCTAAATCTTGCCCGCAAGGGCGGCGTGGAAGTTATCTTCTAATTCAGCGCCCGAGCATCGCCTCGGGCTTCACCACCCGGTCGAACGTCTCCTCGTCGACCAGGCCGAGCTCGAGCCCCGCCTCCTTGAGGGTCAGCCCCTTCTTGTGGGCGTGCTTGGCGATGTTGGCGGCATTGTCGTAGCCGATCTCGGGCGCCAGCGCCGTGACCAGCATCAGCGAGCGGTTCATCAAATCGGCGATCCGGCCCTCGTCCGGCTCGAGCCCGTCGAGGGTGCGCTCGGTGAAGCTCTCGATTCCGGTCGCCAGAAGGTCGATCGAGCGAAGCACGTTGGCGGCGATGACCGGCTTGAACACATTGAGCTCGAGATGGCCCTGAAGTCCGCCGATGGTGACGGCGACATGATTGCCCATCACCTGGGCCGCGACCATGGTCAGCATCTCGGCCTGGGTCGGATTGACCTTGCCGGGCATGATCGAGCTGCCCGGCTCGTTCTCGGGAAGCTTCAATTCGCCGAGCCCGCAGCGCGGGCCCGAGCCCATCAGCCTGATGTCGTTGGCGATCTTGGTCAGCGAGACCGCGATCACGTTGAGCACGCCCGAAAGCTCGACCAGGCTGTCATGGGCGCCGAGCGCCTCGAACTTGTTGGCGGCGCTGGTGAAGCGGAGCTTGGTGAGCTTCGCCACCTCGGTCGCGAACGCCTCGGCGAAGCCGGCGGGCGCGTTGAGGCCGGTGCCGACGGCGGTGCCGCCCTGGGCGAGCTGGAGCACTCTGGGCTGGACTCCGCGCAGCCGCTCGATCCCGGCCTCGATCTGGGCGGCATAGCCGGAGAATTCCTGGCCCAGCGTCAGCGGAGTCGCGTCCTGGAGGTGGGTCCGGCCGATCTTGACGATCCGGTCCCACGACGCCGCCTGCGCCGCCAGCCGGCGGTGCATGGCCTGGAGCGCCGGGATCAGCCGGGCCTCGACCGCCCGCGCCGCGGCGATGTGCATCGCGGTCGGGACGCTGTCGTTGGAGGATTGGCCCGTGTTGACATGGTCGTTGGGGTGGACCGGGCTCTTGCCGCCGCGATTGCCGGAGAGGATCTCGTTGGCCCGGCCGGCGATCACCTCGTTGGCGTTCATGTTGGATTGGGTGCCGGAGCCGGTCTGCCAGATGACCAAAGGGAATTGGTCGTCATGCATGCCGCCGGCGACCTCGCCGGCCGCCTGCTGGACCGCCTCGGCGAGCTCGGCGTCGAGGCCGCCGATCCGGGCGTTCACCCGGGCCGCCGCCTGCTTCACGAAGCCCAGGGCATGGACGATCTCGACCGGCATCGTCTCGCGCGGCCCGAACGGGAAATTCTGGATCGAGCGCTGCGTCTGGGCGCCCCAATAAGCGTCGCCGGGGACGTCGATCGGCCCGAAGCTGTCGGTCTCGGTGCGGGCGGTGGCGGTGGAGATCATTCTATTCCTCGTCATGCCGGACTCGATCCGGCATCCATGAACATCGGGTTTTGCGATTGGTCTTTCGGCGTTCATGGACCCCGGATCAAGGGCCCCCCATCAAAGTACCACTTTGATGGGAACCCTGTCCGGGGTGACGGCCCAAGCCGTCACTTCTTCCGGCTGAAGTCCACCGAGACGACGTTGGAGCCGTCCTCGACCGGCTCGGCCGCCGGCGGGTCGTTCTCGGCCGCCTCGTGCGACTGCACGCCGCCTTCCTCGGCCTGGGCCTGGAACTGGAGCGCGAAATTGACCGCCGGGTCGACGAATCCGGTGATCGCCGAAAAGGGGATGACCAGCCGCGCCGGCGCCTGGTTGAAGCTGAGGCCGACTTCGAACCCGTCCTCGCCCACCTTCAGGTCCCAGAACCGGTTCTGGATGACGATGGTCATCTCGTCGGGGAAGCGCTCGGAAAGGTGCCGAGGGATGTCGACGCCCGCCGCTCCGGTCTTGAAGGTGATGTAGAAATGATGCTCGCCCGGCAGCCGGCCGGTGGTCTCGACCTCGCCCAGCACCCGGCCGACGACGGCGCGCAGAGCCTCCTGCACGATCTCGTCGTAGGGAATCAGGCTGTCGGGGGTCTCGCCTTGCATGGCCCATGTGGTAGCGAGGCGCGGGCGCGGGTCAAGCCGCTTGCCTTTCCACTATAACCCATGTTGGAGCCGCGGCGCAGGAGAAGGAGGCATGCCGATGCCGATCGACGCCACGCGGCCGTATGACGACAGCAACATCTTCGCCCGCATCCTGCGCGGCGAGATTCCGTCCAAATCCGTCTACGAGGACGAGCACGCGCTCGCCTTCCACGACATCAACCCGGCCGCGCCGGTCCACATCCTCGTCATCCCCAAGGGCGCCTATGTCTCCTGGGACGATTTCTCGGAGCGCGCCTCCGTCGAGGAGATAGCCGGCTTCGTGCGCGCCGTCGGCCATGTCGCACGGACCGAGGGTCTCGTCGCGCCGGGCTACCGACTGCTCGCCAATGCCGGCATGAACTCGGGCCAGGAAGTGCCGCATCTCCACGTCCACATCTTCGGCGGACGGCCGCTCGGGCCGATGCTGGCGCGCTAGTTTCCCCTCCCTCGCCGGGAGAGGAGAAGCGACGGTGAAATGGGTTGCGCGGCGGGCGTCAGCCGCTAGGCTGCGCCGCAAAACAAACCAGCGTCAAAGGGGATAGTGAATGGCGACGGCGGCACCCAACGGCTTTCTTGCGCGAATTCTCGCGCGCAAGAGCGTCGCGATGGTTCAGGAGGAAACCCGGACCAGCGAGCTCAAGCGCTCGCTCGGCGCCTGGAACCTGGTCTTCCTCGGCATCGGTTGCATCATCGGCGCGGGCATCTTCGTCCGCACCGGCAACGCCGCGGCGCTGCACGCCGGACCGGCGGTGCTCATCGCCTACGCCATCGCCGGCATCGTCTGCGCCTTCGCCGGGCTCTGCTATGCCGAGCTTGCTTCGACCCTTCCGGTCTCCGGCTCCGCCTACACCTACAGCTACGCGACGATCGGCGAGTTCGCGGCCTGGATCATGGGCGCTCTGCTGTTGCTCGAATACGGCCTTGCCGCCTCGGTCGTCGCGGTCGGCTGGTCGGGCTATATGGTGAGCCTGCTGGGCGATATCGGCATCCATATACCCGCCGCGCTCACCGGGCCCACGGGCTATCATCTGCAGAAGGACGGGGTCGACGTGCTCGTCAACGGAGCGCCAATCGTCTATGCGTTCAACCTTCCGGCCTTCCTGGTCTGCGCGGCGCTCGCCTGCCTGCTCTGCATCGGCGTCTCGGAATCGGCCAAGTTCAACAATGCGATCGTCGCCATCAAGGTGACCGTCCTGGTCGCCTTCATCCTGGTCGGCGGCTTCATCATCCTCTCGAACCTGCCGGCCTACACGCCCAATTGGGATCCGTTCATCCCTGAGCCGACCGGCAAGGACGGCGAGTTCGGCTGGAGCGGAATCCTTCGAGCCGCCTCGATCGTCTTTTTCGCCTATATCGGCTTCGAAGCCGTCTCCACCGCCGGTCAGGAAGCCAAGAACCCGGGCAAGGACATGCCGTTCGGGATCATCGGCAGCCTCGTCGCCTGCACCGTCATCTACATCCTGGTGTCGATCGTCCTGACGATGATCGTCCCCTACAACAGCCTGAACGTGCCGGATCCGGTCGCGGTCGCGGTCGACGCCTTCGGGCCTCAATGGGCCTGGTTCGCCAAGACGGTGAAGGTCGGAGCGATCATCGGCCTGACCTCGGTCATCCTCGTCCTGATGTACGGCCAGACCCGGATCTTCTACACCATGGCCCGCGACGGCCTGCTCCCCAAGGTGTTCGCCCGGGTCCACCCGAAGTTCCGCACGCCGTGGATCAACACTCTTCTGGTCGGAATCATCGTCGCCTTCGCCGCGGGCTTCTTCGACATCAACAGCCTCGGCGACATGACCTCGGTCGGCACCCTCGCCGCCTTCGCGGTCGTCTGCCTGTCGGTGATCTGGCTTCGCCGGACCCATCCGGAAATCCCGCGCGGCTATAAGGTGCCGCTCTATCCGGTCGTTCCGATCCTCGGCATCGCCTCCTGCCTGTGGCTGATCACCACCGTCCCGACCTACGTGCTGATCATCTTCGCCTGGTACACTCTGGCGATGATCGTCCTCTACTTCGTCTACGGGATGCACAATTCGGAGGTTCACAAGGGCCGGACGGTCACGGCCGACGGCGAGCTGCCGATGTTCCCCGAGGACGCGCCGACCGGGCCGGACGGGGAGCCGACGGTCCGTCCCTGAGGGCAGGTCGGAAATCGAAACAGGGAAGGGGAGGCTTCGGCCTCCCCTTTCTTTTCAGCCCAGCCGCTCTTCGACCAGCGCCTTCAGATCGGCCTCCGGCCTTGCGCCGTAATGGGAGATGACCTCGGCCGCGGCGATCGCGCCCATGCGCAGGCACTCGAGGTTCGAACGGCCCTGGGCCCGGCCGGTGAGGAAGCCGGCCGCGAACAGGTCGCCGGCGCCGGTCGTGTCGACGATCTGCTCGACCGGTTCGGCTGTCACCTCGACCCGCTCGCCGCCCTCGATCGCGACCGCGCCCTTCTCGCTACGGGTGACGACGAGCACCTTGACCCGGGTCGCCGCCGCCGCCACCGCGGCGTCGAAATCCGCCTCGCCGGTCAACGAGACGATCTCGGCCTCGTTGGCGAAGAGGATGTCGAGCCGGCCGCTGTCGATCAGGGCGTTGAAGCTGTCGCGGTGGCGCTCGATGCAGAAGCTGTCGGAAAGGGTGAAGGCGATCTGGCCGCCGGCCGCCCGGGTGATCCCGATCGCCCGCTCCATCGCCGCCCGAGGCACTTCCGGGTCCCACAGATAGCCTTCGAGATAGAGGATCTTGGCGCTCTCGAGCTGCGCCTCGTCGAGCGCCTCGCTGCTCAAATTCTGCGCCGCGCCGAGGAAGGTGTTCATCGTCCGCTGCGCGTCGGGAGTCACCAGGACCAGCGAGCGGGCGGTCGGCGCCTCGGCCTGCGGCCGCGCCGGGGTGGTGAACTCGACCCCGATCGAGCTGACGTCATGGCGGTAGACCTCGCCCAATTGGTCGTCCGCGACCTGGCCGATGAAGCCGGCCCGTCCGCCGAGCATCGCCACCCCCGCGGCGGTGTTGCCCGCCGAGCCGCCGCTGATCTCGCGTCCGGGCCCCATCCGGCCGTAGAGCCGGGTGGCCTCCTCGGCATCGATCAGGCGCATCGAGCCCTTGTCGAGCCCTTCATTCGCGAGGAAATCGTCGTCGGCGGCGGCGATCACGTCGACGATGGCGTTGCCGATGCACAGGACGTCGAGGCTCTTGTCGGTCACTTCATTCTCATCTGCTGGGAAAGGAGCGGCGGCCCTAGCCGGGCGCCGCGTCGCGCGTCAATTGCGCCGAGGCGAGGCAAGGGCGGGGCGGGCGGGCGAATATCCGCGTGGCTCTGGCGGCGGCGCTGCGCCACTCTGCGCGCCGAGACAGGAGGGCTTATGGCGGGGCAGGGAAGATTGTGGGTCGGCGCTCTGCTCCTCCTGGGCGGTTGCGCCGCCAGGACGGAGCGGCCCGCGCCGGCGGTGCAGCGGCCGCCGGTGCAGCGGGTCGTGCCCTATAATTCGACCGGTCTCGAGACCGTCATCGGCCGCACCGCCCGGATGCTCGAGGCGCAGTTCGGCAAGCCCAGCCTCGACGTTCGCGAGGGGCCTGCCCGCAAGCTCCAGTTCGCCGGCGCCGCCTGCGTCCTCGACGCCTATCTTTACCCGCCCAAGGGCGGCGGCGAGCCTATCGTCACCCATATCGACGCGAGGCTGCGCGACGGTCGCGACCTCGATCGGGCGAGCTGCGTCGTCGCGCTGACGCGGCGGTAGGGGGGAATTCCTCCCCGAGATTTCTCGGGGAGGGGGACCGCGCGAAGCGCGGTGGAGGGGCCTTACGGAGTCCGAAGAACCCCTCCACCAGGCTGCGCCTGGTCCCCCTCCCCCGGAAATCCGGGGGAGGAATTCAGTCTGGCCAGCCCCCATTCCGCCGCCTCGGCCACCACCGGATCCTCGTCCGCGGTCAGCCGCTCCAGAATTGGCGCCAGCTCCGCCAGCCCGCTGTTCCCCGCCGCGATGGCGGCATTCCTCACCATCCGCCCCCGCCCGATCCGCTTGATCGGCGAGCCGGCGAACACTTTGCGAAAAGCCGCGTCGTCGAGCCCCAGCAAGTCCGCCAGACGCGGCGCCGCCAGCTCCGCGCGCGGCAGGAAGGCCCGGTTCGCCCGAGCCACATCGGCGAAGCGGTTCCAGGGGCAGATTGCGAGGCAGTCGTCGCAGCCGTAGATGCGGTTGCCGATCGCCTCGCGGAATTCCTCCGGGATCGGGCCCTTATGCTCGATGGTGAGGTAGGAGATGCAGCGCCGGGCATCGAGCCGGTAGGGCGCCGGGAAGGCCTTGGTCGGGCAGATGTCGAGGCAGGCGGAGCAGCTTCCGCAGTGGACCGCATGCGGCGCCTTCGTCTCCTCCAGCTCCAGGGTCGTGTAGATCGCGCCGAGGAACAGCCAGCTGCCGTCGCTCCGGCTGACGAGGTTGGTGTGCTTGCCCTGCCAGCCGAGCCCCGCCGCCTCCGCCAGCGGCTTCTCCATCACCGGCGCGGTGTCGACGAAGACCTTCAGCGCGCATCCCGCCTGCTCGACCAGCCAGCGGGCGAGCGCCTTCAGCGCCTTCTTGACCAGATCGTGATAGTCGGCGCCCTGCGCGTAGACCGAAATCCGGCCCACCTCCGGCCGCTCCGCGAGCGCCAGCGGATCGCCCGCCGGCGCGTAGCTCATGCCGAGCGAGACGACGGAGCGAACCTCGGGCCACAGCCCCGCCGGAGAGGCGCGCCGCTCGGCCGTCTCCTCCATCCAGATCATGTCGCCATGCGAGCCTTCGGCGAGCCACTGGCGCAGGCGCTCTCCCGTCGCCGGCGCCGCGTCTGCGCGCGCGAAGCCGACCGCGCAGAAGCCGAGCTCCCGCGCTTTCTCCTCCAGCCCGATCCGCAGGTCGGCCAGCTTCGGCTTGCCTTCGCTCATCCTCGCTCGCTACCACAGGCGCGCAAAGGGGGCACGCGTGGCGAGTGGCTTAGCTATTGAGGCGAAACGGCTCTTCAAGGCCTTCGACGGCAAGACCGCCGTCGACGGCATCGATCTCGCCGTGCCGGAAGGCAGCATCTACGGGATCCTCGGCCCCAACGGCGCCGGCAAGACGACGACCTTGCGGATGCTGCTTGGGATCATCGACCCGGATCGCGGCGAGCGCCAATTGCTCGGCCATTCCCGTCCGCTCGAAGTGGCCAGCCAGGTCGGCTATCTGCCCGAGGAGCGCGGCCTCTATCCGGCGATGACGGCGCGCGAGGCGGTCGCCTTCATGGGCGCGCTTCGCGGCCTTCCACTCGCGACGGGACGTGGCCGCGCCGAGGAGATGCTGAAGGCGAACGGCCTCGCCGACTATGTCGACAAGCCGATCCGGAGCCTCTCCAAGGGCATGGCCCAGACCGTGCAATTGTTCGGCACCATCGTCCATCGCCCGAAGCTGATCGTTCTCGACGAGCCTTTCTCCGGCCTAGACGCGATCAACCAGGGCCGGCTCGAGCATCTCATTCGCGACGAAGCGGCGGGCGGGGCGACGATCATCTTCTCGACCCACGTCATCGCCCATGCCGAGCGCCTGTGCGAGCGGATCGCGATCATCGCCGCGGGCAAGGTGCGCTTCGAGGGCAGCGTCTCGGAAGCCCGCGACCGGCTTCGGCCGCAGGTGCGGCTGCGCACCCGGGTCGCCGACGGAGGCTGGCGCGCCGCCCTCCCGGCCGGAGCCCATCATGACGACGGCCTCTGGTCGTTCGAGCTTCCCCAGGAAGGGATCGAGCCCCTGCTCAAGGCGCTGATCGACGGCGGCGCGGGGATCGAGGATCTGTCGATCGAGCGGCCTGGGCTCCACGATGCCTTCGTCGCCATCGCCGGAGAGCAGGCGGCGCGCGACCTTGCCGACAGCGCCGCGGAAGGAGAAGCGCGATGATGGGCTTCTTCCACTCCGCTTTCGTCATCGCCCGCCGCGACTTCGTCGCCACGGTCTGGTCGCGTACCTTCCTCTTCTTCCTGATGGGGCCCTTGCTCATCATCGGCCTCTCCTTCCTGTTCGGGAGCATGAGCGGGCGGATGGCGCGCCAGGACGTCCACGCGACCGTGGCGGTGGTCGCGAGCCAGGCCGATTTCGAGCCGCTCGCCGCGGCCCGGGAGCGTCTCAATCCCGGTTTCGGCGAGCGCGCTTTGCCGACCCTGGTGCGGGAGGAGCCCGGCGGCGACCCGGAGCGTCAGGTCCAGTCGCTCCTGCGCAGCCCGAGCAAGCGCATCCTCGCCGTCCTGACCGGCGCGCTCGACCGGCCGGTCCTGACCGGAGCGATCAGCGGCGACGGCGGCATCCGCAAGCAGATGTCGCTGATCCTCGATCAGGCCGCGCAGCAGCGCGCGCTCGCCGCCGCCGGACGCTCCGCGGCGCCGGTCGCGATCGAGGTCGTCGAAACGAACCGGTCGGAAGGGGCGCTTGCGGCGACCCGCGCGATCACCGCCCGGGCCGGCCAGCTCCTCCTCTTCATGCTCACCGTCCTCCTCGCCGGAATGCTGCTCTCCAACCTGCTCGAGGAGAAATCGAACAAGATCATTGAAGTGCTCGCCGCGGCGCTTCCGATCGACGCGATCTTCGTCGGCAAGCTGGGCGCGATGCTGGCCGTCTCGCTGGTCGGGATCGCGGTCTGGGTGAGCGGCGCCCTGGCCGGTCTCGCCTTCCTTCCGAGCCAGGCCGGCGGCCTGCCCGAGCCGGCGGTCGGATGGCCGCTCTTCATCCTCCTCGTCCTCCTGTACTACAGCGCCAATTATTTGCTGCTCGGAGCGCTGTTCCTCGGCATCGGAAGCCAGGCCAATTCGGTCCGCGAGGTGCAGACCCTGTCGATGCCGGTGACGGTCGGGCAGATGCTGATCTTCCTGCTCGCCTCGTTCGCGGTCGGAGCGTTCAACAGCCCGCTCGGCCTCGGCGCCGCCATATTCCCGTTCAGCTCGCCGCTGACCATGGTCGCCCGGGCCGCCCAGACCGCCGAGCTCTGGCCGCACGCGCTGGCGCTCGCCTGGCAGGCCCTGTGGGTGTGGCTGACGGTGGCGCTCGGGGCTCGGCTGTTCCGCAGGAACGTGCTCAAGTCCGGCGGCGCGGGCAGGGGCGGGATGCTGAGGCGGCGGAAATCATCCTCCCCATCGTGAGATGGGGAGGGGGACCATGCGAAGCATGGTGGAGGGGTAACTGGCGCGGAAGCCGAGGTTCGCGCGCTCGATCCGCTGAACTGCTAGCCTTTTACCCCTCCACCACCTTCGGGTGGTCCCCCTCCCCATGCTTTGCATGGGGAGGATATCCTATTCCGGCGCCGGGCCGACCTGCTGGAACAGCTCGATCTTGATCCTGTCGCAGTCGAGGATCCAGGCGAACTTGCCATATTCCTCCTCCTGCCGTCCGAGGATCTCGATCCCCTTGGCTTCCAGGTCGGCGATCATCCCGTCGAGATCGTCGACCCTGAGGTTGAGCATGAACGCGGCCTCGCTCGGCGCGAAATAATCGGACGTCGCCTTGAACGGCGACAGCACCGTATAGCCCTGCGCATCGTCCGCGAACGGGAAGGTCGCGCCCCATTCGCCGCCGACGCCCAGGATCTCCTTGTACCAGCGCGCCGTCGCCTCCGAATCCTCCACCTTGTAGAAGACCCCGCCCAGCCCGGTCACTCTAGCCATAGATCGTCTCCGCCGCTTGTTTCAGGGCCTTCATGACGAGCAGGTAGGGGTAGGGGCCGTGGCTGATCCGGGCGACCCCCGCCGCGGCCACCGCCGCCGCCGAGGGAGCGCCGGGAAAGGCCATGAAATTGACCGGCAGCGGCGACGCGACGCAGATCTGAGCCAGCTGATGGAGGTCGACGAGGCCCGGCACGAAGAAGCCGCTCGCACCGGCCTCCGCATAAGCCCGGGCCCGGACCAGCGCCTCGTCGATGGCGCCTATTTCGTGGGTCGCCGCCTTCGTCTTGAGGAAGATGTCGGTACGGGCGTTGATGAAGAAGTCAGGACCGGCCGCGGAGCGCGCGGCCCGGATTCGTTCGGCCTGCGCCTCGACCGGGTAGAGGCCCTCGCCGCCGATGACCTGGTCCTCGAAATTGCAGCCGATCGCACCCGTTCCGGCGAGCCGCTTCATATTCGCGGCCACGGCCTCGGGCTCCGCTCCATAGGCCCCTTCGAAGTCGATCGTGACCGGAAGCTCGACCGCCTCGGCCACCCGCGCGGCATTGGCCAGAGCGAGCTCGAGCGGCAGCGCCTCGGCATCCTGGAAGCCGTGCGCCGCGGCAACCGAAGCGCTCCCGGTGGCGATCGCCGCCGCACCCGCTTCGGCCACCGTCCTCGCGCTGCCCGGATCCCACACATTGAAGAGGACGACCGGATCCCCCGGCCGGTGAAGCGCTGCGAAGCGCCGTGCCTTTTCCGTTTTCGTCATTCCGCAGGCGATATCACTCGGGCAGGAATGGGGACACGTACTTTTTCGCAGGAATGGGGACACGTACTTTTTCGCGAAAAGTACGTGTCCCCTTTTTCATCGAGGCATTCGCCGCGAGCTGACGATCCGGCCGGCGCCGTCGGTGACGACCTCGAGCAATTGCCCGGCCCGGTCGCGCACGGTGCGCACCGTCTGACCGGTCGAATTCACCGTCTGCGAAACCGCAGTCAGCCCCGAAGCGGCGAGATCGAGCAATTGCCCGTTCCTCAGCGCCGTCCCCGCGATCCCGCCGACCGTCCCGACCGTGTTGTTAGCGACTCCGCCGACCGTGCTCACCGTATTGTCGACGGTCGAGAGCAATTGAGTCACCAGCTGCGGATTGTTGTCGAGCGTCTGCAAGGTGCGCTCGATGATCGCCCGGACGTTGTCGAGCCGGACGACCAGGGTCGCGGTCGCCTGGACGCCTTTGATCCCGATCTTGACCTGGTCGATGCTGGCGTCGGCCCCCGCCGTCAGCTTGAGCAGATTGGCGAGCCGGGCGTCGAGCGAGATATGGACCTGGAGGTTGTTCACCTCGAGATTGATCTCGTCGACCGACAGATTGGGGATGTCGAGCAGGACGTCCGGCTGATCCTGGCCCTGCGACACCGCTTGGGCGAGCGCCGTCGACTGGGCGCCCGCGCGCTGCGGTGTGCCCCGGCGATCCTGACGGTCTTGAGCGGCGGCGGGCGAGGCGAAGACGGCAATGGCGGCGGCGGTCACAAGCAACGGATAAAGACGCATGAATCACTCCCTGTTGGTGGGAGCGAAACGTTACTGCGGCGTGCCGGTTTCCGCCCCGGCGTTGATTTTGACGCCGTCCTGGATCGAAGCTTCGGCATGGATGTCGATGGTGACGTCGCGAAGCTCCGACCGACCTTCCGCTTTGGGCTCGACCTTGACGTCGACCCGGTTGCCGGGGCCTTCGCCGCGGACTTCGAGCCGGGCCTCGCCCTTCTGCTCGATCGTCACCGATCGGGCGCGGGCATTGACGTTGAGCTCGATGTCGGGCGCCTGGGCGGCGGCGGCCTGGAGGAGGATGAGGTGGATCATGGACCCCTCAACGGCTGCGGCAGCGGGCGGTTTCACCCCTTCCCGTCATTCCGGCGCAGGCCGGAATCCATGAACACGATCGGCGGAAGCTTCACGCGGCCGTGTTCATGGATCCCGGATCAAGTCCGGGACGACGTCAATGGACGAACCTCGCCACCACGTCGCGATAGCTGCGCGACACCTTTACCTGGCTTCCGCTCTCCAGCACCAGGAAGCACTCCCCGTTGGTGTGCGGCTTGACCTGCCTCACCTGGTCGAGGTTGACGATGCAGCTCCTGTGGACGCGCTGGAAGCGGCGCGGGTCGAGGCGCTTTTCGAGGTCCTTCATCGTCTCGCGCAGGATGAGGGTGTTGTCGCCGGTGTAGATGCACATGTAATCGCCGGCGGCGTCGATCTTCTCGATCGAATCGACGTCGACCCGGAAGATCTGGCCGCGGTCCTTGATGTTGATCAATTTCTCGTAGCGGTTGGCGGCGTGGCCGTCGTCGAACGAGGTGCCGACCTGATCGACCGCGTCCGGGGCGACCTCGGCGAGAACCTCCTTCAATTTCTCCGCTTCCTCGACTCCGCGCTTCTCGTTGAGCCGCTGGCGGACCCGGTCGAGCGTATCGGCGAGCCTGTCCTCCTCCACCGGCTTCATCAAATAATCGACCGCCTGAGCCTCGAAAGCGCGGATGGCATGGTCGGAATAAGCGGTGACGAAGACGAATAAGGGCGGCTCCACCTCCATCAAACCCTGGATCACCGAGAAGCCGTCGAAGCCCGGCATCTGGATGTCGAGGAAGACGAGGTCGGGCTTGTTGGTCTTGATCGCGCGGATCGCCTCGCGGCCATTGGAGCAGGTCTCGACGATCTCGACGTCGTCATGCTTCTCCAGGCGCAATTGCAGGCCCTGGATCGCCAAAGGCTCGTCGTCCACGAGAATCGTGCGGATCGTCATTTCGGTTCCTCGGTAGGTTCAAGCTGGTACGGGATTTCGATGGTAACGCGGAAGCCCCCTTTAATGTTCGATTCAGTCTCGAAACGATGGTCGGCGCCATAGGCTTGCGCCAGACGGTCCCGAATATTGGCCAGTCCGACCCCGGTCGACTGCTGCGCCTTGACCCAATGATCCTCCGCCCCCGGCCCGGTGTCGCGCACCGTCAGCACCACCCGGTCGATGTTGAGGCGCGCCGAGACCTCGATATCGGCGCCCTCCTCCTGCGGAGTCACCGCATATTTGATCGCATTCTCGACCAGGGGCTGGAGCAGCAGCGAAGGCAGCCGCGCCCGGGCCACCGAAGGATCGATGTCGAAACGGGGTCTCAGGCGGTCCTCGAAGCGCATCTTCTCGATCTCGAGGTAGAGCTTCAGAGTCTCCACCTCCTGAGCCACCGTGACATGGCCGGTCGGCTCGTTGACGAGGGTGTAGCGAAGGAAGGACGACAGGCGCGAAAGCATCGCATTGGCCCGGTCGGTCTGCTTCAGAAGCACCAGGGTCGAGATCGAGTTCAGCGTGTTGAACAGGAAATGCGGATTGAGCTGGTAGCGGAGCATGGCGAGCTGCGCCGAGCTCGCCTGGTGCTCGAGCCTCAAGAGCCTGTCGCTCTGCTCCTCGAGCAGCAGATAGTAGTTGATGCTGTAATAGAGGGCCGACCAGGCGACGAGCAGGGTCAGGGTCAGGACGATCGAGCCGAAGAATTGCAACCCTTCCGGAGTGATCCCCGGCCGGACGAATGTGGCGTGGCTCCAGGTCTCGATCGCCGAGAAGGCGGCCGAGGCGACGACGATGAGGATTATCGAGGTCACCCAGGTGATGATCGGCCGCATCTTGATCAGGCGCCGATAGGCCGAGGCCATGAGCAGGGTGATCGAATAGCCGGTCGCGGTCAGCAAGGTGATGTGGATGACCAGGCTGAAGCCGAAATTGTTGGCGATCCCCGACAGCGTGCGGAGGAAGAAATAGCCGGCCCAGCCCGCCGACTGAAGGATCCAGAAGGCTCGGTTCTTGTCCTCGAAGAAAGGCTGCTGCTGGAGCCGGAATGGCTTCCAGCCGCCGCCTGCGGCCTCTCGGGGGCCGGCCCTGTTCGCCTGGACTGCGCTAGTTGACACTGTTGGCCGTTTTAGCGGGCAAAACCAGGATCGACCAGTCGCCCTCGTCCATCACCCATTTCCGCACCGCCGCCCGCACTTCTTCGGGCGTCAGCGACTTGTAGTCGGCGAGATAGGTCCGGCTGTGCTCGATCAGATAGGGCTCGCGCGACCAATCCTCCATCGTCCCCGCCCAATAAGCATTGGTCTTCAGCCGCCGCTCGATCCCGGTCACCACCGGATTGATCGCCCGCTGCCATTCGTCGGCGGACGCCGGAGTCCGCGCCAGGTCGGCGACGATCTCCCGCGCCAGCCGGAAGAACAGGTCCGCCCGCTCGGGCCTTATCTCGGACCCGGCGAAGAAGAAGCCCCATTCCGGGAACTGGTAGCTCGTCTGGACCGTCGCCGAGGGCGAATAGCTCGCCCCTTCCGTGTCGCGCAGCCGCTCCATCAGCCGGGCCTGGGCGATATTGGCGGCGACGCTCAATGCCCGCCGCTCGCGCCGGCCCTCGGTCCCGCCGAAGGTGGTCCAGCCGACAGCCGCATAGGCCTGGTTCGGATCGCCCTGGTGGGTGAAGCGGATCGGCGCGGTCGAAGCGCCCGGCGGCCGCACCTTGAGCGAGGCCGCGGGGACCCGCACTTCGGGACGCGGCGGCAGGGCCGCCACCGTCTTCAGCATCGCGGCGACCGCGGTCTCGATATCGACGTCGCCGACGATCACGGCCTCGATCGGCCCCTGCGCCAGCAACGGCTTCATGAACGCCTCGAAATCCTCGTGCCGGAGCCGCTCGATCTCGGCCCTGTCGAAGGGCTGCCAGCGCGGGTCGTTGCCGCGCGCGACGGCTCCGAACTCCCGGCTCATGCGCGACGAGGCGGAGGAGAAATCGAGGTCGTAGCTCTCGAGCGCCGCGATCTTCGAGCGCTGGAACAGGGCGGCGTCGAAATGCGGCGCGACGATCTTGGTCGCAAGCAGCCGCAATTGATCCTGAAGCTCCTCCGCCCGGGTCGAGCCGCGCAGGATGAGCGCCTCGTCGTCCATGCCGAAGCTCATCGACATCCGCCGCCCGGTCAAAAGCCGCTCGAGCCCGTCGAGATCGAACGGCCCGACCCCGCTGGAGGCGAGCAGGGACGCCATCCAGGCCGGCGACTTGCGGTCGGCCGGAAGCGCCGCGATGCCCCGGCCGAAGCGGAGCGAGACGTTGACGCTGCCTTTCTCATAGCCGGTCTGCTTGAAGACCAGGCTGGAGCCGTTGGCGAAGCGGACGATGGTCGAATCGAGATCGGGGATCCGCTCGCGCGAGACCTCGCGGCCGGGCGGGCCGAGGGGCGGCAAATCGTCGAGGCTCACCCGCCGGTCGCCCTGGCGCGCGGCGGGAGCCGCGGCCTCGGCGGCGGCGAGCGCCTGCGGCAGGCCCGTCACCGGCGCCGGGGAAAGCATGGCCAGCCGCGGCCCGGAGCCGGCGAACATGTCGTCCAACGCCGCCTCCACCGCCGCCGGAGTCATCGCCGGCGCCAGCTCCTCGAACAGGGCAAGCTGGATCTGGGCGCTCGAGATGACGCTGTTGCCATCGAGCGCGGAGATCAGCCGTCCGGCCCGCGCCTGGGAGCGCTGGGTCGAGTCGCCCTGCAGGGCGGCCCGGCCGGCGGTGCGGATATTCTCAATCTCGCGGTCGATCTCGGGCTGGCTGGGCGGCGCCTTCAGGGCGTCGGCGAGGATCGCATAGGCTTCCTTCAGAGCCTCCTGCCAGCGCCCTTCCTTCGCCATCACCGACAGCTGGGTGGTATCGGCGATGTTGACGCTGTTGTCGGCCTGCACCTGGGCGTTGAGGAAAGCCGATTCGCCCCGCGCCTTGGCTTCGAGCCGGCGGTTGAGGATCCGGCGGGCGAGCGTTCGGGCGAGGTCCCTTTGCTCGCGCGCCTTGCTGGGCGGGGCCGGCCGGTAGGGCCGGATCCAGCTCAGGGTCGCGAAATGGGGGGAGCCCGGATAGGCCAGAGCGGCGGTCCGCTCCCGCACCTCGGCGATCCGGCCGTAATCGGGTTCGCCCGGCGCCGGCCCCGATGCCTTCCAGGCGCCGAAGCGCTCGGCGATCAATTGCTCCATCAGCTTCGGATCGGCGTCGCCGACCATCACCAGGGTCGCCCGCTCGGGCCGGTACCAGCGCTCGTAAAAGGCCTTGAGGCCCGCGGCGGCGGCGCCCTTCAGGGTCGCCTCGGTGCCGATCGTGTCCCGCTCGGCATATTTGAGGCCGCCGTAGAAGAGCGGCATCATCATATTCCTGAGCTTCACGCTGAGCTCGGTGCGCCGGCCATATTCGGAAAGGACGACCCCGCGCTCGGCGTCGACGATCTTCGGGTCGAAGAGGGCGGTGTCGGCCATGTCGGCGAGCAGCTTGAGAGAAGTGTCGAGCGAGGACCGGTCGGCGTGGGGCAGGTCGAGCATGTAGACGGTCTGGGTCGGCTCGGTCGAGGCGTTGGTGTCGCTTCCGAAGCTGGCGCCCAGCCGCTGCCAGGTCTCGCGCGCTTCGCCGTCGCCGAAATTGCGGGTGCCCCGGAACACCATATGCTCGACGAAATGGGCCCAGCCCCGCTCCTGGTCCGCCTCGTGAAGCGAGCCGGCGTCGATCCTCAGCCGGACCGAAACCTGGCCCTCGGGCACCGAGTTGCGCCGAACCGCGTAGCGCAGGCCGTTGGGCAGGGTGCCGAAGGTCCAGGCCGGATCGGGCGGGATGTCGGTGCCGCGGTAGAACCAGCTGGAATCGCCCGCGGCCCAGACGGGCGCTGCGACGAGGAGGAGAAGGGCGAGGAAAAAACGGCGGAGCATGGAATTCCTTATCCTCCCCGGCGCGAAGCGATGGGGAGGGGGACCACACGAAGTGTGGTGGAGGGGTGTTGACGCGGGACTTAGCGGTTCCCGCGAGAACCTCAAGCAGCCCAGCCTTCTACCCCTCCACCAGGCTCCGCCTGGTCCCCCTCCCCATCTGCGACGGGGAGGATTTCAATCCGTTCCCCCAACTTGACTCTCGCTGAACGAGGTGGGAACATAAGCGGAACACATGAGTCGTGAGTCGCAATGCTTGACCCCGCCCGAGCCGAACGCCTGGCCGCCCTGCGCGCGGAGGTAAGAGCGCTCGAATCCGCCGGCCCGGGAGGGGAGCGTCCCTGCCTTCCCTTCGGGGTCGACGCCGTGGATTCCCGCCTCGCCGCCGGCGGCCTTCCGGTCGCGGCCCTGCACGAAGCGGCGGCGGCCCGGCCCGGCCCGGCCGACCAGGCCGCCGCGACCCTCTTCCTCGCCTCGATCGCCGCCCGCCGCCCCGGCATCGTCCTTTGGGCGCTTGGGAGCCGCGACCTGTTCGCGCCGGGCCTGGCCGGCGCCGGCCTCGTGCCGGACCGGCTGCTCTATGCCGAATGCGGCGGCGACGAGGACGTTCTGGCGGTGATGGAGGAGGGGCTTCGCCATGGCGGCCTCGCCGCGGTGGTCGGCGAGGTGAGCCGGGCCGCCATGCCCGCCACCCGCCGCCTCCAGCTCGCCGCCGAGGAAGGCGGGACCCTCGCCCTGATGCTTCGGCGCTGGCGGGGAAATGGCGAGGATCCGCTCGCCATCCCCTCGGCCGCCGTCACCCGCTGGCGCCTCGCCTGCGCCCCATCCTCGCCTCTGCCGGTGGCCGGGATCGGCCGCCCCCGCTGGCGCCTCATCCTCGCCCGCCAGCGCGGCGGGGCGCCGTTCGACCTGATCATGGAGAGCCCCGATGCCGAGGGTCGCCTCGCTCTACCTTCCGTATCTGAGCACCGACCGGGTGAAGGCGAGCGAGAGCGGCGGGCGGCGTGAGGAAAGGGGGAGCGGGGAGGCTCTAACCCTGCCCGCGGAGAGCCTGAGGGAGGGCCGCGAGCCCTGCTCCTGTCCCCGCGGAGGTCATTGGCGTCCGGGCGCGCGCTGGGCCCAGAAATCCTCCCCGCCGCGGAGCGGGGGGGAGGGGGACCATGCGAAGCATGGTGGAGGGGTAATTGCCGAGGCTTCTGCCAGCTACCCCTCCACCACCCTTCGGGTGGTCCCCCTCCCCATCTGCGATGGGGAGGATGAAGCGCCTCTCCTCCTCTCCCGCCGCACCGGCAACCGACTGCTCGTCGCCGCCGCCTCGCCGGAAGCCCGCGCCCTCGGCCTCCACCCCGGAATGGCCGTCTCCCAGGCGCGCGCCCTCGTCCCCGGCCTCGACATCCGCGACGACGATCCGGCCGCCGACGCCGACCTCCTCCAGCGCCTCGCTTTGTTCGCCGCCCGCCGCTGGACTCCGCGCGCCGCCGTCTCGCCCCCCGACGGCCTGTTCCTCGATCTCAGCGGAGTCGCCCATCTGTTCGGCGGCGAGGAAAGGATGTGCCGCCGCATAATCGCCTTTTGCGGGCGCGCCGGCTTCTCCGCCCGGATTGCCGTCGCCGGCACCCCCGGCGCCGCTTATGCCCTCGCCCGCTTCGGCCCGGGCACCCACTGCCCCGTCAACGGCGAGCCCGAGGCGCTCGCCCCCCTCCCGCTCGCCGCGCTTCGGGTCGAGGAGCCCGTCCTCGCCGCCGCCCGCCGCCTCGGCCTCGAGACGGTCGGCGATCTTCTGCCGCTGCCGCGCGGCCCGCTCCAGCGCCGCTTCGGCAAGACCCTGCTCGCCCGCCTCGACCAGGCGATCGGCCGCTCCGGCGAGCCGATCGAGCCGGTGGTTCCGGAGGAGCCGCCCTCCGCCATCCTGCGCTTCGCCGAGCCGATCGCCACCGCCGAGGCGATCGCAGGGGCGCTCGGCCTGCTGATGGAGCGCCTGGTCGCGACGCTCGGCGAAGCCGGCCTGGCGGCGCGGACCCTCGCCTTGCTCTGCGACCGGGTCGACGGGCGGGTCGAGCGAATCGCCATCGGTACCGCGCGGGCCACCCGCGACGGCGCCCATCTGCTGCGTCTCCTCGCCATGAAGATCGAGCGGATCGAGCCCGGCTTCGGCCTCGATTCGATGCGCCTCGTCGCCGGCCGGGTCGAGCCGCTCGCCCCCGAGCAGCCGTCATTGCGAGGAGCGCAGCGACGCGGCAATCCAGCTTCGGGCGCCGGCGCCGATGGAGTTGGCAGGTGTGAACTGCCCCCGGCAGTTCACAGCCGTGCCGGGGGCACGGCGGGCCTGCCAACTCTTCGCTGCGCTCGCAATGACGAAGAAGCCGACCTCGCCAGGCTCGTCGACCGACTCGCCGGCCGGCTCGGCCCCCGCCGCCTCTACCGCGCCACCGCCGTCGAAAGCGACGTCCCCGAGCGAAGCGTCGCCCGCACTGGCCCGCTCGATACCGCTCTGCCCTGGCCGAAATGGCCTCGCCCCGTCCGCTTGCTGTCGCCGCCCGAGCGGGTCGAGAATGTCGTCGCCTTGCTCCCCGATCTGCCACCCCGCCGCTTCACCTGGCGCGGCCGGGCCTATCGGGTCGCCCGCGCCGACGGCCCCGAGCGGATCCACGGCGAATGGTGGAAGCGCACCGCCGAAGCGGAAGGCGTTCGCGACTATTTCCAGGTCGAGGACGAGGAGGGGGCGAGGTTCTGGCTCTACCGCCGGGGCGACGGGGTGGACGGGCGGACGGGCGATCTCAGCTGGTTTTTGCACGGGGTGTTCGGATGAAGCTGGCAGTGAGGATGGCATGTGTCGGAGTTGTCAGGATATCTCATCCTCCCCCCCGGCGGAGCCGGTGGGGAGGGGGACCATGCGAAGCATGGTGGAGGGGTGAGCAGGTGGGACTTGCCCCGGGCAAGCCCCAGCCGTGCCGGGGGCACGGCGACCTGCTCACCTGGCGAGGCCTGAGCAATTACCCCTCCACCACCTTTCAGGTGGTCCCCCTCCCCATCTCCGATGGGGAGGATTGATGTACATCGAGCTCCAGGCCCTGACCCATTTCTCCTTCCTGCGCGGGGTCTCGAGCGCGGAGGAGATGTTCGCCGCCGCCGCCCTGCTCGGCTATCCGGCGCTCGCCATCGCCGACCGCAACAGCGTCGGCGGCCTCGTCAAGGCGCTCCGCGCCGCCGACGAGACCGGGGTGCGCCTGATCCCGGGCTGCCGGCTCGCCCTGATGGACGGCACCGGCCTCCTCGTCTGGCCGGAGGACCGTGCCGGCTGGTCGCGCCTCACCCGTCTGCTCACCGCCGGCAAGAGCCGGATCGACCGCGCCAAGGGCGAGAAGGGGCAATGCTTCCTCCATTGGGAGGACGTCGCCGCCTGGAATAAAGGCCTGGTCGCGGCCCTGGTTCCGGACGAAGCCGATCAGGCGACGGAGACCGCGCTCGCCCAGATGCGCGACATATTCGGGGATCGCGCCCATCTCGCCCTCACCCACCGGCGCCGGCCGGGCGATGCCGCACGGCTCCATGCCCTCGACGCGATGGCGAAAAGCCACGGCGTCCGGGCCCTCGCCACCGGCGACGCGCTCTACGATTCGCCCGACAAGAGAATGCTCCAGGACGTCGTCACCGCGATCCGCAACAAATGCACGATCGACGATCTCGGCTTCCGCCGCGAGCGCTTCGCCGACCGCCATCTGAAGTCGCCCGAGGAGATGGAGCGGCGCTTCCGCGACCTTCCCGACGCGGTCCGGGCCAGCGCCGGCATCGCCGAGCGCTGCACCTTCTCGCTTCGCGAATTGAGCTACCAATATCCCGACGAGATCGTGATGACCGGCCGCACCCCGCAGGAGGCGCTGGAGCGGCTGACCCGGGCCGCGCTCGCCGCCAAGTTCCCGGAAGGTCCGCCGAAGAGCCATGTCGACCTGCTCGAAAAGGAGCTGAAGCTCGTCGAGAAGCTCGCCTACGCGCCCTATTTCCTGACCGTGAACTCGGTCGTCCAGTTCGCCCGAAGCCAGGAGATCCTCTGCCAGGGCCGGGGTTCGGCCGCCAATTCGATGATCTGCTTCGTGCTCGGGATCACCTCGATCGATCCGGTCAAGCACACCCTCCTCTTCGAGCGCTTCATCTCGGAAAGCCGCAACGAGCCGCCCGACATCGACGTCGATTTCGAGCATGAGCGGCGCGAGGAAGTGATCCAGTGGATTTACGACCATTACGGCCATTCCCACGCAGCCTTGACCGCGGTGGTCAGCCGCTACCGGACCCGCGGCGCCGTCCGCGAGGTCGGCAAGGCGCTCGGCCTGCCCGAGGATCTGACCTCCATGCTGTCGAGCCAGGTCTGGGGCTGGTCGGAGGACGGCGTGCCCGAGCGCCATGTCGAGGAGCTCGGCCTCGACCGCAGCGACCCCCGGCTCGCCCTGACGCTCGAGCTCACCCGCCAGCTGGTCGGCACGCCTCGGCACCTTTCGCAGCATCCCGGCGGCTTCGTCCTCACCCGCGACCGCCTCGACGACCTCGTCCCGATCGAGCCGGCGGCGATGGTCGACCGGCGGGTGATCGAATGGGAGAAGGACGATCTCGAGGAATTGAAGATCATGAAGCTGGACGTGCTCGGCCTCGGCATGCTCGGCTGCATGCGCCGGGCCTTCGACCTCCTGCGGGCGCACAAGAAGATCCACATGAACCTGTGGTCGGACGTTCTTCAGGAGGACGATCCCGTCGTCTTCGCGATGATCCGGAAGGCCGACACGATCGGCACCTTCCAGATCGAGAGCCGGGCGCAGATGTCGATGCTTCCGCGGATGAAGCCGAAGGAGTTTTACGACATCGTCATCCAGGTCGCGATCGTCCGCCCGGGCCCGATCCAGGGCGACATGGTCCATCCCTACCTTCGCCGCCGCGAGGGCAAGGAGAAGGTCGAATTCCCGTCCGCCGAATTGAAGGCGGTGCTCGGCAAGACGCTCGGCGTGCCGCTCTTCCAGGAGCAGGCGATGAACGTCGCCATCGTCGGCGCCGGCTTCTCGCCGTCCGACGCCGACCGGCTGCGCCGCTCGATGGCGACCTTCAAGTCGACCGGCGGGGTCAGCCGTTTCCAGGACCAGATGATCGAAGGCATGGTGACACGCGGCTATACGCGCGACTTCGCCGAGCGCACCTTCCGGCAGATCGAGGGCTTCGGAAGCTACGGCTTCCCCGAAAGCCACGCGGCGAGCTTCGCCAAGATCGCCTATGCGTCGAGCTGGATGAAATGCCATCATCCCGACGTCTTCTGCGCCGCCATTCTGAACGCCCAGCCGATGGGCTTCTACCAGCCCGCCCAATTGGTCCGCGACGCCCAGGAGCATGGCGTGGAGATGCGCCCGGTGTGCATCAACCGGAGCCGGTGGGATACGAGGATGGAGGAGGTCCTTCGATACGCCGGTTCGACAAGCTCACCGGCTACTCAGGATGAGCGGGAGGGCACAGAATCGCTCATCCTGAGTAGGGACCGAGCTTGTCGAGGACCCGTATCGAAGGACCTCCTCCCCCTCCGACTCGGCCTGCGCATGGTCCGCGGCCTTTCCAACCTCCATGCCGGCCGGATCCTCGCCGCCCGGAGCGAGGCGCCTTTTACGTCGATCGAGGAGGTCTGGCGCCGCTCGGGCGTCCCCGTCGCCGCGCTCGAGAAGCTCGCCGATGCCGACGCTTTCGCCACGCTCGGGCTCGACCGCCGCCAGGCCCTGTGGCGGGTGCGCGGGCTGGGCGAGGCGCCTTTGCCCCTGTTCGCCGCCGCCGACGCTTTGGGGGAGGAGCCCGAAGTAAGCCTGACTCCGCTCACCGGCGGCCGCGAGGTGGTCGAGGATTACCGCACCGTCCAGCTGTCGCTGCGCGCCCATCCTTTGGCCTTCCTGCGCGAGGCGCTGGGCCCGAAAATGGCGACCTGCGCCGGCCTCGCCCGCCTCAGGGACGGCGCCCGGGTCGAGGTGGCCGGCCTCGTCCTCATCCGCCAGCGCCCCGGCAAGGGCAACGTCACCTTCATCACGATCGAGGACGAGACCGGAATCGCCAATATCATCCTGTGGCAGCGCAAGTTCGAGGAGCAGCGCCGGATCGTGATGGGCGCGGCGATGATCGCGGTGAAGGGGCAGATGCAGAAGGAAGGCGAGGTCATCCACATCATCGCCGACCGGCTCGAGGATCTGACGCCTCTATTGCACAGCGTCGGGACGATGGACTTTCCCCACCTTTACGCCCCCGCCGACGGCGGCAAGGGCGCGGCGCCCGACCCGCGCAAGGCCAAGGCGCAGGCGGTGATCAAGGTCAAGACGAGGGATTTCCATTGAGGGGAGCCCGTCATTGCGAGCGGAAGCGAAGCAATCCAGTGCGGCTTTTGAGGCCTGCTGGATTGCCGCGTCGCTTCGCTCCTCGCAATGACGCGATCGCGTCAGAACTTCTGCTGGCGCTCGTAGAGGCTCTTGTAATGCTGGATCCGGGTCACCCGGAGCCCAGGCATTCCGGAGCGGTCGACGGCGCGCTGCCACGACGCGAACTCCTCGAGGCTGAGCGTGTAGCGCTGGCAGGCCTCGTCGACGCTGAGCAGCCCGCCATTGACCGCGGCGACGACTTCGGCCTTGCGGCGAACCACCCAGCGGGTGGTCGAAGGCGGCGGCAGCGAATCGAGCGTCAGCGGCTCCCCGAGAGGGCCGATGACCTGAACCGGGCGCGGCGCCCGGGTCTCGATCGTGTCGTATTCAAGAACGGTCACAGACATTTTATCTCCTGCCTCCCTTCGCCCCGCCTTAGGCGGCAGGCGTTGAAGGAAGGCTGAAACCCCAAGGTAAACGCGGCGGTCATTTCAGTTGACGGCTCCTTGCCGGGCGAAGGCCGGGTTGAAGCAGCCGCGCTGCGCCGCCACCGCCTCGCGCCAGCCGGGGCCGGCGAGGAGGATCTCGGCGATCGGATCGGCGAAAGCCTCCGCCGGCGCCGAAAAGTCTTCCTGGGCCGACGCTGCCGGCGCCGAGTCGCGCTGCGAGCGCAGCGTCGCGATCAGCATCCCGAAATCGAGGCGCGCGGGCGCTCGGCTCGCAAATCTCTGCTCGGCCCGGCGGAAGAAGCTCAAATCCATGGCCGCCCTTCTAGACCGCAGGGTCTAAGACGCGGTTAAAGGGCCATTAGGCTAGGCTTTACTTGGGTTAATGCCGCTCATCGTTGACGGAACTTGCTGCCCTCAGGCTGGGCTTTACCCGTCATCCCCTCTATGGAACGCCCGCCATGATCGCCGATTTCCAGCTCGACCGGCCCGCCCGCGAGGCCCGGATCGTCGTCGCCATGTCGGGCGGCGTCGACAGCTCGGTCGTCGCCGCGCTGGCCGCCCGCACCGGCGCCGAGGTGATCGGGATCACCCTCCAGCTCTACGACCATGGCGAGGCGATCGGGCGCTCCAAGACCTGCTGCGCCGGCCGCGACATCTACGACGCGCGGACCGTCGCGGAGCGGCTCGGGATCGCCCATTACGTCTTCGACTATGAGACCCGCTTCCGCGACAGCGTCATCGAGCGCTTCGCCGACGAATATGCACGGGGCCGAACGCCGATCCCCTGCGTGTCGTGCAACCAGTCGGTCAAGTTCACCGACCTGCTCGCCCTCGCCCGCGACCTCGGCGCCGACTGCCTCGCCACCGGCCATTACGTGCGCCGGGTCGCGGGTCCGAACGGAGCGGAGCTTCACCGGGCGGCGGACCCGGCCCGCGACCAGAGCTATTTCCTGTTCGCCACCACCCGCGAGCAGCTCGATTTCCTGCGCTTCCCGCTCGGCGGCCTGCCCAAGCCGGCGGTGCGCGAGATCGCCCGCGAGCTCGGCCTGATCGTCGCCGACAAGCCCGACAGCCAGGACATCTGCTTCGTCCCCAATGGCGACTATGCCTCGGTGGTGAAGAAGGTTCGGCCGGAGGCGGCGCGGCCCGGCGAGATCGTCGACCTGGACGGCCGGGTGCTCGGCGGGCATCGCGGCCTTATCCACTTCACCGTCGGCCAGCGCCGCGGACTGGAGATCGGGGGCCAGGCCGAGCCGCTCTACGTCGTCCGCCTCGAGCCCGAAGCCCGGCAGGTGGTGGTCGGGCCGAAAGCGGCGCTCGCCGTCCGGGCGGCGCGCCTGTCGGGGCTCAACTGGCTGGGCGAGGGGCAGAGCGAAGGGCTCGCCGCCAAGGTCCGCTCGATGGCGCGCCCGGCGCCGGCCTCGTTCGACGGCGAGCAGCTCTGCTTCGACTCGCCCGAATATGGAGTCGCGCCCGGCCAGGCCGCGGTGATCTACGACGGGTCGCGGGTGCTCGGCGGCGGCTGGATCGAGGAGACTCTGCCCTTCCGCGCGGAGAGCCTCGCCGCAGCGTAGAGAAGGGTTCCGACGACGACCAGGGCGGCGAGCACGCTCCACAGCACGGCAGGCGGATAATTAGGGTTGGTGTTCCGAATGGCGGCCCAGACGCACACGGCGACTCCTGCCGCCATCATCGCCCACACCAAAGACGTCGGCCGCTCGTGCTTCGGCAGCGAGGCGATGCAGATCGAGTAGACGATGAGGCGGGCGAGCGTGCTCACCGCCGCCAGCACCAGGAAGCTGCCGCTGACGGCAAGGAGGGCGATCAGAGTGCCCATGAAGACGATCGAGTTGACCGGAGTCGCATAGCGCGCGCTGACTTGGCCGAACCATCGCGGGAGCAGTCCGTCCCTGCCCATCGCGTAGGTCGTGCGGGTCGTCCCGGTGATTCCGCCGCTCACGTTGCCGAGGATCGAGCAGACGGCGACGATCGTCAGGGCGAGGCCGCCGGCTGGACCGAACAAGGCGGTTCCGAAGGCGAGCAACGGCGCCTCCTTCCCCTCTCCCGGCTCCATCACCGCGACAAAGGCGAGCTGGATCAGGAAGTAGAGAGCAGCGGTCGACACGATCGTGGCGATAAGGGCGCGGGGGATGGTCCGTTGCGGATCGGCCGTTTCGCCGGCGGGGACGACGCTGTTCTCAAAGCCGACGAAGGCATAGAGAATGAGAAGCGCCGCCGCCTCGAGCTGGGTGAAGGTCGGCGGGCCTTCGACCGGATCGATCGAGGCTCCGGCGACGACCAGCCCGGCCAGCGCCACAAGGAGCAGGGGCGCCGCCTTGAGCAGGGTCAGCGCGTCGAGCAGCCGAACTGCGCGTTTTACCCCGACGGCGTTGACGGCGACGACGGCGGCGACCACGGCGAGGATCGCAGCGCCGCGCGGGAGTGGGTCCGCCAGCGGTGGCCAGAGCTTGCCGAGGTAGGTGACGAGGACCGTCAGATTCGCGGCCAGCGCGGCCGCCCGAGCGACGTAATAGAGCCAGCCGGCCTGGAACGAGGCGGCGGGGCCGAAGACGGCGGCGTAGACGACCGGTCCGCCGGATACACGATGATGGGCGGCGACCCGGGCGAAGGGCAGCGCGACCGCCAGGACGAGCAGTCCGAAAAGCGGGAAGAGGAAGGGGCTGAAGGCGCCGAACTTCTCGTACAGAGTCCCCGGCAGAGCGAAGATGCCGGCGCCGACGACTCCGTTGAACGACAGGAAGGCCGAGCCGAGGAAGCCGATGTCGCGGCGCAGGGGTTCGTCCTTGGTCGCGGTCACGCATCCCCCTTCCGCCCAGTACGCGCCCGGTTCTGGCCGCGCCGCCCTTTTCCCGCAAGGCCTTAGTCATTGGTGTCGGACACCGATTTTTCGTAGGCGGAGCGGATGGAAGCGCTTCACGAGCTGTCGCTGACCGACGCCTCGGCGAGGATTCGGGCGCGCGCTCTCTCGCCCGTCGATCTGACCGAGGCCCTGATCGAGCGGATCGGGGCGCTGGAGCCGCGCCTGCGCGCCTTCGCCCGGGTCACGCCCGAGCGGGCGCTCGACGACGCCCGGCGCGCCGAAGGGGAGATTGCGCGCGGCCTGTGGCGCGGCCCACTGCATGGGGTGCCGATCGCGCTCAAGGATCTGGTAGACACCGCGGGAATCGCTACCGAAGCGGGGATGAAGGCGCTGGCCGGTCGGATTCCGGACGCGGATTCGACGGTGGCGGCGCGGCTGCGCGAGGCCGGCGCGGTGCTGCTCGGCAAGCTGGCGATGACCGAAGGCGCCGGCTCCCACCACCATCCCGAGCTGGCGGCCCCGCTCAACCCGTGGAGCGCCGACCATTGGACCGGGGTGTCGTCGAGCGGCTCGGGGGTGGCGGTGGCCGCGGGCCTGTGCCTCGGCGCGCTCGGAAGCGACACCGGCGGGTCGATACGCTTCCCCTCCGCCGCCTGCTCGGTCACCGGACTCAAGCCGAGCTGGGGGCGGGTCAGCCGCCACGGCATCTTCCCGCTCGCCCCTTCGCTCGACCATGTCGGGCCGATGGCGCGAAGCGCCGCCGATTGCGCCCTGCTGCTCGCCGCCATCGCCGGCCCGGACCCGAACGATCCCACCGCCCTCGCCGAGCCGCCGGACGATTATCCGGGCGCGCTCGACCGCGGCATCGAAGGCGTCACGATCGGAGTGGACCGCGACTGGTGCCTGGCCGGGGTCGATGCCGAGATCGCGGCCGCCTTCGAGGCGGCGCTCGAGGCGCTCGCCGCCGCCGGCGCCCGGATCCGCGAGATCGCCATGCCCGACAGCCGGGCGCTGGCGAGCGGCTGGATCCCCGCCTGCGCGGTCGAGGCGGCGCTGGCGCACGAGGCGCTGTTTCGCGAGCGGGAGGCGGATTACGGCCCGTCGCTCGGCGCTCTCGTCAGGATCGGGGCCAGCCTGCCGGCGGTGGACTATGCGCGAATCGCGTCCGCGCGCCGGACGATCGCCGCCCGGCTGGCCGCCTTGTTCGGCGAAATCGCCCTGATCGCGACTCCCGCCCTACCCATGCCGGTCCCGACGCTTGCCGAGGCCGACGGCGGAGCGCTCGATCCGGCGCAGGTGCTGCGCTTCACCGCTTTGTGGAATTTCACCGGCAACCCGACCCTGTCGCTGCCCTGCGGCTTCGACAGCGCCGGATTGCCGATCGGCTTCCAGCTCGTCGGGCCGGTCTTGAGCGAGGCGGCCTTGCTTGCCGCCGGCGCGGCCTTTCAGCGGGCCACGGATTGGCACCGCAGGCGGCCTCCACTCCCGGCAGGTTGATCCGATCCGCTAACATTTATCAGTTCGAACGCAGGTGCCGTCGCCTTTATTCCTGTGGTAGCAACCTTGCGGGGATTTGGGGGGGAAGTTGCAAAGGCTAGTCACCATCGATCTGCCGCGGCGGTTGTCGCGCCGGCTGCCGAGGCCGGTGACGGAGCTTGCTGTCGGCGTCGGAGTGACGGCCTTCTTCGTCGGGATGAGGCTGGCGATCTCGCCGCTTCTCGGTCAGGTCGCGCCCTTCGCGCTCGGCATCATCGCGGTCGTCATCGCCGCCCTGATCGGCGGCTGGCGCAGCGGGCTGGTGTCGATGGTGCTCGGGACGAGCCTCATCTGGTTCCTGGTCCTGCCGCCCCAGCGCAGCTTCGAGATCGAGAGCGCGGCGACGGCCCTCTCGCTCGCCGCCGGCACGTTCACGGAGGGCGTGATCCTCATCGCCCTGGGCCTCTACCAACGGGAGGTGCGGGCCGGGCAGCTGGAACGGGTGCGCCGGATCAACTTCCTCGGCCACGCGCTGAAGGAGATGGACCATCGCACCAAGAACAATTTCCAGATCGTCACCAGCCTTCTGACCCTTCAGGCAAGCCGTTCGGCCAATGACGAGGTCAAGATCGCCCTGAACGAGGCGGCGGAGCGGCTGAAGGCGGTCGCCGCCGTCTACGACGCGCTCGCGCCGAGCAGCCAGGGGCTCGCCGCCGTCCGGCTCCAGGACCAGCTCCAGGAGATATGCGACCAGATACGGCGCGGGATCATGCCGGACGGTATCGCGCTCTCGACCGAGCTCGAGCCGATCCTGGTGCCCCACGAAAGCGCGGTGGCGATCGGAATCATCGTCAACGAGCTCGTCACCAACGCCTGCAAGCACGCCTTCGGCGACGGCGGCGGCTCGATCCGGGTGAAAGCCTGGCGCGAGGACGGCGCCGCCTATATCGAAGTGGCGGACGATGGCCGGGGCTTCGTCGCGGGCGCGGCCAAGCCGGGCCTGGGCAGCCGCCTCGTCACCGCCTTCCTGCAGCGATTGAAGGCGCGCAGCGACGTCCAATCCTCGCCGGACGGGACGATCCACCGGGTCCGGGTGCCGCTGGCTTAGGGTCCGTACTCGATACCGGCAACGGCCATGACGGGGCGGAGAGGCGGTCAGGGCGAGGAGAGAGGAGTGGAGCGATGCCCAAATGCAT
>DASTFN010000076.1:0-4829 GCA_035719905.1 Allosphingosinicella sp.
GGTTCCCCCCCCGGCCTGGAACGAAGGGCGCTGCTTCCTATTTAGACCGGAGCCTTGATTGAGAGGAGCTTCGCCATGGCCGGCGGATGGGCGCGCGACGGTGCGGTGCAGGACCAGATCGACGACAGCGTGAAGGACGCGGTGGCGAGCGCCCGCGCCCGGCTTCCGGCGGGCGAGGGGTCCGAATATTGCGAGGATTGCGGCGAGCTCATCCCCGGGCGGCGGCGCGAGGCCCAGCCCGGGACCCGGACCTGCGTAACCTGCCAGTCGCAGCGCGACGCCGAGGCCCGGCGGACGGGCGCCGGGATCAACCGCCGCGGCAGCAAGGACAGCCAGCTTCGCTGACGGAGGGGGGTTCAGCCATAACTTTCGGCCGACCTATCGGCTTTTCATGGTGGAGGCGCGTGCTTACTTTAGAATGCTGCTTCCCGCCGGATCTATGCTAAACGGAATTCGGCGCGAGGATCCAGCACAATTCTCTCGTTCGACATCTGCCGGGCATGGCTTTCGCTCCGCGAGCCTCCGGTTTCCGAAGGCTTCGGCCGTGGAATTCTTTACGCCCATACCTCCCGACGCGGCCAGCAGCCTTGCGATGGCGCTCATCGCATCGTCCCAGGCCCCACTCCTCCTGCTCGACGAAGATCTCAACGTGGCGGCGGCGAGCGATTCGTTTTGCCGAATCTTCGAGGTCGCTCTTCCGCCCGGCACGCCGGGCATCAGGCTTGCCGAGCTTGGAGCGGGCGAATGGAACGTGCCTCAGCTGCACTCGCTGCTCAGGGCGACCGCAGCCGGAGACGCCGCGATCGACGCCTACGAGATGGACCTGGTTCGCGAAGGGAAGAAGCCCTGCCGCCTGGTGCTGAACGCCCACAAGCTCGACTATTTCAATGCCGACCAGGTTCGCATCGTGCTGGCGGTGACCGACCTGACCGCCGTCCGTCTCGCCGAGAGGATCAAGGACGATCTCGTGCGGGACAAGGAGATACTGCTGCAGGAGCTCCAGCACCGCGTCGCCAACAGCCTTCAGATCATCGCGGCCGTGCTCATGCGCAGCGCCCGTACCGTGCAGTCGGAAGAATCGCGGGCGCATCTCCACGATGCGCATCACCGGGTCATGTCGATCGCGACGATGCAGAAACAGCTGGCCCTCTCGCGCCAGGGCGAGGTCGAGCTGCGCTCCTATTTTGCGGACCTGTGCCGGAGCATCGGCGCCTCGATGATCGCCGACCACGATCAGCTCTCGCTGACGTCGACGGTCGACGACAGCATCGTAAACGCGGACGTTTCGCTGAGCCTGGGGCTCATCGTCACCGAGCTGGTGATCAATGGCCTGAAGCACGCCTTTCCCGTCGAGGGCCGGACCGGCGAGATCCATGTGGACTATCTCTCCGAAGGGGCGGGGTGGACTCTGACGGTCGGCGACAACGGCGCCGGGATGCCCGACGACCGGGCGAGCGCCAAGCCGGGCCTGGGCACCGGGATCGTCGAAGCCCTTTCCAAGCAGCTCCATGCGAGCGTGAGCGTCACCGATGCCGATCCTGGAACCCGGGTGTCGATCGTGCATCGCTGACGGCCTTGCCGAGCCGCACGCCGCTCAAGGTCCAGGGCGATCAATCGACATCACGAGGTGAAGCACATGCCCCCCGATCCCGAGCCTGGAACGACCGCACCCGTGCTTCTCTACGTCGAGGACGACATGATGACTCGGGACCTTGTGGAAACCTGCTTGCGTGAAGCGGGTTTCGAGGTCCTGACCGCGAGTGACGGATCTCAGGGGCTCGACCTGCTGGGAACGCCGGACGGTGCGCTGCGGGGCGTTATCACCGATATCAATCTGGGCGATGGGCCGGACGGCTGGGAGGTGGCCCGCAGAGCCCGCGAGCTGTTCAGCGGCTTGCCCGTGGTTTATGTGAGCGGAGCAAGCGAGGCCGAATGGACCTCAATGGGCGTTCCGGGCAGCGTGATGATCCCCAAGCCCTTCGCGCCGGCGCAGATCGTCGTGGCGATTTCCTCGCTGCTCGTTTCGGCGCCTTCGCCGCCCTAGGCGGCGGCGTTGCCGGCCGCTGCAGCGGCCTAAGGAAAGTGGCTCCCCGGGACGGATTCGAACCATCGGCCAACCGGTTAACAGCCGGTTGCTCTACCGCTGAGCTACCGGGGAGCAGCCTCTTCAGGCGAGGCGCGCCTATAGCAGCGGGTTTCTTGCACTGGCAAGGGGCTGCGCGGACCGTTCAGACCGCGAACTGCTCCATCGAGATGCGTTCGTCGAGCGCATGCTCGGGGTCGAACAGCAAGGTGAGCGCCTGGCGCCGGTCGACCCGGACCTCGACCGTGGCGACGTCGCGCACCTCGCGCTGGTCGGCCACCGCCGAGACCGGCCTCTTCTCGGCGTCGAGGACCTTGAACAGGATCTTGAGGTCGTCGGGGACCAGGGCGCCGCGCCAGCGCCTCGGCCGGAACGGGCTGATCGGGGTCAAGGCGACGAGGTTGGCGCCGAGCGGCAATATCGGCCCCTGGGCGGAGAAATTGTAAGCGGTCGAGCCCGCCGGGGTCGCCACCAGCACGCCGTCGCAGACCAATTCGGGAAGCACGGTCCGGCCGTTGACCGAGACCTCGATCCGGGCCGTCTGCCTTGTCTCGCGAAGCAGCGACACCTCGTTGATCGCCGGGCTCGACACCGTCTCGCCCGAGACCGTCACCGCCTCCATCCTCAAGGGCGCCACCGACACCGCCTTGGCCCGGTTGACCCGTTCCCTCAGCCCTTCGATCCGCCACTCGTTCATCAGGAAGCCGACCGTCCCGCGGTTCATCCCGAAGATCGGCAGGATCCGGCCGGCGTTCAGCATCTCGTGAAGGGTCTGCAGAAGGAAGCCGTCGCCGCCGAGCGCGATCACCTGCTCGGCCTCGGCCATCGGCACGAAATCATAGGCCCGGCGGAGCAGGGCCTCGGCCGACTGGGCCGCCTCGGCGGGCGAGGCGAGCAAAGCGGTGGGCAGGTCGGCATTGGCCGTCATGCCCTGCTTGCTACGGGGGATAGGGGCGGGCGGCAAGGGAGGGCGGATGCGGACGGGTCGGCCCTGGACGCCATCCCGGACCTGATCCGGGACCCATGCCCCTATTGCGGGGACACAATACTTAATTCGGCCCGGGAAATAGGTATTGTGTCCCCGCAATATCCGGGCGAGGCGAGCAAAGCGGTGGGCAGGTCGGCATTGGCCGTCATGCCCTGCTTGCTAGGGGGGAAGCGGCGGGGGGGGCAAGGGAGGGCGGATGGTGACGGTTCGATCCCGCGACCGCCAGGATCGCCGTTCGCCAGCCGGGCACGGCTCCGCCGGCCGCGGGGACGCTGGGGCTTCGCTTCTTCGGATATCTTCGCCTCTATTGCGGGGACACAATACCTAATGCGGCCCGGGAAATAGGTATTGTGTCCCCGCAATGAGGCCGCCTCAGCATTGCTCGCAGATCAGCCGCGAGGGCTGGCACAGGGCCGGCCGGCGGCGGGTGACGTGGCCGCATTCGAGCTGCATCGCGACGGCGCCCCGGCCGCACGGCGTCCGGGCGGTGACGGCACGGCTTCGCCGGTCGCGGGGACGCTGGAGCGTCTCCTCTTCGCTGATCATTTGGAATTCCCCCTGCTTCCCGAAAAAAACGGCTCGCAATCAAGGGTGTAGCAAGCTTTGCTGCCAGGACCAAGGCGGTTCGTCGCCGATTTGAACCGAACGGGCGGGAAGCCGGCCTCGCGTCCCGCCCCGGCACTTCGCCCGATCTAAACCGATTGTTGAGGGGACGAGCCCAGAGTAGATGGATGGGGTTCGAAGCGCCGTCCAGGGGGAAGGAAGAAGGAGGCATGGCCGCGTCCGGCGCACCGCTCTTCCTGTTGTCCTTCCGGCATCGCGACGAGCTCACCGCGACGGCGGAGCGGGCCGGCTGGCTGGCGATCGCGGCCCGGCGCGCCGACAATGCCGAGAGCCGCTTCATCGCCTCGGGCGCGTCCGTCGCCGTCGTCGACGCCCGCGGCGCCCTGCCGGAAGGCAAGGAGGCGGTGCGAAGCCTCGCCGATCCCGCCGAGGCCAATTGCGCCGCTTTGCTGGTTCTGCTCTCGCGCGGCGATGCCGAGGCGCTCGACACGCTCTATGCGGACGGCGCCACCCATTTCCTGGTCAGCCCGTTCAGCGATTCCCAGTTCCTTGCAGCGCTCCAATATGCCCATCGCCACGCCGAAAGGGTCGGCGGCCGCCGGCCGCTTCGCCGCGGCGAGCCGGAGGGGCGCAAGGGCAAGCCCGGAAGCGCCTCGTGGCGCTGGCTGCCGGGCTCGCAGACGGTCGAGCTCAGCCCGGCCCTGGCCCGCCGCGCCGGCCTCGGCGAGGAAGCGGGGCAGAGGATCAGCCTGATGGAGCTGTTCCGCAAGCTCGATCCCGACGGCCGCAAGGCGGCCCGAGGCGCGATCGACCGATTGCTCGCCACCGGCCAGTCGACGGCCTTCGCCCATACCGACGGCCCCGGTGAAGGCGGGGGCGAGGGCGCCCGGCTCGCCCACCATGTCCGGGTCGAAGGGGAAGACGTGGTCGGCCGGACCGAGGCGATCGTCCCGCTCGAGGGCGCGGCCTGGCAGTCGCGCGATCCGATGACCGGGGTCCGCGACGGCCGCGCCGCCCGCGCCTGGATCCAGCGCCAGCTCAAGGCGGAGGGCGAGGGCCAGCCGGCGCTCGTCGTCCTGCTTCTGGCGGTGAGCCGCTTCGACACGATCAACGCCGCCTTCGGCCGGCCGACCGGCGACGCCGTCCTCCAGGCCGCGGCCCGGCGGATCGAGCGGCTCGCCGATTCGGACGGCC
>DASTFN010000077.1:0-19164 GCA_035719905.1 Allosphingosinicella sp.
AGGCGCCCGGTTCGAGCTCTGCCTGCCGGTTGCTTAGCCGTCATTGCGAGGAGCGGAGCGACGAAGCAATCCAGCGGGTCTCGGAGGCCGCACTGGATTGCTTCGCTACGCTCGCAATGACGGACGAAACCCCCTTCCCGCTCGACTTGCGACCCGTCCCGGCGGATACTCGCCTCTCGAATCGAGGGGAGCCCATGTCCGTTCGTCCATTCCTCTGCCTCGCGCTCGCCGCGATGGCCGCGCTCGGCGGATGCGCCGCGGCGCCGAGAGCGCCCGCGACCACGCTCGCGGACGCCGGCCTCAAGGCCACCGGCAGCTTCAGCACCGAGGTCCGCAATGTCGCCACCCAGCTTCGCGAGGCCGACGCGGCGGACAGCTTCACCCGCACCTGGCAGCTGTGCCAGAGCCCGGTGGCGGACGCCTGCGCCCCCAGCGTCACTCCGGAACGCCTCTCGGTCCAGCGCAACGGGCTTGCCGACGTCGTCGACCTCCGGGCCAGGGCGATCGACCAGCTCGGCGCCGCTTATTCGGCGTTCAAGGAAGAGGCGGCCTACGACCAGAGCACCGACCTTCAGGGCGCGACCAAGTCGGCGATCGATTCGGCCAACAGCTTCGGCCAGGCCGCCGCCGCCCTGAACAAGGGCAAGCGCTTCATCCCCGCCGTCCCCGGCGAGGTCGGGGCCCTGCTCGATTTCGGCTTCGGAGCCCTCGGCGAACGGCTGCAGCGCAAGCGCATCCTTCGCGCCAATCGCGAGATCGCCCAGGCGGTCCTGCAGCTGCGCAACGGCATGCAGAACGAGCTCGAGGTCTTCCTGACCCTCACCGACTATCTGGTCGGCAAGCGCACTGCCGCCCGCCTGGTCTTCTACGACGCCAAGCTGACCTCGCCGATGGCGGTGATGACTCCGCTCGCCGACCAGCTCGACGTGACCCTCGTCCCCGGGGCGGAGGGCATGATCGCCAACTCGCCGGCGCTGCGGACCGCGCTCAGGGCGACGATGGAGGCCAATTCGAGGGTCGAGGTGCTCGAGGCGCAGGGCCGCTATCGCGCCGGCATCGCCGGCCTCGACGCCCTGCTCCGCCAGCATCGCGAGCTCGAGACCAAGCAGAGCGTGACCATCGGCGACGTCGAGCGGATCATCGACCAGCTCAACGCCTCGCTCGCCAAATACGCCACCCAACCGGACCAGCAACAGCAACAACAGCAACAGCAGCAGTAGGGAATCAGAGCCATGCCCAGCACCGCGAACCAGAGGCTCACAATCATCTACAACGCCTACAAATCCGCCTTCGCCCGGCGCGCCGCCGATCTGAAACAGGCGACGACGTCGGCCCAGGTGCAGGCGATCATGGACAATGTCGACGCGCTCGAAGGCAGCTATCTCGACGCCGCCCGCCAATCCCTGGACGGGACCGGCCCCGACATCGAGGCCGCCTATCAGGCGGCGCTGTCGGCGACCCAGTCGGTGGAGAAAGCCTATGCCCAGGGCAAGGCGCTGGCCGAGCGCATCACCGCGGTCGCGGGCGTGGTGACGGCCGTCGGCAACCTGGTGACGACGGCGGCCGGAGCGGCGGCTTAGGCGTCACCCCGTCATTGCGAGCGCAGCGAAGCAATCCAGTGCGGCTTCGAAGGCCCGCTGGATTGCTTCGTCGCTTCGCTCCTCGCAATGACGGGCGCTACTCGAACTCCAGGATCACCGCGTCCACGGCCAGGCTGTCGCCCGGCTTGGCGGAGACCGACTTCACGGTCGCCGCTTTCTCGGCGCGCAAGATATTCTCCATCTTCATCGCCTCGACGACGGCGAGCGGCTGACCTGCCTCGACCTTGTCGCCTTCGCCGACGTGCAAGGCGGTCAGCAGGCCCGGCATCGGGCAGAGCAGGAAGCGCGAAAGATCCGGCGGCACCTTCTCGATCATGAACCGGCTGAGCTCGGCGACGTGGGCCGGAAGCACCTCGACCAGATGGGAGGCGCCGCGGGTCGTCAGCCGCCACTGGCGGCCTCGGCGCGCCACCTGGACGATCCGGCTCCGGCCGTCGATCATGCCCTTGAACAATCTCTGCCCGGGCTCCCAGCGCCCGATCAGCTCGCGGCCCTCGCCCTCGTCCAGATAGGCGAGCAGCCCGCCCTCGAAGCCGTCGAAGCGGATCCCGAAGCTCTTCCCGGCGAGGCGCACCACCCGCTCCTCGGGAGGGGCGACCGGAGCGCCGAGCTGGCCGCTCACCGAGCAGGCGTGGGCCTCGGTTTCCATGCCGAGCATCGCGCCGATCGTCGCCAGATCCTCGATCAGCCGATCGTCGGCGGGCGCGCCCTCGAAGCCTTCGGGATATTCCTCGGCGATGAAGCCGGTGGTGAGGCGGCCTTCCCTGAAGCGGGGATGCTGCATCAGCGCCGAGAGGAAATCGACATTGTGGCCGATCCCCTCGAGGACGAAGGAATCGAGCGCCTCGACCTGCCGGTCGATCGCCGCTTCGCGGGTGGGGGCCCAGGTGATCAGCTTGGCGATCATCGGGTCGTAGAACATCGACACCTCGCCGCCCTCCTCGACTCCGTCGTCGACCCGGGTGCAGCCTTCCGCCTCGTGGGCCTCGCGCGGCGCCCGGTAGCGGACCAGCCGCCCGGTCGAGGGCAGGAAGCCGCGGTAGGGATCCTCGGCATAGACCCGGTTCTCGACCGCCCAGCCGGTCAGGGTCACCTCCTCCTGGGTGAAAGACAGGGTCTCGCCGGCGGCGACCCGGATCATCAGCTCGACGAGGTCGAGGCCGGTCACCATCTCGGTGACCGGATGCTCGACCTGGAGCCTGGTGTTCATCTCGAGAAAGTAGAAGCTTCGGTCGCCGCCGGCGATGAACTCGACCGTGCCGGCGGAGAAATAGCCCACCGCCCGCGCCAGGGCGACCGCCTGCTCGCCCATCGCCTTGCGCATCTCGGGGGTGACGAAGGGCGACGGCGCCTCCTCGACCACCTTCTGGTGGCGGCGCTGGACCGAACATTCGCGCTCGCCGAGATAGAGGAGGTTGCCGGACTTGTCGCCGATCAGCTGGATCTCGATGTGGCGCGGATTCTCGACGAACTTCTCGATGAACACCCGGTCGTCGCCGAAGCTTGCCAGCCCCTCGCGCTTGGTCGCCTCGAAACCCTCGCGGACATCTTTCTCGCTATAGGCGAGCCTCATCCCCTTGCCGCCGCCGCCGGCCGAGGCCTTCATCATCACCGGATAGCCGATCTCGCCGGCGATCCTCACCGCATGCTCGGTATCGTCGATCTCGCCGACGAAGCCCGGGACCACGCTCACCCCCGCCTCCCGAGCCAGCTTCTTCGACTCGATCTTGTCCCCCATCGCCGCGATCGCCCCCGGCGGCGGCCCGATGAAGGCGATCCCGGCCTCCTCGAGCGCCCGGGCGAAGCTCTCGCGCTCGGACAGGAAGCCGTAGCCGGGATGGACCGCCTCGGCGCCGGTCGCCTTGCAGGCGTCGATGATCAGCTCGGCCTTGAGGTAGGAGTCGCTCGCCGGCGGCGGCCCGAGCCTGACCGACTCGTCGGCAAGCTTCACATGCGGCGCCCGGGCATCGGCGTCCGAGTAGACGGCGACCGTCGCGATCCCCATCTTCCGAGCGGTGCGAATGACCCGGCAGGCGATCTCGCCGCGATTGGCGATCAGGATTTTAGAGAACATGCACCCTCGTACGTCATTCCCGCGAAAGCGGGAATCCATGCAGCCGCGGTGACTATGCGGGAAGCGGAAGGAAAGGAAGAAGCTGGATTCCCGCTTTCGCGGGAATGACGGAAACCTCTCACTCTGCGGCCTCTTCCAGCGGGGGCATGTTGTGGCCGAGGAGCTTGAGCACTTCGCCCGCCGCGTCAACCAGGTTGGTGCCGGGGCCGAAGATCGCCTGAACGCCCGCCTCGCGAAGCATGTCGTAATCCTGGGCGGGGATGACTCCGCCGACGACGACCTTGATGTCGGGCCGGCCCAGCTCGCGCAAATGCCCGATCAGCTCCGGAACCAGGGTCTTGTGCCCGGCCGCGAGGCTCGAGGCGCCGACCACGTCGACCTCTTTCTCCACCGCGAGCCGGGCGCTCTCCTCGGGCGTCTGGAAGAGCGGGCCCGGGACCACCTCGAAGCCGAGGTCGGCGAAAGCGGAGGCGACGAGGTTGGCGCCGCGGTCGTGGCCGTCCTGGCCCATCTTGGCGACCAGCATCCTGGGCTTGCGGCCCAGCCGCCGCTCGATCGCCGAGACCCCTGCCACGGCCCGGGCCCAGCGCGGATCGCCCTGATAGGCGCCGCCGTAAATCCCCTTCACCGGCTCCGGAGTCGTGCCGTAGCGGCCGAAGGCGTCCTCGAGCGCCTGGCTGATCTCGCCCAGGGTCGCCCGAGCCCGAGCGGCCTCGACCGACAAGGCGAGCAAATTGGAATCGCCGCGCGCGCCCTCGCGAAGGGCGTCGAGCGCCGCCTTCGTTGCGGCCTCGTCCCGCTGCGCGCGCACCTTCTCCAGCCGGGCCACCTGCCCCGCGCGGACCTTGTCATTGTCGATCTGGAGGATGTCGAGATGCGCCTCGTCCTCCAGCCGGTAGCGATTCACTCCGACGATCACATCCTCGCCCCGGTCCGCCCGAGCGGCGCGCGCGGCGGCGGCTTCCTCGATCCGCCTTTTGGGCAGCCCTTCCGCGACCGCCGCGGTCATCCCGCCCATCGCCTCGACCTCCTCGATCAGGGCCCAGGCCTTGTCGGCCAGCTCCCGGGTCAGGCTCTCGACGAAATAGGAGCCGCCGAGCGGGTCGGCGACGTGGGTGATGCCGCTTTCCTCGGCGAGGATGAGCTGGGTGTTGCGGGCGATCCGCGCCGAGAAATCGGTGGGCAGGGCGATCGCCTCGTCGAAGCTGTTGGTGTGGAGCGACTGGGTGCCGCCGAGCACCGCCGCCATCGCCTCGAGGGTCGTCCGGACGATATTGTTGTAGGGGTCCTGCTCGGTCAGCGACACGCCCGATGTCTGGCAATGGGTGCGCAGCATCAGCGACTTGGGACTCTTCGCTCCGAACCCGTGCATGATCCGATGCCAGAGCGTGCGCGCCGCGCGCAGCTTGGCGATCTCCATGAAGAAGTTCATGCCGATGCCGAAGAAGAAGCTGAGCCTCGGCGCGAAGGCGTCGACGTCCAGGCCCTTGGCTTTGGCGACCCGGACATATTCCATTCCGTCGGCGAGCGTGTAGGCGAGCTCTTGGACCGCCGTCGCCCCGGCCTCGAGCATGTGATAGCCGCTGATCGAGATCGAATTGAACCGCGGCATGTGCTCCGAGGTGTAGGCGATGATGTCCGCGACGATCCGCATCGAGGGCGCCGGCGGGTAGATGTAGGTGTTCCTGACCGCGAACTCTTTCAGGATGTCGTTCTGGATGGTGCCGGAGAGCTGCGCCTGCGCCACCCCCTGCTCCTCCGCGGCGACGATGTAGAAGGCCATGACCGGAAGCACCGCGCCGTTCATCGTCATCGAGACCGACATGGTGTCGAGCGGAATGCCGTCGAACAATATCTTCATGTCCTCGAGCGTGTCGATCGCCACGCCCGCCTTCCCGACGTCGCCCGTCACTCGCGGATGGTCGCTGTCGTAGCCGCGGTGGGTGGCGAGATCGAAGGCGACGCTGAGCCCCTTCTGCCCCGCCGCCAGGTTGCGCCGGTAGAAGGCGTTCGAATCCTCCGCGGTCGAGAAGCCCGCATATTGCCGGATCGTCCACGGCCGCCCGGTATACATCGAGGCATAGGGCCCGCGCGTATAGGGTGCGAAGCCGGGCAGGCCCGGGTCGACGCCCCCGAAATCCTCGCCGGTGTAGAGCGGCCTGACCTCGATCCCCTCCGGCGTGTGCCAGACGATATCCTTGCCCTTCACCTCCTTCGAGGCGGCGGCTTGCCAGTCGGTGCGGGTCGGTTTGTCGGAGGTCATCGAATTTCTCGGGTGCTGCGGATACGGACGATCAGAACCAGATCTTCGGCAAGCTCGTAGTCGATCACATACTGGATGTCAGTCACCGAAAGGCGGCGCACCCCCTCGCGTTCCCCCTGGTGGCCGAGGTGCGGGGTGACGAGCAGAGCTTCGCAACGATCCAGCAGCCGGTCCTCGACCCGATGCGCCCAACGCTCGCTGCGCTGTATATTGAACTCGAATATCCGGGCGAGGTCGTCCTCAGCCTCGGACTTGAATTCCAGCCGCACTATTCGGCGGCTTCCCCACGGAACGGGCGTCGCCTTTCAGCCAGATGCGCCTTAACCTCCTCCATCGTGTACGAGGGCCCCGCCATGCGCCGCTCGAGGTCGGCTATGTCGTCCCGGACGTATCGCAAATATTGCTGCAGCGCCTCCTGAAGCAGCACTTCGAGCGGCTCCTCGCGATTGCGGGCCCACTTGGAAAGGTCAGCCATATCGCCCTCGGCGACGTCGATCGTCACTTTCTCGCTCATCGCGCCAGTCTACTCCTGCCGGCAGGCGAACACCAAATTTGCTTATTCCGCGCCCCTCGGGCTCTCCATGATCTCTGTCAGCACCCCGCCCATGTCCCTGGGATGGACGAAAAAGATCAAGGTCCCGTGCGCCCCGATGCGCGGCTCGCCGAGCACCCTCGCGCCCTTGCCCTCGAACCAGGCCTTGGCCTCTTCTATGTCCGGCACCTCGTAGCAGAGGTGATGCTGCCCCCCCGCCGGATTCTTCGCCAGGAAGCCGTGGATCGGGCTCGCCTCGCCCAGCGGCTCGATCAGCTCGATCTGGGTGTTGGGCGTGTCGACGAAGCAGACCTTCACCCCCTGGGCCGGAAGGTCGAACGGCTCCCGGATCACTTCGGCGCCCATCACGTCGCGATAATGGGCAATGGAGTCCTCGATCGACGGCGTCGCGACGCCGACATGGTTGAGCCGCCCGAGCTTCATAATGCCTCCTTCAGGCCGAGCTGGAAAAGCAAATCGGCCGCGATCACGGCGACGAGCACAAAGCTGAGCGCGTGCAGGCCGAGCAGCAGGCCGAACTTGCTCCCGGCCTCGTCGCGGCCGACGTAGGTGCGGTAGAGCGGCAGCCGCCCCTCCTTCAGCCCCCGCCCAATCCGCCAGCCGATCAGCGGCAGCAGCGCGGCGCCGACCAGGCCGGCCAGCAGATCCCCGCCCGACGCCATCAGCAGGTCTCCATCGTCGATCCGCCGCCGGCCACGGCATAGCCGCCGGCACCGCGCACATAATGCTCGCTGAACGCCCGGGAGCCCGAATAGACGACGTCGAACGATTGGTTCCTGACGATGTTGAGGATCTTGCCCTCGATCGTCTTTCCCGAGCCGTCCGGCCTCGCGCCCGTATCGTCGTAGACGAGCGGGACGTCGGCGACCTTGGCGGGCCCTTCCGGCCGAAGCTCGGTGAGGCTCAGCACCGAGCAGGTGTAGCCCTGCCAGGTGCCCCCGCCCTCGGCGACGATCACCGGCCAGTTCGAGAAGCGCGGGCTGAGGCTCCAGCGCGCGACCTGTCCGGACGATCCGGTGACGATCCCGGCCGGGAACGCCCGAGCGACCTCGAACCGGTCGCCGGCCGGCTTCAGATAATGGATGGCGATCCTGCCGGCGCTGGCATGGGCCGGGTCCTGGACCTTGCCCTCGCTGATCAGCACCGGCCCGAACGACAGCCAGATCAGCCGCCCCGGCGCGTAGCGCACGTCCTCGTCCGAGCCGCCGCCCGGCACCGCCAGCACCGCCTCCCCCCGGCTTCCGAACGCCGCCTCGAAGGCGCGGGCGAGCTGCTCGTCGGGCGGAAGCTTCTGGACGTCGGGCAGGGCCTCGGCTTCGATCAGATTCTCGTCCGCCGCGAAATTCTCCTGCGGCAGCGAGAAATTGCCGCTCTCATAGCCGGTCCCCGCACCGCCCACGAGATTGCCGAACCAGAGCCCGGCGACGACGGCGACGGCCAGAGCGGCCAGGCCGAGCGCGATCCAGATCGGACGCCGCGAATGCAGCCCCGGCTCCGCTTCGGTCTCCACCGTCGCGTCCTCCGGCACAAGGCTCTGATGCCCGAGCAGCCGCCTCTTCTCCGCCTGGAACTCCTCGTCGGTCAGGGCCCCGCTCTCCCGAAGCCGCTGCAGCCGCTCGAGCTCGTCGTAGCGGGAAGTCATCCGGTCACCGGTTTGAAAGCCGATGCGTTCATCCGGACTTTGTCGATAGCTGCACTATCTACTCCTTCGGCAAGGCCCGGCGGCTGCGGGCGTTGGCCCTCGCTTGATCGACAATCGTCTCCACCCGGACCAGCCGCTCACTCAGTCGCGCCATTGCCTCGCGCAACCCCGCAATATCTCGGTCTTGCCGTTCCGCGCCTCGCTCCAGGCGTTCGAGATTCGCCTGCATCAGTACGACGTTCTTCAGGGCGGACGCGACATCGCCAAGCAAGGTCATTTGCGAACGCCCATTTCACGCAGGAAGGCGTCCGTCTCGCGATGAGTCTTGTCGAGCGTTTCCAGCATACGGTCCATCGAATCCCGCATCTTGGGAATGGCCTCGTTCGCCTGCGCGACGAGCGCGGCCAGCTCGGCTTCCTGCTCCGCTGTCAGCTCGTTCTCATCCTCGACTCTACGCCGGACATATTCACCCATCGACACACCTTGCGCGGCCGCCCGCTTGGCGAGCGCCGCCTTACTCGCCGGGCTGGTCAGGAAGGTCACACGCTCGGTCTGCATTCGGACACTCCTTCACATGTGATTATAATGTTGGACCCCTAGGTGCGCAACCGTACTAGCCCGATTTCGCCAACGGAGTTCGTCCACATAGTTATGTCCTCGGCCGCACGCCCACCGGCCAGCCATTTGTCCAGAAAGGCGCGGTCGGCCGGACCAAATTCAGGTCCGACGGTTAGACCAACTAGCAGTTGTTGCGTCGCAAGCGCCGTTTCGAAGTCAGCGAGAAACCCTGAATGCCGTATGTCATCGAAAAAGAAATTCAGAAACATCGATCCAATCGCACCGAGAACGAGCTGGGTTGCGCCCTCGTTGGCTCGCTCGAAATCCGCCCGATTTAGAACTTCTTCTGCAGCGATAACACTATAGACGGTAACGTGAGTTCGCTCCAAATCCGGTCCTGGAACGTCTGCGCCCCCCGCGCCTATCGCCTGACAGCTGACAGGCTTCAACAAGTACCGCACGCCTCCCGACGGAACACGAATTCGCCGATCTATTTCGCAGAAGACGGTGAGCATGGCGTCACACCCTCACAGCGGGATATTGTCGTGCTTCTTCCAGGGATTTTCGAGCTGCTTGTCCCTGAGCTTCCTCAGCCCCAAGGCGATCCGGCGACGCGTCGAATGGGGCATGATCACCTCGTCGATGAAGCCCTTTGACGCCGCCACGAACGGGTTGGCGAAGCGCTCTTCATAGTCGCGGGTGCGCTCGGCGATCTTCTCCGGGTCGCCAATGTCCTTGCGGAAGATGATCTCGACCGCGCCCTTGGCGCCCATCACCGCGATCTCCGCGGTCGGCCAGGCGTAGTTCAAGTCCCCGCGCAAATGCTTGGACGCCATGACGTCATAGGCGCCGCCATAGGCCTTGCGGGTGATCACCGTGATCTTGGGCACCGTCGCCTCGGCATAAGCGAACAGCAATTTCGCGCCGTTCTTGATGATCCCGCCATGCTCCTGGGCGACGCCCGGAAGGAAGCCGGGGACGTCGACGAAGGTCAGGATCGGAATGTCGAAGGCGTCGCAAAAGCGAACGAAGCGGCCCGCTTTCTTGGACGACGCGATGTCGAGCACTCCGGCGAGGACCATCGGCTGGTTGGCGACGACTCCGACGGTGCGCCCCTCGACCCGGCCGAAGCCGACGAGGATGTTGGCGGCGTGGTTCGGCTGGATCTCGAAGAAATCGCCCTCATCGAGCACCTTTCGGATCAGCTCGTGCATGTCGTAGGGCTTGGCGGCGCTGTCGGGGATGAGCGTGTCGAGGCTTGGCTCGGACCGGTCCCACGGATCGCCGGTCGGCCGCTCGGGGCCCTCGTGGCGGTTGGAGAGGGGCAGGAAGTCGAAGAAGTCGCGGGTCGCGAGCAGCGCCTCGATGTCGTTCTCGAAGGCGACGTCGGCCACCCCCGACTTGGTCGTGTGGGTGACGGCCCCGCCCAGCTCTTCCTGGGTGACCACTTCGTTGGTCACCGTCTTCACCACGTCGGGCCCGGTGACGAACATGTAGCTGCTATCCTTCACCATGAAGATGAAGTCGGTCATCGCCGGCGAGTAGACCGCCCCGCCGGCGCAGGGCCCCATGATCAGGCTGATCTGCGGCACCACGCCGCTCGCGAGCACGTTCCTCTGGAAAACCTCGGCATAGCCGGCGAGGCTTGCGACGCCCTCCTGGATTCGGGCGCCGCCGCTGTCGTTGAGGCCGATGACGGGCGCTCCGACCTTCATCGCCATGTCCATCACCTTGCAGATCTTCTGCGCGTGGCGCTCGGACAGCGAGCCGCCGAAGACGGTGAAATCCTGGGCGAAGACGTAGACGAGGCGGCCGTTGATCGTGCCCGAGCCGGTGACGACGCCGTCGCCGGGGAATTTCTGGGTCTCCATTCCGAAATCGGCGCAATTATGCTCGACGAACATGTCATATTCTTCGAAGCTGCCCCGGTCGAGCAGCACGGTCAGCCGCTCCCGGGCGGTCAGCCGCCCCTTCTTATGCTGGGCAACAATCCGGGCCTCCCCGCCGCCCAGCTCCGCGCGCCGCCGCCGCGCCTCGAGTTCGTCGATCATGGTCGCCATGCGCGTTCCGCTTGCCTGTTGCAGAGGCGGTTTCCTTAGGCGCAGCGGGCGGGGGAGGCAATTCTCCCCTCCCTGCAAGGGAGGGGACTACTTCCCCTCGAACCGGGGCGCGTTCTTTTGCAGGAACGCCATCACCGCGCCCTTGAAATCCGTCGTCTCCCCCGCCGTCCGCTGGGCGGCCCGCTCCGCCGCCAGCGCCTCGTTCAAGGACAAATGGCCCGCTTCCCGCGCCAGCTTGCGGATCAGCCCGAGCGCCACCGTCGGCCCCTGCGCCAGCCGCTCCGCCAGCGCCGCCGCTTCCGAGGCCAGCGCCTCGTCCTCCACCACCCGCGCGATCAGCCCCCACTCCAGCGCCCGCTCGGCCGGCACCCGCTCGCCGAGCATCATCATCTCCATCGCTCGCGCCCGCCCCGCCAGCCGCGGCAGCAGCCAGGTCGCTCCGGCGTCGGGGATCAGCCCAATATTGACGAAGGCCTGGAGGAAGTAAGCCGAGCGCGCGGCAATCACGATGTCGGCGGCCAGGGCGAGCGAGCAGCCGGCGCCGGCGCAGGGCCCGTTGACCGCCGCCACCACCGGGATCGGCAGAGCGAAGATCGCCTCGACCAGGGGATTGAAATGCTTCTCCAGCGAAGCTCCAACGTCGTCGGGCGGGCCGCCACCCGCGGCGAGGTCGGCGCCGCTCGAAAAGCCCCTGCCCTCCCCGGTCAGAAGCAGGCAGCGCGCGCCGGAGCTCCCGGCCTCCTCAACGGCGGCGCGAAGCTCGTCGACGGTTTGGCCGGAAAGAGCGTTGAGCCGGTCGGGCCGCGCGATGGTGATCGTCGCGACCGCGGCGGGGCTCTGCTCGAGCCGGATATGTTCGTACGCCATGGCCGCTTACAGCATTCCCGCGCGGCGTGCGCAATTCCTCCTCCAGAAAACGGCGGCCGGACATGGTCATGAGGAGGTGCTCAGCCCCCAACACCTCGCCTTTCATTTTCAACGCAAAGGCGCAAAGACGCCTTGCCGGTGAAGACGCCGATGCGATTATCCCCCCGGCGTAGCCGGCTCATCACAATAGAGATCGCGAGGTGGAGGGGACCCACCTGGGACTCGTTGCGTCTTTGCGTCTTTGCGTTGAAATATGATTGGCCTGCGGCCGGGGAGGACGAGCGCGTGAACCTCCGCCCGCCAACCCTATTCGCTCAGCGCGCCCTCTTCAGGTGCGTGGAGCCGGAGTCGGGTCACCCGCCGCGTGTCGCTCTCCGTCACCTCGAGCCGCCAGCCCGAGGGATGCTCGACGATCTCGCCGGCCTGGGGGACTCGTCCCGCGAGCACCGTCACCAGGCCGCCCAGGGTGTCGACATCCTCCTCGACCGCGCCGAGCCGGGCGTCGATCGTCTCGGCGACGTCCTCCAGCTCGGCTCGGGCGTCGGCGTCCCAGATCCCGTCCTCGAGGGCGATCAGCATTCCGGGGGCTTCCTCGTCATGCTCGTCCTCGATCTCGCCGACGATCTCCTCGACCACGTCCTCGATCGTCACCAGCCCCTCGGTTCCGCCGAACTCGTCGACGACGATGGCGAGATGGACCCGCTCGGCGCGCATCCGCGCGAGCAGGTCGAGGACTCCCATCGATTCGGGAACGTAGAGCGGCTTGCGCAGCAGCCCGCTGATGTCCTCGGGCGGCTCGGCGCCGGAGATTTCGACCGTGAAGACGTCCTTGATGTGGGCCATGCCGACGACGCTGTCGAGGCTCTCCTCGTAGACCGGCAGCCGGCTGTGCCCGGCCTCGGCGAAGGCGGCGACGAGGCCCTCGAAGCTGATCGTCGAGGGTACGGCGATGATGTCGCCGCGGGGCACGGCGATGTCGGCGACCGTGCTCTCGCCGAAATGAAGCAGGTTGCGGAGCATCTGCCGCTCGATCGGGGAGAGGTCGCCGACGATCGGCGCTTCGCCTTCGTGGCTTTCGATCGCCTCCTCGATCTCCTCGCGCAGGGTCGCCTCGCCGTCGTCGCCGAACAGCATCGCCCTGATCCCGCGCCAGATGCTGCGCTCGCCGGTTGCGTCGTCAGCCATCAGCGGTGGATCTCGTAGGGATCGGCGACTCCGAGCGCGGCGAGCGCGCGCCGCTCCGCCTCTTCCATCGCCTCGGCATCCTCCTCCCCCCGCTCATGGTCCTGGCCTAGCAGATGGAGCATGCCGTGAACCACCAGATGGGCGGCGTGGCTGCACACGGCGATGCCTTTCTCCGCCGCCTCGCCCGAGCAGGCGCCGTGGGCGAGGACGATGTCGCCGATCAGAGCCTCGCCGCTTTCGGTGCGGGCGAGCGACTCCAGCTGCTCCGGCTCGACCATCGGGAAGGAGAGGACGTTGGTCGGCTTGTCCTTGCCGCGCCAGGCCGCGTTGAGCGACTGGACCTCCCCGTCGGACGTGAACCTGACAGAGACTTCGGCGGCCACTCCGCTGGTCAGAAGGCCCGGCACGTCGCTCTGCGCGACGGCCGCGCGGACCGCCCCCTGGGCGAGCTGGGCCCAGTCGGTGCTACTGTCCCACTCTCCCGAGACATCGGCTTCGACGAGGATCATGACCCGTCGCCCCAGCGCAGGCTGGGGCCCCAGCGAGAACTGGCACCGCGGCTTACCCCGCTGGGGTCCCAGCCTTCGCTGGGACGACGGACGGCGACGAGCCCCCTCATGCCGCCTTGCCCTCGTAAGCCTCGACGATCTTCCCTACCAGCGGGTGACGGACCACGTCGCCGGCGCTGAAGCGGATCGTGGCGATCTTGGCTATCCCCTCCACCTTCGACACCGCGTCGGCGAGGCCGGATTTGCCCGGCTCGGGCAGGTCGACCTGCAGCGGATCGCCGCAGATCACCATCCGGCTCCTCATCCCGAAGCGGGTGAGGAACATCTTCATCTGCGCCGGGGTCGTGTTCTGGGCCTCGTCGAGGATGATGAAGGCGTCGTTGAGGGTTCGGCCGCGCATGAAGGCGATCGGAGCGATCTCGATCTCGCCGCTGGCGATTCGCCGCTCGACCTGCTCGGCGGGAAGCATGTCGTAGAGCGCGTCGTAGAGCGGGCGGAGATAGGGATCGACCTTCTCCTTCATGTCGCCCGGAAGGAAGCCGAGCCGCTCGCCCGCCTCGACCGCCGGCCGCGAGAGGATCAGCCGGTCGACCGAGCCTCCGATCAGCTGCTGCACCGCCTGAGCGACGGCCAGATAGGTCTTGCCGGTACCGGCGGGGCCCAGCGCGAAGATCATCTCGTCGCGCCCCAGCGCCTCCATGTAGACGGCCTGCATCTTGGAGCGCGGGACGATCGTCTTCTTGCGGGTCCGGATCATCACCTTGGGTGGCTCGGCCACCTCCTTGGTGATGATCCCGTCGAGCGTCGGCTGGCCCGACATGGCGATGATCGCGTCGACCATCCCGGCGTCGATGTCCTGCCCCTCGTCGAGCCGGTTGTAGAGCCCGAGCAGGACGTCGCGCGCCCGCGCCGCATCCTCGGGCTCGCCCTCGATCTGCACCTTGGCGCCGCGCGCGGCGATATAGACCCCGAGCCGGTCCTCGATGGCGACGAGGTTGCGGTCGAACTCGCCGAACAAGGGCCCGAGCAGATGCGGCTGCTCGAACTCGAGCTCGAGCCGGGCGCGGGGAGCCGCGGCGGCGGGGTCGGGAGCTTTTTTCGGCGGCATCAGACCGTCACCCCGGCGAAAGCCGGGGCCTCGGGGAGACCCGCCGAGACTTTGCGATCCGAGGTCCCGGCTTTCGCCGGGATGACGATGCCGGCCAGGCTGTTCGGCCCGGCGGAGACGATCTCGACCTCGATCAGCTCGCCGATCTCCGCCTCCGTTTCGACATGCACCGACTGCAGCCAGGGCGACTTGCCGATCACCTGCCCGGGCTTCTTGCCGGACCGCTCGATGAGCAGGCTCGTGCGCGTCCCCACGCTGGCCCGGTTGAACGCCAATTGCTGTTCGTTGAGCAGGGCCTGCAGCCGCTGCAGCCTCTCGTCCATCACTGAGCGGGGCAGTTGATCCTCCATGACTGCCGCCGGAGTGCCCGGGCGCGGCGAATATTTGAACGAGTAAGCCTGGGCGTAGTTCACCGCCGCGACGATTTCGAGGGTCGCCTCGAACTCCGCCTCGGTCTCACCGGGGAAGCCGACGATGAAGTCGCCCGAAATGGCGATGTCGGGCCGGGCGGCCCGAACCCGCTCGATGATCCGCAAATAGCTTTCCGAATCGTGGCTTCGGTTCATCGCCTTGAGCACCCGGTCGCTGCCCGACTGCACCGGCAGATGGAGGAACGGCATCAACGACCCGACCTCGGCATGGGCCCGGATCAGGCCTTCGGTCATGTCGTTGGGGTGGCTGGTCGTGTAGCGGATCCGCTCGAGACCCGGCAGCCCGTCCAGCGCCCGGATCAAATGATCGAGGCCCCGGCCGTCCCCATCCCGCCACGCGTTGACGTTCTGGCCGAGCAGGATGATCTCGCGGGCGCCGCCGTCGACCAGAGACCGGGCCTCGTCCATCACCGCGGCCCAGGGCCGCGAGACCTCGGCGCCGCGCGTATAGGGCACGACGCAATAGGTGCAGAATTTGTCGCAGCCCTCCTGGACGGTCAGGAAGGCGCTCGGCCCCGGCCGGCGCCGGACCGGCAGGGCGCCGAACTTCGACAGGAGCGGCATGTCGGTGTCGATGCCGCGCCCGCCCCGCCCCGCCTCGGCGACCAGCTGGGGCAGCCGGTGATAGGCCTGGGGGCCGACGACGATGTCGACGCTCGGGGCCCGGCGCGGGATCTCGGCGCCTTCCGCCTGGGCGACGCAGCCGGCGACGGCGATCATCGGCCGCGAGCCGTCCTCGCGCTTCAGCCGCCCGATCTCCGAATAGACCTTCTCCGCCGCTTTCTCGCGAATATGGCAGGTGTTGAGAATGACGAGGTCGGCCTCGCCGGGAGAGCCGGCCGCCTCCAGGCCTTCGGCCTCGAGCAGCCCGGCCATGCGCTCGCCGTCATAGACGTTCATCTGGCAGCCGAACGACTTGATCTGGAAGGTTTTCGGGGCAGCTCTGGTCATCGCCGCGCGCCTATAGGCGATCCGCCCCGCCGCCGGAAGGGCCGAGGGCTTCGACGATCTCGGCACGGGCGGCCGAAGCGAGCGCCTTGCGGTCGCCCGTCGCGGGATCGACGGGAGCGAGGAAGTGAACGACGACGGGGGTCGTGCCGCGCCGGGTCAGCACCTTCCGGACGTTGGCGAGGCCGGATTCGTCTCCGATCCAGGCGAGGTCGTGCGCGGCCGCCCCGTAATCGAGCGCCACCGGTTGCACCCTGACGCCCGGCAGCGGCGGGAAGAGCGCGGCGAGCAGGCTGGCCCGGAACGGCAATATGTCGGGCCCGCCGTCCGTGGTGCCTTCCGGGAAAAGGGCGACGGGCTGTCCGCTCGCCAGCGCCGCCCGGAGCGCGTCGGCCTGGCCGCGCACGGCGCTGCGTTCCGCCCGGGCGACGAAGACGGTGTTGTTGAGCCCGGCCAGCCAGCCGACCACCGGCGTGGTGGCGACCTCCGCTTTGGCGACGAACGCCGTCCCGCTCGCTCCGGCGACGACGAGGATGTCGAGCCAGCTCAGATGATTGGCGAGGAACAGCACGTCACGCTCGATCGGCGTTCCGACCACCCGCACCCGCATTCCGGCCGCGCGCGCCACCCAGCCCAGGAAGCGCTGCGGCCAGGGCGATCGGCGGCGCAGCAGCCTCCACAGATAATGGAGCGGCAGGCAGACCAGCAGGGCTGCGACCATTGCCAGGACTCTGAGGGTGAGGCGGACCATCGGGACGGTCGGTCTAGAGCAAGCTCGAACGCGCGCCAACCGATCGTCATTCCCACGCAAGCGAAAGCGACGGAAAGTCCGTTCAGGAACAGGCGATACATCCGAAATGGATGTTTTCCTGGTCAATGTCGGGGCGTATCCCGACTCCGCCATGCAAAGGCTTCAGGCGAAGCTGAAGTCGACCGGAGCGATTTGGATCTGGCCGTCGAACGCCTGCTCCCGGTACGGCCCGTCGGCGTCGACCCAGTGAAGGAAGAGATGGGCCGACCAGGCGTTCGGGTTTGGGGTCACCCGACCGTGGCGATGGCGCACCCCCTGGTAAAGCACCGCGTCGCCGACCTGCATCGGCACCGAGCAATAGGGCTCGGCGCCGAAATCCTCCTCGACGCTCGCGCAAGGTTCCCGCGCCTGATTGCCGATTTCGAGCGGCCAGGGCTCGCCGTCGCTATACCCCAGCGTCAATGAAAGGCTGTGCTCGCAGGAATAACGGTCGAAATGGACTTTGCAGACGTCGCCCCGGCGGTAGAGGCGGAAATAATCGTAGGTCGGCAGCAGCCTTTTGCCGACGATCTGCGAGACGGCGGGCGTCAGACCCCACAGGAAGAAGAGCATCGGGGCGTAATGGTGTCCGTAGACCTCGAAGGCGGGGCGGCGCAGCAAATTGGGGTGCTTCGAGACGCGACTGAGCGGGATCGGTCCAGGCCCGATGTCGCCCTTCAGCATATTCAGGAAGGCGGCGGCCACCTCCGGCCCGATCAGTCCGCCGATATGCGCATAGCCGTCACGGCGATAGTCGCCGCTCAGCTTCACGGCGCGGCCCGAACGGACGGCGCGGCGGCCTGATCGTCACTCCCTGATGTTCCCCCTCTCGCCATGACGAGTACAAGTGTAATCGATAGTCGCTAGACAAATATTGCTCGTTCGCGATTCCCTCCGGGACTGCCGAAAGACCGGACGATCTGAGGCTCGATGGCAGTGCAGGCCGCGAACGGCCCTGCAGAGGGGCTTCAGGCGCTTCCCTTGCGCCCGAGCGCGACCCCGTAAAGCTCCATCCGGTGGTCGACGAGGCGGAAGCCGAGCTTCTCGGCGATTCGCCGCTGAAGCGCTTCGAGCTCCTCGTCGACGAACTCGATGACGTTGCCGGTCTCGACGTCGATCAGATGGTCGTGGTGGGTGGCGTCGGCGGCCTCGTAGCGGGCCCGGCCGTCGCCGAAATCGTGGCGCTCGAGGATCCCGGCCTCCTCGAACAGCCGCACCGTCCGGTAGACGGTGGCGATGGAGATTCCGGAGTCGATCGCCGAGGCCCGGGCGTGAAGCGCCTCGACGTCGGGATGATCTTCGGCTTCGGAGAGGACGCGGGCGATGATCCGCCGCTGCTCGGTGATGCGCAGCCCCTTCTCCGCGCACAGCGCTTCGATGTCGATCCTGCGGGTCATGCGCTATCCGCTTTAGCCTATTCGGCGTGGCGGTAAAGGCCGCCGGGACCCAGCGTCGCTGAGGCCCCGGCGTCCTTTCGACTTATTTGGCGGCCTTGCCGGTGCGGCGGCGCTTGGTGCCGAGGCCGATCTTCTTGGCCAGGGTCCGGCGCTGCTCGGCATAATTGGGCGCAACCATCGGATAGTCGCCGTTGAGGCCCCACTTCTGACGATATTCGTCAGGGGTCATCTGGTAGTGGGTCATCAGATGCCGCTTCAGCATCTTCAGCTTCTTGCCGTCCTCGAGGCAGACGATGTAGTCCGGCTTGATCGACGAGCGCACCGATACCGCCGGCTCCGGCCGAACCGGAGCTTCCTCGGGCTTCGCGCCCAAGCCGTTGAGTGCGTTGTGCACATTGGCAATCAGCTGCGGCAGGTCGTTGACCGCCACGCTGTTGTTGCTGACATGGGCGGAAACGATATCCGCAGTCAGGGTGATCAAGGTCTCAGTGAGTTCGTTGCTCTCAGCCATGCTTTCGCCTACTAAACTTTCTTCCACGGATGGTTGCGACTTGGCCCCTAGGACCGCGAATGGTCCGTTTTGGTGGTTTTTACAAGCTAAAATTAAACCGAATACAGATTCAGTTTATGCCCTTGAGTTTTTGGCGAGGGTAAGGGCGTCGAAAAGCTGGCCGTCCCGCCCGTTATAATAATTCCTGCGGCGGCCAACCTCCCGGTAGCCATTTCGGCTGTAGAGGCTAACCGCATGATTTCCCTCGCGCACTTCGAGGTGCAGTTGTTCGGCCCCTTTACTGGCGGCGACGGCGTCGAAGCGATCCAGGAGCATCTGCCCTACGCCTTTGCCTTGCGAAGACCGGGCGACCGCAAGCAACAGCAATTCGGCTTCGTCGCGGACGATGCGGCCGAGCGCGAAGCCGATCACGGCCTCGTCCCGGCGGGCCAGCGACAGCCACACGCCCGTCATCGGCAGCAGCCCGGCGCATTGCGGCGCCGTCCACGCTTCGCCGAAAGCGGGATCGAAGCTGTCCTCCATCACCCGCATCACCGCCGGCAGGTCCAGCGGCCCACCCTCCCAAATCGCCACCCCTGCGGTCACGGCATCGGCTTCGCGTCGGGCGCCCGGCCGTAGATCGGGCGAGGCGGGAGCGAACGCAAAGCCTGCGGGAGGCGCCGGGCCT
>DASTFN010000078.1:0-31800 GCA_035719905.1 Allosphingosinicella sp.
GGCCGCTTCCCCTGTTTCGAACCTTCAGTCCGCGTCAGAAGCGCAGATGCAGGCCGACGCTCGGACGGAGCGTGTCGAAGGAGACCGTGTCGACCGCGACCCGGAGGCCCATGCGCTCGCCGACCGCGATGTCGGCGCCGACTCCGACGAGATAGTCGCCGACCGTGTCGGAGACATCGAGATCGTCGTCGTCGATGAGGGATTCATCGACACCGATCAGGCCGGCGCCGTCGACGTTGATCCACTGATAGCCGGCGCGGGCGAAGATCACCGTGCCGCCCTTGGCGCGATAGCCGACCCGGCCGGCAATGCCGTATTCGGCATCGATCGGGCCGTTGCCGAGGTTGAAATTGCCCTCGACGCCGACCACGGCCGACTTGCCGAGATCGAAGTCGACGCCGGCATAGCCGCCGTAGGTCAAAGCGGAATCGTCAAGGTCGAAGCCCGCGGTATCGATCTCGTCCGCGTTGACGTTGAGGTCGTGGAGGCCGGCCTGGACGCCGACATAGGGACGGGCGCCCGTCGATTCCTGCGCATGGGCCACACCGGGAACGGCCAGCGGCAGAACCAAAGCGCTCGCCAGCAATGCAATCTTCTTCATAATCAATCATACCCTTTTACACTGTCGCATCCTGCGATCAGAACCGCGCAGGTAGAGAATAGCCGTGTGCTTACAAGGCTATAGTGTGAAATATGGGACGGGCTGTGTCGGCAAGGCAACAGGCGGCCCGGGCTCCGCTCAACCGGCCTCGCGTCTCGCCCGGAGCTCTTGCGCCGGGGCCTCGAAGTCGATCGCCCGGCCCTCCGCGCGAAGGCCGAGCACATGGGGCTCGCCCCCCAGGACCCCGCGCCAGGGGGTGCAGACATAATAGACTTCGAGGTTGCTCGCCTCGAAGATGAGCATGGCCGGGCCCTCGCCCTCCGGTATCTCGCGGCCGACGTGGAGGAGGCTGCCGGACCCGCCGCCGTCGAGCGAAAGCGCCCAGATCCGCCGGCGGGTGGTGGGGAGGCCGATGTCGAAGAGGTCGGAGCGGGCCTCGGACCAGATCGCTTCCGCATGTTCGTCGTCGGCGGCGTAGGGAACGAAGAATCTCACGGCTGAACGGGCTCCGCTGCCTGGCTTGGAGAAGGGTCGCGGGCGTCGAGGCAGCGAAGCAATCCAGCACGGGCCCGAAGGCCGCACTGGATTGCTCCTTCCCCGGACCGGTCCGGGGTCGCCGCCGGGTGGGCACGGGGGACGGCCACGGGTCCGCCCCCCGGCTTCCTACGCACCCACCCGGAACAGGCCCCACAGGCCCTGTGGGACAACCCATTCGAGGACGCCGCTGCGTAGCAGACAGGGCGCCTTGTTTTTCAACGCGTTACGCCAGCCCGTCAACGCAATGGCGCTGATCTGTTTCGTTACTTTGACGATCCGATTCGGAGTGCAAACACCGTATTTCCGCGCTTCGGCTGTACGTAGAGGCCGTACTTGAGGGGCTGAGAAAGGCACGCAAGAGCGCCTTCGCGCCTTGCACGCCACGTTACTGCCGACTCGGTCCGACGGGTTCGTCATGTACGAACAGAAGCGGAACAAATCCTACAATGCAAATGCTATTTTGCGGCTTCGGCCAGCAGAAGCGGCAGTCATCGGTGACTGTCCCCGGCGTGCATGCCTAGGCGTAATGGCCGGTGACGCAGGGGCTGGTCGCGCCGCTGCCGTTGGCGCCCCAGCGGCGATAGCCCTTCGAGTCGAGGTGGAAGCGCATCCCGGAGTAGAAGCCGAGGCCGATCCCGAAGCCGCGGCCGCTCGCCTGGTGGATGTGGCAGACGTCGCGGATCAAAGCGGTTCGGGAGACGTCCTCGTCGACGGGGACGAGGTCGAGCGCGTAGAAGTGGCGGTGGGCGCTCGCCTTGGCGCCGCCGGCGCACTGGTTCAGTTCGGCATTGCGGAAACCCGAGACCGGCTGGACGTCGCCGATCACCGGCTCGACCTCGGCTTTGACGAAGCGCAGGGTCGCGGCGATGTGGGTCCATTCGTCGGCCGGGGCGACCTCGAAGCGGGGTCCGCCGCAATCCCGCCAGGCGCTGGCGGTGCGGACGAGCTGCCAGGTCGGAACCACTCCGTCGACGTCGGCCGCCTCGAGGAAGCTCTTGAACGAGAGCACCATCGTTCGGGCGCCGGCGTCGCGCGACAGCCAGGCGAGATAATCCGCCTTGCTCTGGCCCTCGGCCTGCTCCTGGGCGAGGGCGGGCGACGCCATGGTCGCAAGAAGGGCGGCCAGCGCGAGCGCTGCGAAGCGGATAAGTTGTTGCATAACAGCAAGATAGACACATTTCGGCCATATTTCAAGGGGTTCGGCTTCATCGTCATGCCGGGCTCGACCCGGCATGACGGAGAGCGCCCAAGACATTATACCGCGTGAAACGACGGGAGAGACGACCATGCGCAGCCTGTTTCCGACCCTCGCCATCGCCCTCGCCCTCGGCGCCTGCTCGAAAGCGGCGCCCGATCCGCGCGGCGTGGATCGCGACGAGGTGCTGGTCCAGGTCTCGGCCTCGGGACGGGCCGACACGAGGCCCGACGAGGCCCGCTTCACCGTCGGGGTCGACACGATCGCGGCGACGTCCGGTGCGGCGAGCGCCCAGAACAGCGCCACGATCAACAAGGTGGCGGCGGCGCTGCAGCGGCTCGGGGTCAAGGAGGACGACCTCCAGACCCGCTCGATCACCCTGTCGAGGATCGACTACGGCCCCAATCGCGGCCGCTTCCAGGCCCACAATCTGATCGACGTCAGGGTCAGGGACATCAAGCGGGCCGGGGAGGCGCTGGCCGCCATCACCGAAGCCGGCGCCAACGTCCTGTCCGGGCCCAGTTTGCGCGTCTCGGACCCGGAAAATGCCGGCCGCTCCGCTTATGCCGCCGCCTATCGCTCGGCCCGGGCGCGGGCGGAGGCCTATGCCCAGGCGGCGGGGCTCAAGGTGGCGAGGGTGCTGGCGATAAGGGACGGCGGCGACGCCGGCGGGCCGATCCCCTATCCCGGCCTGGAGGCTTCGATGGACGCGCAGGCGATGAGGGTCTCCCCGGAGGCGGCGCCGCCGGTCCAGGCCGGGATCAGCACGAAAGAGGTCCAGATCCGCGTCGATTTCGCGCTGGCGAAATAGGGGATTTTGCTCAGAACCCCCGAAACCTCGCGAACGCCGCCCCGGTCTCCCGCTCCGTCCGAAGCTTGTTGATCGGGGCCTCCGGGTCCGAATAACCGAGCGCCATCCCGCAATAGAGGATCCGCTCCGCCGGAAGCTCGATATGCTCCGCCACCAGCGCATGGACCGCCGCCCAGGCTTCCTGCGGGCAGGTGGCGAGGCCGCGCTCGTGGGCGAGCAGCATCACATTCTGGATGAACATGCCCAGATGCGCCCATTGCGGCCGGTCGAAGATCCGGTCGATCGAGAAGAAGAGGAGCACCGGCGCTCCGAACGCGTCGAAATTGCGGGCGAACTGGGCCAGCCGCGCCGGCCTGTCCTCGCGCGGGATCCCGATCGCCTCGTAAAGCGCCTCGCCGCTCGCAAAGCGGCGTGTCCGGTAGGGTTCCGGGAGCGGGGAGGGATAGACTTTCAGCTCCATCCCGGCCCGCGCCGCGCCAAGCGCGGACTGCGCCTCCTTCTTGAGCGCGGCGAGCGGCTCTCCGCCCAGGACGTCGACATGCCAGGGCTGCAGGTTGCCGCCCGACGGCGCGCGGGCGGCGATGTCCAGAATCTCCCCGATCAGCCGAGGATCGACCGGAATGGGCAGGAAAGCGCGGGTCGACCGGCGCTCCAGGACGGTTTCGGTGACCCGGTTGCGCTCGTCGGACATGCGGTTATTGTGCGCCGCCATGCGACTACTCGACAAGATGCTTCCCGGGCTCATCAAAAGAGGCGAGCTCACGATCATAACCCATGACGGCAAGACCTCCCGGTTCGGCGCGCCCGACCCGGAGCTCAAGCCCGTCACCGTCCGGCTGATGGACCGCAAGGTGGCGATGCAAATTGCCCGTGACCCGACGCTGGGCACCGTCGAGACCTACATGGACGACCGGCTTCGGCTCGAGCAGGGCGAGATCATCGATCTCATCCTGATCATCCGCCGCAACCGGCGGTGGGAGGAGCGGACCCGGCCCAATGAGTTCCTCAAGAAGACCGGCAGGCTTCGCCACCTGCTCAGCACGCTCAACACGAAATCGCGGTCGCTGAAGAACGTCCAGCATCATTACGACATCGGCAACGACCTCTATCGGATCTTCCTCGATCCGGACATGCAGTATAGCTGCGCCTATTTCACCGATCCGGCGAACAGCATCGAGCAGGCCCAGCTCGACAAGAAGGCGCACATCGCCTCCAAGATGCTTCTGAAGCCGGGGCAGAAAGTGCTCGACATCGGCTGCGGCTGGGGCGGGCTGGCGCTCTATCTGAACCGCGTCGCCGACGTCGACGTGCTGGGCGTGACCCTGTCGAAGGAGCAGCTGGCGGTGGCCCGGCAGCGGGCCGAGGAGGCCGGGGTCTCGGACCGTGTGAAGTTCGAGCTGTGCGACTATCGCGACGTTGAAGGCCAGTTCGACCGGATCGTCTCGATCGGCATGTTCGAGCATCTCGGCACCGCCCATTTCCCGATCTTCTTCCGCAAGATCCGCGAGCTGCTCCACCCCGAGGGTGCGGCTCTGGTCCATACGATGGGGCGAATGGGCAAGCCGGGAACGACCGACCGGTTCATGCAGAAATACATCTTCCCCGGCGGCTATCTGCCGGCGCTCTCCGAGATCGTCTCGGCGAGCGAGCGCGAGCGTCTGATCATGTCGGACTGCGAGGCCCTGCGCCTCCATTACGTCTATACGCTCCGCGCCTGGTACGAGACGTTCAAGACCAGGCATGACGAGATCGTCGCCCTCTACGACGAGCGCTTCTACCGCTTGTATCTGTTCTACCTCGCCGCCTCGATGACCATGTTCACCGACGGCGCGATGGTCGTCTACCAGCTCCAATATCTGCGCAGCCGCTACGCCGCGCCGATGACCCGCGATTACATGCTCAAGGACGAGGCCCGGTTGCGGGAGAAGCAGGGCCCGCCTCCGACGCGGTAGCTTGTCCTCCCTGCCGCGAAGCGGTGGGAGGGGGACCATGCGAAGCATGGTGGAGGGGTAATTGGCGCCGGCTGTCGCGGCTCCGTGCGAGAACCTCCGCGGCCGAGCCAGCTACCCCTCCACCACCCTTCGGGTGGTCCCCCTCCCCATCGCCCTCGGCGACGGGGAGGACAAGCGGCGGCTTGACCCGCCAGCCTCCTCCATGCTCATTGCGGTCAAAATCCAGGGGTATCTGAACTATGTGGCTGCTCAACAAAATGCTCAAGAAGGTCGTCCAGAAGGGCGATCTCACCGTCATCGACCATGACGGCAAGGAATATCATTATGGCGACGGCCAGCCGGCTCCGCACGGGCCGATCCGGGTCCGCTTCACCGACAAGGGCGCCGCCAACCATATCATCAAGGATCCGCGCGTCGGCGCCGGCGAGGTCTTCATGGACGGCCGGATGGTCATCGAGCAGGGCGACCTTCGCGGCCTCGTCCTCCTCATCCGCTACAATGCGCCGGTCGAGCGCCAGGGCGATCTGAAGCCCAGGGGACCGGTCCGCAAGACGATCGGCCGGATCGCCGGCCGCCTCGACCAGATCAACTGGAAGACGCGCTCGCGGCACAATGCCGAGCATACCTACAATCTGACCCGGCGCCTCTTCGAGCTGTTCCTCGACGAGGACCGGCAATATACGATGGCCTATTATCGCGACCTGTCGAACAGCCTCGAGAAGGCCCAGCTCGACAAGAAGGCGCATGTCGCCTCCAAAATGTATTTGAAGCCGGGCATGAAGGTGCTCGACGTCGGCTGCGGCTGGGGCGGATTCGCCCTCTACCTGCACCGCATGTACGGGGTCGAGGTGCTCGGGGTCGCGCTCGCGCCCGACCAGGTCGACTTCTCCAACGAGCGCGCCCGCGAAGCCGGCGTTTCGGACAAGGTCAAGTTCGAGCTTCTCGACTATCGCGACGTCGAGGGCCAGTTCGACCGGATCAGCAACGTCGGCCTGATCGAGCATCTCGGAACGCCGCATTATCCCGGCTTCTTCACGCATATGCGCCGGCTCCTGAAGGACGACGGAGTGATGGTCTCCCATTGCTGCGGGCGGATGGGCGAGCCCGGCGTCACCGACAAATGGACTCGCAAGTACATCTTCCCCGGCGGCTACATCCCGGCTCTGTCGGAGCTGGTCACCCAAGCCGAGAAGCACAAGCTGATCGTCACCGACGTCGAGGCGATGCGCTTCCATTACGCGCCCACCCTGGCGGAATGGTACAACCGCACCGTCATCAACAAGGACGAGATCATCTCGCTCTACGACGAGCGCTTCTACCGGATGTGGCTCTTCTATCTGGCCGGCGCCGAGGCGGCCTTCCGCTACGGCGGGATGGTCAACTGGCAGCTCCAGTACGTGAAGCGCCGCGACGCCATCCCGATGACCCGCGACTATATGTACGAGGAATCGACGCGGCTGCGGGGGATGGAGGAAGCTCCGGAGTGGCATCTGGCGGCGGAATAGCCGTCCCTCCCCTCCCCGCACGCAGGGAGGGGGAGCTTAGTCCTCCATCCGCCCCTGCCTGGCCGCCCGGACCGCCTGGCGCTCGTCGAGGGTGATCGTGCCGTCGCGGTTGGAGTCGATCCGGTCGAAGCGCCGGAGCGCGGCCTGCTGCGCCTCCGCCAGAGCGACCCGGCCGTCGCGATCCATGTCCATCGCCGCGAAGGCCCGGGCGCCGAAACGGGCCATCATTCCGCCGCCACGGCCGCCGCGATGGGCGATAAGCCGGCCCCGCCGCTCGCCGCGCATCGCCCGGCGCTCGCCGCGGGGCGCCTCGAACTCGGCGCGGCTGATCGAGCCGTCATGGTTGGAGTCGAGCCGCTCGAACCTCTGCTCGCGCCGGTCGCCGCGGCGCTCCTGCCGCTGCTCGCGGCGGGCCTCGGCGCGGGCCCGGACCTCGTCCTGTGTGACGAAGCCGTCGCGATCGGAATCGGCTCGGGCGAAGCGGGTCTGGACCTGGGCCTGCACCGCCGCGCGGGTCTGCGGCTGGGCGAACCGGCCCTCGCCGTCCGGCTGGGCCAAAGCGGGGGTCGCGGCGAGGGCCGCCAAGGCTGCGCCGGCGAAAAATATCTTGCTCATTTCCTACCTCCCTGGAATCGGGGAGAAGCCTCCCCTGCGAGGACGGCGCTAAACGAAAGCGGCTGTACCGGGCTTTAACGCGGGCTCGGCCTGCGCCTGCCGGAGCATCAAAGCAAGCAGCGCCGCGAGGATCAAGGCGGGCGCCGGCAGGTGGAGCAGCCCGAACGTCTGCACGATCAGCGGCAGAAGGAAGGCGAGGAGAAGCACGAACGAGGGGCCGCTGCCGGGCTCGCGCCGAAGCCGGGCGAGCATCAGCAAGGCCGCCAGCCCCGGCACCGTCATGTCGTAATTGAAGGCGTAGGGAAGGACGAGGAAGGTCGCGACTCCGCCGGCCAGCCCGGCGGAGCGGCTGTCCTGCGGCATTCTCAAGAGGAGCGCGGCGATGGTGCCGGCCGCGACCAGCCCCTGCAGGGTCCAGGCGACAGCGCCCGGGAAGCCAAAGGCGGAAACGGTCGGGACGATTGTCGGCATCATGGTCAGGAAATAGGTGCCGACATCGTCGACCATCGCGCCCTGCACGCCGACGGTGACGCCTAGCCAAATGCGCCACAGGTCCGGGCCGAAAGCGAGCGCCGAGACGGCGACCAGGGCGGCGACGGTCGCCCCCGCGGCGGCGAAGGCCTTCCATTCCCCGCGGCGGACGAGGATCAGCGGAGCGAGGAGGGCGAGGTGCGGCTTGACCAGCATCAGCCCGATCAGCACTCCGGCGAGCATTGGCCGGCGCGGCAGCAGGTGGAAGGCGCCGAGCCACAGGGCGCCGATGAGCAGGCCGTAATGCCCCGCCCAGACGTTGAGCAGGGTCGCCGGAGCGATCAGCGCCAGCCAGGCCGGAAGGCCGGCGTCGCGCAGATAGGGCCGCGCCGCGGCGGCGAAGGCGGCCCCGGTCAGGAGCAGCCAGGAGAGCAAGGCGATTGGATAGGGCAGGAGCGCGAAGGCCCAGGTGTAGAGCAGGGTCGGGGGGGGATAGGAATAATTATGGTTGCGAAGGGCGTGGTCGAAGAGGGCGTCCTGATAGAGGCTGTAGCCCTTGAGATCGTAGAGCAGGTCGAGCCGGCCTTCGAGCAGGAGATTGCCCGACGTATAGACGTTGGCGAAGTCGCGCCCCCAGATCGCGGTGCCGCGGATCGACGGCCAGGGCGTGAAGTGGGTGGCGAACACGTCCTGGATGAAGAGCAAGGAGACGAGGATCAGGACGAAGGCCCAGGCGAGCGTCCAGAGCCGCTCCGGCGACGCGGTCGGTGTCGCCTTGCTCCAATCGCTCTGCCGCCACGAATAAGCCATTCGCGCCTCCTCTGGGACAGGGCTAGGAGAACAGGGTTAATGAAGAGTTATCCTCCCTGCCGCGAAGCGGTGGGGAGGGGGACCATGCGAAGCATGGTGGAGGGGTAGCTGGCGCCGGCCATGGGTTTTGAGAACCCGCTCACACCCAGCCAATTACCCCTCCACCACCCTTCGGGTGGTCCCCCTCCCCATCGCCGTGGGCGATGGGGAGGATTTTAAAGGTTGAATTTCGCCGCCGGAGGGGGAAGGCACCGGGGCTTATGACCTCCACGCCTGCCGAACGAGAGAGCGCCGGCGCCCGCCAGCCGCTCGCCTGGTGGGAGCATCCGGCGGTCGTGCTCGCGGCGGTCCTGGCCTGCGGGGTGCCGTTGCTGTGGCCGGACGTTCCGCCACTGGTCGACCTGCCCGGCCATATGGGCCGCTACCATGTCCAGATGAGCATCGGCGGATCGCCGCTGCTCCAGTCCTTCTACGACTTCAAATGGGCCCTGATCGGCAATCTCGGGGTCGATCTCCTGGTCGTCCCGCTCGCCGCCCTGATCGGCCTCGAGCCGGCGGTGAAGCTGATCACCATCGCGATTCCCGTGATGACCGGGGCCGGCTTCCTGTGGGTGGCGCGCGAGGTTCACGGTCGGGTGCCGCCGACCGCCTATTTCGCCCTTCCGCTCACCTACAGCTTCCCCTTCATGTTCGGCTTCGTCAATTTCGCTTTGTCGATGGCGCTCGCCTTCCTCGCTTTCGCCTTGTGGCTGAGGCTGGCCCGGCTCGGGCGGCTGAGGCTTCGCGCCGGCCTGTTCGTTCCGATCTCGATCCTGCTCTGGGTCTGCCACGCCTTCGGCTGGGGGACCTTGGGGGTGATGGCCTTCTCGGCCGAGCTGGTCCGCCAGGTCGACCTGAAGCGGCCGATCTGGAAGGCGGGCTTCAAGACCGGGCTTCACTGCCTGGCGCTCGCGCCGCCCATGCTTTTGATGCTGCTGTGGCGAAGCGGCGCCGTCGGCGGCGAGACCTCCGTCTGGTTCAACTGGAGGCTCAAGAAGAACTGGATCCTGATGGCGCTTCGCGACCGCTGGGAATATTGGGATTATGCGGCGCTCGCGGTGATCGGCCTCGTCCTCGTCACCGGGCTGCTGTGGTGGAAGAGGCTCGAATATTCGCGCAACCTTGCCGCCTCGGCGATCTTCCTCGCCATCGTCTACGTCTGCCTGCCGCGCATCGTCTTCGGCTCCAATTATGCCGACATGAGGCTCGCCCCCTTCGTCATCGCCGCGGCCGTCATCGCGATCCGCTACCGCCCCGCCTGGGCCGGCCGCGCCGGCGCCGTCTTTGCCGTCGCCGGCCTGCTCTTCGCCGGCGCCCGCCTCGCCGGCAACACAATCAGCTTCTGGATGTACGGCCGGACCTATGACCGGGCGCTGGCCGCCGTCGACCATATCCCGCGCGGCGCCCGGGTCGTCTCCTTCGTCGGAGTCAAATGCCGCAAGGACTGGCCGCAGACCCGGATCGAGCATCTTCCGGCTTTGGCCCTGGTGCGGCGCGACGCCTTCTCCAACGACCAATGGTCGATGAGCGGCGCGCAATTGCTCACCGCCCGGTTTCCTGAGGACGACAGTTACTATTCGCGCGATCCCTCGCAGCAAGTGCTCGCCCGACGCTGCTACGGGGAGCGTTGGCTAACGCTCGACCAGTCGCTCGCGACGTTCCCCCGCGACAAGTTCACCCATGTCTGGCTGATCAGCCCGCCCACGCCTCCGGACCCGATGCTGCTTCGCGGGCTTCAACCGGTCTGGCAAAACAGCGTGAGCGTGCTGTATCGGGTCGTCGATCCGAACCCGATCGTCGTCCAGGAACCCGAATGACCGCGCCCACCCTCTCGATCGTCGTGCCCTGCTACAATGAGGAAGCGTGCCTCGGGGAGCTGCACGGACGACTGACCTCGGCGGCGCGGGCGGCGGTAGGCGAGGATTATGAGATCGTCCTCGTCAACGACGGCTCGCGCGACCGCAGCTGGGAGATGATGCGCTCGCTGTCGGCCGGCGATCCCCGGCTGGTCGCGATCAACCTGTCGCGCAACCACGGCCACCAGCTGGCGCTGACCGCGGGCCTCGACCTCTGCTCGGGCGAGCGAATCCTGATCATCGACGCGGACCTCCAGGACCCCCCAGAATTGCTCTCGCCGATGCTGGCCGAGATGGACCGGCAGAGCGCCGACGTCGTCTATGCCGTGCGCAAGGCCCGGGCGGGCGAGACCGCGTTCAAGCGGGGTACCGCCAAGCTCTTCTACCGCCTGCTGTCGAGGCTCGCCGAGATTGAGATCCCGCGCGACACCGGCGATTTCCGGCTGATGAGCCGGCGGGCGCTCGACGCCCTGCTCAGCCTGCCCGAGCAGGCCCGCTTCATCCGCGGGATGGTCGCCTGGGTCGGCTTCCGCCAGGTGCCGATCGCCTACGACCGGGCCGAGCGCCACGCCGGGCAGAGCAAATATCCTCTGTCGAAGATGGTCCGCTTCGCCCTCGACGCGGTCACCGGCTTCTCGACCGCACCGCTCCGGATGGCGAGCCATATCGGCCTTTGGCTGGTCGCGGCTTCGGTGCTCCTGGTCGGCTATATCGCGATCGGCTTCTTCACCGGCAGCGCCATCCAGGGCTGGACCTCATTGATGCTGGTCGTGGTCGTGCTCGGCGCGGTGCAGATGTTCGTGCTCGGAATGATCGGCGAATATCTCGGCCGGCTCTACATGGAATCGAAGCATCGCCCGCTCTACATCGTCGCCGAGATTGCCGGCCATGCCGGCGGCGAGCCGACCTTGGGCCATGTCGCTCACGAGGCCGAGACGATCGCGACCAGCGAGACTCCCGGCGGAAACGGCAGCCGGCCGATCGCGTAGCGCTCGAGGCCGAATATCCCCTCGAACAAAGCGTTGAGCGGCCGCGGCGGCAGCTTGTCGTCGCTATCCTCCTTCCTGCGTATTTTGCCGGCGAGGCGAGCCGCGGCGGCGAGCGGGAAGAGGAGGCTGTTGAACCAGCTCATCATCTCGAGCTTCAGCCCGGCCGCGGCGACGACGGCGCGCAGGGTCTTGCGGGTGTAGCGGCGCTTGTGGTGGTTGACGACGTCGTGGGCGCTCCACATCCAGGGATGGGCGGGAACGGCGATCAGGATCCGCCCGCCCGGCCGGAGCTTGCGGGCGATGCTCTCCAGCGCCTCCCTGTCCTCCTCGACATGCTCCAGCACGTCGAGGATCGCAACCAAATCGTAGGCGCAATCCTCGACGCCGGTGAGCGCGGGAAGCGGAGCGTCCATCACTTCCTGGCCGAGCCTTCGGCTGGCGATGGCCCGGGCGGCGGGATCGATCTCGATCGCGTCGACCCGGCCGAAGCGCTTCAGCATGACGATGTTGTGACCGGTCCCGCAGCCTATCTCGAGGATTCGCGGGTCGTCCGGAAGCCCGATCCTCCGCGCGATGAGGTCGGCGAGGATCTCGCGCCGGGCCCGGTACCACCAGTGCCGGCTGTCGAGCTCGGCCATCCGGTCGTAAACGATGCGTTCCATCAGCTGAACACCCATTGCCGCTGCACCGAGAAGGTGACCAGAGGTGTCACGAACAGGATCGGGATCACGGACCACCAGATCGGGCCGCCGAGGTGCTTGACCAGATACCAGACCCAGAACTGGTTGAGCAGAAAGCCGAAAGTGTTGATGACGAAGAAGCGCAGCTTGCGCATCCCCGCCCGGTCGCGGCTGCCATGCCCCTTGAAGCTGAAGCGGCTGTGGAGGATGTAGCCGAGCGGGGTAAAGGCCAGATAGTTGAGCGTCAGCGACAGCATCGGCTCGACTTTTATGAGAGCGGCGACCGCCCAATAGCCGCCCGCGACAAGCACCGACAACAGCCCGCCGGTAAGGCCGAAGCGGACCATTTGCGCAATCAGCGTGCCGTAACGCTCGACGAGGGTGACGATGGGTCGGATGGTGTTGCTTGCCCTTTGCGAAGCAGGGACTAATGCCGTGGCGAGGGGTTGAAAAGGGTTCATCGGATGGAGCGGCTGGAACGACGCTGGCGCTGGTGGGTGCTGCTGTTCTGGCTCGTCACGTCCGCCGTCCTTCTCTGGATGCGCTGGGGCCCGATCAACGCCTTCTGGCTCAACGACACCGACGACAATATGCGGATCATGCAGGTCCGCGGCCTGCTCGCGGGCCAGGATTGGTACGATCTTCGCCAGTACCGGCTCAACCCGCCCTTCGGCGCCGACATCCACTGGTCGCGCCTGGTCGACCTGCCCATTGCCGGGATCAAGCTGGCGCTGGCCCCGTGGGTGGGAGGCGCGGCCGCGGAAAAGGCGGCGGTGGCGCTCGCGCCCTTGCTGCCGATGGCGGCGGCGATGGCGGCGGTGGCTGTAGCGGCGCGGCGGCTGATCGCGCCCTGGGCCTTCGCGCTCGCCATCGCCATCCTGCTGTGCGGCCATTCGGTGCGCAACCAATGGGCGCCGCTCAGGATCGACCATCACGGCTGGCAGCTCGCCCTGCTCGCAATCGCCGTCGTCTCGCTGACCGACCCGAAGCGCGCCCGGGGCGGAGCCTTGCTCGGCGTGGCCACCGCCCTCTCGCTCGTCATCGGCCTCGAGATGCTTCTCTACCTCGCCCTGCTCGGCGGGATCGTGGTGCTGATGTGGGTGCGCGACCCGGCCGAAGGACGGCGCCTCGCCACCTACGGCGCAAGCCTCGCGGGCGGATCGGCGCTCGGCTTCCTGATCTTCGCCTCCTACGCCAACCGGGCGCCGGTCTGCGACGCTTTGTCGCCGGTCTGGCTGTCGGTGGTGGCGGCCGGCGGGGCGATCGCCGTCGCGCTGGCCGTCTTCGCGCCGCGCACCTGGCCGCTCCGCCTCGCCCTCGCCGGGGCGGCGGGCGCGGCGCTGGCTTTGGGCTACGTCCTCGCCTGGCCGAACTGCCTCGGCCGCCTCGAGGGCGCCTCGCCCGAGCTCGTGCAATTGTGGCTCGGCAACGTCCGCGAGGCGCGGCCGCTCTACCGGCACGGCTATTCGACCGCGATCTCCGTCGCCGCTTTGCCGGTGGCGGGGCTGGTCGGCTATGCGATCATGCTCTGGCGCCATCGCCGCGACGATTCCAGGCTCCTTGGCTGGGCGGTGACGGCGGCGCCGGCCCTGCTCGCCGCCCTCCTTTTGCTCTGGCAGAGCCGTGCCGGACCGGCGGCGCAGCTTCTCGCCGTCCCGGGGGCGACCGCTCTCGTCTGGCTCACCCTGGCGAGCCGCCTCATGCCGGTGCGGGTGATCGGCTCCGTCGCCCTCTTCCTGCTCGCCTCGGGCCTCCTTCCGCAACAGATATTGCACTATTTCCCGTCCAAGCCGGCGCCTGCGATGAAAGCCGTCAACAAGGCCAACGGCCTGTGCCCGTCCCTGTGGGCGCTGAAGCCGGTGGCGCTCGTGCCGAAGGGGCAGGTGCTCACCTTCGTCGATCTCGGCCCGCGGCTGATCGCCCTCACCCACCATGACGCCGTCGCCGGGCCCTATCATCGCAACGGCCGCGACATCATCGACGTGATGCGCGCCTTCCGCGGAACCCCGGAGGCCGCGCAAGCGACGGTCGAGCGGCGCGGGATCGATTATGTGCTGATCTGCCCCGGCCTCTCCGAATCGACCGTCTATGCCAGCCAGGCCAAGGACGGCTTCTACATGCAGCTGGTGCGCGGCAAGATCCCCGCCTGGCTTGAGCCGGTGCCGCTTCCCGCCAAGTCGCCCTACCGGATGTGGCGGGTCGTCACACCTCGAAGCTGACCGAGATCCCGTCGATCACGAACTGGGCGGCGAGCGCGGCGAGGACGACTCCGAGCAGCCGGGTCAGCATCGCCTCCATGCGGTGGCCGAGCAGGCGCATCAGCCAGCCCGCGGCGAGCAGCGAAATGAGGGTGAGTAGGAGCACCGCGCCCAGGGCCGCAAGAACGACCAGGCTCTCGTCGAGGCCGTCGCTTCGCGCCATCAGCAGCATGATCGAGGCGATCGACCCCGGCCCCGCGATCATCGGGATCGCCATCGGGAAGACCGAGACGTCGTCATGCTCGGGGTCGGCCTCGATCTCCTGAGCCCGGCTTTCGCGGCGCTGGGTGCGCCGCTCGAAGACCATTTCGAGCGCGATCAGGAACAGCATGATCCCGCCCGCGATGCGGAAAGCGGCGAGGCTGATCCCGAGCATCCGGAGCAGATCCTCGCCGAGCAGCCCGAAGAAGAGCAGGATCCCGGCCGCGATCAAGGAGGCGCGGATGGCCATGGACCGGCGTTGCGCGGCGCTGGCCTCGCGGGTCAGCCCGGCGAAGATCGGGGCGCAGCCCGGCGGGTCGATCACCACCAGGAAGGTGACGAAAGCGGAGAAGAAGAGCGCGATCATGGCTTGCCGCTCCGCAAACCCCTCTCCCGTCCTTTACGGGAGAGGAGGGGCCCGCCCGCGTAGCGGGTGGGAGGTGAGGGTCTGTACACCGGACTCGGCAAGACCCTCACCCCCCAAGCCTTCGGCTTGGGTCCCCCCTCTCCCGCGGAAAGCGGGAGAGGAAGAGAAAAGAGCGCGATCACAATTCCTCCGGCGGCGGCAGCCCGGCCCGGGCGTGGGCGGCGACGAGGGTGTTGCGCAGGAGGACGGCGATGGTCATCGGGCCGACCCCGCCCGGGACCGGGCTGATCGCGGCGGCGACCTCGGCGGCGCTCGCATAATCGACGTCGCCGACGAGCCGGTCCTTGCCGCCTTCGCCGCCGGGGACCCGGTTGATGCCGACGTCGATCACCGTCGCGCCCGGCTTCAGCCAATCGCCGCGGACGAGCTCCGGACGGCCGGCCGCGGCGACGACGATGTCGGCCCGGCGCACTACTTCGGGAAGGTCGCGGGTGCGGCTGTGGGCGATGGTGACGGTGCAATTCTCGGCGAGGAGCAGCTGCGCCATCGGCTTGCCGACGATGTTCGAGCGGCCGATCACCACCGCCTCGAGCCCGGCAAGGTCGCCGAGTTGCTTCTTGAGCAGCATCAGGCAGCCGAGCGGGGTGCAGGGAACCAGCCCGGCCTCGCCGACGGCAAGCCGGCCGGCATTGACGGACGAGAAGCCGTCCACATCCTTGGCGGGGTCGATCGCCTCGATCACCGCTTTGTCGTCGATCCCGGCCGGAAGCGGCAGCTGGACGAGGATGCCGTCGACCGCCTCGTCGTCGTTGAGCTGCTCGACCAGCGCCAGCAGCTCCTCCTGGGATGCGGTGTCGGGAAGGCGGTGCTCGAAGCTCGCCATGCCGGCCTCGACCGTCGCCCGGCCTTTCGAGCGGACATAGACCTGGCTCGCCGGGTCGTCGCCGACCAGAACGACCGCGAGGCCGGGCGCCCGGCCGGACCCGGCGGTGAAAGCGGGGACGGCACCGGCGACCCGGTCGCGCAGCCAGGCCGCGAACGCCCGGCCATCGATGCGCGTCGCGCTCACCGGTAGCTCATGGCGACGCTGAAGGCGACGTCGTAGAGCACCCGGTTGAGGATCCAGAGCACCAGCAGGACGACCATCGGACTGAAGTCGAGACCGCCGAAATCGGGCAGAATCTTGCGGATCGGGCGGTAGACCGGCTCGGTGATACGATCGAGGCCGCGCAGCAGGCCGCGGACGAAATCGTTGTAGGTGTTGATGACGTTGAAGGCGACCAGCCAGCTCAGGATCATCTGGATGACGATGATCCACCAGACCACCTTCAGCAGGATGATGACGACGTCGATCAGGGCCAGAAGCATCAAGTCTCTCCGCGGGGTCGGTCCCCGGCGATGTAGGGAAGGGCCGGGACGGGGGCAATGGCGGCCGGCTTCGTCATTCCCGCGCACGTGGCAATGACGGGGTTGGCAAACGGGAAATGGTTTTTGCCGCGGGGCCGCGCTACGCTGCCGAAATGATCGCCATCGCCCTCTTCGCCGCCGCCGCCGCTGTCCAGCCCGCCGAGCTCAAGATCTTCCAGGACTGGACCGTTGGGTGCGACAACGGCCGCGCCTGCCACGCGGTGGCGCTGATGCCGGAGGATTGGCCCGACGACGGGCTGACGATGAGCGTCCGGCGCGGGCCCGAAGGGGCGGCCGTCCCCGTGCTCGCCGTCGAGCTCGGCGCCGACAGCAATCCGGCGTGGCTGAGCGCCGACGGCCGGCGTCTGGCGGTGCGGCTGGTCGGCGCCGAGGGGCTCACCGGAATCGCCGCCGCCGACACTCCGGCGATGATCGGCGTGCTTCGCTCGGCCGGCTCGCTCGAGCTCCACTCGGCGGACGGCAAGTCGCTCGGCAAAGTTTCGCTGAAGGGGGCGAGCGCGGCCTTGCTCTACATGGACGAGCAGCAGCGCCGGACCGCCACCGCCACCGCGCTGGTGCGGCCCGGAACCCGGCCGCCCGGCAACGTCTCCGCTCCGCTTTTGCCGGTCGTGGCGGCGCCGCCGGTGTCGAGGGCGCGTCCGCTGGCGCTGAGCGCCGCCGCGATTCGAGCGCTTCGAAGCAAGCATGGCTGCGCGATCGACGAGGTCGGCGGCCCGGACGAGGCCGAGAGCGCCGCGCTTTCCGCCGGCGAGACCCTGCTCCTGCTCGCCTGCGGCTCGGGCGCCTACAATGTCAGCTACGTCCCCTTCATCGTCAGGCGCGGCGGGCGGGCGGAGCTCGCGCCCTTCGACCACCGGCCCGGCTGGTGGGCGGAGGAAGGCAAGCCGATGCTCGTCAACGCCGGCTGGGACAAGGAGCGCGGGCTCCTGACCAGCTTCTCCAAGGGCCGGGGCCTCGGCGATTGCGGCACGACTTCCGAATATGCCTGGGACAGCCGCGCCTTCCGGCTGGTCGAGCAGGCCGAGATGGGCGAGTGCCGGGGCTCGCGCGACTACATCACCACCTGGCGGGCCCGCCTGGTGCGCCGCTAGGGAGAGATCCGCGGCAGCTGGCGATCCAGGTCGGACAGAGTTCCGACCGATCTCGGGAAGTGGCGCGTGACCGCGCGCCAGCCGAGCAGGGCCAGAAGGACGAGCGGGATGGCGGGAATGGCCAGCCGCTGCCACCAGGTCGCGTCGGTGACGATCCATGCCGCGACCGCGACTCCGCCCAAGGCGGGAATGGCCATCAGCAGCGGCGTCAGCAGCGCGTCGGCCGCCGAGGTGCCCCTCTCGACACGCGCTATCCCGCCGTGCGCGGCGACAGCGGCGGCGAGGTCGCGGATGGCCGGCGTGTAGAGGAAATGATGGCTGGGCTGTGGGTAGAGATAGAAAGGCCGGCCGCCGCCACGGCACCACAGGATCGTTCGATAGGCTATAGGCTTGGCCTCGATGAACCCGGCCCGGATTCGGACGATGTCCTGCACCGGAACCCGGAGGAAGCCCGAATCCTCGCCGATCAGCTCCAGCGCGCCGTCGCGTATTCCGACCCAGACATAATCGCCCTCGAAGCCGGCGCGGCGCAGCTGCCGCGTTCGCGCGGCGTGGAAGCCGAAAATCCTCGGCGTCGGACCCTCGGCCATTGCGGTCAGGGCGCCGACCGCTCCGGCTCCGACCGCGCCAGGACGAGAGCGAAGCGGGCTTCCTCGTCGGTCCATTCCTCGACCGGAGTCCAGCCGCCGGCGAGAAGCAGGAGCCTCGCGTCGCGCTCGCCATATTTGTGGCTGTTCTCGGTGTGGAGGGTCTCGCCCGCGCGCATCGCGAAGCGGCGGCCGGCGACCTCGAAGCCGATGTCGCGCTCCGCCTCCAGGTGCATCTCGATCCGGCTCAGCCGCTCGTTCCAGACGGCGAGATGGCGGAAAGCCTCGACCGGGATGTCGCCTTCCAGCTCGCGGTTGATCCGGTGGAGGAGGTTGAGGTTGAACTCGGCGGTGACCCCGGCCGCGTCGTCATAGGCTTGCAGCAGCTCGGCCGGATCCTTGACCCGGTCGAAGCCGATGAACAGCCAGGCGCCGGTGCCGAGCGTCTGGCGCATCGCGCGCAGCAGGTCGACGCCGGTCGACGGGATCAGATTGCCGATGGTCGAGCCGGGGAAGAAACCGAGCTTGGGCGATCCCTCCAGCTCGGCCGGGAGCCGGAGGGCCCGGGTGAAATCCGCCTCGATCGGATAGACGGGAAGGCCCGGGAAATCCTCCTCGAGCGAGGCGGCGGCATCGCGCAGGAAATCGCCGCTGATGTCGATCGGGACGTAGGCCGAGGGGGCCGCGGCGGCGAGCAGGATCCGGGTCTTGACCGAGGCGCCCGAGCCGAACTCCACCACCGCCTGGCCCGGGCCGGCGATGCGGGCGACGTCGGGGCAGCGGCGCTCGAGCAAGGCGGTCTCGGTTCGGGTGAGATAATATTCGGGCAGCCGGGTGATCGCCTCGAACAGTTCCGAGCCGCGGCGGTCGTAGAGCCAGCGCGCCGGGATCGCTCGGATCGGGGCGGCAAGGCCGGCGAGCACGTCGCGGCGGAAATCCGGATCGGCGGCGACGGCGCGGACGGCGTCCACTAAAGGTCCCGCGCCAGCCGGAGGCCGGAGAACATCCAGCGCTGATGGGGATAGAAGAAGTTGCGGTAGCTTGCCCGCAAATGGCCGCGGGGGGTGGCGCAGCTGCCACCCCTCAGCACGAACTGGTTGCACATGAACTTGCCGTTATATTCGCCCACCGTGCCTTCGGGCGGGCGGAAACCGGGATAAGGCGAATAGGCGCTCATCGTCCATTCCCACAGGTCGCCGAACATCTGGCGGAGCCCCGTTCCGGGAGCCGGACGGGGCCGCACCGGGCCCGCACGATCGAGCTGATTGCCGGCGGCCGGGTCGAGGCCGGCGGCGGCGGCCTCCCATTCCTCCTCGCGCGGCAGGCGGGCGCCGGCCCAGCGGGCATAAGCGTCGGCCTCGTACCAGCTGATATGGGCGACCGGCTCTGCCGGGGCGAGGGCGCGCGGGCCGTCGAGGGCGAAGCGGCTCCAGCCGCCGGCCTCGCGCCGCCAGTAGAGCGGCGCCTCGATCCGGTTCGCCGCCGCCCAGGCCCAGCCGTCCGCCATCCACAGCTCCGGCCGGGCATAGCCGCCCTCGGCGATGAAGCCGAGCCACTCGGCGTTGGTGACGAGACGGTCGGCGAGGGCATGAGGGTGGAGCAGGGCCTGGTGGCGCGGCCCCTCGCAGTCGAAGGCGAAGCCGGCGCCGGAATGGCCGATCTCGGCCAGGCCCCGACCGCCCTCCACCCACGCCATGTCGGACGCGAGCGGAGCCGGAGTCGACGCGGCGGCGGGCCAGAGCGGGGGATCCAGCGGATTCTCGACGAAGGCGGCCGTGAGGTCCATCAGCATCAGCTCCTGATGCTGCTGCTCGTGGTTGAGGCCGAGCTCGACGAGGGCGAGAGCGGCTTTGGAAAGCCGGGGCAGAGCCGCCGCCACCGCCTCGTCGACATAGGCGCGCCACGCACGGATCTCGTCGAGGCTCGGACGGCTGAGCATGCCGCGGCGGTCGCGCGGGTGGCGCTCGCCTTCGCCCTCATAATAGGAATTGAACAGATAGGCCCAGCTCTCGTCCCACAGCCGGTGGCCGGGAACATGGTCGCGGAGCACGAAGGTCTCGAAGAACCAGCTGGTGTGGGCGAGATGCCATTTGGCCGGCGAGGCGTCCGGCATCGGCTGGAGGGTCGCGTCGGCGTCGGAGAGCGGCGCGGCGATCGCCGCGCTCAACGCCCGCACGGCGCGGTAGCGATCGGCCAGCGCCGCGGCGGGCGGGGAGTCTGCCTGGGTCGCCATTTGCGGGCCTCCTACACGAAAACTTTGCAGCGGGTTAGCTCCCGTCGCTAGCGAGTCGCGCCCGGCTGCCACAGAATCTCGCCTCCTTCCGCCGACGCGGCCAGGCGCGCCATGACGAAGAGATGGTCGGAAAGACGGTTCAGATAGATGAGGGCCAAAGGGTTGAGCGGGGTCGCCGCGGCGGCGGCGACCGCCGAGCGCTCGGCCCGGCGGACGATCGCCCGGGCGAGGTGGATCGCCGCCGCGCCGCCGCCGCCGCCCGGAAGGATGAAGCTGCGCAGCGGCTCGAGCCCCTGGTTCATCGAGTCGATCTCGCGCTCGAGCCGGTCGATCTGCGGCTGGACGATGCGCAAGGTCATTTCGGAAGGCGCGAAATCCTCGCCGGGGGTGGCGAGATCGGCGCCGAGATCGAACAATTCGTTCTGGATCGCGGTCAGCATTCGCCGCTGCGCCTCGTCCGCGACTTCGAGGATGGCGAGGCCGATCGCGCTGTTGGCCTCGTCGACGTCGCCGATCGCGGCGAAGATTGGATCGGCCTTGGAGCGGCGGGAGCCGTCGGTCAGGCCGGACGCGCCTTCGTCCCCGGTGCGCGTGTAGATCTTGTTGAGCCGGACCAGGGCTCAGCTCTTTCCGCTGGCGACGAGGAGGAAGAGGATGACGAGGACGATCGCCACCGCCTGGAAAAGCACCCTCTTGCGCATCAGATCCTGCGAGCGCTGGCCGGTGATGTCCTTGCCGGACGCCATTCCGATCACGCCCTTGGCGAGGATGAAGAGCGTCGCCCCGGCGGCGAGGACGATCAGGATGACGAGGAAGGTGCTCATCGCGCCTATCTAGGCCTCTGCGACCGAATATCCAGACGGCATTTGTCCCGTAAGCAGGTCCGCCGCCAATGCCCTGGGATCGATACCCGCCTCGCGAAGCTCTCCCAGGGTCGGCGCTCCGTGGCGTTTGGCGAGGCGGGCTCCGTCCGGTCCGAGCAGCAGGGGATGGTGATGGTAACGGGGCATCGGCAGGCCGAGCAGGGCCTGGAGCAGGCGGTGGATGTCGGTGGCGGCGTAGAGGTCGCGGCCGCGGACCACGTCGGTGACGCCCTGGGCGCAATCGTCCACCGTGACCGCGAGATGGTAGCTGACCGGCGCGTCCTTGCGGGCGAGGACGACGTCCTCGAACCGCTCCGCCTCCGCCTGCACCTCGGTCTCGCCATCGCGCCAGTAGAGCGGGCCGGCCAGCGCCGCCGCCTTCGCCACGTCGAGTCGCCAGGCGTGCGGCTCGGTCGTCCTTCTCCGTTCCCGTTCCCCCTCCGGCAGCCGGCGGCAGGTGCCGGGGTAGAGCCGGCCGGGCGGGCCGTGCGGGGCGGCGGCGCTGGCGGCGATCTCCGCGGCGATAGTGGAGCGGGTGCAGAAGCAGGGATAGACGAGGCCGGCCGACTTCAGCCGGTCGAGCGCCTCCCGATAGAGGCCGAGCCGCTCCGACTGGAAGATGATCTCGCCGTCCCATTCGATCCCAAGCCAGGCGAGGTCCTCGATGATCGCGTCGACATGCTCCGAGCGGGATCGGCCCGGATCGATATCCTCGATCCGAAGCAGGAAGGCGCCGTCGCGGCTGCGCGCGAAATCGTGGGCCAGAAGGGCCGAGAAAGCGTGGCCCAAATGCAACCGGCCGGTCGGGCTCGGCGCGAAACGGGTGACGATCCTCATCTGGACTCTTGACCGCGAGTCACGCGCCATGCTGTCATGACGCCGTCACCTTCGCATGGGAGGGGGCTTGGACTGGGGAGGGGCTCCCCCGTTCTGGGTGCGACAGGCCGGGCGTCTTTCCTCTTGGGCGAGGGCAGAAGCGCGGCGCATGTACCATCCCGACCTCCTCCGCCATCCGGACGCCTGCCCCGCGCTCGTGCTCAACGCCGATTACACGCCGCTGAGCTATTATCCGCTCAGCCTGTGGCCGTGGCAGACCGCGGTCAAGGCCGTGTTCCTCGAGCGGGTCGACATCGTCGCCCAATATGTCCGCGAGGTGCACAGCCCGACCCGCACCCTGCAGCTGCCGTCGGTGATCGCGCTCCGCCAATATGTGAGGCCGAGCGAGCATCCCGCCTTCACCCGGTTCAACCTGTTCCTTCGCGACCGCTTCGAATGCCAATATTGCGCCAGCCCGGCCGAGCTCACCTTCGACCATGTCGTTCCGCGCGCCCAGGGCGGCCGGACGACCTGGGAGAATGTCGCCACCGCCTGCGCGCCGTGCAACCTGCGCAAGGGCGGGCGAACGCCGCTCCAGGCCCATATGAATCTGAACCGCCGCCCCTACCGGCCGACCAGCTGGCAACTTCAGGAGAACGGCCGGAGCTTCCCGCCCAATTATCTGCACGAGAGCTGGCGCGACTTCCTCTACTGGGACATCGAGCTGGAGGCCTGAGGAATCGCTCAGCCGTCATTGCGAGCGCAGCGAAGCAATCCAGCGGCGCAGGCGTCAGAAGCTGGATTGCTTCGTCGCTACGCTCCTCGCAATGACGGACAAGGGAAACCCGTCACCTCCAAACCGTTACGCCCGCGATGCGCGACTTCTCCCAGCTCCTCGACGGCCTCGTCTACACCCGCTCGCGCAACGGCAAATTGAAGCTGATCGGCGATTACCTGCGCCGAACGCCCGATCCCGACCGCGGCTATGCTCTGGCGGCGCTGACCGGGGAGATCGACCTGCCCGGGGTCAAGCCGGCGGCGATCCGGGCGGTCGTCGAGGAGAGGATCGATCCCATCCTCTTCCGGATGAGCTGGGACTATGTCGGCGACATGGCCGAGACCGTCTCCTTGCTCTGGCCCAAGAGGCTCGACCAGCCGGCCGAGATAGACGACGGATCGCTGCGCATCGCCAGCGTGGTCGAGCGGCTCCAGACTCTGGGCCGGGCCGAAGCGCCGGGAGCGCTGGCCCGGATGCTCGACCATCTCGACGCCAGCGGCCGCTATGCCCTGCTCAAGCTCGCGACCGGCGCGCTCCGGCTCGGAGTCTCGGCCCGGCTCGCCAAGACCGCGCTGGCCCAGGCCTTCGACCTCGACGTCGACTCGGTCGAGGAGGTCTGGCACGGGATCGACCCGCCCTATCTGCCGATCTTCGACTGGGCCGAGGGTCGCGGCGCCCGGCCGACCGCGGAGAATGTCCCGGTCTTCCGGCCCTTCATGCTCGCCCACCCGCTCGAGGATCTGCGCCTGTCGCTGGACGATTATGCGGCGGAGTGGAAGTGGGACGGGATAAGGGTCCAGATCGTCCGCGCCGGCGGCGAGACGAGGCTCTACAGCCGCGCCGGCGACGATATCAGCCGAAGCTTCCCGGAGATCGCCGAGAGCTTCCGGCAGGACGGCGCGGTCGATGGGGAATTGCTGGTCAAGGGCGAGTCCCAGGGCGCCGACGCCCATGGCGGCGCGGCGGCGAGCTTCAACGCGCTCCAGCAAAGGCTGGGCCGGAAGCTCGTTTCGGCAAAGATGCTGAAGGATTATCCCGCCTTCGTCCGGCTCTACGACATCCTCTTCGACGGCCCGGAGGATCTGCGCGCCTTGCCCTGGGAGGAACGGCGGGCTCGGCTTGCGGAGTTCGTTCCGAAGCTCGACCCGCAGCGGTTCGACCTTTCGGCCCTGATCGAGGCGCCGAATTTCGAGGCGCTGGAGGCGATCCGCTCGGGCGCCCGCGACGCCTCGATCGAAGGGGTCATGCTGAAGCGGCGCGACAGCCCGTACACCGCCGGCCGCCGGGTCGGCCTCTGGTATAAATGGAAGCGCGATCCGCTCACCGCCGACTGCGTCCTGATGTACGCCCAGCGCGGCAGCGGCAAACGCTCCTCTTATTATTCGGATTTCACCTTCGGCTGCTGGACCCCGGAGGGCGAGCTGCTTCCGGTCGGCAAGGCCTATTTCGGCTTCACCGACGAGGAGCTGCTGTGGCTCGACCGCTTCGTCCGCAACCACACCGTCCAGCGCTTCGGCCCGGTCCGGGAGGTCGAGAAGAGCCTCGTCCTCGAGATCGCCTTCGATTCGATCCACGCCAGCAAGCGCCACAAATCCGGCCTCGCCATGCGCTTCCCCCGAATCTCCCGGATCCGAACCGACAAGCCCGCCGCCGAAGCCGACACGATCGAAGGCCTGAAGCGACTGACGACCTGAGCCGGTGTCAGACACCGAATTAACCTTTGCGCCCTCGCCATCCCTTTTTGGAACGGCGGATTTCGAGGGGCTGACATCGCTTCCGGCGAGTCGCAGGGGGCAGGCTCGGTGGAGCGCCGCCAGGCCGCTCCGCCCCTTTTGAAGGGATAGAGCCATGGCCGGTTTCAGCCTCGAGATCCAGGAAGAGGGTTTCGCCCACGACCCGCAGAATCGCGGCTATTGCGTCGCCTATCGCGAGAATGAGGTGAACCACTGCCCCGGCTGCGGCCGAACCCATTGGTATGTCGGCCGGGTCTCGGCCGAATGCGGCTTCTGCGCCACCGCCCTGCCGCTGGCCGCGGCGACGAGCCGCGGACACCGGCCGATGGCGCTGAGCGAAGCGGCGTAACTTGTCCGTCGCCCCGGCGAAGGCCGGGGCCCCGGAGGGTGAAGAATGCGGCGCCTCTCCCCCGCTGGGATCCCAGCCTGCGCTGGGATGACGACGCGAGCCCAGGTTAGACCCGCGCCGTCAGAAGGGCAGCCACCGGTTCTTCTGGCTGAAGCGCATATAGCCCGCATTGACCCCGAGCCGGGCGCCGACCCCGAGGCGGACGGGGATGAGGACGACGTCGCCGCGCCTCAGATAGCTCGCCGTGAAGCCGCCGACGACATAGGCATTGCCCTCCGCGGCGGGGTAGCGGCGGAACAGCCGCTCGCTGTCGTGGAGGTTGTAGACGAGCACGAACACCTTGTCGGCATTGGCTCCGAAGTCGATTCCGACGGAGGGGCCGGTCCAGTAGACCTGCCGGTCGCCCTCCACTCCGTGATGGAGGGTTCCGGAGCCGTAGCGGACTCCGGCGATGAACGCTCCGCCCGCCTCGCGGCCGGTGATGTAGCCGCTCGGGTCGCCCTGCTTGCGGAGCAGATCCTCGATCAGGTCGGCGAGGCCTTCCGCGCCCTTGCCGAACACGCCTTCGGCGGCGCTGAACACGTCCTTGCGCGGGATGGTCGCGGCTTGGCTGGCGCGCTCGCTCGCCGTGGCCGGGGCGGCTTCCGCCGGCGTCCCGGGCTCGGGCGAGACGTCCTGGGCGCCGGCATCGACCGGCTGATATTCGGGCTCGTCCGTCTCCCAGCCGGGCTCGGCCGGCGCTTGCGACGGCGCCGGGTCGACGGCGGTGTTGGGATCGATGGTGGAGACCTGCGCCGGCGCCGAAGCCGCGGCCAGAGCCAGAGCGGCGGCCGCCGCGAGCCTCAGGAAAACGGGCCTAAGCATGTCTTCAAACTCCCCCTTGCGCTCCACCGCGAAAGTTAATGCCTTCAAGGCTTTCCCCGCAATGAACGGGCGACGACCCGAGTCGATAGCGCGCCGGAACGGTGCGGCGAGCGCCTTTTCCCGGGCCAGGCTGCCGGAAAGCCGTAAGACTCCGGGCGCCGCTTCGCGGGTTTTGCGGGGGCCGCCGCGGCCGCCGCAAAACCCCCGTTGCTCGGTTGAACGATCCGGCCGCGCCCTATATAGGCCCTCGTTCGGCGCGCCTGGAGACGTGGGTGAGTGGCTGAAACCAGCGGTTTGCTAAACCGCCGTAGGGGGATTACTCCTACCGAGGGTTCGAATCCCTCCGTCTCCGCCAGCCCCCCTTAATCGCGGGCTTTCGTCGAAGCTCGGCGGCCACGCAAATAGGTCGCTGCGACCGCGCGGTCGTCGCCCAGGATTTGCAAAGCGAACAGCCGGTCGTGCAGCGGCGCGCCGGCGCAGCGGCGGGCCAGCAGCGGGGTGGCGCCCTCGTCGAGGACGACGAAATCGGCTTCCTGGCCGGGGAGGAGGGCGCCGATCCGGTCGGCGAGGCCGAGCACGCGCGCGCTGCCCGCGGTGGCGAGATGGAGGGCCCGGAAGGGGTCGAGGCTGGCGCCTCGAAGCTGGCAGGTCCGGTACGCCTCGCCGAGCGTGTGGAGCATCGACAGGGTCGTGCCGGCGCCGACGTCGGTGCCGATGCCGAGCCTCACTCCGTGGCGGTCGGCCGAAGCCAGGTCGAACAGGCCCGAACCGAGGAACATGTTGCTGGTCGGGCAGAAGGCGATTCCGGCGCCCGCCTCGGCCATTCGGGTCAGCGCCCGCCCGCTCATGTGGACGCAATGGGCGAAGACCGAGCGCGGGCCGACCAGGCCGAAACGGTCATAGACGTCGAGATAGTCCAGGGCCTCCGGGAAACGGCTGGCGACGAACTCGATCTCGCCCGGATTTTCGGAGAGGTGGGTGTGCATCAGCACGTCCGGGTGCGCGGCGACGAGCGCCCCGGCGTCGGCGAGCTGGCCGGCGCTGGAGGTGGGCGCGAAGCGCGGGGTGACGGCATAGCCGAGGCGGCCCCGGCCTCGCCAGCGGGCGATCAGGGCCTCGGTATCGGCCCGTCCGGAAGCGATCGTGTCGCGCAGGCCCTCCGGCCCCAGGTCCATCAGCACCTTGCCCGAGACGATCCGCATGTCGCGCTTCAGGGCGGCCTCGAACAAGGCGTCGACCGAGCCGGCATGGACGGTCGCGAAGACAAGCGCGCTGGTGGTCCCGTGCCGGAGCAGCTCGTCGAGGAAGAAAGCGGCCACCTCGTCGGCATGGGCGCGGTCGGCGAAGGCCTTTTCGGCGGGGAAGATATGGCGCTCGAGCCATTGCATGAGCTGCTCGCCGTGCGAGGCGATGCACTCGATCTGCGGATAATGGACATGGGCGTCGACGAAGCCGGGAACGACCAGGCCGGCGAGCGTTTCGGTCTCGGCCTCGGCGAACCTCCCGGCGAGGTCGCGGTGAGGGCCGCAGGCGAGGACGAGGCCATCCTCCACCACGAGCAGCCCGTCCTCATAATGATGGATCGCCTCGGCGCCGGCGACGGCCGGATCGTCGGGAACGGTCAATATCTCGCCGCGATAGGCCTTCATCCGGCGTCCCTCAGCATGAGCAATTGGGCGAGGATCGCGATCGCGATCACCTCGGGCTCCCGGCCGCCGATGCCGGCGAGGCCGATCGGGCAGGTCAGGCGCTCCGGATCCACGCCCTCTTTGGCGAGCCGCGAGACGAAACCGGCGCGCTTGGTCTTCGAGCCGATCAGCCCGACGAAGCGGGCCCGTCCGCCGAGCGCGGCCGCGGCGAGGCGGTAATCGAGGGCGTGATCGTGGGTCAGGATCACCACCGCCGCCTTATCGGGCGCCTCGGCCGCTCGGGCGCTCATTTCGTCCTGATCCGCGAGAATGACCCCTGGGATTTCGGCCATTTCGGGCCGGCTGTCATACCAGGCGATGTCGAGCGGCAGGCCGGCCGCGCGCTCGGCCAGGGCGAGCCCGACATGGCCGGCGCCGAAGAGAAGGACGGGGGTGGTTTCGCTTTCGACGGGCTCCAGGAAATGCGCTCCGGCGGTCGGGAGGGGCCCTTTCGCGTTCAGCGGCCGGGCGTCGCCGGCAAGCGGCTTGCGAAGGACCCGATCGGCGAGGACGACCTCGAAAGGCCCTTCCTGTTCGGGCAGGTCGGCCAGATGCTCGACCAGCAATCGGACCTTGCCGCCGCAGCACTGGCCGAGCAGCGGGCCGAGCGGATAATCCTGGACTCGCCAGCTTCCCGGCGCATGCCCGAGGATCGAGCGCGCCTGCGCCGTCGCCTGATGCTCGAGCCTGCCGCCGCCGATCGTGCCCGCGAGGCCGCTTCCAGTCACGATCATGCGCGCGCCCGCCCGGCGCGGGGCGGAGCCTTCGGTCGCGAGGATGGTGACGAGCGCCGCGGGACCCTGGCTCAGCGCGTCGCGGGCCTGGCTCGTCCAGTCAGCCATTGCGGGCCCTGAGCTCGTCGATCGCGGCGAGCAGGCGCTCGGGCGTCACGGGTGCGTCGAGCTTCGGCAGGCCCTTGCCGGGCGCGGCGGCGGCGACGGCCTGGGTCAAAGCCGAGAAGACCGAGATGGCCAGCATCAGCGGCGGCTCGCCGACCGCCTTGGAGCGGTGGACGGTGGGCTCGGGATTCTCGCCGCGCTCCCAGATCGCGATCTCCATCCGCGCCGGGCGGTCGTTGGCGGTCGGGATCTTGTAGGTGGAGGGCGCGTGGGTGAGCAGCCGGCCGCGTTCGTCGAAGACCAGCTCCTCCGTGGTCAGCCAGCCCATGCCCTGGATGAAGCCGCCCTCGATCTGGCCGAGGTCGATCGCCGGGTTGAGCGAGCGGCCGACGTCGTGGAGGATGTCGACCGCGACGACCCTGTGCTCGCCGGTGAGCGTGTCGATCACGACCTCGCTCAGCGCCGCGCCGTAGGCGAAATAGAGGAAGGGGCGGCCGCTGTGGGTGGCGCGGTCGTAATATATCTTCGGAGTCGCGTAGAAGCCGGTCGCCGAAAGCGGGATCCGCGCGAGATGCGCGCGGCGGCAGAGCTCGGCGAAGCTCCACTCCTCCGATCCCTCCTGGCCCGCGGCGAAGGTGTCGAGCCGCTCGCGGATCGTCTCGGCGGCGCGCTGGGCGGCCATGCCGTTCAGGTCGGAGCCCGAGGAGGCGGCGGTGGCCGAGGTGTTGGGGACCTTGTCGGTGCGCGTCGAGGTGATTTTCACGGCCTCGATCGGCATGGCGAAGACGTCCGCCACCACTTGGGCGACCTTGATCATCAGCCCCTGGCCCATCTCGGTGCCGCCGTGGTTGAGGTGGATCGAGCCGTCGGCATAGACGAGGACGAGGGCGCCGGCCTGGTTGAGATGGGTGGTGGTGAAGCTGATCCCGAACTTCACGGGGGTCAGGGCCAGGCCTTTCTTGAGGATTTTGTGGCCCGCGTTGAACGCGTCGACCTCGGCCCGCCGCCCGGCATAGCCGGCCCGCTCGGCCAGCTCGGCGACCAGCTCGGGCGCGACATTGTCCTCGACAACCATGTGGTAGGGCGTCACGTCGCGGCCGGGGCCGTAGAGATTGGCCTGGCGGACGGCGAGCGGGTCGAGCCCGAGTTGAGCGGCGATCGCATCCATCACCCGCTCGATCGCCATCATCCCCTGCGGCCCGCCGAAGCCGCGGAAGGCGGTGTTGGAGACGGTGTGGGTCCTCAGCCGGTGCGAGACGATCTCGACCGCCGGCAGATAATAGCAATTGTCGGCATGGAACATGGCGCGGTCGCTGATCGCCAGGCTGAGATCGACCGTGGCTCCGCAGCGCGCGGCGAGGGTGATCCTTATCCCCTCGATCCGGCCCTCGCGATCGAAGCCGACATCATAGTCCACGGCGAAATCATGGCGCTTGCCGGTCATCGCCATGTCGTCGTCGCGGTCGGCGCGGATCTTGGCCGGTCGGCCGGTCCTGGCGACGACCAGGGCGCAGGCGGCGGCATAAGCGGCGGCCTGGGTCTCCTTGCCGCCGAAGCCGCCGCCCATCCGCCGCACCTCGACCGTCACGTCGGCGCTTCGGAGGCCGAGCAGCTCCGCGATCAGATGCTGGACCTCGCTCGGATGCTGGGTCGAGCTGACGACATGGATCTGGCCCCTCTCGCCCGGAGTGGCGAGCGCGGCCTGGCCTTCGAGGTAGAAATGCTCCTGCCCGCCCATTTCGAGCGTCCCCGACAGGCGGTGCGCCGCACCGTCGAGCGCGGCCCGGGCGTCGCCGCGCGCCATGCGCTGCGGCGTTTCGAGCTCCGAACCCGCTGCAAGCGCCTCGGCGATGGTGACGAGCGCGGGGAGCGGCTCGGTCTCCACCTTGGCCAGCCGGGCGGCGATTCGTGCGGCTCGGGTGCCGGTCGCGGCGACGACGAACAGGGGCTGGCCCGGATAGAGTATCTCGTCCTCGGCGAAGAGAAGGTCGTCGTGGAAGACCGGGCCGACATTGTTCTCGCCTTGTATGTCGGCGGCGGTGAAGACCGCGACCACGCCCGGCGCGGCTCGGACCGCGGCGAGATCGAGGCCGGTCAGCCGCGAACGGCCGTCGGCGGCGAGGCCGAAGGCGAGGTGGAGCGTGCCGGGGCTTTCCGGCAGATCGTCGACATAGGCCGCGGCGCCGGCGACGTGGAGATCGGCGCTGTCGTGCGGCAGCGGCCGGTGGACTGCGCCCTCAGCCATGGAGCACGCTGACGGGCTCGTGCTGCTCCGCCCAGATCCGGCGAAGCAGGTTGGCGGCGACCTTGCGGCGATAGGCGGCCGATCCGCGCAGATCGTCGAGCGGGTCGTAATCGGCGGCGAGCGCCTGCGCGGCCGCCTCGACATTGGCCTCGGTCCAAGGCCGGCCGGTCAGCGCCGCTTCGCAGCCGGGCGCCCGGGCGGGGATTCCCGCCATTCCGCCGAAGGCGACTCGCGCGCCGGTGACGATGCCATCCTCGATGCGCAGGGCGAAGGCGCCGCAGACCCCGGAAATGTCGCTGTCGAACCGCTTGGAGAGCTTGACGATTCGGACCAGCGTCGCGGGTGAAGGCCTCGGAATTCGGACGCTCTCGACGAACTCGCCGGGCGCCCGGTCCTGCTTGCCGTAGCTCTGGAAATAATCCTCGAGCGCGAGGGTGCGGCGCTCGGGTCCCCGCCGAAGCGTCAGCTCCGCGCCGAGCGCGATCAGGGCCGGCGGCATGTCCCCGATCGGAGAGCCGTTGGCGATATTGCCGCCGATCGTGCCGGCGTTGCGGACCTGGACCCCGCCGATCCGGCGGACCAGCTCGCCGAGATCCGGATGAAGGCGGACCAGCGCCTCGCGGGCGTCGGAGTAACGGACCGCCGCCCCCAAAGTGAGCGCCTCCGGCCCGTCCTCGATCTGTCTCAGCTCGGCGATGTCGCCGATGAAGACGGTCGGGCCGAGGTCGCGAAGCTGCTTGGTGACCCACAGGCCGACGTCCGTGGCGCCGGCGACGATCCGGGTCTCGGGATGGGCGATCAGAAGGTCTGCGAGCGCATCGGCGGTGGCGGGATGGCCGTAAGCCGGCCGAAGCGCCCGCAGCGCCGCGACAAGGGCCTCGTCCTCTTCCGCCGCCACCGGGACGGCTTCGCCCGCCGCGAGGATCGGGCCGTAGCCCGTGCAGCGGCACAGATTGCCGGCGATGACGTCGCCCACCGGCACCCCGACGGTGCCCACTGCGCCGAGGCTTCGGCCGTAGAGCGACATGACGAAGCCCGGCGTGCAGAAGCCGCATTGCGAGCCGTGGAAGTCGACCATCGCCTGCTGGACCGGATGCAGCCGGCCGTCTTCGCCGCGCAGATGCTCGACCGTCACGACATGACAGCCGTCGAGCGAGCCGAGGAAGCGGATGCAGGCGTTCACGCCCTCATAGACGAGCTTGCCGGCGACGAGCTTTCCGACCAGCACGGTGCAGGCGCCGCAATCGCCCTCCGCACAGCCTTCCTTGGTGCCGCGCAGCGAACGGCGCAGCCTCAGATAGTCGAGCAGCGTCTCTTCCGGGCGTGCGTCCGACACGGCGACATCCTCGCCGTTGAGGATGAAGCGCAATTCGGTCCGGATCTTCGCCATGCTCAGCTT
>DASTFN010000079.1:0-15519 GCA_035719905.1 Allosphingosinicella sp.
TGCCGCGATCGCCGCCGCGTCCACCGCCGCCGCCGCCGCCACCGCGACCGCCACGACCGCCGCGCGGGCCGCGGCCCTCGCGCGCCGGAGCAGCGGCCTCGGCCTCGGGAGCCGCTACGGCCTCGGGAGCCTGCACGACGTCCGGCTGGACTTCGGTGCCTTCGATGTTGGTTTCGTCAGCCATTTAGAACTCCAATCCGCCTTCGCGGGCGGCATCGGCCAGCGCTTTCACGCGGCCGTGAAACAGGAAACCGCCGCGGTCGAAGACCACGCGGGTGACGCCCGCCGCCTTGGCGCGCTCGGCGACACGCTTGCCGACCTCCTGGGCGCCGGAAACGGTCGCGCCGGTCGAGCCGCGCGCGTCCTTCTCCAGAGTCGAGGCGGAAGCGACGGTGCGGCCTTCCGAATCGTCGATGACCTGGGCGTAGATGTGGCGCCCGGAGCGGTGGATCGACAGTCGCGCACGGGCGCCGGCCCGCTTGCGGAGCGAAGTGCGGACGCGCTGACGGCGCCGTTCGAAGAGGGTGAGTTTCGCCATGGCTACTTCTTCTTGCCTTCTTTGCGGAAGATATACTCGCCGCGATACTTGATGCCCTTGCCCTTGTAGGGCTCCGGCTTACGCCACTGGCGGATCTCGGCCGCGAGCTGACCGACGCGCTGCCGGTCGTTCCCGGTAATCTCGACCGTGGTCGGATCCGGGGTCTTCACCTCCAGATCGTCGGGCACGGCGATATTGACGTCGTGGCTGTAGCCGAGCTGCAGCCTGAGGTTGCGGCCCTGGGCGGCGGCGCGGTAGCCGACGCCGGTGATCTCCAGCACCTTGGTGAAGCCGTCGGTGACTCCGGTCACAAGGTTCTGCACCAGGGTACGGTGCATGCCCCAGAAGGAGCGCGCCCGCTTGGTGTCGTTGGCCGGCTTCACGACGATCCGGCCGTCCTCGATGCCGTAGCTGATGTCGTCCAGCATCGGCATGGTGAGGGTGCCCTTGGGCCCCTTCACGGACAGGATCTGACCCTCGGCGGTCGCGGTCACTCCGGTCGGCAGAGCGACCGGCACTTTTCCAATGCGGCTCATCAGAACACCTCCGCCAGCACCTCGCCGCCGACATTCTGCTCGCGCGCTTCCGCGTCGGACAGAACGCCACGAGGCGTCGAGACGATCGTGATGCCGAGGCCGTTGCGGACCCGCGGCAGCTCCTGGGCGCCCGAATAGACCCGGCGTCCGGGCTTCGAGACCCGGGAGACGTGCTGGATCGCGGGCTGGCCCTCGAAATATTTCAGCTCGATGCGCAGGCCCGGATGCTGGCCGAGGGCTTCCTCGCGGTAGCCGCGGATATAGCCTTCGCGCTGCAGCACATCGAGCACCCGGACGCGCAGCTTGGACGCGGGAGACGTCACGCTGTCCTTGCGCGCCTGCTGGCCGTTGCGGATGCGGGTGAGCATATCACCCAGGGGATCGGTCAATGGCATGGCTAGTCCTTACCAGCTCGACTTGGTGAGGCCCGGGATCAGGCCTTTGTTGCCCAGTTCGCGGATCATGATCCGCGACAGGCCGAATTTGCGATAATTCGCGCGGGCACGGCCGGTCAGGCCGCAGCGGTTGCGGACCCGGGTCGGGTTCCCGTTGCGCGGAATCTCCGCCATCTTGAGGCGCGCGATCAGGCGCTCGGTATCGTCGAGGGACTTGTCCTCGGCGATCGCCTTGAGCTTCGAATAGCGGCCCGCATATTTCTTCACGAGCTTCTTGCGACGCTCATTCTTGTTGATGGAACTCAGTTTCGCCATGGACTTAAGCTCTCTTCTTCTCTTGTCGGAAAGCGAAACGGCCTTCAGGCCGCCTGCTTCTGATCCTCTTCGGTGCGCGGGAACGGAAAGTTGAAGAGGCTCAGCAGCTCGCGCGCCTCGTCGTCCGTGTTCGCGGTGGTGGTGATGATGACGTCCATGCCGCGCACCTTGTCGATGCGGTCATAGTTGATCTCCGGGAACACGATCTGCTCCTTGAGACCCATCGCGTAATTGCCGCGACCGTCGAACGATTTCGGGTTCAGGCCGCGGAAGTCGCGGACGCGCGGCAGCGCGATCGTGACCAGGCGGTCGAGGAACTCGTACATGCGCTCGCGGCGAAGGGTGACCTTCACTCCGATCGGCATGCCCTCGCGCAGCTTGAACTGGGCGATCGACTTCTTGGCCTTGGTGATCACCGGCTTCTGGCCCGCGATCAGCTCCATCTCGGCGGCGGCGGTCTCGACGCGCTTCTTGTCCTGGGTCGCCTCGCCGACGCCCATGTTCAAGACGATCTTGTCGAGCCGCGGGACCTCGAGCCGGTTCTTGTAACCGAACTTCTCGATCATCGCCGGAACGATGCGCTCGTCGTAATCCGCGCGCATGCGCGGGGTATATTTGGCTTCAGCCATTGATCAGCTCCCCGGACTTCACGGCGACTCGGACCTTCTTGCCGTCGCGATCCTCGAAACGGACTCGCGTCGGCTTGCCGGTCTTGGGATCCTCCAGAGCCACCTTGGAGGCATGGAGCGGCGCCTCGCGGCGCTCGATCCCGCCCTGCGGGTTGGTCTGCGAAGGCTTGCGGTGGCGAGCGGCGACGTTGACTCCGCTGACGATCACCTTGCCCTCCTTGGGCATCGACTTGGTGACTTCGCCGTGCTTGCCCTTGTCCTTGCCGGACAGGATCACGACTCGGTCGCCCTTCTTGATCTTCATAGCCACGGTTACAGGACCTCCGGCGCCAGGCTGATGATCTTCATGTGCTTCCTGGCGCGCAGCTCGCGCACCACCGGACCGAAGATACGGGTGCCGATCGGCTCGGCATTGTTGTTGACCAGGACGGCCGCGTTCGAATCGAAGCGGATCGTCGAGCCGTCCGGACGATGGATGTCCTTGGCGGTGCGGACGATGACGGCCTTGTGGACGTCGCCCTTCTTCACTCGGCCGCGCGGCGCCGCCTCCTTGACGGAGACGACGATGATGTCGCCGACGCCGGCGAAGCGGCGCTTCGACCCGCCGAGCACCTTGATGCACTGGACGCGCTTGGCACCGCTGTTGTCGGCGACCTCAAGGTTGGACTGCATCTGGATCATCGATCCAATTCCTTCTTCACTTCGAACTTCTGATCGTCATCCCAGCGAAGGCTGGGATCCCAGGGGGTGAAGGGCTGCTGAGCCTTTCACCCGCCGGGGCCCCAGCCTGCGCTGGGGCGACGGCTAAACTTACGCCACGTCGGCCTTTTCAGGCGTGGCGTGGGTGTCGACACGGTCGATCACCTTCCACGTCTTGAGCTTCGAGATCGGCCGCGTCTCTTCGATGCGGACGGTCTCGCCGGCCTTGAACTCGTTGCCCTCGTCATGGGCGTGGTACTTCTTCGACCGCTTGATGATCTTGCCGTAGAGCGGGTGCTTCACCCGCCGCTCGACATTCACGACCACGGTCTTGTCCGTCTTGTCCGACACGATGATGCCGGTGAGAACGCGCTTAGGCATTCGTCTACTCCTTATGCCTTCGCCTGAGCGGCACGGGCGCGCTCGGACTGCAGCGTCTTGATCTGGGCGATCGTGCGGCGCACGTCGCGGATCCGGGCCGGCTTCTCGAGCTGGTTGGTGGCGGCCTGGAAGCGCAGGTTGAACTGCTCGCGCTTCAGCTCGCCCAGCTGCTCGGTGAGCTGGTCGTCGGTGCGGGTCTTCAAATCGTCGATCTTAGCCATCTTACGCGTCCTCGAGCAGGCTCTCGCCCAGGCGGGCAATGACCTTGGTACGGATCGGCAGCTTCTCCGCGGCGCGCTCGAAAGCGACCTTGGCGAGATGGCCGGGGACTCCGTCCAGCTCGAACAGGATGCGGCCGGGCTTCACCCTCGCGACCCAGAATTCCGGCGAGCCCTTGCCCGAGCCCATACGGACCTCGGCGGGCTTCGACGAGACGGGCACGTCCGGGAAGATTCGGATCCACAAGCGCCCCTGGCGCTTGATGTGGCGGGTGATGGCGCGGCGGGCCGCCTCGATCTGGCGGGCGGTGATCCGCTCCGGCTCCATCGCCTTCAGGCCGTAGGCGCCGAAGTTCAGGGCGGTGCCGCCCTTGGCGTCGCCGTGGATCCGGCCTTTGAAGGCCTTGCGGAACTTGGTGCGTTTGGGTTGCAGCATCTCTTGTTCCTAAATCAGCGGGCGGGCCGGACGCCGGAAGTCTGGGCTTCCATCATCAGCCGGTCCTGGGCGAGCGGGTCGTGGCCGAGAATCTCGCCCTTGAAGATCCACACCTTGACTCCGCACACGCCATAAGAGGTGTGGGCGGTCGCCTCGGCATAATCGAGGTGGGCGCGGAGCGTGTGCAGCGGCACCCGGCCCTCGCGATAGCTTTCGGTCCGGGCGATCTCGGCGCCGCCGAGGCGGCCGCCGCAGACGACCCGGATGCCCTCGGCGCCCAGGCGCATCGAGGATTGCACCGCACGCTTCATCGCGCGGCGGAAAGCGATGCGGCGCTCGAGCTGGTCGGCAATGCCCTGGGCGACGAGCCTGGCGTCGATCTCGGGCTTGCGGATCTCGACGATGTTCAGCGAAACGTCGCTGGAGGTCATCGCGCCGATCTGCTTGCGCAATTTCTCGATGTCGGCGCCCTTCTTGCCGATGATCACGCCGGGGCGCGCGGCATAGATGGAGACCCGGCAGAGCTTGGCCGGACGCTCGATCACCACTTTGGAGATCGCCGCCTGCGGCAGGGTCTTCATGATGAAGTTGCGGATCTTGAGGTCCTCGAGCAGCAGCCGGCTGTAATCGCCGCCTTCGGCATACCAGCGGCTGTCCCAGGTGCGGTTGATCTGCAGCCGCATACCGATCGGATTGGATTTCTGACCCATGTTACGCTTCCTGCTGCTCGCGGACGACGATGCGCACGCGGCTGAACGGTTTGACGATGCGGCTGGCGCGGCCGCGGGCGCGGGGCGTGAAGCGCTTCATCGAGATCGATTTGCCGACCGAGGCCTCGGCGACGACGAGAGCGTCGACGTCGAGATTGTGGTTGTTCTCGGCATTGGCGATCGCCGAGGCGAGCACCTTGCGGACGTCGACGGCCATCGCCTTCGGGGAGAAGGAGAGGATGTTGAGCGCGTCCTCGGCCTTCTTGCCGCGGATCAGGGCCGCGACCAGGTTCAGCTTCTGGGCCGAGCCGCGGATCTGGGTGTTGACCGCAAGCGCCTCGTTGTCGGCGACTCGGCGGGGGGATGCCTGCTTGCCCATGACTTACCTCTTGCCCTTCTTGTCGGCCGCGTGGCCGGGGAAGTAGCGCGTCGGCGCGAACTCGCCGAGCTTCATCCCGACCATGTCCTCGTTGACCGACACGGGGATGAATTTCCGGCCGTTGTAAACGTTGAAGGTGAGGCCGACGAACTGCGGCAGGATGGTGGAGCGGCGCGACCAGGTCTTGATCGGCGCACGGGTCTTCGCATCCTGCGCGGCCTCTGCCTTCTTCAGCAGCGACAGCTCGACGAACGGACCTTTCCAAACGGAGCGAGCCATTACCTACCTCTTCTTCTTCGCGTGGCGGGACCGGATGATCATCTTGTCCGTCGCCTTGTTGTTGCGGGTACGAGCGCCCTTGGTCGGCTTGCCCCAGGGAGTGACCGGGTGACGGCCGCCCGAGGTGCGGCCTTCGCCGCCGCCGTGCGGGTGATCGACCGGGTTCTTGGCGACGCCGCGGGTCAGCGGACGACGGCCCATCCAGCGGGTGCGGCCCGCCTTGCCGAAATTCTGGTTCTGGTTGTCCGGATTGGAAACCGCGCCCACGGTCGCCATGCAGTCCGAGCGCACATAGCGCTGCTCGCCTGAATTGAGCCTGACCATGACCATGCCGCGATCGCGGCCGACGACCTGGACGTAGGTGCCGGCGGAACGGGCCAGCTGGCCGCCCTTGCCCGGCTTCATCTCCACATTGTGGACGATCGTGCCGACCGGCATCTGGCCCAATTCCATCGCATTGCCCGGCTTCACGTCGACCTTGCGGCCGGCGACGACGGTGTCGCCCGGAGCGAGGCGCTGCGGAGCGATGATGTAGGTGAGCTCGCCGTCCTCATACTTCACCAGCGCGATGAAGGCGGTGCGGTTGGGATCGTATTCCAGCCGCTCGACGGTGGCCGGCATGTCCCACTTGCGACGCTTGAAGTCGATATAGCGGTAACGCTGCTTGTGGCCGCCGGCGATTCCGCGCGAGGTCACATGGCCCTTGTTGTTGCGGCCGCCGGTCTTCTTCTTGCCTTCGGTCAGCGCCTTGACGGGCTTGCCCTTCCAGAGCGCCGACTTGTCGACGAGGATCAGGCCGCGTTGCGACGAGGTCGTCGGGTTATATGTCTTGAGTGCCATCTTGCCCTAGCCTCAAATACCGGTGGTGACGTCGATGGACTGGCCTTCGGCCAGCGTCACGATCGCCTTCTTGACGTCCGAGCGCGTGTAGGGGCGACCCTTCCAGCGCTTGGTCTTGCCCTTCTGGGTGAGCGTGTTGACGCCCGTCACATTGACCTTGAACAAAGCCTCGACCGCCGCCTTGATCTGCGGCTTGGTGGCGTCGTTCGAGACCTTGAAGACGACCGCATTATGCTCGGAGAGCATGGTCGACTTCTCGGTGATCACGGGCGCGAGGACGACATCGTAATGATTGATGTCGACCTGGCTCTGCTTCTTAGGGGCCTTAGCCATTGAACCTGGCCTCCAGCGTCTCGACGGCGGCGCGGGTCAGCACCAGCGTGTCGTGGTTGAGGATGTCGTAGACATTGGCGCCGATCGCCGGCAGCAGGTCGATCTCGCGCAGGTTGCCGGCCGCCTGGGCGAAGCCGACGTTGAGCGCGTCGCCGTCGATGACGAGGGCGCTGCGACCGAGCTCGAACCCGGCAAGCCGCTCCTTGAGCGCCTTGGTCTTGGCTTCGGAGAGGTCGAGATTCTCGACCACCACCAGCCGGCCGTCGCGCGCCTTGGACGACAGGGCCATCTTCAGGCCGAGCGCCCGGACCTTCTTGTTGAGCGACGGATCGAAGTCGCGGACGCGGGGGCCGTGGGCCTTGCCGCCGCCGATGAAGATCGGCGCGCGCCGATCGCCGTGGCGGGCGGTGCCGCCGCCCTTCTGGCGGCCGTACTTCTTGCCGGTGCGGGCGACGTCGGAGCGCTCGCGGGCGCCGCGGGCGGTGCCGCGGCGCTTCTCGAGCTGCCAGGTGACGACTCGGTGGAGGATGTCGGCGCGGGGCTCGACATCGAAAATCTCGTCGGAGAGCTCGATGTCCTTGCCCGGCTTGCCGCCGTCCAGGGTCTGAACCTTGACCTTCATGGCTTAGCTTTCCTTGCTCTCGTCGGCCGCGCCGGTATCCGCCTGGGCGTCGGACTCGGCGACACCGGCGGCGACTTCCTCGGCGCCCGGCAGCGGCGGCAATTCGTGGGTGGCGGCGGCTTCGACCATTCCGGCCGGAGCTTCCTCATGCTCGATCTGCTCGACGATCGCGCGGATGCCGGCGGGATAGGGCGCGCCTTCCGGCCGCGGGACCTTGACCGCGTCCTTGACCAGAAGCCAGCCGCCCTTGTGGCCGGGGACCGAGCCCTTGACGAAGAGGAGGCCGCGCTCGAGGTCGGTGCGGACGATTTCGAGATTCTGCTGGGTGCGGTTCTTCGCGCCCATATGGCCGGCCATCTTCTTGTTCTTGAAGACCCGGCCCGGATCCTGGCGCTGACCGGTCGAGCCGAGCGCACGGTGCGAGATCGAGACGCCGTGGGTGGCGCGCATGCCGCCGAAGCCCCAGCGCTTCATTCCGCCCTGGAAGCCCTTGCCCTGGGTCGAGCCCTGGATGTCGACATACTGGCCGGCGACGAAATGCTCGGCGGTGATCTCGGCGCCGACGTCGAGCAAAGCGTCCTCGGCGACGACGAACTCGGCGACCCGCGCCTTCGGCTCCACCTCGGCCTTGCCGAAATGGCCGCGCTGCGGCTTGGCGACATTCTTCACCTTCGCGGTGCCGGCGCCGAGCTGGACCGCGGTATAGCCGTCGCGATCCGCTTCCTTGCGGGCCACGACCTGAACATTCTCGAGCGCCAGGACGGTGACCGGCACATGGCGGCCGTCCTCCTGGAACAAGCGGGTCATCCCCATTTTCTTAGCGATCACGCCAGTGCGCATGACCAAACTCCTATGACAGAGGCCCCGCGGCACCATTGCCGGGGGCGTGTTGGGAACCCATCGAAGCGATACTTCGATGGGACCCCTCAAGCCCAAAAACTATGCGTGTCCCGCCTGGGCTCATGTTCCACCCCGAAGGGCGGAACGGCGGGGACGCAGACCACGGCAGCAGCCGTGCGGTATCCCTTTATCCAGCGGCCGTTAGGCCAGCTTGATCTCGACGTCGACGCCGGCGGCCAGATCGAGCTTCATCAGCGCGTCGACCGTCTGCGGCGTCGGCTGCACGATGTCGAGCAGCCTCTTGTACGTCCTCACCTCGAACTGCTCGCGCGACTTCTTGTCGACGTGGGGCGAGCGGTTGACGGTGAACTTCTCGATGCGCGTCGGCAGCGGAATGGGCCCGCGGATGAGAGCACCCGTCCGCCGAGCGGTGTCGGCGATGTCGCCCGTGGCCTGATCCAGGACACGATGGTCGAAAGCCTTCAGGCGAATGCGGATGTTCTGCGTTTCCATAACCTGCTTACCGATTGTGCAAAGAGCCAGCCCCGAAGGGCAAACCAAACAACGCCATCCCAGGACCTCTCGGCCCCGGTGCGGCCATTACTCAACAAAAATGCGAACCGCCCGAATCTTCCCGATCCGGGCGGCTGCGCGTGCCTGTACTACTTCGTGATCGTCGCGACAACCCCCGCGCCGACGGTCCGGCCGCCTTCGCGAATGGCGAAGCGCAGGCCCTGGTCCATCGCGATCGGGGCGATGAGCTTGACGCCCAGGTTCACGTTGTCGCCCGGCATGACCATCTCGGTCCCCTCCGGCAGAACCACCTCGCCCGTCACGTCGGTCGTGCGGAAGTAGAATTGCGGACGGTAGTTGGCGAAGAACGGCGTGTGACGGCCGCCTTCGTCCTTCGAGAGGACATAGACCTCGGCAGAGAAGTCGGTGTGCGGCTTGATCGAGCCCGGCTTGCAGAGAACCTGCCCGCGCTCGACTTCCTCACGGCCGACGCCGCGGATGAGGGCGCCGATATTGTCGCCGGCCTGGCCCTGATCGAGCAGCTTGCGGAACATCTCGACGCCGGTGACGACCGTCTTGCGGGTGTCCTTGATGCCGACGATCTCGACTTCCTCGCCGACCTTGACGATTCCGGTCTCGACCCGGCCGGTGACGACCGTGCCGCGGCCCGAGATCGAGAACACGTCCTCGATCGGCATCAGGAACGGACGGTCGAGCGGACGCTCGGGCTGCGGGATGTATTCATCGACGGCCGCCATCAGCTTGATGATCGCCTCATGGCCGATCTCGGGGGTCTTGCCCTCGAGCGCCGCGACCGCCGAGCCGGCGATGATCGGAATGTTGTCGCCGTCGAAATCGTATTTCGAGAGGAGCTCGCGAATCTCGAGCTCGACGAGCTCGAGGATCTCCGGATCGTCGACCAGATCGACCTTGTTCATGAAGACGACGATCGACGGCACGCCGACCTGACGCGCGAGCAGGATGTGCTCCTTGGTCTGCGGCATCGGGCCGTCGGTGGCCGACACGACCAGGATCGCGCCGTCCATCTGGGCGGCGCCGGTGATCATGTTCTTCACATAATCGGCGTGGCCCGGGCAATCGACGTGGGCATAGTGGCGCGCCTCGGTCTCATATTCGACGTGGGCGGTCGAGATGGTGATGCCGCGCTCGCGCTCTTCGGGAGCCTTGTCGATATTGTCGTAGCTGGTGAAGGTCGCGCCGCCGGACTCGGCGAGGACCTTGGTGATCGCCGCGGTCAGCGACGTCTTGCCATGATCGACGTGACCGATGGTGCCGATGTTGCAGTGCGGCTTCGTCCGCTCGAATTTAGCTTTCGCCATTTTCCCTAATCCTCGTTTTTAAACACTAATTCAAAGTCTTGACCGATCAGGCGAGCTTCGCCTTGACCTCTTCCGCGACGTTCGCCGGCACCTCGTCGTAATGCGAGAACTGCATCGAATACTGGGCGCGGCCCTGGCTGAAGGACCGCAGCTCATTAACGTAGCCGAACATATTCGCAAGCGGCACCATCGCCTCGACCACCTGCGCGTTGCCACGGCTGTCCGTACCCTGGATCTGTCCGCGGCGGCTGTTCAGGTCGCCGATGACGTCGCCCAGATAGTCCTCCGGGGTCACGACCTCAACCTTCATGATCGGCTCGAGCAAAGTGATGCCGGCCTTCTGCGCGCCTTCGCGCATCGCGCCGCGCGCGCAGATCTCGAACGCCAGCGCCGAGGAATCGACGTCGTGATATTTGCCGTCGACCAGCTCGACCGAGAAATCGATGATCGGGAAGCCGATCAGCGAGCCGGTTTCCGCGGTCTCGCGCATGCCCTTCTCGACCGACGGGATATATTCCTTCGGGACGTTGCCGCCCTTCACGGAATCGACGAACACGAAGCCCGATCCGCGCTCGCCCGGCGCCAGCTTCACCTTCACCTCGGCGAACTGGCCCGAACCGCCCGACTGCTTCTTGTGCGTGTAGGTCAGCTCGACCGGCCGCTTGAGATACTCGCGATAGGCCACCTGCGGCGCGCCGACATTGGCCTCGACCTTGAACTCGCGCTTCATGCGATCGACCAGGATCTCGAGGTGGAGCTCGCCCATCCCCTTGATGATGGTCTGCCCGCTCTCGGCGTCCGAGCTCACCCGGAACGACGGATCCTCGCGCGACAGGCGATTGAGCGCGACGCCCATCTTCTCCTGGTCGGCCTTGGTCTTGGGCTCCACGCTGAGCTCGATCACGGGATCGGGGAATTCCATCCGCTCGAGGATGATCGGCGCGCCCGGAGCGCACAACGTATCCCCGGTGGTGGTGTCCTTCAGGCCCGCGAGGGCGACGATGTCGCCGGCATAGGCCACCTGAATGTCTTCCCGGTCGTTCGCATGCATGAGCAGCATGCGGCCGACCTTCTCCTTCTTGTCCTTGACCGAATTGGTGACCTGGCTCGCGGTCTCCAGCTTGCCCGAATAGATGCGGGCGAAGGTCAGGGTGCCGACGAACGGATCGTTCATGATCTTGAACGCCAGAGCGGCGAACGGCGCGCCGTCGTCCGCCGGACGCTCGTCGACCGTCTCGCCGTCGAGCTTCAGGCCCTGGATGGGGGGCACGTCGAGCGGGCTAGGCAGATAGTCCACAACCCCGTCGAGCAGGGGCTGGACGCCCTTGTTCTTGAACGCCGAGCCGCACAGCACGGGCACGAACGAGAAATTGAGCGTTCCCTTGCGGATCAGCTTCTTCAGGGTCGCCGTGTCGGGCTCCTCGCCGCCGAGATAAGCCTCCATGACCTCGTCGTCCTGCTCGACGGCCATCTCGATCAGCTCCAGGCGAGCGGCTTCGGCGGCATCTTTCAGGTCGTCCGGGATCGGCTGATATTCGAACTTCGCGCCGAGGCTCTCCTCGAGCCAGATGATCGCGCGATTCTCGACCAGGTCGACGAGGCCCTTGAAGCCGCCCTCGATCCCGATCGGGAGATAGAGGACGGCCGGGCGGGCGCCGAGGCGGTCCTTGATCATGTCGACGCACATCTCGAAATTCGCGCCGGTGCGGTCGAGCTTGTTGACGAAGCACATCCGCGGCACTTTGTACTTCTCGGCCTGCCGCCAGACGGTTTCCGACTGCGGCTCGACGCCGGCGACTCCGTCGAAGCAGGCGACCGCGCCGTCGAGCACGCGAAGCGAACGCTCGACCTCGATGGTGAAGTCGACGTGGCCCGGAGTGTCGATGATGTTGATGCGATGCTCGGGGCCTTCGCCCTCGGCGGCTTTCCAGAAGCAGGTCGTCGCGGCCGACGTGATCGTGATCCCGCGCTCCTGCTCCTGCTCCATCCAGTCCATGGTGGCGGTGCCCTCATGGACCTCGCCGATCTTGTAGGACTTGCCGGTGTAATAGAGGATGCGCTCGGTCGTCGTCGTCTTGCCGGCGTCGATATGCGCCATGATGCCGATGTTGCGATAGCGCTCGAGCGGATGACTGCGGGCCACGTTGTTCACTCCAGGCCGGGCTAACGGCCCGGCGTTCAATTGGTTACCAGCGGTAATGCGAGAAGGCGCGATTGGCTTCCGCCATGCGGTGCGTGTCCTCGCGCTTCTTGACCGCATTGCCGCGATTGTTGGCGGCGTCCATGAGCTCGCCCGACAGTCGGCCGGCCATGGTGTTCTCGGACCGGCTGCGCGCGGCTCCGATCAGCCAGCGAATCGCCAGCGCCTGGGCGCGCTCCGGACGGACCTCGACCGGCACCTGGTAGGTGGCGCCGCCGACCCGGCGGCTGCGGACCTCGATGCCCGGCTTCACATTGTTGAGGGCGTCGTGGAAGACTCCGATCGGGTCGCGCTTGGCGCGGGTCTCGATCGTGTCGAAGGCGCCGTAGACGATGCCTTCGGCGACCGACTTCTTGCCGTCGAGCATGACGGAGTTCATGAATTTCGACAGCACGATGTCCCCGAACTTGGGATCGGGAAGGATTTCGCGCTTCTCGGGACGACGACGACGGGACATTGGATTCAACCCTTCTTGACTTCAGCCGTGGTGGAGGGACGAGCCCTCCGGCTTACTTCGGACGCTTGGCGCCGTATTTGGAACGGGACTGCTTGCGGTCCTTGACACCCTGGGTGTCGAGAACGCCGCGCAGGACATGGTAGCGGACTCCGGGAAGGTCCCGGACTCGGCCGCCGCGGATCAGGACCACCGAGTGCTCCTGAAGGTTGTGCCCCTCGCCGGGGATGTAGCTGATCACCTCGCGCTGGTTGGTGAGGCGGACCTTGGCGACCTTGCGAAGGGCCGAGTTCGGCTTCTTCGGGGTGGTCGTGTACACACGCGTGCAGACTCCGCGCTTCTGCGGATTCTGCTCCATGGCCGGAACCTTGGATTTCGCTTTCTGCGGCTCGCGACCCTTGCGGATCAGCTGGTTGATCGTCGGCATGAAGCCCTTCACTTCCCTAAGTTACTTTACCGAGGCGCAAAAAACGCAAAAAACCGGGGTGCCTTCCGGCCCCCTGGCCCTTGCGACGCAACAGCAATGTTCAAGCTCTTGTTTCGCCCGCTATGGAGACAGCGTCTGGCTTCAAAGCCACCACCAGCCCCGGGCGAGGCGGCCTATAGCCGCGAGAGGGATATGGGTCAACGGGGGAGATTTTCAAGATTGCGGCGGCGGGCGTGGCCGCCGGCATGCTCGCCTTGATGTCCGTCGCCGGCGACCGGGTCAGCTTGCCGTCCGGCACACGCTGGCGACGGTGGCCTGGACCGCCAGTCCCGTCACGCCGCCGCTATTGTTCACCACGGCCTTCAGGACATAGGTGCCGGCTCCTGCCGACGGGAAGGTGGCGCTGAACGGCGTAATGCTTCCGGGCAGGAAGCCGTAATCGAACGTCCCCTGGGACACCGCGACGGGCGTGGTGCTCGGGCCGACGAAGATAGCGGCCCGGTTGTCGGCGGCGAAATTGCCGCTGACCGTAATGTCTCGACCGACCGGGCAGCGCGGGACTTCGAAGCGAACCTCGTAAGTATAATCTCCCTCGGCGTCCCAGCCGCCGGGAGGCCCGATCCAGTCCGCCCCGTTCACCGGGGCCCAGGCCGGATCCGAGGCCGGCACCGCCGTCGCGAAGGACGGGCTCGTCGGAACGTTCACCCGCCAAGGTGCCGTGCCGGTACTGAGATCGAAGGCCTGCCGCTCCCCGACGGCCTTGCAGCACGGAAGCTGCACGACTCCTCCGACCGAAACCGGCGGGCACACGCAACCCGCGAGCAGGACTATCGGAAGACCCAGAAGAATTGCGGATTTGATGGTCATCGGACACCCCCCGTGGCGACGATGTGGATCGCGATGGCTATACCAGATCGAAGCACCGCCTACGTCATGCGACTGCTCCACTTTGGAGTATCGGAACGTCCATTTTCGACCGCAGCGCAAAACGGCGCCCGAAGCGCTGCCGGTGAAAGCTGCCCGCGGCGGTAAACGGGCGAGGTCTACGAGGTGCCCGGGGCTCGATCCGGCACGATCCTGTGCGCCCGAAGCCGCTCGTAATAAGGCCGGCAGCGGTCGGCGAGTCGGCGGGCGTCGTCGGGCAGGGCAGCGGGCGGCGCTTCGGGCGGGCCGAAGCCGGTGCTCGCCTCGACGGCGCGGTACCAGTGCGGCGCCCAGGGCCCGTCGGTGGGCCGGCGGCCGGGCGGCCAATGGAGCATGGCGGGATCGAAGGCGATTGAGAGCCGGCCGCACAGGGCCGTCAGAACGCCTTTCGGATCGGCCAGGACGTCGCCCGAGTCGACGACGGGCGGCGCCTCGCCGAGCCGGCCGGCCTCGCGCTCGAAGAAGTCGGCTTGGCGGTCGAGCCCGAAATCTTCGAACCCGGCGCTCTCGCGCTTTCTCAGATAGGAAGCGATCATCGCGGCGGGGTCGCGAATCAGGAAGGCGTGGACGAAGCCGGCGAAATCCGAATGCCCGACCGGCCCGGCCATATGGTGCCACATATGCTTCTGGTACCAGATTGGCGAGCCGTCCGGGCATGGACCGGCCAGGGTGCGGGCGATGCTCGCCCAGTCGCAGTCCATCGCCGCGATCACCGCCTCGCGCATCGGGTGGGGGGCGCCCGTCGCTTTCAGGAAGGCGCCGTAATAAGGCTCGTCGCTGACGAACGTGTCGGCACGGTTGCCGAAGCTGCGCATCATCGCGGTCGAGAGATTGCGCGGGCCGGACCACATGGCGATCCGGACCGGCTCCATCACGGACGGGCCTGCTTTGCCACATCGGCCTCGACGCGCTGCCGGTACAGGATTTGCAGCCGCTCGACCATCGGCCCGCGGCCGTCGGTCATACGCCGACCGTCGATCTCGCGCGCCGGCACGACCCCGGCGAAGGTGCCGGTGACGAAGGCCTCGTCGGCCCCGTAGACGTCGGTCAGCGAGAAATTCTTCTCGAAGACCGGGATGCCCTGCTCGCGGCAGATCTCGATGACGTTTCCGCGAGTGATCCCGCCCAGGCAATAATCGCCGGTGGAGGTCCAGACCTCGCCCTTGCGGACGATGAAGAAATGGGTCGAGTTGCAGGTCGCAACAAAACCATGCGGGTCGAGCATCAATCCCTCGTCCGCACCGGCTTGCGTCGCCTGGATCCGGGCCGTGATGCAGTTGAGCTTGGAATGGCTGTTGATCTTCTGGTCCTGCACCGCAGGATCGCCGCGGCGGACATGGACGGTAAACAGCCCAAGGCCCCGTTCGTAAACCGAGGGGTCCGGTTCCTTAAATTCGGGGATGATGACGATTGTCGCTGGCGATACTACGACGCGCGGATCCTGATAGGGCGTCGAACGCACGCCGCGCGTGACCATCAGCCGAACGTGAACGCCCTCGTCCATGCGGTTT
>DASTFN010000080.1:0-3554 GCA_035719905.1 Allosphingosinicella sp.
GAACCTGGCAGTGCACGAGGTTGGTGTAGTAGGTGCAGCCCGGCGTTTGCGCGCCGGAGCTAGTGTCGAATTCAGCTGAGGACCCTTCGAATTCGAATGAAACATAGAAGTGGCTGGTGAAGCTGTCCCACCAGTAGACGCCATGGACGCTGTCGTGCCCGTTGCTGCCGACTGCATAGACCTGAACGGAGCGGACCTGGGGGGAAATCGTGTTCTGCATCAATCCCACGCTGATCTTTTCTGAATTGCGGACATGCACTTCTGCCGCTTCGCCCTCACATTCCGATTTGGACTCGGAGATGCAGTTGTCGGTGCCCCCGAGACCGAAGGCAGTATCCGAGCCGCCACCGCCTTCGATGTAGTCGCCATCGGCGCCTCCGACGATCACATCGGTCCCTTCTGACCCGTAGATGGCGTCGGCGCCGCCACCACCATCAATGCGGTTTGCTGAGGCATTGCCGATGATGACGTCGGCGAAGGGTGAGCCGATTACGTTCTCGAACACCCAGCCCGTAACCTGGTCGTAGCCCCCGCCCCAGGCCGCGTCTCCGTTGCACGCCTCATAGCCGCCTTCACCGCTGCACGGACTCCCGTCCAAGCGGACATAGACACCCCGCTCCGCCCATTCGGCCGGGAAGCCGGCAACTCCAAAAGGCAGAGCGCCGACGAAGCCCGGCGCCGTCGCGGTGGAGTAGCTCAGAGTGTCGGCATCACTACCTGGCCCGCTGTCTTCAATCGTATCGCCGGAGCCATCGCCGCGGACCATGTCGTTTCCGTCGCCGCCATCGAGATAGTCAGTGCCGTAGCCCCCCTCCAAGATGTCCCAGCCATTCTCGCCGTAGAGGTTGTCGTCGCCCGGGCCTCCCGACAGAAGGTCGTTGCTGTTTTCCCCGTGGAGCGTTGCGTCACCCCAAAGCGTGTCGTTACCGCGCTGCCCATAGAGCCAGTCCGGATTGGGTCCACCAACAAGGGTTTGGTTTCCATTGCCGCCATACTGGACCGTGCTGGCCGTAGCTCGGTTGCCATGCTTCGACGCGTTCGACCTGGCGGCCGCCTTCGCAGCGACGCGGTAGACCGGCGAGCCCTTGTCGACGAGCCCCTGCGCTTCAAGACTCTCGATGGTCCGGCTGGAGTTCAGCAACTCGCCATAAATGTGGTCCTCGCCCGACCCTCCGTTGACTTCGGACACATCGCCGTTGACGAAGATGACATCGTCACCGTTCCCGCCGATGACCCTTTCGACTTCTTTAGATGAGACAACGATGAGGTCGGAGCAGTCCGTCCCAACTATCGTCTCAGTTACAGCATTCAACTTGGGGCCAACTTCACAAGAAGGCGCCGCGAGGCTGGCCGCCGGCAGCAAGAGCAAGAGCGTCAACAGGCTCAGGGTCGCAGTGGCAATAGTGGCGAAGATTGACCGCCTGGGCACCAGTAGAGGGGTGCCTATCAATTCAGTTCTCAAGGTTGGCATGGGGCCTGCTGTCGGGGCGGGAGGTTGCATCCTGGCCTCGCTCACAACACACCTCCTTCTGTTGCGTTGCTCCACATCCGGCGAGCTCTTTCTAAAGGTCACTATCTCCGGCGTCAAATCAAATGGGCAAAACTGGACGATTGATTGATCAAACAATGCAAATCAACAGTGAACCGACACGTTTGTATGCGACCAGCGAGCCACGACCTCAATTGTGTGCAAGTAAACGGCGGTAGGCCCCGCCCGTAGATCCGGGTCATTTCTGCACCGCCTTTCCGGCCGAGGCGAGCATCCGCAGCGGCTCCTCGGCCAGTTCGTCGCCGCCGCATTCGGCGACGAGAAGCGCGTCTTCCGCTTGATCGCCGTCGAAACCGCCGACGTAGACGCGGGCGAGGAAGGCCTACGCGCTCGGCAACCTCCGCAACGAGGAGTTCGAGCTGCCGGACGAGTTGTACGAAGTTACGGTGGTCGCCTAGCCCTGATCCACCGGTAAGCACCTGAGGAACCATCCGGGAGCGTCCTCTTGGCTGAAGAGAATGCGGTTTGCGAAAGCCCATTCCCCAAGCCAGGAGGACACCCGGAAGGTGAAGACACAAACGACGGCGCAAACCGTAGAAGTCAGGGCGGACGGCGAGGGCATCGTCTCCCATGCCGGGGCCTACCTGCTGGTTGAGCTGGCCGACCGTCTGGGGCTCACCGCGGCGCTCTCTGCGGCGACGGCGCCGAGCCGCGAGCGCCGCTCCGCACACGACCCCGGCGTCGTCTTGCGCGACCTCGCCGTCTCGGTCGCCGACGGCGGCGATCACGTCTCAGACCTCGGCGTCCTGCGCGGCCAGGAGGCACTGTTCGGTGCCGTGGCTTCCGAGAGCACCGCGCACCGGGTGATCAAGTCGATCGACGCCTGCGCGTTGGAAGCGATCCGCACCGCCCGGGCAAAGGCGTTGAAGCGCGCTTGGGACGCGGGAGCTCGCCCCGCGACGATCACCCTCGACATCGACGCCTCGCTGCTCACGGCTCACTCCGAGAAGGAGGGGGCCGCCGGCAACTACAAGAGAGGCTTCGGCTTTCACCCCTTGCTCTGCTACCTGGCCGAGACAGGCGAGCCGCTGGCCGGCGTGCTTCGCCCCGGCAACGCCGGCGCCAACACCGCGACCGACCACTTCGAGGTCTTGCAGCTCGCGCTCGAGCAGCTGCCCGCCGCAGACCTGGGGCGCGAGATCCTCGTGCGCACCGACATCGGCGGACGTACCCACGCCTTCACCCGAGACTGCCGCGACGCGGGCATTCGCTTCTCGGTCGGCTACGAGGTCGACGAGCGGGTGCGCGAGGCGATCCTAAGGCTGCCCCGATCGGCATGGCAGAGCGCGATCGACGGCGAGGGCGAGATTCGCGACGGCGCCCAGGTCACCGAGCTCACCGACCGCCTCGACCTCTCGAGCTGGCCCGAGGGCACAAGGCTGATCGTGCGCCGCGAGCGGCCCCACCCGGGCGCCCAGTTCTGCGTCTTCGATGCCGAGGGCTATCGCCACACTGCCTTCATCACCGACCAAGGCGACGCCGACATCGTCGCCCTGGATCTGCGCCACCGCCGCCGGGCCAAAGTCGAGGACGCGATCCGCACCGGCAAGGACACCGGCATGCGCAGCATGCCCTTCGCCGCCTTCGCCCACAACCAGGCCTGGCTGGAGGTCTCGCTGATCGCGCAGGCCATCCTGCGCTGGGGCGCCTTGCTCTGCCTGGAGGGCGAGCTCGCCCTGGCTGAGCCCAAGCGGGTCCGCCAGCGCCTGCTGCACGTCGCCGGGAAGATCGTGCGCTCGGCCCGGCGAACCACCTTGCGACTGCCGCGCGCCTGGCCGTGGGCCGATGCCCTGGCCGCGGCCTTCGCGCGGCTGCGGGCACTGCCCGCCGCGGCCGCTCCATAGCCCCTGCCGCCGCCCCTCCTCGACCAAGCCCGCCAATCCTCCGCCACAAGGCAAGCTCCGGCCTGCGCCGAATGCTTCGCGAAGGCGAGGCGAAAGCCGGATCGAACACGCAAAGCGGCCCGGGGACGGTTGCATGAACCGTCCCCGGGCCGTTACCCACC
>DASTFN010000081.1:0-67192 GCA_035719905.1 Allosphingosinicella sp.
CGACAATGGCGCCAGCGTCGAGGTGGACTGCACGATCGACGAGGTCGACGCGGCCGATTACGACGCGCTGGTCCTGCCCGGCGGAACCAAGAATCCCGACGCGCTCAGGATGAACGAGACCGTGGTGGCGACGATCCGGGCCTTCGCCGAGGCCGGCAAGCCGGTCGGCGCGATCTGCCACGGGCCGTGGCTGCTCATCGAGGCCGACGTCGTCCGCGGCCGCCGGGTCACCGGCTGGCCCTCGATCCGGACCGACCTGCGCAACGCCGGCGGCGAAGTCGTCGACGAAGAAGCGGTCACCGACGGCAACATCGTCACCAGCCGCAAGCCGGAGGACATCCCCGCCTTCACCGAGGCCCTGATCGGCCTCTACGAGAAGGCCGAGGCGCGGCTCGAGACCGCCTGAGACGGGAGGAAAGGCTTCTTCATCGCCGCCCGGGCGCGCCGGGCGAGGTGGGTGTCGAGGCCGATCCCGACCGCGAACATCAGCCACGGGAAGGGCTGGTAGGCGATCCCGACGAACAAGGATCCGATCAGGTAGATGATCTGGAAATGCTGGAGCGCGGTGGCGAGCGGGGCGATCCACTTGTCGTCCCCTTCCGCCCCGCGGTAGCGGCGCCGGAGCATTTCGAGGCGGAGCAGCCCCGCCGCCTGGATGAGGAGGAAGAGGATCAGGCCCGGGAAGCCCTGCTCGCCCAGCATCTCGAAATAGGAGCTGTGATAGGCGCGCGACTCATCGAGGCTGGTGCGCGCGGTGATCGTCTCGACTCCGCCCGAATTCTGGACGGCGACCGTCCTCACCTCGATCTTGTTCTGGCGATAGGCGCCGAAGCCGCCGCCCAGCGGATGCTCCTGGGCGTAATTCCAGGTCCATTGCCACACGGCGAGCCGGACCCCGGCGCTATTGTCCGACTGATAGCCCTGGATGGTCGACATCCGCCCGGTGAAGCTATCGGGCAGGAACGGCACCGATCCGAGGACGAGCAGGCCCGCCCCGGCGAGATAGAGGAAGCGCCGCTTGACGTCGCGGAGCATGAGCAGTCCGAGCACTCCGATACAGACCAGGCCGGTCCGGGCCTCGGTGCCGATCGGCATCAGCAGGCAGGCGAAGACGAGGCCGGCGGCGAACGCCTTCACTCGCCAGTCGGGCCGGAACAATGTGCCGTAGCGCGCCAGCCACAAGATCACCGGGATGAGGGCGATCGCCACGGTGGAGATGGTGCTGCTCTCGTAGAGGTTGCTATTGTTGGTCACCATCAGGTTGAGGACCCCGTAGCCGCCGCCCGAGGCCACCGTCTTCAGGCCGCCGACGATGACGATCGCGGCCGCCGACAGAGTGAGGAACAGGAGCACGGCCTCGATCCGAAGCTTCGAGCGCAAAGTGAGCGGCAGGAAGATGGCGAAGGCCAGGGCCTTGGACGCCCAGTCCCATTTGTCCGCCGCGTCGATCGGGAAGTCGGCATTGGCGGTGGTGTAGAAGGTGTAGCCGAGCAGGATTGCAAGCAGCCCCTGACGGGCGGTGAAGCGCAGGCCGTCCTTCTTCTCGAACAGCAGCCAGCCCGCGAAAGCGAGGCAGGCGACGATCAGCGACAGCTGGATGCTGTTCAGCAGATAATAGGAAAGACGCTGCGGCGAGACCGTGTCGATATAGGCGTAGGCGAGCACGAACAGGAAGGGCCGGCGAAAGCCGAGCCCGAGCAAGGCGACGAGGAAAGCGACGAAGGCGAGGTCACGCATCCGGGCGGCCCTTGCCGAACGTCCACAGGCGGCTTTTCGGAGCGGATCCCGCCGCTTCATCGTCGTCGAGGTCGGGGCGCGACAGCAGGCGCCAGGCGACGAGCAGAAGCAGGCCGTGGGTCAGCGCCAGCGAGAAATTGTCGATCATCGGAGCCGTCCCTGGCCGCGCTTCATCCCGCGTCTCCTAGAGAAGCGCGGTTGACGGGCCGTTAAGGCTGGTCGGCTCCGTCATTGCGAGCGAAGCGAAGCAATCCAGTGCGGCTTCCGAGACCGATGGATTGCTTCGTCGCTTCGCTCCTTGCAATGACGGATCAAGGACCAGCGCCTAAAGCGCGCGTTCGTAGACGGCATTGCCCCAGGCCTGCTGGGCCATACGCGAAAAGGTGCGCAGGGCGCCGGAGCGCAGCGGATAGGCCTCGGCGTCGAGCGGGAGATCGCCGAGGCCGGTGAAAAAGGCGGTCGGAAGCCGTTCCTCCTGCTCGGCGAGGAAGCCGCACAATCCCTCGAAGCGGCGGACAAGGACGGGATTGGCCCTTTGGCCGCCCCGCGTCGCGAGCTCGAAGCTGTGCCCTACAATGTTGACGATTGGATGCCCCCGGTCGGCGGCGTGGAGCAGGGCGGCGCGCATCTCGTCGAACGAGACCGCGCAGATCTGGAGATGCCTCAGGCTTCCGGGGCGCTGCTCGATCTGGGTGACCGGGATCTCGACCACGCCTTGCAGCAGGGCCGGAGCGATCCGGCGCGGATCGAGCGGAAGCGCGCTCGGATCGGGATGGTGGCTGCCGTTATGGCTGCTGTCGTAGCGTATGCCGAGCGCCGCCAGCGCCTCGAGGGTCGCCGGATCGGCGGCATAGCTGCCCGAGCGGAAGGCGATCGGAGAGGGCGCCCCGGCCTCGATCAGAAGATCGCGGGCGGTTCGGATCAGCTCCGACTGGGTCTGCCGATCGAGCCCGGTCAGCTCGAACACGGGATTGGCCGGCGCCGCCCAGCAGGGATGGAGATGGAGCTGGACCTCCTGCCCCGCCGCCAGGATCGGCTCGACCATGCGCCGGATCGGCTCGGTTCCGTAGAGCAGGGCCGGCATCGGATCGACGAAGAAGCAGGCCTTGAGGCCGTGGGCGGCGAGCCGGGCGAGCTGATAGCCGACGCCCACTCCGGCCGGATCGAAGCTCAAAGCGAGATTCTCCTGCCAGGAGGCGCCGCCCCGATGCCGGTCCCACCTCAGCTCGGTGTCGATCGTCAGGAGGACGGGAGTCGCCATGCTAGCGCCGCTCGAACGGCTTGATCTTCGGACCGACCCTATTGTCGCCGATCGCCAGCGCCTCGCCGCTCCAGTCGCCGACGAAGACGGTGGACCAGCGGAAGCCCGGCGCCACCGAGGCGTCATTGTCCTCGACCGCCAGCCCCGCGGAGCGGTTCTCGGCGCCCTCGGGCGCGACCGAGATCATCGTCCCGTAATTCTCCTTGCCGGTGCCGTGGACGAAGACATTGCCGGCGATCCGGCCGACCGCGCCGTTGGACAGGTCGATCAGATAGTTGGTGCGGCGGCCCCCGCTGTCGTCGAAGCTGTTGCCCAGCACCTCGATGCGCGGCGCCCGGCTCTTCAGATAATGGCCGCCGACTCCGCGCTCGAAGCGGGAGTTGGTCACTTTGAGGCTGCCGTAACGGCCGACATAGAGCGAGTGGGTCCCGTCGCCTTCGCCGAGCCCGCTGAAGGTCGAACGGTCGATCGCGATCGAGCCGGGGAGGCCGTTGGCGGTGAGGATCCCGTTCTCTCCGTCGGTAAAGCGGCTGTAGGCGACGACGAGGTCGCCGTCCTCGAGGCGGATGCCCGCGCCATTCTCGTCCGGCACCCGGACGTGGGTGAAGACCAGTCCGTCGACCCGAGCGCTTTTGCCGCGAAGGACGAGCGTCGCCTTGCCCTCGCAGGCGCCGCCGTCGAACACCGCGGTGCCGCGCACCTGCGCGACGAAAGCGACGCGGCCCGCTTCCTGCACGGCGCATTCCCCGTAACGGCCCGCAGCGATCCGGATGGTGCCGCTGCCGCGCCCGATGGCGCTGACGGCGTCCTGCAGGCTGCCATAGCTCCTGCCGGTCTCCGCCACGGTGAAGGGGGCCGTGGATTGCGCCTGGAGCGGCCAGATGGCCGCCGCCGTCGTGACAGCGAGCGCGAAGGCAAGGCGGCGTCTCATGGCTCGGCTGTTAGGCCGGACCGGTTGACGGGCCGTTAAGCTTGCTGTGGCAGAGCGTAGAGCATGCGCATCCTCCACGTGCTCGATCACAGCCTTCCGCTCCACAGCGGCTACACCTTCCGCACCCGGGCGATCGTGACGGCTCAGAAGGCGCGCGGGATGGAGGTGGCCTGCCTCACCGGAGTCCGCCACTGGCGGGCCGGGGGCGATCCCGAGACGATCGAGGGCATCCACTTCTACCGGACCCCGAAGCCGGCATCCGCTCCCTCCCCCCTGCGCGAGTGGCGGGAGATCAAGGCGCTCGAAGCGCGGCTCGACGCTTTGGCCGAGGCCTGGAAACCGGACCAGCTCCACGTCCACTCCCCGGTCCTCAACGCCCTGGCCGCGCTGCCGGTGGCGAAGCGCCGCGGCCTTCCGCTCATCTACGAGATCCGCGCCTTCTGGGAGGACGCCGCGGTCGGCAACGGGACGGGACGCGAAGGCTCGGCCCGCTACCGACTGATCCGCCTGTTCGAGACCTGGGCCGCGCGCCGGGCCGACGGGGTCGCGGTGATCTGCGACGGGCTGAGGCGCGACCTGATCGGCCGCGGCATTCCCGCGGAGAAGATCATCGTCGCGCCCAACGGGGTCGACCTTACCTTGTTCGGAAATCCGCTCGCCGCCGACCTCAATCTCGCCCGCAAGCTCGGCCTGGCCGGCGCCGACGTGGTCGGCTTCATCGGCTCCTTCTACGATTATGAGGGATTGGACGATCTCATCGCGGCCATGCCCCTGCTTCTGAAGAAGCGGCCCAAGGCCCATCTCCTGCTCGTCGGCGGCGGACCGGTCGAGGACGCCCTGAAGGCACAGGCCCAGGCCTCGCCCGCGAGCGAGCGGATTCACTTCATGGGCCGGGTGCCCCATCACGAGGTCGACCGCTATTACGGCCTGATCGACATCCTCGCTTATCCCCGCAAGGCGATGCGCCTCACCGAGCTGGTGACTCCCTTGAAGCCGCTCGAGGCGATGGCGCAGAGGAAGCTGGTCGTCGCCTCCAACGTCGGCGGCCATCGCGAGCTGATCGAGGACGGAGTCACCGGCACCCTGTTCCCCGCCGGCGATCCGCAGGCGCTGACCGATGCGCTCGACACCCTGTTCGCCAATCGCGGGCGCTGGGACGAGCGGCGCGACACCGCTCAGGCCTTCGTCCGCCGCGATCGTAACTGGTCGTCAAATATTTCCAGTTACATACCCGCTTACCAGAAGCTCACGGGCAAGGCGGTCTGATGCCGAAACTCTCCTTCCTTAGCGCACGCGCGTTCGACTCGGGGCTGGCCGCGCTGGCGGCGCTTTCCGCCGGCTTCGTCGCCTTCGCCATGCCGCAGCCGCTCTTTTCCGGGCTGGTCGAGGCCAGCCGGCTCCCCGATCTGGTGGCGGCCGCTCAGCCGCCGCTCGGGGACACGGCGCGCTTCGCCGCGGCCGGAGCGGCGGCCCTGCTCACCTTCGCCGCGGTCTGGGCGCTGATGGCGGCCCTCGGCCGGGCGCCCGCCAGGCCCGAAGCCGAGCCGGAGGCGGAAGCGCCGCGGCTGCGGCGGGCCGATGCCCATCCCGACGCCCCGGCCCGGGCCCCCTTGCTCGCCCGCGACCTCGGCGAACCGCTCGACCTGGAGGATTTCCCCCACGCCCCGGCCGACGAGCCCGCCTTCGAGGAGGCCGAGCACCGGCCGCTTCCGGCCTTCCTGGTCCCCCAGGAACCGGAGGAGGAGCCGGTCGCGCAAGCCGAACCGGAGCAATGGGACGAACCGGAGCGTCTCTGGACCCCCTCCAAACCGGGATGGGCCGAGGCCGAGCCGGCGCCCGAGCCGGAAACGGAGGCCGAGCCCCTGCCGATCGCCGAGCTCGCCGCCCAGCTGCCGGAGGGCGACGAGGAATCGGACCAGCCTTTGTCGCAACTGATCAACCGGATCGAATTCGGCCTGTCGCGCAAGCGCCAGGCGCTGCCCGCGACCGACCTCCCGTTGGCTGAGGAAGCTGAGGAAGAGCAGGAAAAGGTCGGCCACCGCCTGCGCAGCGCGATCAACGACCTTCAGAAGATCGCCTCCAGCGGCGGCTGAGGCGCTCACTTCTCTTCCACCGTCAGCGCGTCGAGGCGGATCCGGACGAAGCCCGGCCGCCGCTCCTGCGCGACCAGCGACAGGTCGGCGAGAAGATGGCCGCGCAAGGTGAAGTTGCGGGCGTCGAGCTGGCCGAGCAAGCGCCCGGCCGCCGTCTCGGCGCCCTCGCCCTCGAGACGGAAAGCGAGCTCGTGGCGGGCCCCCTGGAAGGTGACGCTGGCCCAGCGGCGGCTTCGTATCTCCTCGATCACGAACCCGGAAAAGTCGTCGAAGCGCGCCCGGATCGCCTGCAGGAACGCGGTGGCGGCATCGGTCATCGGCGGCGCCGGCCAGGGCGAGTCGGGGACGACGCTCCGAGGTCGCGCTCGACCCGGTCCATATAGGCCAGGATTTTCGCCTCCATCCGCGGCCGCGGGACTCGGCCCTCCCGGACCTGGAAAACGAGTCGGGGATCGCCGGTCACATCCAGCCCCAGCCGGGTAGGCGAAATTCGGGTGCGCTTGAGGAAAAGCTCTATCCTGCGCCGCAAAGACCATTTCACCAGCACTCCCCGAATCAATGTTCGTGTTATGTTCTATATATAATCTGGATTTCCTATTTGTCTAGGAATATTCCTACCAAAACGGATGATTTTGTGCCGTCCGCCTCAGCGGCGGCGCTCGCTCAGCCAGAAGAGGATGGCGATCGCCAGGCCCGCGGCGAGGCCGGCGAGGAAGCCGATGCTCGGCTGCCCGGCGATCGCCCCCGCCACCGCACCGGCGAGGATGCTGATCGCGAGGATGAAGCCCGCCGCCTGGGTGGATCGGGTGCGCTGGGACATGGAGGCCCCTTTGGCAGGAAGGGGTGAAACACTCAATTCCTCCCCGACATTTGTCGGGGAGGGGGACCGCGCGAAGCGCGGTGGAGGGGTTCTCGGAGTCGGCAAGGCCCCTCCACCAAGCTTCGCTTGGTCCCCCTCCCCTGCAAATGCAGGAGAGGATTTTGTTTAGTGAATCCCGCGTCAAGCATCACCCTGCGCGGTTTCGAAACCTGGCGCGGCTAGAAGCGTCGAAATCGCATCCGGGGAAGAAATTGCTTCAGCAGACAGCCTTCGCGCCCGCCGCCTTCACCGAGGCGGCGAAGCTTATCGAGCGTTTCGGCGAATATGCCGGGTCGGAAGCCGCGCTGCGCGCGGACCGAAGCCGCGACCTCGGCAATTTCGTCCATTTCTGCCGCTGGCGCGAAGTCGGCCGGATGATCGACCTGATCCGCGACGAGGCCGTGACCGGTCCGGTACACTGACGTCGTCCCAGCGAAGGCTGGGACCCCGGCGGGTGAAGGGCGCCGTGATTTTCACCCCACGGGGGCCCAGCCTTCGCTGGGGCGACGGGCGGTAATCTTACGTCTGGCGGCGCCTCCCCGCGCCCGCTAGTTTCCCCCCATGTTTCAAGTCGATGCGGGGCGGGGGGTGGCGGCCGCGCTGGCCGCCCTTTTGCTGTGCGCCTGTCCCGGGGCGCTGCTCGCCCAGGAGCAGCCGCTGCCGCAGGACCCGCTCGACCAGCCGCCGCTCGACCCCTCCGCCCCGCTCGATCCCCTGCCGGATCTCGGGGTCGACTGGCCCGACATGGAGCAGGGCGCCGACGATCCCATCCCCGACGCGCCCGACACGGCCATTGCCGACGCCGCCGCCGAGCGCCGCTATGCCGTCCGGATCGAGGGCCTCGACGCCGACACCGAGGCGGCGCTGCGTCTGCCGTTCGATTCGCTCTCGACCCTGGGCCGGAGCGCCAAGGACCCGGCCAACGCCGCCCAGATCGACCGCCGAGCCCGCGAAGACGCCGATCTGCTGGCGGAATTGCTCCGCGCCAGGGGCTATTACGACGCTTTGGTGCGCACCCGCGTCGAGGCGGCGGCGGCCGGCGGCGAGGTGGTCGTGACGCTCGAGGCCGAGCCCGGCCCGCTCTACCGTTTCTCCGAAGTGAGCCTGCCGGGGATCGACTCCGCCGGCGAGGACGGGTCGGCGCTCCGGGAAGCGTTCGGGGTGGCGGCGAACGAGCCGGTCGACGCGGCGCGGGTGACGGCGGGCGAGGCGGCGCTTCGAATAGAGCTCGGCAAGCGCGGCTATGCCTTCGCCGAGATCGGCGAGATGGACATCGTCCTCGACCACGAGACCCGGACCGCCGCCCTCACCTTGCCGGTCGACCCGAACGGGAGCCGGCAGTTCGGCCGGATCCGGGTCGAGGGCCGGCCGCTGTTCGGCGCAAGGCACATCCAGAGGATCGCGCGCTGGAAGCCCGGCGCACCCTATGAGGCGTCCCTGGTCGAGGATCTGCGTCGGGCCCTGATCGCCACCGGCTTGGTCTCGACGGTGGCGATCCGGCCCGTGGCGGGCGAAGGCGAGAGCGTCGACCTCGCCGTCTCGCTGGAGCGGGCGCCGATGCGCACCGTCGCCGGCCAGGCGGGCTATGGCACCGGCGAAGGAATCAGGATCGAGGCGAGCTGGCAGCACCGCAACCTGCTCCCGCCGGAAGGCGCGGTCACCTTCCGCGGGGTCGTCGGGACCCAGGAGCAGCTGGTCGGCGCGGTCCTTCGCCGAAACAACTTCCTCCGCCGCGACCAGGTCCTGACCGCCCAGGTCGCGGTCAGCCATATCGACCGCGCCGCCTATGACGCGCGCACGACGATCCTGTCGGGAGCGATCGAGCGGCAGACCAACCTCATCTGGCAGAAGAAATGGACCTGGTCCGCCGGCGCCGAGCTGGTCGCCACCGACGAGCGCGACGTCGACCTCGCGAGCGGAATGACCCGGCGCCGGACCTTCTTCATCGGCGCCCTTCCGGCGAGCCTAAGCTACGACGGCTCCAACGACCTGCTCGACCCGACCGTCGGCTACCGCCTCGCCCTGCGCCTGTCGCCCGAAGCCTCGCTCCAGTCCGGCACCTTCGGCTATGCCCGAACCCAGATCGACGGCAGCTTCTACCAGCCCTTCACGCCGACCGTGACCCTGGCGGCGCGGGTTCGGCTCGGCACCATCCTCGGCGCCGGCCGCGACCGGATCGCACCGTCGCGGCGCTTCTACGCCGGCGGCGGCGGCTCGGTGCGCGGCTACGGCTTCCAGCGGCTGGGCCCGCGCGACCCGGTCTTCGACGATCCGATCGGTGGCCGGAGCCTCACCGAATTCGCGGTCGAGGCCCGGATCCGCTTCGGCAATTGGGGCGTGGTCCCGTTCGTCGACGGCGGCAACATCTCGACCTCGCCTCTGCCCAAGTTCGACAACCTCCGCTTCGGCGCCGGCGTCGGCATCCGCTACCACACCCGCTTCGGCCCGATCCGGGTCGACGTCGGCACCCCGCTCAACCCGCGCAGCGGCGATTCCCGGATCGCCGTCTACGTCTCGCTCGGCCAGGCCTTCTGATGGACGAGGGCGAGAATCCGCCGCCGCCGCGCCGTCGCCGCCGCTGGCTTTCGCGCCTGGCGAAATGGGTGGTCGGCCTCGCCCTCGCCCTCGCCGTCGTAACCGCGCTTCTGGCGGTGCTGCTCGATACCGGCGCCGGCCACCGCTTCATCGCCGACCGGATCGCCGCGATGGCGCCGGACTCGGGCCTGCGCATTCGCATCGGCCGGATCGAGGGCTCGATCTGGAGCGACACGAAGCTTCGCGACGTCAGGCTCTACGACCCGCAGGGCCTGTTCGCGGAATCGCCTTTGATCGAGGTCGACTGGCAGCCGCTTTCCTGGATCACCAACCGTCTCGTCATCCACCGCCTCGATGCCGACCTCGCCGCCCTCCACCGCCTGCCGAGGCTTCGCCCGAGCGAGAAGCCGGGACCGGTCCTGCCGGGCTTCGACATCCATGTCGGACGTCTCGACGTCGCCCAGCTTCGCATCGGCAAGGCGGTGACCGGCCAGCCTCGGGTGGCGAGCCTGGCCGGGGAGGCGGACATCCGCTCCGGTCGCGCCCTGGTCAACCTCAAGGCGGCGGTGAAGGACGGCGGCGACCGGCTCTCGCTCTTTCTCGATGCCGAGCCGGACCGCGACCGCTTCGACCTCGACGTCCGCCTCACCTCGCCCGCCCAGGGAGTCGCCGGAGCGATGCTCGGGACGGGCCGGCCGATCGCCCTCACCATCGACGGCGACGGCAGCTGGGCGCGGTGGAACGGCACTGCCCGTCTCGACCTTTCCGGACGGCGCACCGCCGACCTTCGGCTGAGGGCACAGAACGGCCGCTACAGCCTCGGCGGGCGGATCGCGCCGGCGCAATTCTGGAAGGGCAAGAAAGCGAGGCTGACCGCGCCGGTTGTGCAGGTGACCGGCAGCGCGACTCTGGAGGACCGCCAGCTCGAGGGACGGCTGGCGCTCCGCTCGCCGGCGATGGGCGTGGTCGCCACCGGGATCGTCGACCTCGCCCGAAGCCGCTTCCGCGATCTTCGCGTCGGCGCCGATCTGCTCCGCCCGCCGGCCATGTTCCCGAACATGACCGGTCAGAAGGTGCGGCTGGTCGCCTTGCTCAACGGGCCGTTCAAGACCTTCGCTTTCGCCTACCGGCTGACCAGCCCTCGGGTGGCGTTCGACAATACCGGCTTCGAAGACGTCTGGGCCCAGGGCCGCGGGCGCTTCTCGAAGGCTCCGGTGACGGTGCCCCTCGTGATGTCGGCGCGGCGGGTGACCGGGGTCGGCGACGTCGCCGGCGGGATCCTCGCCAATCTGCGGGTCGAGGGCCTGCTCAAGGTGACCGGCAAGGCGCTGACCGGCGAGGGGCTCAGCCTCACCTCCGACAAATTGAAGGGCAAGCTCAGCCTGTTCGTCGACCTGATTACCGGCCGCTTCGACGTGGTGCTGTCGGGCGGCCTCACCCGCTATCTGATCCCGGGTCTCGGAATCGTCGACGTCGTCACCGAATTGAAGGTGGTCCCGAACCCGAGCGGCAAGGGCACGCTCGTCACCGGCAAGGGCCGCGCCTGGGTTCGGCGGTTCGACAACAAATTCCTCGCCGGGCTTGCCGGGGGCCTGCCCTATCTCGAGGCGGACCTGGTCCGGGGCAATGATTTCATCGTCCATTTCGACAACCTCGTCCTCACCGCCCCGAAGATCCGGATAACCGGCACCGGCTTCCGGCGCCGCGACGGCACCTTCTTCTTCGAAGGCAAGGGCGCGCAATCGACCTACGGACCGTTCGCGATGAGCCTCGACGGACGGATCGAGCGGCCGAAGCTGGCGATCAGGCTCGCCCGCCCGAGCGAGGCGCTGGGGCTGACCGACGTGCTCCTCAACCTCGATCCGACCGCGGCCGGCTTCGCCTATCGGGCGGCGGGAGGATCGCATCTCGGCCCCTTCACCTCGAACGGCGCGATCCTTCTGCCCAAGGGCCAGCCCGCCCTCATCCAGGTGGCGGCGATCGACGTTTCCAACACCCACGCATCCGGCACCCTGCGCTCCGATCCCGGCGGCTTCACCGGCCGGCTCGACGTCAGCGGCGGCGGCCTCTCCGGCCGGCTGGCGTTCAGCCCCTGGAACGACCTCCAGCGCATCGCCATCGACCTCAAGGCCGACAATGCCCGCTTCGCCGGTCCGCCGCCGATCGTCATCCGAAGCGGCCGGCTCGAAGGCGTCGCATTGCTCGATCCGGCCGGGACCTCGCTCAAGGGCAGCCTGACCGCGCGCGGCCTGAGCCGCGGAGCGCTCTCCATCGCCAGCCTCAGCGCGACCGGCGAGCTTCACGGCGGCACCGGCCAGGTCCGGGCCCGGATCGCCGGAACCCGCGGGCGAGACTTCGTCTTCGACACCGTCGCCGACATCGCCCCCGGTCGGCTTCGGCTGACCGGCCGAGGCACGGTCGACCGACGCGCGCTCGCCCTGACCGAGCCGGCATTGCTCGTCCGCGAAGGCGACGGCTGGCGCCTCGCCTCCACGTCGCTCACCTTCGCCGGCGGCAACGCCACCGTCTCGGGCCTGTTCGGCGGATCGACCAGCGAGCTGAACGCCCGGGTGGAATCGATGCCGCTCGGCGTGCTCGACATCGGCTGGCCCCAGCTCGGGCTGGGCGGCAGCGCGTCGGGCACCTTGAGCTACCGGTTCGGAGCGGTCGGCGAACCGAGCGGCGACGCCAATCTGCGGATCCGCGGCCTCACCCGCTCGGGCCTCGTGCTGTCGTCGCGCCCGGTCGACATCGGCCTCGTCGCCAGGCTCGCCGGCGGCAATGCGGCGCTCCGAGCGGTCGCGGTCAGCGAAGGACGGACGATCGGGCGGGCGCAGGCGCGGCTGGCGCCGATCGGACGCAGCGGCAATATCGGCGACCGGCTGAGCGTCGCACCGCTCTTCGCCCAGCTGCGCTACAACGGCCCCGCCGACACGCTCTGGCGGCTGACCGGGGTCGAGCTGCTCGACGTCTCCGGCCCGGTCGCGGTCGGCGCCGACGCTCGCGGGACCCTCAGCAACCCGCAGATACGCGGCTCGCTGAGGACCGAGCGGGCGCGGATCGAGAGCGCCGTCACCGGCATGGTGATCGACAATGTCCGGGCCTCGGGCCGGTTCGGCGGCTCCAAGCTGGTCCTCGACAGCTTCTCCGGAACCACCAAGCGCGACGGATCGGTGACCGGTCGGGCCGTTTTCGATCTTGCCGGCCCCAAGGGCTTCGGGATCGACATCGCGCTCCAGGCCAAAGCCGCGCAATTGCTCGACCGGGACGACATCAAGGCGCAGGTCACCGGCCCGGTCGCGATCCGCTCGGACGGCGAGAATGGAAGCATCTCGGGCAAGGTCGACCTGGTCAGCGGCAGCTTCCGCCTCGGCAGCGTCACCGCCTCGACCCAGGTGCCGCGCCTCGCCGTGCGCGAGATCAACCGTCCGGCCGACGAACGGCCGGCGGCGAGGCGCCTGTCGCCCTGGCGGCTGGACCTCGACGTCAATGCGCGCAACCGGCTGATGGTCACCGGGCTCGGCATCAGCAGCGAATGGAGCGCGGACCTCAAGATCGCCGGCACCGTCACCGAGCCGAGGATCAGCGGCCGCGCCGATCTGATCCGCGGCAGCTACGATTTCGCCGGCCGCCGCTTCGACCTCGAGCGCGGCCAGATCCGCTTCCTCGGCGAATCCCCGGTCAATCCGGTGCTCGACATCACCGCCGAGGGCGGGGTTCAGGGTCTGAACGCCGTCATCCGGGTCACCGGCCGGGGCCAGCGTCCCGAGATCAGCTTCACCAGCACTCCGGCGCTGCCCCAGGACGAATTGCTCAGCCGCCTGCTCTTCGGAACGTCGATCACCAACCTCTCGGCGCCGGAGGCGCTCCAGCTCGCCGCCGCCGTCGCCTCGCTCAACAACAGCGGCGGCGGCCTCGACCCGATCAACGCGGTGCGCGCCGCCACCGGGCTCGACCGGCTTCGCATCGTCCCGGCCGACATCACCACCGGCCAGGGCACCGCCATCGCCGCCGGCAAATATCTCGGCCGCCGTGTCTATGTCGAAGTGGTGACCGACGCCCGCGGCTATTCGGCGACCCTCGTCGAATATCAGATCACCCGCTGGCTCTCGCTCCTGTCGAGCATCTCCACCATCGGCCGCGAGAGCGTCAACGTCAGGGTGTCCAAGGATTACTGAGGCTTACCATCGCTCCGGTTTGAAGTTAGCTCAAAACGCTTAGGGAGACTTTGCGAACTCGGCTAAAATCAAACTGGCTTTCGGTTTACAAATCGGCTAAAATGTTAAGCATGCCTACGTATTCTGGTAAAAAGCTAAACCGCCTTCAGCAGGAATTTCCCGAGAATTTTCTCGCCGACGCCGCTTGGCTGGACCGCCATGGCTACTCCAGTTCCCTTCGCAGCCAGTATGTGAAAGCCGGCTGGCTGAATCAGCCCGCGCGACGGGTATATCGACGCTCGCACGGCCCGATGTCCTGGGAGCAGGTCGTCACCTCCCTTCAAGCGCTTCTCGATCTTCCACTGACCGTGGGCGGACGGACCGCTCTCGAAGCCCAAGGGTTCGCCCACTATTTGGGTCGCGGTCCCCAGGAAGTGCATCTCTACGGTCCCGAGCGACCCCCGACGTGGCTCAAGGAGCTTCCCGTCGACGCGAAATTTCTCTGGCACAATAGCCGCCGGCTGTTCTCGAACGACCCGCTCGAGCAGCGAGGGAAGCCGTCCAACCCATTTGACGAACCGACACCCAGCCTGATGCCCGGCGGCTACATGCTTCGGCACGGCGCTGCCCCGACATGGCCGATACGCTATTCAATAGTGGAGCGCGCCATTCTCGAGCTCCTGGACGAGCTGCCCGACCGCGAGAGTTTCCACCAAGTGGACATGCTTATGGAAGGACTGGCAAATCTCGGCCCGCGCCGGCTGCAGGCCCAGCTTCAGAATTGCCGCAGCGTGAAAGTGAAGCGGCTGTTTTTCTTTTTCGCCGACCGTCACCAGCATGCCTGGCTCGGCCAGCTCGACAAGAACGAAATCGATCTCGGAGCGGGCAAGCGCGCCCTCGTCAAAGGCGGCAAGCTGGATCGGCGCTATCAGATAACCGTGCCGGGCGATCTTTGATGGCCCATGCCGAAGTCTACCGTCGCCAGGTCGGGCTGCTGATTCGAGTGCTTCCCCAGGTCGCGAAGGAGACAGCTTTCGCCCTCAAAGGCGGTACCGCAATCAATCTGTTCGTGCGCGACATGCCGCGCCTCTCAGTAGACATCGATCTGACATATCTGCCCGTCAAGGATCGCCCCGCGTCGCTGTCAGCCATCGATGAGGCCATGAAGCGGATCGCCGCGAGCGTCGAGCGAGCCGTTCCCGGCTCGCACGTGACCCTGTCGCAGCTGAAGCCCGACAACATCGCCACCAAGGTGATCGTCCGTGCTCAAGGCGCCCAGGTCAAGATCGAGGTCACGCCCGTGCTGCGCGGTTGCGTCTATGAGCCGGCGACGATGGGAGTGGCGCCCGCTGTCGAAGAGGAATTCGGTTTCGCGCAAGCCCAGGTAGTTTCCTTCGCCGACCTTTACGCCGGAAAGATTGTGGCGGCGCTCGACCGCCAACATCCGCGCGACCTTTTCGACGTTCGCGACCTGCTTGCGAATGAAGGCGTAGGCGATGAGCTCCGCCGCGCCTTTCTCATATATGTCCTCAGTCATGACCGGCCGATTGCCGAAATCCTTGCGCCGAACCGAAGGGACGTGGCGCAGGAATTCCACCGCGGCTTCGATGGAATGACAACGGAGCCGGTTTCCTTGGACGAACTGCTGGCGGCCCGTGAATCGCTGATCGCCATCATGGTGGGCGAGATGCCCCAGCCTCATCGCGCCTTCCTGATCGGCTTCAAACGTGGAGATCCCGATTGGTCGCTTTCCGGCATACCGAACGCGGAGCAGCTTCCCGCCGTGCAATGGAAGCTGCACAATCTGGGCAAGCTTCCAGATGAAAAACGGGCCCTGTTGGTGACGGAGCTGGAGAAAGTGCTGCTTTCCTAAATTCGGACCAAGAGGGGTGCGACCATCGCGTCCTGGCAGGCCCGCCAACTCTATACCCACTGCCGCTTGTCGCTCACCCCGCGGCAACGACAGAATTGATCTATGTTTACAACTACTCTCGGCGACCGGCAGCAATTCGTTAACATGGCAGGATTAATCTCCGCCTACCTCAACTTGGGGATGGGGATTCGAATGTCCTCGGACGACGAACACGGCTTCGACAGCGGCCGACGCGCGGAACGGCTTCCGCTCGACGCCGAGACCCGGCTTCGGCCGAACAGCTGGAGCAGCCTTCAGATCAAGGTGCTGGACCTGTCGGCCCTGGGCTTCCGCGCCCAATGCGAGGCCCGGGTCAATCCCGGGGGAAGCGTGTCCCTCGACGTGCCCGGGATCGGCTCGGTCGAAGCCCAGGTCGAGTGGGTGCGCGGCGACCAGTTCGGGGCGCGCTTCTTCGATCCCATCGAGCTCGAGAGCTGCCAGTGGACCTTCCGCGAGCGCCATCACGCCCTGGCGCGGCTGCTGGTCGAGCGGGCGGGGGCGAGGCGGGCGGGCCGGCGCGGCGCCGAGGGGCAGCTGAGGCGCGAAATCCTCACCGCTTTGCCGATCCGCAAGGGCATCGCCTCGGCCTGACTGGAGGCCTCGATAAGCTTTCTTAACCTCGGTTACCTAGATTCTGTCCAACGGCTCCGGGGGGAAGCCGGCTGATCATTATCGGGACTCTGAAGCGATGCGCAAAGGGCGGTTCGCCGGTTTGAGCGACAGGGGCCAGGAGCCCGTCACTCCGCCGGAGCTCGCGGAGCTTTTGCTGTTCGATTTCACGCCCGCCGCCGACGAGGATGACGAGCGCGCCGCGCGCGAGCGCGCCCGCACGATCCTCCTCTCTTTGCCGCTGCTCGCCGGCTCCCACCTGCTATGGAGCGCCGTCCTCGTCGGCGGGCTTGCCGCCGCCGGCGCCACCGCCGGCCTGGCCCTGCTCGCCGCGCCGCTCCTCGCCATCCTGCTTCTCGACCTGATGCTCTGGCTGGCGCTCCGGCGCCTGCCGTTGCGCCCGTATCAGGCGGTGCGCCTCACCGCCGCCCACGGCGCGATCACGGCCGCGCTCTGGCTGGGAGCGGCGCTCGCCATCCCCCCGGCCGCCCAGACGATCCTCATCAAGGCCGCCCTGATCGCCGGCGCGGGCTCCGCCATTCCCGTTTTCTTCAACATCCCGGCGCTGATGATCCTGGCGGTCTCGACCGCGTTCGGAGTCGCTGCGCTTCTGCCCAGCGAAGAGCCCGTCGTTCCGATCGGCGCCGCGTTCAGCCTCTTCCTGCTGAGCCTGGGGGTCTCGCGCTCGCGCCAGATCCTCTTCACCGCTCGGCAGCGCCTGTCGCTCGAATGGCAGGCGGAAAAGGCCCGGCGCTTCGTCGCCGACTTCGAGGCGAGCGGCCGCGGCTGGTTCTGGGAGACCAATGCCGACGGCGCGCTGACCTACGTCTCGGAGCCGCTCGCCGCCCATCTCGGTCTCGCCGCAACGGAGCTGATCGGCCGCCGCTTCGAGGAGGTCCTCCTGATCGACTCCGCCGACGGCGACGACAGCCGCCGCACCCTGGGCTTCCACCTTTCCGCCCGCTTCCCTTTCGCCGAAGTGGTGGTGCGCGCTCCGGCCGCCGACGACATATGGTGGTCGCTTTCGGGCAGCCCCAATTTCGACGGCTACGGCCGCTTCCTCGGCTTCCGCGGCCTCGGCAGCAATCTGAGCGAGCAGCGCAGAAGCGAGGCGGAGGCGAGCAAGCTGGCGCGCTACGACAGCCTGACCAACCTGCCCAACCGGGCGATGATGCGCTCGATGCTCAACCAGGCGCTGGCCAATGCCGACGCGCGCCAGCGCGGCTGCGCTTTGATGATGATCGACCTCGACCGCTTCAAGCAGGTCAACGACACGCTCGGCCACCCGGTCGGCGACAAGCTCCTCAAGAAGGTCGCCGGTCGGCTCACCGAAGTGCTCGGCGAGGACGGCCAGGTCGGGCGGCTCGGCGGCGACGAGTTCGAGGCGATCCTGCCTGGGATCGAGGAGGAGATCCGGCTCTCCGAGCTGGCCCGGCGGCTGATCGACGAGGTCTCGCGTCCCTACAGGATCGAAGGGCATGAGATCCGCATCGGCACCTCGGTCGGGATCGCGGTGGCGGTGCCCGGCAAGACCCGTGCGGAGGGGCTGATCAAGGATGCGGACGTCGCCCTCTATGCGGCCAAGGCGGACGGGCGCGGCACCTTCCGCTTCTTCGCTCGGGAGATGCATGCCCTGGCGACCGAGCGGCATATCCTGGAGACGGACCTGCGCGAGGCGTTGGCCAACGACCAGCTGTCTCTCGTCTACCAGCCGATCGTCGATTCCGTTTCGGAAGAGATCGTCGCCTTCGAGGCCTTGCTGCGCTGGCACCATCCGGCGCGCGGGCTGCTCCCGCCCGCTTTGGTCATCCCGCTCGCGGAAGAGAGCGGCCTGATGCCGCGGATCGGCGATTGGGTGCTGAGGACCGCCTGCGCCGAAGCGGCGAAATGGCCGAGCCACATCCGGATCGCGGTCAATCTGTCTCCGGTCCAGTTCGCCGACGCCGCGCTGGCGGCGACCGTGACCGGCACGCTCGCCGCCTCACGGCTCGACCCGGAAAGGCTCGAGCTGGAGATAAACGAGGCGGTGTTCCTCGCCGACCGCAAGGTCACCGAAGCGACCCTGGCGCGCCTGCGCAGCCTCGGGGTGCGCCTCGCCCTCGACAATTTCGGCACCGGCCATTCCGGCCTCGGCCATCTTCGCGACGCTCCGCTCGACAAGATCAAGATCGACCAGAGCTTCGTCCGCGGCGCCGCCGATCCGGGCAGCCGCAACGGCGCCATCGTCCGGGCGATCGTCGTGCTCGCCGAAAGCCTCGGCATGGACACCACCGCCGAGGGCGCCGAGACGATCGAGGAGCTGTCGCTGATCCGCCGGCTCGGCTGCTCCCAGGTCCAGGGCTTCATCTTCGCCAGGCCGATGCCGGCGGAGGAGGCTCTGAAGCGCGCCACGGAAAGCCGCCCGAGCGCGGAAGTGGTCGGGTTCAGCCGCCCGTCCCGCCACCGCCTGATCCGCAACGGGACCCTGCATTACGACGGGCGCACCCTGCCCGTCCGCCTCCGCAACATCTCCACCGGCGGCGCGATGATCGAAAGCGACCGGCCGCTCGATCCCGGAACGCCGGTGGAGCTCGACCTCGACGAGGCCGGAACCCTCGCCGCCGAGGTCCGCTGGAGCCAGCAGGGCCAGGTCGGACTCCATTTCGCCGAGGCTTTCGCGCTGGGCAAGCTGGCGCGCACCCGGTGGCGGGAAAAGGCGGTCGCGCGCTGATTATCCTCCCCAGGCGAAGCCAGGGGAGGGGGACCGCGTGAAACGCGGTGGAGGGGTAATTGGCAGAAGCCTGCGACAATTACCCCTCCACCACCCTACGGGCGGTCCCCCTCCCCATCTGGCGATGGGGAGGACAAGCTACGACGAATAATAGAGGTCGTATTCGACCGGGCTCGGGGTCGTCTCCCAGCGCATCTGCTCTTCCCACTTGAGCTCCATATAGGCGTCGATCTGGTCGTCGCTGAACACGTCGCCCTTGGTCAGGAAGGCGCGGTCGTTCTGGAGGGAGATGAGCGCCTCGCGCAAGCTGCCGCAGACGGTCGGGACGTTGACCAGCTCCTGCGGCGGAAGGTCGTAGAGATTCTTGTCCATCGGATCGCCCGGGTGCATCCGGTTCTGGATCCCGTCGAGGCCCGCCATCAGGATCGCCGAATAAGCGAGATAGGGATTGGCGAGCGCGTCCGGGAAGCGGAACTCGACCCGTTTCGCCTTCTCGCCGGCGCCGTAGGGGATCCGGCACGAGGCCGAGCGGTTGCGGCTCGAATAAGCGAGCAGAACCGGCGCCTCGAAGCCCGGGACGAGCCTCTTGTAGCTGTTGGTGGTCGGGTTGGTGAAGGCGTTCAGGGCCTTGGCGTGCTTGATCACTCCGCCGATGAAATAGAGCGCCGTCTCGGAGAGGCCGGCATAGCCGTTGCCGGCGAAGAGCGGCTTGCCGCCGTTCCAGATCGACATGTGGGTGTGCATGCCCGAGCCGTTGTCCGACTTGATCGGCTTGGGCATGAAGGTGGCGGTCTTGCCATAGGCCTGGGCGACCATGTGGACGACATATTTGTAGATCTGCATCCGGTCGGCGGTCTGGACGAGGGTGCCGTAGGTGAGGCCCAATTCGTGCTGGGCGGCGGCGACCTCGTGATGGTGCTTGTCCATGGGCAGGCCCATTTCGAGCATGGTCGAGACCATCTCGCCGCGTATGTCCATGGCGCTGTCGACCGGAGCGACCGGGAAATAGCCGCCCTTGGCGCGCGGCCGGTGGGCGAGGTTGCCGCCCTCATATTCGCGGCCCGTATTGGTCGGGAGCTCGACGTCGTCGATCCGGAAGTAGGAAGAGTTGTAGCCGTCTTCGAAGCGGACGTCGTCGAACATGAAGAATTCGGCTTCGGGGCCGACGAAGACGGTGTCGCCGACTCCGGTCCCCTTGAGATAATTCTCGGCGCGCTTGGCGGTCGAGCGGGGATCGCGGGCGTAGAGCTCGCCGGTGCCGGGATCGACGATGTCGCAGAAGATGACCAGCATCGGGGTAGCGCTGAACGGATCGACATAGACGGCGTCGAGGTCCGGCTTGAGGATCATGTCCGATTCGTTGATCGCCTTCCAGCCGTTGATCGAGCTGCCGTCGAACATGAAGCCGTCGACCAGCTGGTCCTCGTCGACCGCTCCGGCGACCATCGAGAGATGCTGCCATTTGCCGCGCGGGTCGGTGAACCTCAGGTCCACCCACTCGATCTCTTCATCCTCGATCCGCTTCAGTATCTTGCCCGCGTCGCTCGCCATCTTGTCCTCCGTCATTCCCGCGAAACGGGAATCCAGTGCTGAAATCCGTGCCGCACCGTGCCCTCGTCTGGATTCCCGCTTTCGCGGGAATGACGGAGAAGCGAATCCGAAGCGGTATGAGCGGACCATCCCCGCACCGCCTCAGCGGGTCCAGCCGGCCGTGAACATTTCACGTGGGAAAGATCAGAACGGCCTGCGCTGGGCCGCGATCAGCATCCGGAGCAGCATCGCCACCGGCCTCGGCACCCCGACCTTGCCCTCGAGCCAGAGGCTCACCGCCGAGCGGCTGACCCCGATCGCCGCGGCGAGATCGTTCTGGGTGCGGTAGCCGAGCGTGCGCATGGCGGCGCGAAGCTCCTCGGGGGACATGGAGGCGAGGCGGGGGTCGTCCACGGGGCTGCCTTTAGCGCGGACCGTCCCGTCCCGTCACCCCAGCGTCCTTCGATACGCCGCTTCGACTTCGCTCAGCGGCTACTCAGGATGAGCGGTAGGGAACATGTGCCGCCGCTCATCCTGAATAGGGACTGAGCGAAGCCGAAGGCCCGTATCGAAGGACGATCAAATCGCGTCCGACCCCCGCTCGCCGGTGCGGATTCTGAGCGCCTCCTCGACGTCCATGACGAAGATCTTGCCGTCGCCGATCCGGCCGGTGCGGGCGGCGCTGGCGATCGCCTCGACCACACGCTCGGCAAGGCCGTCCTCGACCACCACCTCCAGTTTCACCTTGGGCAGGAAATCGACGACATATTCGGCGCCGCGGTAGAGCTCGGTATGGCCCTTCTGGCGGCCGAAGCCCTTGGCCTCGGTGACGGTGATCCCGGAGACCCCGACGTCGTGAAGCGCCTCCTTCACCTCGTCCAGCTTGAACGGCTTGATGATCGCCTCGATCTTCTTCACCGGCCGACTCCTGTATCTGTTGCGGCGCAGCATAGCCCGGCGCGGGGAAGGCGCAAGGTGTCGTCATTGCCAAAGCCGCCGCGGCAGTGAACAAGAAAGCACCAAGGGGAGACGCCGAATGGGACTAGAGGTGATTGACGGGACGGTCGAGGCCGCCGCTCTGAAACGTTCGACCGCGAAGGTCGCCATGTACGACCGGATCGTCATCCGGACGGCGGACGGCTCGGAGCGGCGGCTCGACAAGATCGCGGTCTCGCCGAGCGTGTCCGGGATGCTCGAGCCCGGCACCCTCGGCCGCTTCTACGGCTACAAGGCGATCGACCATCGCGGCCTGTTCGCCGTCCGCACCCAGGACGGACGCTCGGGCTTCGCCATCCCGACCGGCAATGAAAAGCTGATGCTGATGATGGCGATCGTCGGGCTGGGCGGCTTCGCCATCATGCTGATCTTCGGAAGCAAGATCGGCCTGCTCAGCCTGGTCCTCGGAGTGCTCGGAGTGATCGGCTCGATCCGCTACCGCCGCGACCGGCTCGAAGCCCGCGCCCGCTACGACGCCGACGCCGGCTACGCCTGACCCGTCATGGACCCAGCCTGCGCTGGGCTGACGGTCAATCGTGCTTCGCGATCCAGTCCTCGACCACCGGGGCGATGCGCTCGCGCCATTTGCTGCCGTTGAAGATGCCGTAATGGCCGACGCCCTCGGCAAGGTGATAGCGCTTCATGTCGCGCGGCAGCCGGGTCGAGATTTCCAGGGCCGCCTTGGTCTGGCCGATCCCCGAAATGTCGTCCCGCTCGCCCTCGATGGCGAGGAGGGCGACGTCGCGGATCGCGGCCGGATCGACCCGGCGGCCGCGGTGCATCAGCTGGCCTTTGGGGAGGAGGTGGCGCTGGAAGACGACGTCGACCGTCTGCAGGTAGAATTCGGCGGTCATGTCGCAGACCGAGCGATATTCGTCGTAAAAGGCCTTGCTCGCCTCGGCGCTCTCGCCGTCGCCCTGGACGAGATGCTTGAACATCTCCCAATGGCCGGTGAGGTGATCGCCGAGGTTCATCGCCATGAAACCGGCGAGCTGGAGGAAGCCCGGATAGACCGCCCGCCCGGCGCCGGGATAGGTGTAGGGGACCGAGGCGATGACGTTCTGCTGGAACCAGCTGTGCGGGCGCTGGGTGGCGACCGTGTTGACCGCGGTCGGCGCCTTGCGGGTGTCGATCGGGCCGCCCATCAGGGTCAAGCTGCGCGGGCGCGCGGGATTCTTGGCGGCGCTCATCACCGCGGCGGCGGCATAGCAGGGCACCGAGGGCTGGCAGACGGCGAGCATGTGGGCGCCCCCGTTCCCACCCAATCCTCCGATATGCTCGAGGAACTCGACCAGATAGTCGATATAATCGTCGAGATCGAAGCGGCCGGAATCGAGCGGGACGAGCTTGGCATCGCGCCAATCGGTGATGAAGACGTCGTGGCGGGGAAGCATCCGCTCGACGGTGCCGCGCAACAGGGTGGCATAATGGCCCGACATCGGCGCGACGATGAGCAGCTTCGGGCCGCCTTCGACGCCCTCTCGGCGGAAATGCTTGAGCTGGCCGAACGGCTTCCTGAGCACCACCTCCTCGTGGACCGCGACCTTGCGGCCCTTCACGAGGGTCGTCTCGAGCCCGAATTCGGGCTTGCCGCGCGGCGCCGAGGCATGGGCGAAGACGTCGAGCGCGGACGCGACGATAGGGCCCATCTGGCTGTAAGCGAGGGGGTTTACGGGGTTCTGGAGCCAGCCGGCGCCGATATTGGCGAGGGTAGAAGCTCCGGCGAGCAGCGAACGCTGCATTTCATAGGCGTCATAGAGCATGTGGCGTCCTGTTTGGTGCGCCGCAGCGTGGGCGTCAACGGAAAAGGGGTTGCGGATCAAAACCATCCACAACCGTGATGGGTCCCCTTCCCGTCATCCCGGCGAAAGCCGGGACCTCAGCGAGAACAGGCGCCGCGTTTTTCACCCGCCGGGGTCCCGGCCTTCGCCGGGATGACGGGGCGCCCGTCCCCTGCTACCTCCGCGCCATGGCCGAGAAGATCGACGAGACCGCTTCCCCGAGGAAGATCGCCAACCTCGCTCTGATCTGGCGCTTCACGGCCCGCTACAAGGGCCATGTCGCCGGCGCGCTGATGGCGCTTGTGGTGGCCGCGGTCGCGACCCTCGCCATTCCGAGCGCGTTCAAGCTGATCATCGACCGCGGCTTCACCGGCTCGGGCGGCGACGTCGGGCGGTGGTTCCAATATCTGCTGCTCATCGTCGTGGTGATGGCGATCGCGACCGCCACGCGCTTCTATTTCGTCTCGTGGCTGGGCGAGCGGGTGGTCGCCGACGTCCGCGAGTCGGTGCAGCGCAACCTGCTCCGCCTCGCCCCTTCCTTCTTCGAGGAGAACCGCCCCTCCGAAATCGCCTCCCGGCTCACCGCCGACACGACGATCATCGAGCAGGTCGTCGGCACCACCATCTCGGTGGCGCTCCGCAACATCGTCATGGGCGTGGGCGGGATCGTCTATCTGCTCGCTTTGGCGCCCAAGCTGACCGCCATGCTCTTGCTCGGAATCCCGGTCGTCATCCTGCCGATCGTCTTCCTCGGCCGCCGGATCCGCAACGTGTCGCGCTTCGGCCAGGACCGGATCGCCGAAGTCGGCGCGATGGTCGACGAGGTGCTGGGCGCAATGAAGATCGTCCAGGGCTTCGGCCAGGAGGAGCGCGAGGCGAGCCGCTTCGCCGCGGCGGTGGAGCGGGTGTTCCAGACCGCCCGGCGGCGGATCCTGCTGAGGGCGCTGATGACGGCCGGAGTAATCGCGCTCATCTTCGGCTCGATCACGATGGTGATGTGGCAAGGCGCGATCGACGTCCAGTCGGGCCGGATCAGCGGCGGCACCATCGCCGCCTTCGTCCTCACCGGCGCCCTCGTCGCCGGCGCCTTCGGAGCGCTGACCGAAGTCTATGGCGACCTGCTGCGCGGCGCCGGTGCCGCCGGGCGGCTCGCCGAGCTGCTTCGCGAGGAGCCGGAGATCAGGGCCCCGGCCCGGCCCATGCCCCTGCCCTCGCCCGGCCGCGGGGCGCTCGAGTTCCGGGCCGTGACCTTCCGTTATCCGACCCGGCGCGAGGTGAGCGCGCTTCACGATTTCACCCTCGCCGTGGCGCCGGGGGAGACGCTGGCGGTGGTCGGGCCTTCGGGCGCGGGCAAATCGACCCTGTTCCAGCTCGCCCAGCGTTTCTACGATCCGGAAGCCGGGTCGGTGCTGCTCGACGGAGTGGCTCTGCCCGACGCGGATCCGGCCGAGGTCCGGGCACGGATCGCGGTGGTGCCGCAGGATACGGTGATCTTCGCCGCCTCGGCCCGCGACAACCTTCGCTACGGACGCTGGGAGGCTTCGGACGACGAATTGTGGGCCGCGGCGGAGACCGCCAACGCCGCCGAGTTCCTGGGCAAGCTGCCCGAGGGGCTGGACACGTTCATGGGCGAGGGCGGCGCCCGACTGTCGGGCGGACAGCGCCAGCGCCTCGCCATCGCCCGGGCGGTGCTCCGCGACGCGCCTCTGCTTCTGCTCGACGAGGCCACTTCGGCCCTGGACGCGGAATCGGAGCGGCTCGTCCAGCGCTCGCTCGAGCGGCTGATGGCGGACCGCACCACCATCGTCATCGCCCACCGCCTGGCGACGGTCCGGGCGGCGGATCGGATCGTGGTCATGGATCAGGGCCGGATCGTCGAGCAGGGCAACGACTCGAGCCTGCGCGCCGAAGGCGGCCTCTACGCCCGCCTCGCCCGTCTCCAGTTCGACGGCATGGCGGCCTGACATATCCTCCCCATCGAAGATGGGGAGGGGGACCCCGCGAAGCGGGGTGGAGGGGTAATTGGCGCAGGCTTGGTCAGCTACCCCTCCACCACCCTGCGGGTGGTCCCCCTCCCCACGGTTTCACCGTGGGGAGGATAAAAAAAGGGCGGCCCGTCAGGACCGCCCTTGAGAGAAGTGGAGAGCCTGCGCCCTAGAAGACGGCGTAGGCCTCGTTGCCGACGAAGCCCATCTTCTCGACCCGGGCGCGCTTGGTGACGGCGAGGACTTGGTCGACCAGCTCGTAGCGGGCGTTGGGCTCGGGCTGGAGGTGAAGCTCAGGGACCGGATTCATCGTCTGGGTGACGTCGAGATACTGCTTGAGCAGCGCGAGATCGATCGGGGTGCCGTTCCACAGCACCTGGTCCTGCGGCGAGATCACGATCTTGTTCTTGACCGGATCGATGGGCGGCGGCTGCTGGTTCGGCTGATCCTGCGGAAGATCAAGCTTCACCGCGTGGGTCTGGATCGGAATGGTGATGATGAACATGATGAGCAGCACCAGCATGACGTCGATGAGCGGCGTCGTGTTGATATCCATCATCGGTTCGTCGTCAGAACCGCCGACTGCCATTGACATAATCTGTTACTCCTAAACCCTTTTCGACCCGCGACGCCTTAGAGGCGGTCGCCGCCGCCCTGCGGGGGCGGCTCGGAAATGAAGCCGACCCTGGCGAAGCCGGCCCGCTGCATCGTGTAGATCGCTCCGCCAACGCATTTGTACGGCGTGTTGATGTCCGCCCGGATATGCGCCTCGGGCATGTTTTCCTCGGTCATGTTGTCGACGCCGCCGAGCCTCTTGATCTCGTCCTCGAGCTTCTTCACCGCCCGCAGGAGCAGCTCGTCGCTGTTCATCCTCTGGAGACCCCAATAGACCTCGCAGCTACCGCCCGGGCCGCCGCGGACGGAGAGAGAGACGTTCTCCGGCTTGGTCGTGGTCGCCTCGAACCTGACGTTCGGAAGCTTCATCGGGATCGTCTGGACGACGACCGGAACCGTGATCAGAAAGATGATGAGGAGAACCAGCATGACGTCCACGAGGGGAGTCGTGTTGATGTCGGACATCGGCTCTGATTCGCCGGTTTCGCTCTCTTGGCCGACATTCATGGACATGGTCGGTAATCCTATCTAGCTCAAGTGCCGCGGGAGCCGGCGCCGGCGGAACCCTGCGGCTCCGCCGGCGCGTTTCGTCAAACCTTCTTCGGGCCGGGGTTGTTGGCGCCGATCGCGCTTCCGGTGGCGGTGGTGCCGCCCGGCGAGGCCGCGCCCGGACCCTTCGCCGCGCTGGCGGCGCCGGGGCGGCCGGCGATGACCGGACGGACCGCGCCGCCGGACATCATGTAGCCGTGAAGCTCATTGGAGAAGCGGGCCAGCTCCTCGACGATCGCCTTGTTGCGGCGGATCAGCCAGTTGTAGGCGAGCACCGCGGGCACCGCGACGACCAGGCCGAGGGCGGTCATGATCAGCGACTCGCCGACCGGGCCGGCGACGGTGTCGATCGACGCCTGACCGGCCGCGCCGATCTTCACGAGAGCGCGGTAGATGCCGACGACGGTTCCGAACAGGCCGACGAACGGCGCCGTCGAGCCGACGGTGGCGAGGAAGGCGAGGCCGCTCGACAGGCGCGAGGTGATCGCGCCTTGGCTGCGCGCCAGCGAGTTGAGCATCCAGTCATGCTGGTCGATCGGATCGGTCAGCTTGTCGTGCTGCTCGAGCGCGAGGATGCCGTCGTCGACGATCTGGCGATAGGCGCTGTTCTTCTCGAGCTTCGAGGCGCCTTCGCGCAGATTGGCCGATTGCCAGAAGCTGTTCCTGGCGCGGCGGCCCTGGTTGATGATCTTCTGCTGCTCGAAAAGCTTGACGAACAGCACGTACCAGGAGCCGGCCGACATGATCACGAGGATGATGAAGGTCGCCCAGGCGATCGCTCCGCCCTGCTGGAGTGCGGCCATGAGGCCATAGGGGTTTTCGGCGGCAGGAGCTGCGCCTGGTGCTGGGGTGGCCATGGTCTCTACTTTCCTCTCAGATGAATATTGCAGATCGTGATTTTCGGTCGATCCATCGTCAGTCGGCCGGAAGACGCCAGACGATCCGGCCGCTGACCGAGTCGCTCGTCGCCGAGCCGGTATTGTCGGTGGCCGGAGTGAACCGGGCACGCGACCTCAGCAGCCGGCACGTCGTCGAGTCGAGCGCCGACGAGCCGCTGGACGCGGTCACCGTGCAGTTGCTCACCCGGCCGTTGGCGCCGACCTCGAGCCGGAAGCCGGTCGCGCCCGATTCGCCGGAGCGGACCGCCGAAGCCGGATAATCCTCGTCCGAGAACAGCGACGCGAGGTTCGCCTTGGCCCGGGCCGGAGTCACCTTCCTCGGCGGCGGCGGCGGCGGCGGCGGAGCCGGCGGAGCCGGCGGAGCCGGGGGTGCGGTATAGGTGATCTGCGGCGGCGGAGCGACGCTCGTCGTCACCATCGGCGGCGGCGGCGTGTTGGTCCGAACGATCGGCGGCGGAGTCACCACCGGCGGCGGAGTCTGCGGCTGGTCAGGCGGCGGGGGCGGCGGCTTCTCCTCGGGGGGCGGCGGCTCCTCCTCCACGTTGAACGTCTTGAGATCAGCCGCCACCTTCTTGACCACATTATAGGCCAAGCCGGTGATGAGCGCGTAGCCGAGAAGAGCGTGGAGGAGGGCGACGATGAAGATCGCCGTCATGCGGCTCCGGCTCATCCTGTTGTCAGCATATGCCATTAATCAGCCACACTCCCTCTCTTCGTCTCTCGCAGGGGACCTGCGCGCGCCACCAACAACGCGGCTGATCCCCAACGGCTCCATCCGATATGCGATGTATCAACATATCATGGGCCGAAGCCGTGTCCTCTATCCTGAGACTAAGGAGGACGCAATCCTCCTGTATATGCAAGGCACTTGCGCCTAAAACCCACGAAATCCGCCGTTCATCCCGCTAAGCATATGGGAAACGGGGTATAAACTTACGGAGGCGGAACGGTGGCAGGCTCGCTAACTTTTTGTAAACGGGCGCTCGCGGCGGCGTTGATCGCCGCCGCGGCGGCTCCGGCCGAATCGCAGGCGCCGCCGGCGCCCGCTCCGACCTATGCCGATCTCGCCGACCTCGCGCTGGCCGCTCCGGTCGCGGCCCAGGTCCGGATCGCCGAGGCGGTCGCGGTCAAGGCCGAGCGAGCGCCGGACCTGAAGCCGGGAATGGCCCGCTTCTACGTCGAGGCCGGCCTGGTCTCCCTGATCCGCTCGCCGCAGTCGCTTCCGGCGCGCCTCAGCTACGTCGTCGATCTGCCGCGCGATTCGAAGGGCAAGGCGCCGAGGCTTCGCAAGGGCGGCGAGTTCCTGCTGCTCGCGGCGCCGGTCGCCGGCCGGCCCGGCGAGCTCCGGCTAGTCGCCCCCGACGCCCAGATCGCCTTCACCCCCGAACGCGCCGCGACCCTGCGCTCGATCATCCGCGAAGCGAGCTCGGCCTCGCCGCCGCCGCGAATCGCCGGGATCGGCCGCGCCTTCCACGTGCCCGGCGCGATCCGCGGCGAGAGCGAGACCCAGCTCTTCCTTCAGACCGCCGGCGGCACTCCGGTGTCGCTGACCGTGCTCCGCCGGCCGGGCCAGACCCCGGTCTGGGCCGTCGCCTTGAGCGAGATCGTCGACGAGGCGGCGGAACCGCCGGCGCCTTCTACCCTGCTCTGGTACCGACTGGCCTGCGGCCTGCCGCGCGCGCTGCCGAGGCAGAGCCTGGCCGAGGCCGAGGCCGAGGCGGCGGCGGCGATCGAGGCGGATTACCGGCTGGTGCTCGAGCGGCTCGGGCCGTGCGTTCGGACGAGGCGCTGATTCGTCATCCCGGCGAAAGCCGGGACCTCGGGGAGACCCGCCGAGACTTCTCGTCCTGAGGTCCCGGCTTTCGCCGGGATGACGGGAGTCAATAGGACGTGAGCTCGACCCCTACTCCCGCGCAATCCGGATAGATGTCCGGCTTGCGCGTCGCCACGCGCAGCCCGGTGACCCCGCGGCGCGCCGCGACGAGATCGTAAATCTCGCGGGCCGCGGTCTCCTGGAGGTTGAAGCGGCGGCCTTCGAGAAGAGCGCCGATCTCGGTGCGGAGGAAATCATAATCCCAGGCGCCGCCGGGCTGGTCGTCGGTGGGGAAGCTCGCCTCGTCCACCCAGACCTCGACCGTGACCAGGAGCCGCTGGGGCGCTCCGACCTCGAAATCGTGGAAGCCGATGTCGGCCGCGACGCAATAATCGTCGAGCACGATCTTGCGGCCCTTCGGTGCCAGCCGGGCGGGCACGAGGCCGTCGAGCTTCACATGCTCATTCATCGCCGGGCTCCAGGAACTGGACGTCGCGGGGCAGCGCCAGGAAGCGCTGCCCGCCGTCGAGGGTGAGCGTCTGCCCGGTGAAGGTCGGCGTGGCAATGATGAACCGCAAGGCGGCGACGATGTCCTCGACCCGGACTCCCCGGCCGAGGGGATTGAGGTCGTGGACCGAGTCGAAATTCTTCTGGGCGCCCGACACCAGGGTCACCGAGGGCGCGATCGCGCAGACCCGAAGGCCGCGCTCCGCCCAGGCGCGGGCGCAAAGCTCGGTGAGGCCGGCGAGCCCGAATTTGGAGATCGTGTAGCTGAAGAAATCGGGATTGGGCGCGGCGAGCTTCGAATCGAGCAAATTGACGATCAGGCCGCTCCCCTCCGCTTGGGCGGCGAAGGCCTGGGACAGCAAGGCGGGCGCCCGCAAATTGGCGGCGAGATGCGCCTCCCAGCTTTCGAGGGTGAAGTCGTCGACGCTGTCATAAGCGAAGAGCGAGGCGTTGTTGACCAGCAGCCGGGCCGGAGGGAGGCCGTCCAGCGCCGCCATCACCCGGGCCGCGGCATCCGGCGAGGCGAGGTCGGCGCTGACGATTGCGGCGTTGCCAAGCTCCGCCGCCAGGGCGTCCGCCTCCCCGGTCGAACGCCGGCAATGGATGAGCAGGTGCCAGCCGTCTTCGGCCAGCGCGCGGCACAAAGCGGCGCCGATCCGCCGAGCACCGCCGGTGACGATCGCCGTCCGCGCGCCTTCGAACTCGCTGGCCATGGCGCCGGATAGGATGGAGCGGGGAAGGCGGCAAGGCTTGCCGCAGGCCTCCCGCCCCGCCAGAGTCGCCCGCAACATGCCGATGCCCCCGCCCCCCGACGACCTTGCCGGCCTCTCGCTGGCGGAGATCGCCCGCCTGGCGGAGGAGGAGAAGCTGCCGCCGGTCGACAAATGGAACCCGACCCATTGCGGCGACAGCGAGATGCGCATCGCCCGCGACGGCATTTGGTATCACCAGGGCAGCCCGATCGGACGGCAGGCCATGGTCCGTCTTTTCTCGACCATCCTTCGGCGCGAGCCGGACGGCCGTTTCGTTCTGGTGACCCCGGTCGAGAAGCTCGACATCGCGGTCGATGACGCGCCGTTCGTCGCCGTCGAGCTCAAGGCGGAAGGGCAAGGCGAGGCGATGTCGCTCGCCTTCCGGCTCAACACCGGCGACGCCGTCATCGCCGGCCCGGACCACCCGCTTCGCTTCGAGTCCGGGCCGGAGGGGCCGCACCCCTATCTCCGGGTCCGGGGCGGGCTCGACGCGCTCGTCGCCCGCCCGGTCTATTACGAGCTGGCCGAGCTCGCCCTCGCCGGCGGCGATCCGCTTGGCCTGTGGAGCGGCGGCGCCTTCTTCCCGATGGAAGCGGCGTGATCGGCCTCGCCGAGCGGCTTCGCGACGCGCTCGAGCGGGGGCATCGACGCCGGCCGATCCTGCTCGAAGGCGACGTCCTCGAGGGCGCCGACGGCGACCTGACGCCGGCGGCGGTGCTGGTCGCGGTCGTCGACCATCGCTCGCCGACGGTGATCCTGACCGAGCGGCCCAAGACGATGCGCAAGCATCCGGGGCAGATCAGCTTCCCGGGCGGCCGGATCGACCCCGAGGACGACGGCCCTATCGCCGCCGCCCTGCGCGAGGCCGAGGAGGAGATCGCCCTTCCCCGCGACTGCGTCGAGGTGATCGGCGCGGCCGACCTCTATCGCACCGTCACCGGCTTCGAGGTCATCCCGATCGTCGGGGTGGTTCCGCCCGGCCTCGACCTCGAGCCGCAGCCGGGCGAGGTGGCGGCGATGTTCGAGGCGCCGCTCCACTATCTGCTCGATCCCCGCCACCAGGTGGTTCGGAACGCCGTTTGGCAGGGCCGGGAGCGCAGCTATTACGAGATCGAATGGGAGGGCCGGCGGATCTGGGGCGCGACCGCGGCGATGATCGTCAACCTGTCGCGGCGTCTGGAGCTGGTGCAGTGAAGCTGCCGAGGGCGGCCTGGCAGCGGCGGGAAGGGATGAAGCCCCTGCTCGCCGCGCTCGGCGCCAAGGACGGCGACACGCGCTACGTCGGCGGCTGCGTCCGCGACACCTTGCTCGGGCTTCCGGTCAGCGACGTCGACCTCGCCACCCGGCTTCCGCCCGAGGAGGTGATGGCGCGGCTCGCCAGGGCCCGGATCAAGGCGGTCCCGACCGGCCTCGCCCACGGCACGGTCACCGCGGTGGTGGGGGGCAAGCCGGTCGAGGTGACGACCCTGAGGCGCGACGTCGCCACCGACGGCCGCCGCGCCACCATCGCCTATACCGACGACTGGCGCGAGGATGCCGCCCGCCGCGACTTCACCATCAACGCCCTGCTCGCCGATCCGGCGACGCTCGAGATATTCGACTATTTCGGAGGCGAGGCCGACCTCGCCGAACGCCGGGTCCGCTTCATCGGCGATCCGCTCACCCGGATCGCCGAGGATCATCTGCGGATCCTCCGCTTCTTCCGCTTCTTCGCCCGCTTCGGCGCCGGCGACCCCGACAAAGCGGCGCTCGACGCCTGTGCGGAGCGGGCGAACGACCTGATGGCGCTTTCGCGCGAGCGGATCGCCGACGAGATGTCCAAATTGCTCGCCTTGCCGGAGCCCGTCGCCGCCGTCCGGCTGATGGTCGAGCGCGGAATCCTCAAGCCGGTCGTGCCGGAGATCGGACCGGACGGGGTCGAGCGGCTGGCGAGGCTGGTTCGGCGCGAAGCGGCGGCGGGCACGGCGCCGCACCCGCTTCGGCGGCTCGCGGCCCTGCTCCCCGCCGATGGGGAGCAGGCCGCCGCGGTCGCGGCCCGGCTTCGGCTTTCGAACCGCTCCGCCAAGCGGCTCACGGCGGCGGCCGGACGCGACGCGGACGAGGCGCGGCCGCCGGAAGTACTGGCCTATGCGATCGGCGCCGAGGAGGCGGTCGACCGGATCCTGCTCGGCGACGGCGAGCCGGGCACGACGGCGGCGCTCGCCGGCTGGCAGCGGCCGCGGATGCGGGTCGGCGGCGGCGACATCATCGCCATGGGCCTCGCTCCCGGGCCATTGGTGGCGCGGACCCTGCAGGCGATCGAGCGCGAATGGGCCGAGGCCGGCTTTCCGCCGGAAGGCGCGGTGCAGCGGGCCATCGCCCGCCGCCATGTCGATCAGGCGTTACGCGAAGCCCAGTAAGCGAAAGCGGCGTCCGGATCGAGCGGGCGGGCGAAATGGAAGCCCTGGCCGTGCGAGCAGCCCATCCCGGCCAGCGCCTGTGCCAGCTCGGGCGAGTCGATGCCTTCGGCCGTCGTCGCCATCCCGAGCGCGCTGGCGAGCGACAATATGGCCCGGACGATGGCGACGGAATCGGAGTCGCGAAGCATTCCGGAGACGAAGCTCCGGTCGATCTTGAGCATGTCGATCGGCAGCCGCTGGAGATAAGCGAGCGAGGTGTAGCCGGTGCCGAAATCGTCCATGGCGACGCTCACTCCGAGCGCCTTCAGGCCTTCGAGCACTTCGGTCGCGCGCTTCGGATCCTGGACGATCGCGCTTTCGGTCAGCTCCAGGATCAGCCGCTCCCCGGACAGATCGTGGCGGGCGAGGGTGCAGTCGACGAAGCTGGTGATGTCGTCCCGAGCGATCTGCAGGGCCGAGAGATTGACGCTGACCGAAAGCGGGAGCGGCGCGCCATGGGCCGAATCCCAGCGGAGCAGAGTCGCGATCGCCGTCTCCAGCGCCCATTGGCCGAGCGGCACGATCAGCCCCGATTCCTCGGCGACCGGGATGAACTCGGCCGGCGAGATCGGGCCGCGCTGCGGATGGTGCCAGCGCGCCAGCGCCTCGAAGCCGGCGACGGCGCCGGAGCGAAGATCGATCAGCGGCTGATAGGCGAGGGTGAGCCCGCCCTGATCGATCGAGCGGCGAAGCTCGGTCTCGATGCTGAACCGCCGCCGCGCCGCCCGCGCCTGGTTCGGCTCGTAAATCTGCACCGCGCCGCTCGCCTTCGAGCGCTTCAGGGCGAACTGGGCGTTGCGAAGCACCTCTTCGGCCAGCGCCTCGCTTCCGCTCAGCAGGGCGCAGCCGAGCGCGCAGTCGACCCTCATCTCGAGCTCGGAAAGGCGGAAGGGCGCGGCGAGCACCGCTTCGATCCGGGCCGCGGCCTGGAGCGCTTCCTCGAGGCCGCGGTCGAGCCGCATCAAGATTCCGAACTCGTCGCCGCCGGTCCGGGCGAGCAGGTCGCCGGCGCGAAGGGCGGAATAGAGTCGGCGGGCGAAGGTGATCAGCAATTCGTCGCCGGCGAGCGAGCCGACGCATTCGTTGACCCGGCTGAAGCGGCGCATGTCGACGACGAGGACGGCATGGCTCCCGGGCTGGAATCCGGGATCCTCGAGCACCGCCTCGACCTCTTCGTTGAAGGCGGTGCGGTTGGGAAGGCCGGTCAGGCTGTCGCGAAGCATCTCGGCGCGAAGGCTCCGCTCGGTCTCGACCTGGGCGGTCTTGTCGATCAGCGAGACCATGCAGCGGAGGGGCTGGCCCGGCAGAAGCGTCAGCCGGGCGAAGCGGACGGTGAAATGGCGGGCGGCGACGGGGCGGCCATCGGTGGTGTCGAACTGCACGGCCGGATCGTTCGAGGCGAGGAAAGCGGTGAGGCGAGTCCCGATCGGACCCGAGTTGAGCATCGGCACCTCGGCGATCCGGCGCTCGCCCAGCCGTTCATCCCAGTCGGCGACGAGGCGGAACGGTTCGTTGGCGCATTCGATGAAGGGGTCGCCGCCGAGGGTGAGAATAGCGGAGGCGATCGGCAGCGCGTCTATATAGCGCTGCCGTACGGCCTCGAGCACCATGTGGAATTGGGGCGCGAGGTCCGGAGGCACGCCGGCGTGCGGCGGAAGATGCCCCGCAGCCGATCCGACTCGCCCCCGCGCCTTTGCTGCCGACATAGGATCGCTCCTAGGCGGGAATGGTTAATTCTTTCTTCAGACGGCGGAGGCCTTACCCGAACGGATTCTCTTTCGGGAAACCCACCGGAGGCATCCGGCCGGCGGCGCCGCGGGCGGCGCGCCAGGGATTGAGATCGGTTTCGGTCCGGGTCCGGCCGCTTTCGCCGCCCATCGGCCAGCTGAGGCCGTCGGCGAAGCGGAAGCTGGTCGAGTCCGCGAGGCCGCCGTCGCGATAGCGCTGGAGCTGGACCCCCTGGCCGCGGCTCATCTCGGGCAGCTCCTGCAGGGGGAAGACGACCATCTTCCGGTTCTCGCCGATGACCCCGACATAATCATGGCCTTCGCCGATCGGCCGCACCGACTTCAGCCGGCCGCCGGGCCTGAGATTGACGATCTGCTTGCCCTTGCGGGTCTCGGCGACGGCGCCTGCGGCCGAGGTGACGAAGCCGCGTCCGTCGCTGGTGGCGAGGAGCAGCTTGTCCGCCGCCGCGGCCCGGAACAGGGCGACGATATTCCCCTCGCCCTCGACGTCGACCATCAGCTTGATCGGCTCGCCGAAGCCGCGCCCGCCGGGCAGCCGGTCGGCGGCGAGCGTGTAGAAGCGGCCGTCGGCGGCCGCGAGCAGCAATTTGTCGGTGGTATGGGCGTGGAAGAAGAAGCGGCCGCCGTCGCCCTCCTTGAACTTCAGCGCCTCCGCTTCCGCCGGATCGACATGGCCCTTCATCGCCCGAATCCAGCCCCGCTGCGACATGATCACGGTGATGGGTTCGCGCTCGATCATCGCTTCGAGCGGGATTTCCCGAGCCGGCGCCGCCTCCTCGATCAGGGTCCTGCGGCGGCCGAGCTCGGTCTCCTGGCCGTAGCGGTCGCGAAGCGCGGTCAGGTCCGCGGTCAGCCGCTCCCGCCGAAGCCTGGGCGACGCCAGCAGCTTCGACAGCCGTTTATGCTCTTTCTCCAGAGCTTCGCGTTCGCCGCGTATCTGCATCTCCTCCAGCCGGCGCAGCGACCGCAGCCTCATGTTGAGGATCGCTTCGGCCTGGCGGTCGCTGAGCCCGAACTCCTCCATCATCACCGGCTTGGGCTCGTCCTCGGTACGGATGATCTCGATCACCCGGTCGAGGTTCAGGAAGGCGATCAGATAGCCCTGGAGCAGCTCGAGCCGATCCTCGATCTTCGCGATCCGGTGGTTCGTGCGCCGCATGAGCACGTCGAACTGGTGGCCGAGCCACGCCGACAGCACCTCCTTCAGGCCCATCACCCGGGGGGTATGGCGCTCGTCCAGAACGTTCATGTTGAGCGATATCCGGACTTCGAGGTCGGTGAGGCGGAACAGGCTCTCCATCAGCACCTGCGCATCGACCGTTCGGCTGCGCGGCTCGATGACGATCCGGACGCTGGCGTCGGATTCGTCGCGGACGTCGGCGAGGATCGGAAGCTTCTTGTCGGCGATCAGCGCGGCAATCTGCTCGATCAGCTTGCCTTTGGGCACCTGGTACGGGGTCTCGGTGACGATGGCGTTCCACGTGCCCCGCCCCTGGTCCTCGACGTTCCACCGGGCGCGCACCCGGAAGCCGCCCCGTCCGCTCGCATAAGCGGCAGCGATCGCCTCCGGGGAGTCGACGACCACGCCTCCGGTCGGGAAGTCCGGTCCGGTCACGAACCGCATGAGCTCGCCCGCTTCAGCGCCCTCATTCTCGATCAGGTGGATCGCCGCGTCGATGATCTCGGCGACATTGTGCGGCGGGATCGACGTCGCCATGCCAACGGCGATTCCGCTGGAGCCGTTGGCGAGGAGATTGGGGAACAGGCCGGGGAAGATTTCCGGCTCTTCCTCCTCGCCATTGTAGGTCGGCCGGAAATCGACCGTGCCCTCGTCGAGCCCGGCCATCAGCTCGATCGCCGCCGGGGTCAGCCGAGCCTCGGTGTAGCGGTAGGCGGCGGCGTTATCGCCGTCGATATTGCCGAAATTGCCCTGGCCGTCGACGAGCGGATAACGGAGCGAGAAATCCTGGGCGAGCCGGACCATCGCGTCGTAGACCGACTGGTCGCCGTGCGGGTGATATTTGCCGATCGTGTCGCCGACCACCCGGGCGCATTTCTTGTAGCCCGCCGCCGGATCGAGGCGGAGCAGCCGCATCGCCCATAAGAGGCGGCGATGCACCGGCTTCAGCCCGTCCCGGACGTCGGGCAGCGAGCGGGCGGTGATCGTGGACAAAGCGTAGACCAGGTAACGCTGCGAAAGCGCGTCCTCGAAGCTGTGATTCTGGATCGGATCGATATCGTTGAGGGCGTCGGACATGGCGGCCGGATAGCAGCCGCGCCGGGCCGTTGCGAGCGCCTGTTGCGCTTCTCTACCGATTAGGTAGAGTACAGCCGTCGCGCGCCCCTCGGCGACGACCGACATGGGAGAGACTGCGATGCGCAAGGCTCTGGGACTGCTTCTCCTTTTCACCGCCGCCGGCTGCGGCCAATCGCAAAATGAAGCTTCGGGCGACCGGCAATTCAGCCAGAACAGCGCCGATGCCGAAGCCAGCGCGGACAGTTCCGGCGTGGCGGAACGCGCCGCCGGCCCCAACGTCGCCGTCACCGCGGCGCCCGGGGTCGCCTTCAACTATCGCTACGCCTTCCGGGCGCCCAAGGAACGGGTGCAGTCCCTCCAGGAGCAGCATGCCCAGGCCTGCGAGAAGCGCGGCCTCGCCCAATGCCGGATCACCGGCCTTCGCTACCGGCTTGTGGGCGACGATATCGAGGCGATGCTCGCCTTCAAGCTCGACCCCGCCATCGCCCGCGAGTTCGCCAAGCAGGGCATCGACGCCGTCGTCCAGGCCGACGGAATGCTGGTCGACGCCGAGATCAGCGGCGAGGACGTCGGAAGCAAGATCAAGGTCGCCAGGCGCGAGGAAGGCAATCTCGAGGAGGAGCTGAAGCGGGTCGAGGCGGAGCTGGCTCGGGCCGGCCTGCGCGGCTCGGAGCGCGCCGAGCTGCAGATCCAGGCCCAGGAGCTCCGCGATCGGATCCGGGCCTCGACCGCCGTCCGGACCGAGCATCAGGAATCCCTGGCGACGACCCCGATGGTGTTCAACTACGGCTCCGGCGACCTCGCCCCGGGCTTCGGCGGGCGGCCCAGCTTCGGCCGGGCGCTGAACGAGGCGATCGACAATTTCCTCGGCGGCCTCGCCTGGATCTTCATCGCCCTGGTCACCTTGCTGCCCTGGGCTTTGGTGATCGGGTTGCTGGTCTGGGGGGCGCGCAAGCTCTCCGGCCGGTTCAACCTTCGCCCGCCGGCTCCGGGGGCGTAAAGGCTTCGGCCGGGCCGGCCGAGGCGTCGGCCGCGATCTCGGCGAGGAGCCAGTCGCGGAAGGCGCGGATCTTGGCGCGGTTGCGCTTGTGCTCGGGGTAGACCAGCCAGAGCGCCGGGCCGCTGACGACGACCAGGTCGAAGGGCTGGACGAGGCGGCCGGCCGCGATCTCGGCGCGCCAGTAAAGCGGTGTGAGCAGGCCGACGCCATGGCCGGCGAGGGCGGCATTGCCTTCGAGCGCCTGCGAATCGAGGCGAATGCCCTGCCGCGGCGCCTCTTCGTCGAGCGGCACTCCGGCGACCTCGAGCCATTGCTTCCACCACCAGTCGTGGGCGTTCAGCCGGGGCACTCGAAGCAAATCCTCGGGCCGTTCGAGCTGGTGGCGGTCGCGGAAATCGGGGGTGCAGAGCGGGGTCGAGTAAAGGCAGAAGAGGAAATGCTGCCTGAGGCCCGGCCACGGGCCGCTGCCCATCCGAACCGCGACATCGATATCGTCGCGCGCGAAGTCGGTCATGGCGTTGGACGTGTGCAGCCGAACCGCCAGCTCCGGCCGGGGTATCTGGAAGCCGCCGAGCCGAGCCGCGAGCCAGTTGGAGGCGAAGGTCTGGGCGGTGCTGATCGCGAGCACGCTCTCATCCTCGTCGACCAGGCCGGAAAAGCCCTCGGCGAGCCGGTCGAACGCGTCGGAAACGATCGGGGCCAGCCGCCGGCCGGCCTCGCTCAAGGTCACCCGCCGCTTGGAGCGGACGAACAGGGGGATTCCGAGCCGCTCCTCGAGCAGCCTTATCTGGTAGCTGACCGCCGCCTGGGTCATTCCGAGCTCGCCCGCCGCGAGGGTGAAATTCTCGTGCCGGGCGGCGGCCTCGAAGACCCGGACGGAGGGCAGAGGCGGGAGGTGGCGCATCGCCGAAGATGATAAGCTGGACTTATCACCTGAGTCCAGCCTTTAGTTGGACGATCGGGCAGGCCCGGCCCTATCTCACTCCTACGAAGCGCCGCACGACGCGGCAGCCCAGCCAAGGAGTGATAAAATGCGCGACGAAATGGACGGCCGCATCTGGGTCGAGCATCACCAGGCTTTTTCCGACGATCTGGCGAACCTCTTCGCCAGGATCGGAGCCACCATCGGCACCGGCCTGAGGCGCCTCAACGAGATGGAGTTCGACGCCCCGTGGAAGCGCGACGTCCGCGGCCCCGGCCAGGCCTGAATCCTCCACGGGGACCAAGGAGAAACGCCATGGGCTACCTCACCGCCAAGCTCGCCACAATCTTCCTCGCCCTCGCCCTGACGGTCTCGGGCGTGACCCTGGCCGCCACCGCTTCGGCGCCGACCCTGTCCGGCCCGATCGCCCCCTTCGGCTGCGGCGCCTGACCCGCAGCCGCCGACGAGCGCCGGGGGTGCCCTCTCCCCCCGGCGCTCGTTGATTAATTCGGTGTCTGACACCAATTTCCAGGCGCTTGAAAAACCGCGGCAATAAATTCGGCGTCGGACACCGGATCAGCGGGTTTGCCAGGCCGGGCGCCTGCCGCTACCGCCGCGCCTGATGCGACCCGCCCTTGCCCTTGCCCTCCTCGCGGCGCTAGCCGGGTGCTCGGTGTCCGAACCTCCCGCCTCCCCGCCCCAGGCGCAGCCCGAGCTGATGAAATGGCCGGCCCTGTTCGAGCGGCCCCGGCCGGAGCCGAGCGCGACGATCCCCTATGGCGACGACCAGATGCAGAAGGTCGACCTCTGGCTCCCCGCCGGCCGCGGCCCTCATCCCACGGTGCTGATGGTCCATGGCGGCTGCTGGCAGACCGAGATCGCCGACCGCCGGATCATGAACTGGATCGCCGACGACCTGCGCAAGCGCGGGATCGCGGTCTGGAACATCGACTATCGCGGAGTCGACCGGACCGGAGGCGGCTATCCCGGCACCTTCGCCGACGCCGCCGCGGCCGCCGACGCGCTTCGCGGCCATGCCGACCGGTACGCGCTCGACATCGAGCCGCTCGTCGCCGTGGGCCATTCGGCGGGCGGCCACCTCGCGCTCTGGCTGGCGGCCCGGCGGGCGGCGAGCCGGCGTCCGCCTAGCCCGCTCGTCCCGAGCGGCAGCCCGCTGATCGGCACGGATCCGCTGCCGATCGCGACGGTGGTGAGCCTCGGCGGCCTGCCCGACCTCGAGCTCGCCGCGACTCCGCCCGGAAGCGGCTGCGGGACCGAGGTGATCGAGAAGCTGGTCGGCCCGCCGACGCTCAGCAGCCGCAACGTCTACGCCGACACCTCCATCCCCCGGCTCGCCCCGCTCGGCATCCGCCAGGTGCTGATCAACGGCCTCCAGGACCGGATCATCCCGACCTCTTATGCCGAAGCTTATGCCCGGCCGATGCGCGCCGCCGGCGACCCGGTGAAGGTGCGGATGATCGACCGCACCGGCCATGTCGAGCTGATCGCCCCCGAGACCGCGGCCTGGGCCGCGGCGGTGGAGGAGATCGAGGCGGCGCTGAAGCGATGAACGTGTCGCTCGAGCAGGTCCGGGCGCTCGATTCGGCCGATCCGCTCCGGCCCTTCCGCGACCGGTTCCTGCTGCCCGAGGGAATCGTCTACCTCGACGGCAACTCGCTTGGCGCCCTGCCCAAGGCGGCCGTCGAGCGGCAGCGGGCGGTGGTCGAGGAGGAATGGGGCTCGGAGCTGATCCGGAGCTGGAACACGCGCGGCTGGATCGAGGCGCCGCAGCGGATCGGCGCGAAGATCGCCGCCCTGATCGGGGCGAAGCCGAACGAGGTGATCGTCGCCGATTCGACCTCGGTCAATCTGTTCAAGCTGATCGTCGCCGCGGCCGCCCTCGCTCCCGGCCGCCGCCGGCTCTTGTCCGAAGCCGGCAATTTCCACACCGACCTCCACATCGCCGCCGGCGCCGCGGAGCTGGCCGGATTGCAGCTCGACATCGTCGGCCGCGACGGGCTCGACGCCGCGATCGGCGCGGACACCAACCTGCTCCTGCTCACCCACGTCCATTTCAAGGCCGGCTTCCGCTTCGACATGGCCGAGGTGACCGCCCGGGCGAAGGCCGCCGGCGCCCTGACGCTCTGGGATCTCAGCCACAGCGCCGGCGCCGTCCCGCTCGACCTCAATCGCGACGGCGCCGAGCTCGCCGTCGGCTGCGGCTACAAATATCTGAACGGCGGCCCCGGGGCTCCCGCCTTCCTCTATGTCGCCGAGCCTCTCCAGGAGCGGCTGATGCCCCCGCTGCGCGGCTGGATGGGCCATGCCGAGCCCTTCGCCTTCACCGACGATTACCGGCCGGCGCCCGGAATCGACCGTTTCCTCGTCGGCACTCCGCCGATGCTCAGCCTGGCCGCCCTCGAAAGCGGGGTGGAGAGCTTCGCGGGGGCGGACATGGGCGCGCTCTGGGCCAAGTCCGTCGCCCTGTTCGAGCTCTTCGCCAATCTCGCCCGGGCCCATTGCCCCGAGCTCGCCTGCATCTCGCCGAGCGACCCCGAACGGCGCGGCAGCCATATCAGCTTCCGCCACCCTCACGCCTTCGAGCTCTGCCAGGCGCTGATCGCCGACGGAATCATCGGCGACTTCCGCGCCCCCGACGTCGTCCGCTTCGGACTCACCCCGCTCTATCTCGGCTATGAGGACATCTGGACCGCGGTCGGGCGGATTCGGGCGATCCTCGACGGCGGGCGCTGGCGCGATCCGAAATTCGCCGTGCGCGGCAAGGTCACCTGACGCCTGAATTCCTCCCCGAGATTTCCAGAGGCGGAATTTCCACTTGTGTATTATGCTAATAATACACTAAGAATCGGGCGAAAGCCAAACCGTGAGAGGTGCCCGATGAATGCCAAGTCCCTGCTGCTCGCCGCCTGTGCCGTCATGACCATCGCCGCCATTCCCGCCGCCGCCCAGACCAATGTGCCGCTCATCCCCCGCGAGAAGATCTTCGGCAACCCGACCCAGGTCGCCGGGCGCCTGTCGCCCGACGGCAAGTGGCTGAGCTGGATCGCGCCTCGGGACGGGGTGCTCAACATCTACGTCGCTCCGGCCGCCGATCCGAAGGCGGCGCGGCCGCTGACCGCCGAGACCAAGCGGCCGATCCGCCAATATTTCTGGTCGCCGGACAGCAAGCAGATATTGTTCATCAACGACAAGGGCGGCGACGAGAATTTCCTGCTCTACGGGGTGGACGTCGTCTCCGGCACCCAGCGCACCCTGACCCCTTTCGACAAGACCCGGGTCCAGATCGTCGGCATCTCCAACGACGTGACCGACCGGATCCTCGTCGGGGTCAATAACCGCGACCCCAAGTGGCACGACGTCCACAGCCTCGACCTCGCCAGCGGCAAGCTGACCCCGGTCATGATCAACAGCGGCGGCTTCCAGAGCTTCCTCGCCGACGAGCAGCTCAACGTCCGCGGCGCCACCAAGCCCAGGCCCGACGGCGGCAGCGCCTTCTACCGGGTAACGGGCGGCAAGGTCGAGGCCGAGCCGTTCGAGCAGATCGCCCTGGAGGACGCCCAGACCACCTTCCCGGCCGGCTTCACCACCGACGGCAAGACGCTCTACTGGATCGATTCGCGCGGCCGCGACACCGCCGCGCTCATTGCCCAGGACGTCGCCAGCGGCCGCAAGACGATCGTCGCCGAGAACGCCCGGGCCGATGTCGGCGGGGTGATGTCGAACCCGAAGACGGGACGGGTCGAAGCCTATGCGGTCGACTATCTGAAGAACGAATGGACCCCGATCGGGCCGGCCGTGAAGGCCGACCTCGATTTCCTGCAGGGCAAGCTCAAGGGCGAGCTCAGCGTGACCTCGCGGACCGCCGCCGACGACAAGTGGATCGTCGCGGTCGATCCGGTGACGGCGCCGTCGGCCGCCTGGCTCTACGACCGCAAGGCGAAGAGCCTGACCAAGCTCTATACCAGCCGCCCCGAGCTCGAGGGGGCGCCGCTGGCCGCGATGCACCCGGTCGAGATCAAGACCCGCGACGGGCTCAACATGGTCTCCTACCTGACCCTGCCGCCGGGCAGCGACCCGGACGCCGACGGCAAGCCCGACCGCCCGGTGCCGCTGGTCCTCATGGTCCATGGCGGACCGTGGGGCCGCGACAGCTACGGCTATGACGGCTACGCCCAGTGGCTGGCCAATCGCGGCTATGCCGTCCTCTCGCCCAACTTCCGCGCCTCGACCGGCTTCGGCAAGAAGTTCATCTCGGCCGGCGACCTGCAATGGGGCAAGAAGATGCAGGACGATCTCGGCGACGCCGTCGACTGGGCGGTGGCGAGCGGGGTCACCACCGCCGACAAGGTGGCGATCATGGGCGGCTCCTACGGCGGCTATGCGGTGCTCGCCGGCCTCGCCTTCACGCCCGACAAATTCGCCTGCGGAGTCGACATCGTCGGCCCGTCCAACCTCGGCACCCTGCTCGGCACGATCCCGCCTTACTGGGAGGCCCTGAAGGCCCAATTCTACAAGCGGATGGGCGATCCCAATACGGCGGAGGGCAAGGCCTATCAGCGGGAAGTCTCGCCGCTCTACAGCGCCGACCGGATCCGCCGCCCGCTGCTGATCGGCCAGGGCGCCAACGATCCGAGGGTCAACGTCGCCGAATCGCAGCAGATCGTCGACGCGCTCAAGGCCAAGAGCATCCCCGTCACCTACGTCGTCTTCCCCGACGAGGGCCACGGCTTCGCCCGCCCGCAAAACACCATCGCCTTCAACGCGGTGGCGGAGAATTTCCTGGCGAAATGCCTGGGCGGAAGGGCCGAGCCGATCGGCCCGGCGCTGAAGGCGTCGTCGGCGCAGGTGCCCTACGGCGCGGAGTTCGCGCCGGGCCTGGCCGAGGCGATGAAGTAATTATCCTCCCCACGCGAAGCGTGGGGAGGGGGACCCCGCGTAGCGGGGTGGAGGGGTAGCTGGCGCAGGCCTGTTCCAATCACCCCTCCACCAGGCTCCGCCTGGTCCCCCTCCCCGAGCAAGCTCGGGGAGGATTTACGCCCCCACATCCTCCCACTGGTCGAACACCTCGCGCGGCACCTCCACCCCCTCCCGCTCGTCGTCCCAGATGAGGTGCATCAGCCACCAGCGTTTCCCGTCGTTGAACAGATGGGCGCAGTTCATCCCGCGCTTGATCCGCTCGCCGCCCTCGGGCTCGGTGCGCGCCTCGTAGGCGGAGAAGACCTGCGCGACATTGCCGAAGCGGACCGTCCGGCGCTCGGTCTCGACCTCGTAGAAAGGCGTGTCGGCGAGCAGGGCCTTCGCATTGGCTTCGTACCTGTCGGCCGAGAAGGAGAAAGCGACCGGCCTCCCCGCCTCGTCGAGCCGGGTCCTCACCAGCCGAACGTCGGGGTGGTAGAGCCGCCGCGACAGCTCGAAATCCTGCCCTCCGGGAGGCCCGGAGATGGAGCTGTAGAGAGCCTTCATCAGCGCATCGATCGTCGCGAATTCCTCAGTCCCGTCCGTCATCCGTCCCTCCCGCTTCGGGCGGCCACATTGCACAAAGAGGGGGCTTCCGCTATGGGCCGGAGCCCGTCCGCCACGCCGCGTCCGGGACCGATTTTCCCAGTTCCGTGGAGGACCTCCCCACCCATGTCCCGCCGCCGCCAGATTTACGAAGGCAAGGCCAAGATCCTCTACGAGGGCCCCGAGCCGGGCACGCTCATCCAATATTTCAAGGACGACGCCACCGCCTTCAACGCCCAGAAGCGCGGCACCATCTCGGGCAAGGGCGTGCTCAACAACCGCATCTCCGAGCATATCTTCACCCTCCTCGGCACGATCGGGATCCCGACCCATTTCATCCGCCGCCTCAACATGCGCGAGCAGCTCATCCGCCAGGTCGAGATCATCCCCATCGAAGTGGTGGTGAGGAACGTCGCCGCCGGCACCCTCTCGACCCGGCTCGGAATCGAGGAGGGCACCCAGCTCCCCCGCGCCATCCTCGAATATTTCTACAAGGACGACGCTTTGGGCGACCCGATGATCGCCGACGAGCATATCGCCTGCTTCGGCTGGGCGAGCCAGGAGGAGATGAACGACATCGCCGACATGGCGGTGAGGGTGAACGACTTCCTCTGCGGCCTGTTCGCCGGCATCGGCATCCGCCTCGTCGACTTCAAGCTCGAGTTCGGCCGGATCTGGGAGAATGAATATCCCCGGGTCATCCTCGCCGACGAGATCAGCCCCGACGGCTGCCGCCTGTGGGACATGACCACCAACGAGAAGCTCGACAAGGACCGCTTCCGCCGCGATTTGGGCGGCGAGGCCGAAGCCTATCAGGAAGTGGCGCGGCGGCTCGGGCTGATGCCGGAAGGGGACGGCAACATGGTGCTCGACCTCGACAAGCACCGCCAGAAGAAGGGGCGCTAGCGCCTCTCCGGCAGGGCCCGTCTCACGTCCCGAGCGGAACGGCTATTCGCGGAAAAGCGGCCAGGAGCTGCGATTCCTCGAGGGAGAATCTGTAGCAGCCTGGCTCCGTGCAGCCACGAATCACGGCGTGAGCCGTAAAGATACCGGAATAGACGACCGGGATTCGAACGGTCGGGTGCTTCTTGCGGTATCTGTCCACGATGGCCTCGGCTTCAGGGCTGCCGTCGATCTGCAGGGAATGGCTTACCCGCAAATCCGATTGGGGACAGTCGCGATCGACCAGCAGCCGCTCGTGCGGCGTCGCGAAATAGATTCCCTTGAGCGTAAGACGTCGTCCAACATAGGGAAGCGGGTCGGCCATCAGCTCGCAGACCGATTTCGCCGCGGCCTGCAGGGCGCGAAACCTTTCCCCTCCCGAGTCCGGCGCCGCGCAACCCGAAACGAGGACGAAGACGAGGACCGCGCGCTTCATTCAGAGGGGCTCCCGACATGCCGGCTCGCCGCCCTTGTCGCGGATCGGGAGCGGCCGCGCCAAGTGGCTCGAAAATTGGTGACTGTCCCGGGTATTCCGTCCCGATTATTCCGGAATTGACGATCTTCGACTTTTGCGACGTCGCAGCGGCGGCCTTGCTCTATTACCAGCAGGACAATCGCTGGAACAGTCCTCCCGACGGATCCCTTCTCAGGCTTCGGCGAGTCGGGCGGCGGAGTCGGGTGCGTCGCGAATATAGGGAAGCGTGGAGCCAGCACTTGAAGGCGCCATACACTTACTGGCCTGTCAGGGAGATTCAATCAATGGAAGCGTCAGCGCTCAGAATAACGATATAATTGCGACGGACAGGAGTCGTCATTGCATATAAATATTCCGTATAGCAGCATTTGCTTATAAATAGGGTTCACCGCATTGGCATTCATTGGGAGTCTGAATTCGAGATTGCAGCGCTCCTTCAAAGATATATTGAATTTAATCGATTCATATGACCGTCCATCTGCGCCTTTCAATGTTGCCTGTGCTACTTTTCGGGGGTCGGATTTATCACCTCGACCACTACACCCCGTATCTTCAATGATAAGGAGTGGTCCGTCTGTCATATATAGACGGTCAAGAACTCGCCACGTTCTGTATCGGCCATTTTGCACTGACTGTACATTTCCATCGAACTTAACAATACACCAACGCGGCAATCGAACTTGACATTGAATTTGCGGCGCGGCTGGTGCTCCTGACTTTACAGGTTTTATCCTCGGCCCGGGAAGCGCGCTCGGCGCAGCGAACGCGATTTCCTGCTGCAATGCAACGGGCGGAATATCTATCATTCGCAAATCGTTTCTAAAACAGTGACCTTGCAGTACTTTTGCACATTCTGTGGACCGCTGACCGCGCCCACGGCAATTTCATCCATCGTTTGACGATTGGCAGGGCCTGCTAAGTCTCGCATGATCGAGTTACCACTGCCAGGGACATCAGCAGTTAGCACATCTCCGTTCGCTGAGACACCATCCTTATATTGATCGCCTGCCCCCAAGCCGTGACCTATCTCATGGCCGACTGTCGAAGGCGTTGGATCGTTCGGTGCCAGTTGCACATCCCGGCCCCCGATTTCATCGATATGAGATCGCTTGGATCCGTCGGGGCTCGTAGCGTCTAACGTCGAATTTGGGTTGAGCTGTATCGCATCGCTGTCCGTGCCTGGCGTGAGCTGCGTGGTCACGGTGCGGCCGTCAGTCGTTCTTCCGCTCAAATTAGTCCCTTGGGTTGAAATCTGTTGATCAGACCACTTGGATCCGTTGTTCCGGAAGGTCTGGACAATCACCATGTGGCCGTTGTCGTAATGATAAACGGTGGCCTCGCCGCTGGGGTCGTTCCGATTAGCGGGATCGTTCCTCACATAGGCGTAGAGATTGATCTGATCGTCATACCCGATCGGATCGACCTGCAGGAACCGCCCCAGCGTGGGCGAGTAGATACGGGCCTTGTAATAGTACAGGCCGAGTTCCGGCAGCCACGCCTGGCCGGTATACTGGTATCGTCCTATATTTCCCACTCCGGGTATACCATATTCATCATAAGTATTAATTGAAAGTGAAGCGCCGCCGGGCCCCGCGGTAGCGGTGACAGAGCCTTGATGATTGGTATGCGGGAACCGCGGCTGGTCGAGCCCTGCACCCTCGTACCAGAACAACGGGTCGTCGTCCGAGTCGCCATGGACGTAGCGCCGCAGGAGCGTGCCCGAGCCGTTATACTCCGCGACCAGCTCATCGGCGTCGTAGAGGAACTGCGTCACCCCGGCCGCGCTCGAGATCTGGAACAGCCGTCCGAGCGGATCATAGGCGAGCGTCGCGCTGCCGTTCGGACCCGTGGCGGTGATCAGTCGGTTCTCGACGTCGTAGGTGTAGCTCCTCGTCCCGTCGGAGAGGAGGTTGCCGTTGGGGTCGTGGGTGAACGTCGCGCTGGGCACCCCGTCGCTGACCGTGCCCGTATACTGGTTGAGGCCGTTGGCGGCGGCGTAGTTGCGGACGTAGGCGTCCTTTACCTTCCAGGCGTAATCGTCGTTGGTTCGAGTCTCGCTGATCAGCTGGCTGGCGGGGTTGTAGAGGAAGTCGGAGCGGGTGTTGCCGATCCCGGCGCCGAACCCGTTCTCCAGGCTCGCCAGGCGGCCGGCGCCGTCATAGCCGTAAGCGCTGTTGTCGCCGAACCGGCGCGCGAAGTAGGAGAGCTGGGAGCCTGAATTGTAGGCGAACGCGACCATGATCGTCGCGGTCGAGCCGAGCGGGCCCTGGTAGATTTCGGTGGCGCGGCCGTGGCCGTCGCGCCTGGTCCAGAACTTCTGGTTGTCCGGGAAGGTGAGCTCGGTCCGACGCCCATCATAGTCATATTTGTGGGCGACGGTGCGGCTGAACCCGCCCATGTTGGTCGTCGTCGAGATGAGGCGGCCGAACCCGTCATAAGCATTGCCGACGCTCCAGCCCGTCCCGGTGAACCAGGCCAGAATCTGCAGCCCGCGAAGGTCGTAATCGTAGCGGACATTGGCGAGGTTGCCCGGGGTCTCCTTGATGACCATCCGGTCGAGAGCGTCGAAGGTGTAGAGCAGCACCTTGCCGTCGCGCTTGCGCAGGAAGACCCGGTTGCCGTTCGGGTCATAGCGATATTCCTCGTAATCCAGCGGGTCGACGGCGCCGGCGTTGAGCTTGGACGGAAAGATCCAGCGCTGCTGGCGGTCGAACCCGTCGTAGCGCATCTCGGCCTTGTAGCCGCGGGCGTCGGTGAGGCTCAGCTTCCGGCCGTTGGCATTGTAGGTGTAAGCGGCCTCGCGCCGCTCGAGCGGGGTGCCGACCCCGTCCCAGACTTCGGAGAGCCGGCCGGCGGCATTGTAGACGTTGCGGGTGATCCGGTCGGCGCCGTAGGTCGCGTGGGCGGGGCCGGGCAGGCATTTGTCGGCGAGCGGGGTCGACCAAGCGGCGGGGTTCATCCTCGCCGCGGTGCATTTGAGGCGGCCGGCGGGGTCGTAGCCATACTCGGTCAGGCTCAGGGCGGAGGGGCCGCTGCTCGTCCACTCGCGGGCCTTGCGGTCGAGCGGATCATATTCGGTGTCGATCCGCCGCTCCTGGTGGAAGCCCGGCCAGCTCGCCGGAGCGATGGTGTCGCTCTGCCAGGCGGCGAGCCAGCCCTGCTCGACCTGGATCAGCCGGCCGGCGGCATCGTAGCGGTTGCGAACCGCCGGCGAAGGGAGCGGGCCGGCGCCGTCGGGATCGGGCGCGATCGTCCCAGTCACCCGGCCGTCGGCGTCGTAGCGGGTGCTCGACGTCCAGGGCAGTGGGCCGGTCGGCGCCGAGGCCGGGCAGGCGGCGAGGAGGGCGTTGGCGCCGGTCTCGCTGATCTTCCGGCCCTGCCCGTCATAAGAATAGCAGGTCCGCATCGTCTCGCCGTCGGCGCTCACCGACTGGCCGCGAAGGAGAAGGCTGTTGGGCCCGGTCTCGGGGCCGGAATCGTAGCTGGTCACGACCTCGTCGGTCGCGACCGCGCAGCCGGTGCCGGACAAGGCGGGGTTGGTCGTCCGGCAGGTGGAGACGTGGGCGAGCAGCCACACCGGCGGCCCGGCCGCGCTTCCGTCGGCGAGCCGGGCGGTGCGCTGGACGTAGAGATAGCGTTTCTGGGGGGTGACCGGGCCCGCCCCGAGATCCACCGGCGGGCCGGTCTCCGTCGTCACTCCGCCATGCTCGGGCGCGTAGGTCCAGCGGGTGGTCCGGCCGAGCGCGTCGGTCATCGACAGCGGCTTGTTGGCGAATTTGGTGAGCCCGGTCTCGTAGACGGCCGAAGTGACGATCGGCGCCGGGACGCTCCCGTCCGGGTTGAGCACTCCCGGCTTGGGATTGCGCCTGGCCTCGATGACATTGTGGTTGCTGTCATATTTGAAGAAGGTCTTGATCCCCTCGGGATCGGTGACCGACTGGGCGACCGGGTCGACGACGCAGCGATTCTGCTCCTGAGGGTCGAGCCCGACCGCCGCCGCCGCGTCGCAAAAGTCGAACACGGTGGTTCCGCCCTCGGCGCTGATCGTGACCGGCCCCGGGGTCTGCTGGTAGACGTAGCCCGGATGGTTGATCGGGTCGTCGACCATCGCCTCCGAGCAGGGCCGGGTCCGGCAGACGCTGCCCGGATGAGGGGCGCCGGGCGCGATCGGCCAGAGGTAGGTGGCGGTTCCGCCCTCGCCGAGCGCGTCGGTGTAGGTGCCGCCGGCCAGGGTCTGCTCCTTGTAGCTCAGCCAGGGCGAGAGATCGTAGGAGTAATTGTAGAACTGGCCGCCGGCATAGGCCTGGTGCTCGACGATCTCCTGCGGCACGCCGAGCTCGTCGAGGCGGATCCGGGTGCTGTTGGTCAGCCAGGGGGTCGAATGGCCGGGCTTGACGAAGGCGATGGCGTTGGTGGCGCCCGGGGTGCTCAGGAAGGGCGTCGGATATTGGAATTGCGCCGTCGCATTGTCCGGGCCGGTCGCGGTCGCGATCCGGTTGTCGCCGGTATAGGTATAGGTCGCCGATGCCGCCCCCGCCGGGCAGAGGCCGTCCGCCGGCACCGCCGTCCGGGCGAGGTTGACGAGGCAGGCCTTGTCGACCAACGGGCCGGTGCCCTCGAGCAGGAGGGCGAAGCCGCGCGAGCTGGTCACCCGGGCGAGGCGAACCCCGCTTCCGGCGGAGACGTAGGAGAAGGTGAACTTGGTGCCGTCGGTCTCGACGATCTCCGAGACGTAGGCGCAGCGGCGGGCGGTCGAGCAGTCGCCGCTGCCGATCGGCCGGAACACCGCCAAAGTGCCGTCGCCCGCCGTATAGGTGTAGACGGTCGAGCCGCTCGTCCGGTCGCCGGTGAAGGTCAGGGACGCCCAGGTGCCGGACGACATCTGCTGGAAGCCGATGGCGGTGGAGCGCGACTGGTAGGTCTGCGAGCGGCCGCCGTAATGGACGTTGATCTGGAAGTCCGGGCCGGTGCCGCTCTCCGGATTGTCGATGCTGAACTTGCGTTCGGAGACCATGATGTCCCAATTGTGGGAGAGGTTGCCGAACGGGTTGCTATGGCCCGGGACGGTGGCGGTGAGGGTGCGCGAGAAAGAAAGCCCGGCATTGCCCTCGCCGCCGATGGCGAGGTCCCTCTCCTCGTAGACGAAGCGGCCGGTGCGAAGGTCGACCCCGCCCGGCGCGGTCACGAACTTCTCGGCCGGCGTGTTGACCAATTTGTCCACCGCCGCGGCGGGCGGTGCGGCGGCCAGCGCGGCGGCGGCGGCCAGGGCGGTCCGGACGAGGAAGCGGAACGGGAAGCGCCCACGCATCAGCTGCCCCCCGCCGCGACGACGGTGACGAAGTCGAGGCCGGTGGAGAGGTCGGCGGCATTGGCGCTGCCGGTGAAGGTGAGGCTGCCCGAGGCGGCGGAGGCGGTGAAGGCGGCGCTGGTGATCGCGGTGAAGTCGGTCGAGCCGGGCGTGAAGGTGCCGAGCGCGGTTCCGTTGAAGGCCAATGTCACCGGATTGGCACCGTAGCCCGGACGGGCCGCGATCCGGAAGCGCACTGTATAGCTCGTTCCCGCCGTGAGGCCGGTCACCGGCAGGCTGATGGTCGCGGCGGGCCCGTAGGCCTGGAGGAAGGCGATCTGGTCGCCCTCGGGCGCCGCGGCGAAGCCCCAGACGCTGCCGTTGCCGGTGATCCCGGCCCGCTCGGTGTAGACGGCCAGGCCGCCGGCCGGGTTGTAGAGATAGCCCGCCCCGATCTCCGGAGCCTCGAAGCCGCCGCCCGCCACCTTGGGCACTCCGCTGACGGTCACGTTGGTCCGGTTGTCGGCCGCATCGTAGGCGTAATCGGCCTTGGCGCCGTGGTTGACGCTGCCGCTATGCTCGACCCGGACCAGCCGGCCGAGGCTGTCGTAGCTGTAGACGATCGTCTCGCCGGCCTGCGCCGCGCTCGCCAGGACGAGAGCGCAGCCGGCCAATAGATAACGCCCCCGTCGCTTCATCAGCCCCCCAGCCCGGCCGAATCGGAGCCCCACACTCCGTCCCCGACACGGATGCAACAGGCAAAAATCCTACTTTGCAAATCCAATTGAATCCGATTTGGCGGCTTCCCGTCCGAACCTCCCCGTACAAACGAAAAAGCCCCGCCGTTGCCGGCGGGGCCCGGGCCTTTCGGCTCTCTCCCAGGCAAGGATCAGTTGGCGGCGGGGCCGCCGATGGCGATCCGGCTGGCGGCGGCGGCGCGCTGCTGGACCGACTGCAGATAGCTGGTCGACTGCAGGAAGGGGACCGGGTTTACCGCCTTGCCGTCGATCCGGACTTCGTAATGGAGGTGGCTTCCGGTCGAGCGGCCGGTCGAGCCCATCAGTCCGATCACGTCGCCGCGCTTGACGCGCTGGCCGGCGCTGACCAGCGACTTGGAAAGGTGGCCGTAACGGGTCTGGATGCCGTGGCCGTGCTCGAGCTCGACGAGGTTGCCGTAGCCGCCGCTATTATATTCGGAGCGGCCGACGAGGGCGTCGGCGGTGGCGTAGATCGGGGTTCCGATCGGGCCGGCGAGGTCGATCCCGGCGTGCATCGCGGCGCGGCCGCGGAACGGGTCGGAACGAACCCCGTAGCCCGAGGTGAAGTTGGTGCCGCGGACCGGCTCGGTCGACGGGATGGCGACGGTGCCCTGCTCGAGCTGGTCGAGCTTGGTCCAGCTGTTGAAGAGGGCCTTGAAATTGGGGTCGGCGGCACGGACCGTCTCGACCGCCTCGAACGGACCGCCGGTGCCGGTCTGGAGGCGGCTCGGATCGAGGCCGAGGCGGCGGATTTCGGTGGCGGTGAGCTGGTAGCGGCGCTGGGCGGCTTCCTTGATGATGGCGACGTCGGCCTGCATCGAAGCGAGCTCGCGCTCCATCCGGGCGACGTCGGCGCTGGAAGGCGCGGCGGCGGCGGTGGCGAGCTGGGCGGCGGCGAAGACCGACCAGAAGAGCAGGAGGAGGGCGGCGAAGGCGCCGGCGGCCTGGATCCCCGAACCGACCCGGACCCGGCGCAAGGCTTTGCCGTCGTGGAGGAAAATGTCGCGCGGCTTGAACAGGGTGCGGAACATTCCGGAGAGCCCCGCATTGTTGGTCTTCGTCAGCACAATCTCTTCCCCGACTGGCCGCCCCGTACCGGGCGCCGCCACGCATAAGCACGCGGCCAAAAAACAAAATCCAAGGCGTTTCCGCCCCCTCGATGACGTCAGGGAAGTGCCCCCTCCACGACGTGTGACCGGAGACTGTTAAACATATCCTGCCGCGGCAAGGGCGGCGTAGTAATCCCGGGACAGACCGGCTTCGTCGCGCGCTGAATCGTTGAACGGAGGCTTCAGAGCGCCTTTGAAATGGGTGGAGACCAATTGTTTCCAGGCCGAAACAGGCTCGATTCTCTGCGATTCACAGCCCCATTTGAACCATCGCGAGCCCGCCGCGACGTGGCGGATCTCGTCGCGGTAGATGCGGCCGAGGATGGCCGCCGAGCGCCGGTCTCCGGCCGCTTCGAACCGGGCCACGGCGGCCGGGGTGACGTCGAGCCCGCGCGCTTCGAGCACCATCGGGACGACCGCGAGCCGGGCGAGCGGATCGCCGGCGGTGGCCGCGGCCGCTTCCCACAGTCCGTCATGGGCGGGCAGAGCGCCATAAGCCGAGCCGAGCGTCCGCAGGCGCCGGTCGAGCAAGGCGAAATGCATCGCCTCGTCGGCGCCGACGGCGAACCAGTCGTCGACGAAGGCGCGCGGGAAATCGGCGCCGAAGCGGCCGGCCAGGTCGAAGGCGAGGTCGATCGCGCTGAACTCGATATGGGCGAGCGCGTGGAGCATCGCGATCCGGCCCCGCTCCGAGCCGCCGCGGCGGCGCCTGGGCATTTGCGACGGCGGCAGCAATTCCGGCCGGTCGGGCCGGGCCGGAGCGTCGGGCATGGGAGCGTCGAACCGGTGGGCGAGCTCGCCCCGCCGCCAGGCCCGAGCCGCCGAGCGCGCGGCCCGCATCTTGTCGGCCGGCCGGGCGGCGAGCAGCACGGCTCTACAGGCGCCGGAGACGGAGACGGGAACAGGGTCCATGAGGCGCTATAGTTCATCCTTGGCGGCGTGGGGAAACGCGTTCATTATCCGAAAGCCGGATACGGGGGCCGGCAACGCAAGGGGGGCACATCATGACCGATCTCGACGTTGCAATCATCGGCGGCGGCTGCGCCGGCACCTATTCGGCCTGGCGGCTGCAGCAGGAAATCGGCGCCGACACCAGCATCGGCCTGTTCGAATATAGCGACCGCATCGGCGGCCGGCTCTATTCGGTCACGGTCCCGGGCGTGCCGAGCCTGAAGGCCGAGCTCGGCGGGATGCGCTACATCCAGGAATCGCACAAGATGGTCGCCGACCTGGTCGAGCACTTGAAGCTCGCCACCCGCGATTTCCACATGGGCGCGCCCGAGCCCGTCGGCGCCAATTGCAACCTCTTCTACCTGCGCGGCCGCCACCTCAGGCTTCACGAGCTCTCCGATCCCGACAAGGTCCCGTACAACCTCTCCTGGTCGGAGCGCGGCCTCGGGCCGACCAACCTCCAGATCCAGGCGATGGACAACATCTATCCCGGCATGGCGAATTTGAGCCTGTGCCAGCTGATGAAACTGACGGTGTTCGGCCGGCCGCTGTGGAAATACGGCTTCTGGAACCTGATGTTCCGGGTCCTCTCCAACGAGGGCTATCAGTTCATGAAGGATGCCGGCGGCTACGACGCCAATGTCGCCAACGCCAACGCCGTCACCCAGCTCCCCGCCACCGAATATGGCGACGACACCGAATTCCTGACCCTTTGCGAGGGCTATCAGCACCTCCCGCTCACCCTCGCCAAGCAGTTCGACGAGGCGAAGGGCGGCAAGCTCGAAGCGGGCAAGCGCATCTACCTCAACCACTGCCTCGCCGAGATCACGGAGGGCGACGGCGAATATCGCTACACCCTCCATTTCCGCCCGACCGAGACCAAGGAAGCGAAGACCTCCCTGGTCGATGCCGCCGAGCCGGTCGTCGTTCGAGCGAAGAAGATCGTCCTCGCTCTGCCGCGACGCTCTCTCGAGCTCATCAAGTGCGACATGCTCGAGCGCAGCGATCAATATATGGACGACCGCAATTCGGTGCTCATCCAGAGCGCGTTCAAGCTCTTCATGGCCTATGAGGCGCCCTGGTGGCGCACCCTCGGCCTGGTCGCGGGCCGCTCGGTCACCGACCTGCCGATGCGCCAGGTCTATTATTTCGGCACCGAGGGCGAGCAGCGCGGCGGCGAGCCGTTCCTCAACTCGCTCGTCCAGGCCAGCTACAACGACATTTCGACCGTGCCGTTCTGGAAGGCGCTGGAGAAAGGGAAGCCCTACGACGGCTACATGCCGGCCTGCGTCGAGCCCGGGGTCACCGATCCCATCCCCGTCACCGAGCATCGCGCCACCCAGGAAATGGTCGAGGATTGCAACAAGCAGATCGCCCAGGTCCACGCTTTGCCGGAGATCCCGATGCCCTATTCGGCGGTCTACCACACCTGGAACGAGGACCCCTATGGCGGCGGCTGGCACGAGTGGAAGGCCGAATATCGGCTCGACCAGATCATGTGGCGGATGCTCAAGCCCGTCGCGAACGAGGACATCCACATTTGCGGCGAAGCCTATTCGATCGGCCAGGGCTGGGTCGAGGGCGCCTTCTGCACCGCCGAGCAGATGCTCGAGAGCTATTTCGGCCTGAAGCGCCCGCGCTGGCTCGACAAGGATTACGCGATCATGCCCTGCCCCGAGGGCGGCTGCGGCGCGGTCGCCGGCGACGAGGGCGCCGACCTCTGCGTCCCGACGCCCGACACGGCGGACCTGGTCGAGGAGCTCAACGGTCTGACTCCGAGCTGCCTTGTGAAAAGGGACATAAGCTGATGGCCGTCGCCCCCGCCTACACCGTCGCCCAATATCTGGTCGACCGCCTGAAGCAATGCGGCCTCGGCCACGTCTTCGCCGTGCCGGGCGATTATGCCGCGAACTTCCTCAACGCGCTCGACACGACGGAGGGGATCGTCCGGGTCCCCAACATCAACGAGCTCGGCAGCGGCTATGCCGCCGACGGCTATGCCCGCTTCAAGGGCATCGGCGCCGCCTGCGTCCAATATGGCGTCGGCACGTTCAGCGCGCTCAATTGCGCTGCAGGCTCGTTCGTCGAGCGGGTGCCGGTCGCGATCATCTCGGCCAGCCCGCGGACCAAGGACCGGCTGCTCGAGACCGAGGAATCGATCCTCTTCCACCACTCGACCGGCGATCTCGACTCCGACCGGGACATCTTCGCCCACGTCACCGTCGCCTCGGAGATCGTCTCCGATCCGGCCGAGGCTCCGGCCCAGATCGACGGCGCGATCGTGGCGATGCTGACCCACCGCCGGCCGATCTACATCGAAGTGCTTCAGGACATCTGGATCGCGCCCTGCGCGGAGCCCGCCGGCACCCTGGCGGCGCAGACGATCGCCAGCGAGGCCAAGCCGCTCGCCGCCTTGCTCGACGCCGCCTGGGCGCGGATCTGCGCCGCCGAGCGCCCGATCCTCTGGTTCGGAATCGATATCCAGCGCTTCGGCCTCCAGGACGTCGCCCAGCGCCTGGTCGATTCGAGCGGCCTGCCCTTCACCACCACCAGCCTCGGCAAGACCTTGCTCGACGAGGCCCAACCCGCCTTCATCGGCACTTATGCGGACGCCGCCTCGCCGGCGGTGACTCGCGCGGCGATGAAGGCGTGCGACTGCCCGATCGCGCTTGGGGCGATCATCACCGACGATTATCTGCCGATCATGGCCTCCAGCTACGGCGCGATGATCGCGGTGAACGACGAGGAAGCGCGCGTCGGCTGGGGGCAATATTATGACGTCACGCTGGCCGATTTCCTCGACGGCCTGCTCGCTCGATTCGAGGCCGATCCCGGCTACCCGCGCCCCTGCGCGGCGCCGCAGATCGATTCCGAAGAGCCGGAGGAAGCCGGCGGGCTCACCTACAACAGCTTCTACCGCCAGCTGACCGGCTTCCTGAAGCGCGAGCAGCTGCTCGGCGAGACGATATTGGTGCTCGGCGAGAGCACGTCGCTCTACGTCTTCGGCAATGTCTTCGGACTGCCCCGCGACAGCTTCGTCGCCCAGGCCGCCTGGGGTTCGCTGGGCCACGAGACCGGCTGCGCGCTCGGAGTCGCTTTGGGCTCGGGCAAGCGACCGTACGTGGTCGCCGGCGACGGCGGCTTCATGATGATCTGCCAGGAGCTTTCCAGCCTCGTCCGGGCCGGGGTCAACGCCGCAATCTTCGTGATGAGCAACAGGGGCTATGCGATCGAGCAGGCCTTCGTGAACCTCGACGGCTTCAGCCCCGAGGGCGAATTCGCGGCCTACGACGTCCTCCCCGCCTGGGACTATCTGGCGCTGGCCAAGGCGTTCGGCGCCAGGGGGTTCCGGGCCGAGACCGCCGACGAGCTTGCGGGCGTGCTCGGCGAGGTCAGGGACCTCACCGGCGTTCCCGCGCTGATCGAGGTGGTGATCCCGGACAAGGACCTCGCCCCCCAGCTCAAACGGCTCGCCACGCCGCCGCCGGCGCTGCGCAAGCAGGGGCGGACCGGTCCGATCGGATAGGGTCCGTGGCGCTACAGCGCGTCGAGGCTTTCCTCCAGCCGGTCGAGATCGATCCCGGTCCGAAGCGTGTCCAGCCCGTCCACCACGAAATAGCGCGGCTGGAACGTGTCGGAGCGGTAGGGCGTGCGGAGCACCCGCTCGAGGTCGAAGGGCAGGCGCTCCGGCCTGGCGCTGTCGAGCGCATAGGCCGCTTCGCCGAAGCTCGAGGCGAGGCCCGCTCCGTAGAGCTTGAGCGCCCCCGACTCCCAGGCCACGCCGAACTCGACGGTGAACCAGTAGAGCCGCGAGAAGATCGCGACCCGGTCCCTGGCCACCGCCTTCAGCCCTTCCTCGCCGAGCCTCTGCATGAAGTCGGCGAACCAGGGCTCGGCGAGCAACGGGACATGGCCGAACACGTCGTGGAAGACGTCCGGCTCCTCCAGATAATCGAGGCTGGTCGCGGGGCGGATGAAATTGCCGGCGGGGAATTGGCGGCGGGCGAGATGGGCGAAGAAGATCTCGTCCGGCAGCAGGCCCGGGACCGCGACCACCGTCCATCCGGAGCGGGCGAACAGGCGCTCGTTCAGATCGTCGAACTCGGGGATCCCGGAGCGCGACAGGAGCAGCGAATCGAGCCCCTTCTCGAAGGCGGCGACGGCGCGTCCGGCGAGCTTGCGGCGCTGGCGGGCGTAGAGAATGTCCCAGACCCGATGCTCCTCGGCGCCGAAGCGGTCCCAGCGCTGCGGGATGGTCCAATCCTCGGCCGTCCCCGGCGGGCGCGCCGCCGGCGGAATGGTCAAGGTTTCGGTGAACTCAGTGAACATCTTGGGGTCTCTCCACATGAAAAAAACCCCGCCCGGAAGGTCCGGACGGGGTCGGTTTGAGCCTGGCTTGTTAAGCGCGCGCTACTCCGGTCCCGCCCGAGCGATTGCGTAATAATAATAATTGGAAGCCGCGGCGGAGATCGTCGCGTTGAGGTGGGCGGAAGTGGCGCGCATCGGCTTCATCCTTCGGAGGCTGACCTATGGGAGCGCATTTGTCAACGCGCCGCTGAGCCGGCGCTGAACGTGATATTCCCTTCTCCCGTCTTCACGGGAGAGGAGGGGCCCGCCGCGAAGCGGTGGGAGGTGAGGGTCTGTACACCGGAGTCAGCAAGACCCTCACCCCCCAAGCCTTCGGCTCGGGTCCCCCCTCTCCCGCGAAAAGCGGGAGAGGAAAATATTCAAGTAAGCTCGCGCGCCGCCTCGAGCACTTCCTCGGCATGGCCCGGCACCTTCACCTTGCGCCACACCTTCTGCACCACGCCGAAGCGGTCGACGAGGAAGGTGGCGCGGTCGATGCCCATATATTTGCGACCGTACATCGATTTCTCGGTCCAGGTTCCGAACGCCTCGCAGACCGAGCCGTCCGAATCGGTCGCGAGCGGCACCTTGAGCCCGTATTTCTCGATGAACTTCGCATGCTTCTTCGCATCGTCCTTCGACACTCCGAGGATCCAGGTGCCGGCATTCTTGAATTCGTCGGCGAGCGCGGTGAAGGCCTGGGCCTCGGCGGTGCAGCCCGACGTATCGTCCTTGGGGTAGAAATAGAGGACCAGCTTCTGGCCGGTGAAATCGGCCGGGCTGATCGCCTTGCCCTCGAGGCTGGTCAGCTTCACGTCCGGAACCTTGTCGCCTTCGCTCAGCATTTCTTCCTCCGTCTAGGCGCCGGACACGGTCCGCCACAGCTCCGCAACCCTCTGCCGTGCCGCGTCGTGCGCCGCAAGCAAAGCGTTCCAGTCGGCAAGGCCGCAGGCGGCGGCGACCAGCGGCTTGGTCTCGTCGGGCGGCGCGTCCGAGGCGGGCGAGACCAAACGGAACATGACCAGCATCCGGGTCAGCAGGCGAAGCGCCGGGTCGATCTCGTCCGACACCAGGCCGGCGGCGACCAGCTCCTCGAGCGCGTCCTCGAGATGGGGGTGGAGGCCGATATTGTGCCTGAGCTGAAGGGTGTGGACGGCGAATTCGAGGTCGACCAGGCCGCCCGGGCCGAGCTTGATGTCGAACCGCCCCTTCGACGCCTTGTGCGACGCCATCTCGGCCCGCATCGCCACCGCGTCGGCGATGAGCCGCTCCGGATCCCGCTTCTTGCCCAGGGTCGAGTCGATCACCGACTGGAGCGCCGCGCGCGCCTCGGCCGAGCCGAAGACCGGCCGGGCCCGGGTCAGCGCCATATGCTCCCAGGTCCAGGCCTGCTCGCTCTGGTAGCGGGCGAAGCTTTCGAGGCTCACCGCCAGCATCCCGTCGGTGCCGGAGGGCCGAAGCCTCGTGTCGACGTCGTAGAGCGGGCCCGAGGCGGTCGGGACGCTGAGGGCGGCGGTGACCCGCGGCGCAAGCCGGTTGAAATAATCGGTGGCTCGAAGCGGCCGCGGCCCGTCCGATTCCGCTTCATGGGTGCCGCTGAACAGATAGACGAGGTCGAGGTCGGAGGCGTGGGTCAGGGCTTCGCCGCCGAGCCGGCCGAGCCCCATGACCAGCAGCTCGGAGCCCGCGACCCGGCCGTGGACCGACTCGAACTCGGCGATGGTCGCGCTCGCGAGGACGTTGATCGCGGCCTCGGCGATCCGCGAATAGCCTTCGGCGGCCTCGATCGGGTCCGAATGGGCGACGATCAGCTGGACCCCGAGCGCGAACCGCCGTTCGTTCACCCGCCGCCTCACCCGGTCGAGGATCAGCTGATAATCCTCGCCTTCCCGATCGGAGCGGGAGAAATCGCCGGCCAGCTCCTCGACCGGCGGCGCGGGCTCGAAGGCGGAGGAGTCGACCAGGCCGTCGAGCAATTGCGGCCTCCGCCCGAGCTGCTCGGCGAGCGCGGGCGCGTGGCTGAGGATTGTCCCGAGATGCTCGGTGAGGCCGGGCCGAGCCTCGAGCAGCCGGTAGAAATTGACCCCGCTCGGAAGCCGGGTGACGACGTCGTCGAACCGGTTCATCGCCCGCATCGGATCGGGCGCCCGCCCGAACGCCTCGATCAGCACCGGAAGCATCGCCTCGAACGCCTCGCCGGCCGCCGCGGTGCGCAGCGACCGCGCCTTGCCACCCCGCCAGCCCTCGATCCTGAGCCGCGCCGAGACCGAATCGTCGAAGCCGGCGCGGGTGAGATGGGCCTCCAGCGCCTCGGGGTTGAGCGGCACCCGGGCCTCGCTTTGGCCGGCGAGACCGTCGTAATGCTCCCCGCAGCGGCTGACCGGCGCCTCGAGCAGCCCGAGCAGCGCCTCGCCCGAGGCGAGGCCGTGAAGTCTGGCGACATTCTCCAGCGCCGCCCGGTCGACGGGCAAGGCGTGGGTCTGGCGATCGTCGACCATCTGCAGCCGATGCTCGACGGTGCGAAGCAGCCGGTAGGTCGAGGCGAGGTCGTCGGCCGCGTCGGCGGGAATCCGCTCCGCCGCTTTGAGCGCCCTCAGAGCGTCGAGCGTCGCCGGCGCCCTCAGCGCCGGCTCGCGGCCGCCGTGGATGAGCTGGTGGATCTGGGCGAAGAACTCGATCTCGCGGATCCCGCCGCGGCCGCGCTTGACGTCGAAGCCGGGGCCGAAAATCTGCCCCTGGGAATAATGGTCGCGGATCCGGCGGGTGATCGCCTGGATCTCGCCGATCGCCCCGAAATCGAGGGATCGCCGCCACACGAAGGGGTGGAGGGCGTCGAGGAAGTAGCGGCCCACCGCCTCGTCGCCGGCGACCTGCCGGGCCCGGACGAACGCCGCCCGCTCCCAGGGCAGGGCGGAGGATTCGTAATAGGAGATGGCGGCGTCGACCGGAAGGGCGATCGGGGTCGCCTCGGGCGAAGGCCTGAGGCGAAGGTCGACCCGGAAGACATAGCCTTCCGAATCCCGTTTCTGGAGGAGCTCGACCAGGCGGTTGCCGATCCTCAGCGCCCCCTGCCCCGGCTCCTCGCGCGGCTTCAGCGGCAAGGTCGCCGGGTCGTAGAGGAAGAGGAGGTCGACGTCGGACGAGTAATTGAGCTCGCGGCTGCCATGCTTGCCGAGCGCGATGATGGCGAAGCCGAGCGGCGCATCGTCCGGAGTCCGCTCCGCGAAAGCGGCGGCGAGCGCGCTCTGGAGCGCCCGGTCGGCGAGGTCGGCGAGCGCCTCCATCAGCCGTTCGAGCGGGATCGCCCCGGCCAGGTCCGCCACCGCCAGGGCCGCCGCGAGCGCGCTGCGCTCGCGCCTCAGGGCGGCGGCGAGGTCCACGGAGTCCGCCCCCGCCGAGGCCGCTCGAGCCACCGCTGCTTCGGCCCGGCCTGCCTCAAGTTCCTGAGCTATAACGGGAAAGCGTTCGAGCTGGAGTTTCAGGAACGGCGAATGGGCCCGCGCCCGGGCGAGCGCGTCCTTAACCGCTTCTTCACTGTGTGTTTCATTCATACAACAGCCGGCATTACTAATGTTGAGGGCGCGCAACGGTTGAAACTCCACCGTTCCCGGCGCGTTCTAGGGTTCGTGAATACGCTTAATCCGAGATTAGAAGCCATGGTCCATGCTTCCTCAAGGCGCTTCGTGAAAGTGGCGCCGCCGACGGTGCATGCCGGCGTCGGCAACGCCTTGCGCGAGGCCTTCGCCATGGACGGCGAATTGCGCTCGCTGGAGATTTTCGAGGAGCTCCTGCTCCGCCTGGACCGGGCGTAACGCGTCGTCCCAGCGCAGGCTGGGACCCCAGCGAAACAAATAAACGGAGCTTTTCACCCCCGGGACCCCAGCCTTCGCTGGGGCGACGGACGCTAAAGCCCCGGATCCCTATCCCGGCTCAGTTCGTCCACTTCGTTCATGATGCTCTGAAGCGCCGAGCGGCCGCCCTCATTCTCATGCTCGCGGCGGGAGGGGAGCTTGCCGTCGGTAAGGAGGGCCTCGAGCGCGACCCGGCCGCGCGCCACCCGGCTCTTGATCGTTCCGACCGCGCAGCCGCAAATCTCGGCCGCTTCCTCGTAGGCGAAGCCGCCGGCGCCGACCAGGATCAGGGCCTCGCGCTGCGGCTGCGGGAGGTGGAGCAGGGCCCGCTGCATGTCGGTCAGCTCGACATGCCGGTCCTGGCTCGCCGGAGCGGCCAGCATCTTCGACGCGGTGATCTCGTCCCACTCGCCCTTGAAGCGCGCCCGGCGCATCTGGCTTAGGAACAGGTTCCTGAGGATGATGAAGGTCCAGGCCCGCATGTTGGTGCCGGCCTGGAATCGCTTCCTCGCCGCCCAGGCCTTGAGCAGAGTCTCCTGGACCAGATCGTCGGCGAGGTCGCGGCTGCCCGACAGCGAACGGCCGAAGGCGCGCAGATGCGGGATGACCTGCGCGAGCTGATCCTTGAACTCGTCGTCCGGCAACGGGACCGGCTCGAAGCGCGGCGTCTCGTTGTCGTCCTCGTCCGTTTCCGGCTGCTGTACCAAGCTGCCCCCGTTATACGCTATACTGTCGCTCATGCGGCGCGGATGGGCCGGAGCCCCCCTCTCGTCTGTCAAGGATGTAGGCCTCTACCGCCAGAGAAACAACAAGAGCAGAAATGCCAGGACGACAAGTCCAAGAGATATCGGCAAGATATAACGAGTCATGTGCGGAGTTGCCCCCGCGCGAGCGCTCGTCGTGTCGATATGTTGTTCGCGCTCGTCCATGGTTCCTCGGTTCCGCTCGTTATGTGGGCGCAACGCCCGCTGCCCGAGCGGGTTCCGTCCCTAAGCCGGCAAGGTGGCGCTGTCGAAGAACAGCGCCTGGGCGATCGCCGCCTTCACCGTCGAGCGCTGGAACGGCTTGGTGATGAGGAAGGTCGGCTCGGGCCGCTCCCCGGTGAGCAGCCGCTCGGGAAAGGCGGTGATGAAGATGACCGGCACCTGGAACTCCTGGAGGATGTCCTTGACCGCGTCGATTCCGCTGCTGTCGTCGGCGAGCTGGATGTCGGCGAGCACCAGGCCGGGCCGCCGGGCCATGGCCTGAGCCACCGCCTCGTCGCGGGTGACGGCGACTCCGGTGACGCTGTGGCCGAGGTCGCGGACGATCGTCTCGATGTCCATGGCGATGATCGGTTCGTCCTCGATGATCAGCACTTCGGCCCGAGTCTGCCGCTCGATCTCGGCGAGCGCCTCGGCGACCAGCCGCTCGACGTCGTCGGCCGAGGCGCCGATCAGATAGCCGGCGTCTTCGGGCGTGAAGCCTTCCATCGCGGTCAGCAGCAGCGCCTGGCGCGACAAAGGCGTGATCCGGGCGAGGCGCGCCTGGGCGATCCCCTCCGGATCCTCCGCCTCGACGGCGCCCGGATCGTCCTCGATATTGGCCGACGACCAGATGGCGTGAAAGGTGCGGTAGAGGCCGAGCCGGGGATCGACGTCGCGGGGGAATTCGTCCGGAGCGGCGACGATCGCCTCCAGGGTCGCCTTGACGAAAGCGTCGCCATGGCCCTGGGTGCCGGTAAGCGCGCGCGCGTAGCGCCTGAGGAACGGAAGGTGCGGCGCGAGATCCTGACCAAGCGACATGTTGTTTACGACTCCTGTTCGTTCCGGGTCCTATTGAGGTTGTGCCCGAGCTTTGCAACCACCGTTCAAGTGGGTGCAATGCTGCGAACAGGAGGAATTTTCGGCCCGGCCCGCTCCTCACGCGGCGTTGGAACCATTCAGCGAGTTTTTTGTTTCCACGGCGACTGCGGGCCATTATCTGGCCGCGGGGTGGGTCCTGCGCATTCGGTTTTCGATTTCGGTCGTCGCCGTGGCGGACGCCAGTTGAACTGCAGCGGGCGCGGCGCCGGCGTCGCGAGGGGTAGACGATTTGAGCTTCGAGAACGAGAGCGATCGCCGGCGCGGAACCAATCCCCCCCCTCCGGCCGATAGTGAAGATATGCCCAGAAGCCGGAAGCGACGCGGACCCAATGCCGAAATCGGCCAGGCGCTGCGCAAGGCCTATAGCGACGCGGTGGACGAGACCATCCCCCCGGAAATGCTCGATCTGCTCGGCAGGCTGGGCTAGCATTCGCACTCACTACCGGAGGCGCCGCTCGGCGGTATCGGAACGGCGTGGCGACTGAAGCGAAAGGCTGGCTGGCATCCCGCTTCGCCCGGCTCTCGACCGGGCTCAAGATGGCGCTCATCTTCAGCGCGGCGCTGTTCCCGCTCGGCCTGGTCGCGATCCTCGTCTCGATCCAGAGCGCCGACGAGAAGACGGCGGACCGCCGCGAGGAGACTCTCTCGCGGCTCGAGCTCAAGGCGCAGCGGCTGAACTCCGCTTTCTCGCGCAGCGTCCTGACGATCAACACCGCGAGCGTCGCCATTTCGCTCACGCCGGCGCGATCGCAAGTCTGTCAGACCACGCTTCGGCAGCTCGAGCAGGGGCCGGTGCCGGTCCGCTACGCCCTCTATGCCGGCGACGGCAGCCTGCGCTGCGCCAGCGCCGGCTTCGCGCCTTCGATCGGATCCGTCCGCGCGGCGAGGTCGGGCACCATCGCCCGAATCCGCGACGACGGCTCGGCGCTCACCTTGTTCGTCTTCGGCGACGGCGGCGGGCTCGAGGGAGTCGCCGAATATAGCCGCCCGGCGCTCAGCGACCTGACCTACATTCCGGGCACCAGCCGCGACTTCAACCTCGATCTCAGCCAGGGCGAGCAGCGGATGGTGCTCCGCTCCGATTTCAAGGGCGGGGCATGGCGGCAGAAGGTGCAGAGCTCCGAATCGGTCGCCGGGGGCCAGCTGCAGCTCAACATCCTCCTCTCGGCGGTGCCGATCACCCTGGCCGACATTCTGCTCATCCTGCTTCCGGTCCTGATGTGGGCGTTCGCGACGGCGGTCGGCTGGCTGATCCTCAACCGCCTCCTGCTTCGGCCGCTGGCCCGGATGGAACGCGCCGTCGCGGCCTACCGGCCCGGCGACCGCGAGCTGGCCCTCCCCCGGCTCGCGACCCCGGCCCGGGAGATAAGGGAACTCGGCGAGGCCTTCGATCGGGCGGTTCGGACCCTCGCTCGCCACGAGGCCGAGCTGGAAGCCGCCGTCGAGCGCCAGACCAAGCTGGTGCGCGAGGTCCACCACCGGGTGAAGAACAACCTCCAGGTCGTCGCGTCCCTGCTCAACATCCACTCGCGCGGCTCGCCCAACGAGGAGGTCGCCGCGGCCTACGCCTCGATCCAGCGGCGGGTCGACGCGCTCGCGGTCGTTCACCGCAACCATTTCGCCGAGCTCGAGGAGAATCGCGGGGTCGCCCTGAAGCCGCTCATCTCGGAGCTCGCCGCCAATCTGCGCGCCACCGCGCCCGCTTCGGCGATCGGGATGAGCATCCGCCTCGCCCTCGAGCCATATTACGTCACCCAGGACGTCGCCGTCTCGGTCGCTTTCCTGATCACCGAGATCGCCGAATATGCGATGCTGTGCGGCGCCGGGGCGGTCAGCATCGCCCTCACCGGCGAGGGAGCAAACCCCGGCACGGCCCAGCTCGCCATCGAATCGGACAGCCTTCGCCCCGGCGCCGGCTGCGAGACGATCCTGACCGAGCGGTTCGAGCGGATCGTCACCGGCCTGTCCCGCCAGCTCCGCTCCACCATCGAGCGCGACCTCGACTCCGGCCGCTACACTTTGGCCGTCGCCGTGGTCGACAAGGCGGACCGGTAAGCCGTCATTGCGAGGAGCGAAGCGACGAAGCCATCCAGTGGGCGGAGGCGCCGCGCTGGATTGCTTCGCTTCGCTCGCAATGACGCCTAGCGACTCCGGTCGTCGCGGTTCTTCACGTCCTCGGCAGGATCCGGCCTCGCCACATTCTCCCTGGCGGCGCGGGCCAGATCCTCGGCGCCCTGCCCCGCCTCGACGGCGCTCTCGACAATGGGCTTCTGGTCGCGACGGACTCCGTCAATATCGCTGTGCGGCGTGGATTTGGGCGGCTTGGTCACTGGGCGGGGCTCCTCTTCGCCCCTGATGAACCGGCGGCGGCGCGGGCCGGTTTCGAAAAATTCGCATGGCATGCAATTTTTTTGCGAAGCGGTGGAACCGGCCCCCGCCTTCGTCGTTATGCAGTTCGGATAGTGACCTTTTGCCCCCCCGCTCTCGCTATCCACGACATGAGCCCGGACGCGCCAACCTCCCCCCCCCCGGTGGCGCCTCCGGGCTCAAATTTTATCTGCATCCCTCCCCCGTCATTGCCGCGAAAGCGGGCATCCCTGCAGCGTTGGCGCTGCTCGACGGTTGGAGGGATTCGCGCTTTCGCGGGGATGACGGCAACGGAACAATCGCCCCCGTCCCCGCATTTCCTTTCTACCTTGCCACGCCGAACGGGCGAATGTGCCCGGCGTGGCATTCCAGGAGACCAGACATGCGTAAGCTTATCACCCTCGCCTTCATCGCCACCGGTCTGGCGCTCAGCGCCTGCAACACGGTCCACGGCGCCGCGAACGACGTCGAATCGACCACCGACTGCGCCGACGGCAAGCCCGGCAATTGCTGAGCCGAAGCTTTTCGAAAAGGCCGCCTCCGGGCGGCCTTTTTTTTGTCAGGCGCCCGGTGCCGCCACCAGATCGATGACGGTGAAGGCGCTTCCGGGCGCCGGCTCCGGGAGGGTGAGCCGGTATCGGAAGTCGCCGATGCGCTCCAGCAGGCCCGCCGTGTCGCGGGTCGGATTTTCCCCGTAAGCGGCTGCGGTCCGGCCGGCGGCGGGCACGGCCGCGCCCAGGAAGACGAGCCGCTCGCCGCCTTTCAGCTCCCACAAATAGCCGCCCAGGCGCAGGCCGCGAAGCTCGGTGGCGAGGCTGAGCTGCCCCGCCTCGACTCCGATATAGCAAAAGCCCTGGGGCGACGCGGCCCACCGCCGGCCGCCCGGTCGGACGTAGCGGCAGCGATAGGTTCCCGGCGCCGGCGCCGCGCGCCCGAGGCGCTCCGCCGGGGCCAGCAACACCCCCTCCCCGGAGATCCTTCGGGTCAGCCCCGCCGCCCGTCCGGCCGATAGCGCCCGCTCCCAGCGGCCGGCCAGAGAGTCGATCAGCGCCGAGTCGCGGGGCGAAGCGATTCCCCGCCACGCTTCCGCTTCCTCGACGAGGACGACGGGTGCCGGGGAGGCCGGCCCCGGCGGCGGCACC